>DATNFA010000015.1:0-83602 GCA_035606615.1 Steroidobacteraceae bacterium
GGTCCATAAACTGGATCAGGTTTTGCGCTCGCAGGTTAAGTTTTCCTTCAGGCCCGCGGAAATAGAAGCTGCGATCCTCGGGTAGCTCACCCTCCGCATATTTGCGCAGGTGGCGACGCCGCTCGGTGCGGCTCGGCTCCACGCGCACCAGTGTCGGCGGGGTGTTCGCCGTCTTGTTCCAGAGCAATGCCGTGCCCGCATCGAGCGCTTCCGGGACGTCGGCCATTGCGGGCATGCGACTCGCGTCAGTGAACTCGCGCAGCATGTCGCGCGGCTTGTCGCCGAGCACGATCAGCGTATCGAGCGCACGGAGCGCTGAAGGCGCGATCAGGTTCGGCGACACGCTGACCATCACCACGCCTTCCAACCGCTCCGGCAGATTCTGATCTGTGGGCCGCCAGCTCGCAGGGATGGCGTGATGCGCTTCGTCCACGATGAGCCAGTGCGGGCGACCGGTGCGCGCGCGCATTTCGCGAAGGCGTGAGAACAGCGAGAGGAAGAACCACGGTCGATCTTCCAGCTTCACGCCGAGCAGATTGATCACCGCGTTCTGATCAGGCTTGTTCAGGAGCTGCAAGCACTCATCGATCGTCGGCGCGTGCCCCGTGTTGCCGAGCACGACCGCCGACTCGACGCTGTCGTAGTCGCCTTCGGGATCGATGATGCAGAAGTTGTACTTCGCCGCGCGCAGCCGCTCGACGAGTCCGGCGACCGCCGTGGATTTGCCGCTGCCCGAAGTGCCGACGGCAAGCGCGCTCACGCGGAACGGCGACAGTGCGATCGTTTTGCCCTCGGCGTTCTTACCGAGCGGGATATTGTGCCGAGCGAGCGGGCCGCTCTCGCGACTCGCGAGGTCGTCGGCCAGCATTTCCTCGATGAGCTCGGTGACCCCGGCGCCGTGATCGCCGAACGTGACGATGTCCGCCTTCTCTTTGACTGCCGGCAGCGCATTCGCGACTGCGACAGCGCACTCGCAGATGTTGAAGAACGCGTGATCGTTCTCGGCATCGCCGACGGCGACTGCGTTGTGCGGTGAGAGATTCAGCTCGGCAAGCGCCGCGCGCAGGCCGGTCGCTTTATTGACGCCAGCCGGCAGCACCATCACGGCGCCCTTATTGAAGATGACCTGCAGTTCGAGCCCGCAATCGCGGATCGTCTCCAGCACGGTCTTCTCGTGCGGCTCCCACGTCGCGACGATCACGCGCCCGACGGAGATCGGACCGACGCCGCGCTCGATCAGCTTGTCGACGAAACTCTGCGGCGGTGCTTCATCGAGCGGATGCTCTTCGCGCGTCTCGGGTCGATAGAGCAACGCGCCGTTCTCCGCGACGATGCGCGCGAACAGATCCATGTGTGGGAAGACCGTCTGCAGATCGTCGAGCTCGCGCCCGGTGACGAGCACGAGCTTGCGGCCCGATTCGCGCAGGCGTTTGAGTGCCGCGAGCGTGGGTTCGTCGACGCGGCCGTGATGGGCGATGGTGCCGTCGTAATCGCAGCACAGCGCGAGATAGCGCATGCGGTCAAAGTTCTCGGCGTTGCAGGGGCGGTCCTGTAACGCCGTGCAACTTTGACCGGTTCCCTACTTCCGCGAATACGCCTTGGCCTGCTCGCGCACCAGGTCGACCAGGTTCCCCATCGCCAGGTTCGCGTCGATGAGGTGCAGGCCCCAATCCTTCTGGACCTGGTTGTTGACCAGCACGTCGCCGACGATGTCGTCGGTGCGCGGATCGTTCGGATCCGCATTCACGTGCACGGCCAGGTAGGTGCCGGCGTCGTTCGAGACGCATTCGGCGGTCAGCAATCCCGGAACGCTTACGAACGGTGTCGAGACTTTGCGCTCGGGTGTGACCCACGGCTTCGGCGCAGCCGCCGACGACGCGATGAAGCGGCCATTCGACAGGTATGAGTGCAGCTGCCCGATGCCGCCGCGGAGTGCAGCCGGATTCACGCAAGCCGCTGCCATGTTCTCGCCTTGCGCCTTGCCGAACCGCGAGTTCGCTGGAGGCGGGATGGTGTCGCGGAAGCTGGCATACGCGACCGCGCAGCCGATCTGCGACGCCGACTTGCACAGCGGGATGTTCTGAAACGCGCCGACGTCCTTGCCCTTCTCGACGGGCAGATTCGTGCCGAGCAGCAGCGCCGAGATGAGCTTGTCCTGCACCCGCTTGCCGTCGATCTCGTTCTTGATCAGCTGCGTCAACACGCCCGAGCCTTGCGAGTGGCCGATGAGCACGACGCCGCGGCCGGCGTTGCCTTGCTTCAGATAGTAGTTCCAGGCGTCGAGCACGTCGTTGTACGCGAGCTGTCGATCGACAGGGATCGGTTTGCCGGAAATGATCGAGCGCAGCGCCGTCAAGGTGACTTGCCGGTACAGCGGCGCATAGACGCGGCACACCGACGCGAAGCGCGCGAACTGTTGCGCGATCACGTTTTGCTCTTCCGGCCCGGCGACCATGTCGCTGTTGCCGCCTTGATCGAGCGAGACGGTGGGATAGACGTAGAAGCAATCGATCGGCGCATCTTTCGGCGCCTTGAATTTTTCCTTCGTGAACTTGCCGCTCGGCGCGACGATCGTCGTGTCGAGATCGACGGTACAGGCATCCTTGCCGCGCGGAGTGCACAGCCATGAATCGCCCTTGCTGTAGTCGTTGGGTTGCGCGGCCGGTGCGGCCGGAGCTTCCGAAGTCGCCGGCGATTGCGCCAACACCGTGGCCGATGACAGCAGCGCGAATGCGCTCGCGAACCCCGCGATGAATCGCAACATGTTCGATCCCCCTGACGAAACTTTTCTGGTGGCCCGGCCGCGAAGTCTGCCACGAGACGCTCGCGCCTTGACCACCGATGACAGTCCTTTGCCGAAGCCCACACTGCAGACATAACCAGGCGCCTGCGCCCCCCAGTGTCGCAGCCCCTTACACCGCCTCTGCGTAGACCCCACATAGCGCGGCACAACTGCCTCGGCCCACTGCTTGCATCTGCCCTCCTGAACACGCTCTTGCGCGGAAGAACAGAATGCGACGACGTTTCGGGCTGCTGCTGGTGGTGATCCCCATGTTCGCCTCGGCTGCTTTGGTGCTGAAGGATGCAGCCGAGCACGCGCGCCCCGCGCCTGCACCAAAGAAGATCGAGACCCCGGCATCGACGACGCCCACCGAATCCTCCGACGATTCGCATTCCCAGGTTCCGCAGCGTCCGCCCGGTGAAATCATCGGCGTGCCGATGTTCGCCTGAGCAGGGGAGGTCGGGCGGCCCTGGGGCAGGTGGCTCCAACCAGGGCGGCTCGCAAAGGTTAGGCCGGCGGTGCCGGCTCCGGAGACTCTCGTTGGTCGACCGGGGCAAGAAGGGCGGCACCGCCGGCCAGCTGCGTAGCGCGGCACTGGCCATCCAGCACAATGAGTTTTCCGAGCACGATTCGGCACCTGCGTTCAGTGCGCGTGCCTGCCTGCCTTCCGTTACTGGCGTTACATTCACCCCCGGGCGCAAGATTGAACCGGACACCAGGGCTTGCGCACGTACTGGCGTAACGTCACTCGGGAGGGTTTATGCGAATCGCGGCAATTGGTTTGGGGCTCATCGTCATGGCGATGGGCTCGTGCGCTGTGCTCGCCGCGGGTGGCGGTGGCGCTCCCTCCGGCGGCGGCTCCTTCAACATGCCCGAGCGGCAGATGACGCCGGAGGAGCAAGCGAAGGCGGCCTACAACCAGGGCGTGCGCGCGGTGAAGGCGGCGGACAAGCTTGCCAAAGCCGCAGACGAAGCTACCGACGAGAAGAAGAAGACCAAGGCACTCGACAAGGCGAAGCGTCAGTACGAGAACGCGCGCGGCTATTTCGCGTCGGCACTGCAACGCAAGGTCGACATGTACGAAGCGTGGAACTATGTCGGCTACACCAGCCGCAAGCTCGGCGACTACGACAAGGCGCTGCAGGCGTATGACGAAGCGCTGCGCCTGAATCCTTCCTACGGCGAGGCGATCGAGTATCGCGGCGAGGCGTATCTCGGGCTCAATCGCATCGACGACGCCAAGAACGCGTACATGCAGCTGTTCCAGAGCTCGCGTCCGCTGGCCGATCAGTTGATGGCGGCCATGCAGAAATGGGTCACCGATCGTCGCGCCGCGGGCAACGCTGCTCCCGAGGTCGATGCGCTCGCACAGTGGATCGATGAGCGCTCGAACATCGCCCGTCAGACTGCTTCGCTGGCACCGGACGCGCCGGCAGTCGTGCACTGGAACTGAGTACGACTCGCTTCCTGTCGATTGTCTTGTGTTGCTGGGTCGGGATCGCCTGGAGCGATCCCGTCGGCGACGCGCAGTACGCCTGGCGCTTGCCGCCCGGATTCCCGCCTCCGCTCGTGCCCGCCGACAATCCGATGTCCGAGGCGAAGGTCGCGCTCGGCTGCCGGCTGTTCTTCGAAACGCGCCTCTCGGTCACTAACACGTATTCGTGCGCCAGCTGTCACCATCCGGAGCTCGCGTTTACCGATGGCCGTGCGCTCGCCATCGGCGCGAAAGGCGACAGCATGCATCGTGGCGCGATGACGCTCACCAACGTCGCGTACAACCCTGCCTTCACCTGGGCGAGCGGCAGCGTCGTGACGCTGGAGCGGCAGATGGAGCAGCCGCTGTTCAACGAGCATCCGCTCGAGATGGGACTGAAGCGTGACGATCGCGGGCTGCTGGAATGGCTCGGGCAGCAGGAGCACTACGCGACGGCGTTCCGCCAGTCGTTTCCGCAGGAAGCCGCGCCGGTCACGATCCCCAACGTGCTCAAGGCGATCGCGTCGTTCGAGCGCACGCTGATTTCAGGACGCTCGGCCTTCGACCGCTATGTCTACGACGACGACCGGGCTGCGTTCTCCGCAGGCGCACGGCGTGGCATGCGGCTGTTTTATTCGGAGCGCAGCGGCTGCTCGCACTGTCACTTCGGCCTGAACTTCTCGGGACCGATGGTCCAGCGCGGCAAGCCGCAGCAACACGCGCTGTTCGCGAACAATGGATCCGCGGTGAAGGGCGATGAGGGATTGTCGGTCGAGACGAAGCGGCAACAGGACCGCGGCCGATTCAGAGTGCCGACGTTGCGCAACATCGCGCTGACTGCGCCGTATATGCACGATGGGAGATTCGGGACGCTGGAGGAGGTCGTCGAGCATTATGTGGGGGGTGGTAAGCATGCGGAGTCGATCGGCGTCGTCGATTCGCAGATCCGGCCGCTCGATTTGAGTGACGAGGAGAAGAGGGATCTGGTGGAGTTTCTGAAGAACCTGACCGACTCGGAGTTCGTAGCTCGGCGATCGTGCGAGTCAGGCTAAAGCCTGACCCACAAAGACAAGCTATCGCGAGTTGATTCTTCCACCGGCGCCGCGGATATCCGCTGCCCGCCCCAGCACAGTCACCCGCTGCCCGTGCTGCAGGCGTTCTATGCCGCGCACGACCACGAGGTCGCCCGCTGCGACCGGGCCTCTGATCGTGACGAGATCGCCGTCGGTCGCCACCGAGGTCACGGCGACTTTTTCCGCGGTGTTGTCCGCTCGCACGCGCATCACGTAGTTGCCGTCCTGACGCACGGCGATGGCATCGCGCGGTACCACGAGCGACTCGGTTGCCTCACGCTCAGGCAAGCCGACTTCGATCGGGGTACCGACGCTCAGCGCGTTGTTGGCCAGCGTGAGTCGCAGCTCGAACTGGCGCGAACGTTCCTCGCCAACGGGCACCACGGTGCGCACGCTGGCCTTCATCTGCCGGTCCGCAAGCTTGATCGGCAGCTCCATGTCGGGCCGGACCAGGCCGACCAGAGTCAGCGGCGCCTGCACGCGCGCCTCGACATGCACTGTGTCGACGAGATGCGCGATCGCCGCACCGGTCGCGACATATTCGCCGCGTTGCGCGAGACGTTCGGTCACGACCCCCGCGAACGGCGCGCGCAGCTCGGTCTGATCGAGCTCGTGCTGCGCCACGCGCTGGCGCACCTGCGCTTGCTGCAGCTGAGCCGTCAGCACCGCGAGCTGCGATTTGACTTCGTCGAGCTGCGTTTGCGATATCGTGCTGCCGACTTTCTCCAGGCGCGCCACCTGGCGCTCCGACATCGCGCGCTGCGATTCGATGCGCGCGACTTCGGCCTTCGCGTCGTCGACGCGCAAGCGCACGGCCTCGTCCTCCAGCTTCGCGACGCGCTCGCCCTGGCGCACCCGCGTTCCGACTTCCGCGACGTATTCCAGCCGTCCTGCGCCGCTCGTTGCGAGCCGCGCATCGTTGCGGCTCACGACGCCACCCGGAACCCAACGCCGTGGCGCGACGCGCGCGACCTCTGCCTTGGCGACTTCCACGACGACGCCGGGGTCCTGCGGCGGCGGCCCTTCCGCGCCTGCACCGGATGCGAAAAGAGCAACCGTGGCGGAGAGCGCCAGCGTTGCAATGCGTGACTTGATCATCCTCGTCCCCTTGCCGGTGAGTCAGGCTGAAGCCTGACTCACCGGAACATCGACCACTTCTTCGACTACAGCGCTGCGCTCGTACATCAGCCGCAACAGGCTCGGCAGCAACACGATCGAGAACACCATGCTGACGATCACGCCCGCGACGTTCACCGCCGCGAGGCCGCGATAGATCGTGCTCGCCGGACCTGGGTTCACGACCATCGGCAACGCGCCGAGTGCGCCAGTCAACGTGCTCGCGACCATCGCGCGCAGCCGCTGGTTGAGCGCCATCCGCAGTGCCTCTTCGAGATGGTGTCCATGGTTCAGCGCGTCGCGCGTGCGATCCACCAGCAGGATCGAGTGATTCACGATGATGCCGATCATCATGATGAAGCCGATCATCGTCAGCAGATCGAGCGGCTGGAACGCGATCAGCCCGAGCGCGCGGATGCCGAGAACGCCGCCCGCGAGAGCCAGCGGCACCGTCAGGACCACGACGGCGGCGTCGCGGACCGAACGGAACATCGCGGCCATCAGCATGAACAGCACCAGCAGTGCGAGCAGGAAGTTCACGCCCATCGTCGAGACGATCTTGTCGAGCCGGTCGGCGCTGCCCGCCAGCCGGATGTTCGCATCCGGCGGCAGCTGCGAGCGCAGCGAGGGCACGATGTCGCTCTCGATCTTCGCGAGCATGTCCTCCAGCGACAGCGTCGGCGGCGGATCGATCGTCAACGTCACCGTGCGGTGATGATCGATGCGGCGGATCTGCTCCGGCGCCAGCGTCGTCTGCAGGTTCACGAGCTCGCCGAGCGAGACGATTTCGCCCGAGGGCGTCATCAACGGTGCTTGCGCCAGCTCCTCCGGCGTCTCGCCGAGGTTCGTGCGCAACATCACGGGCAGCCGCGTCTGGCCGTCGAAGTACTCACCCAACCATGCGCCGTCGCCCAGCGCGCGCACGACAGTGCCGAGCGATGCGCGATCCCAACCGACTTCGGCGATACGCCGGTCGTTGGGCTCGGCCCGCAGCTCCAGCGCCTGCACGTCAGCGTTCGGGAAGGATTGCACGTTGGCGCCCGGGAAGGTCCGCTCCAGGAGCTTGCGGCCTTCCTCGGCCGCGGCATTGAGCGCGTTCGTGTCCGTAGACTGCAGGTGGATCGCCACCGAGCGCGCGGAGCCGCCGATGCCGCCGAACAGCTCGCCTTCGTTCACGAACACGCGCGTGTCGGGCAACCCGACGACGACTTCGTCGCGCACGATGCGCTCGAGCTCGCCGATCCGGTCTTCGTCGATGACCCGCGCGCCGATCGTGCCGCCGCCCGGCCACAACAGCACGTACCAGTTCTTGAGGCGCGGCTCCTTCTGGCCCTTCATGTAGGGCTCCATGCGCTTCAGCAGCGTGCCGACGATCTCGCGATTGACGGCCTCCGGGCTCATGCCCGGCGGGAAGCTGAAGTAAGCATCGATCGCCGCACGCTTCACCGGCGGCAGATAGTCGAGCTTCGGCATCAGCAACCACGACAGCAGGAGCGGGGCCACCAGCAGCGCGCCGACCCAGCCGAGCTGCTGCTTGCGCGTGCGTGTCCACGCGATGACGCGATCGGTCAACCACGGCCAGCCGGCGCCGTAACCGGAGTTCTTCGAGTGCGTGCCCAACCAGCGACCCGCAGCCGCGGGCACGACCGTGATCGCGACCACGATCGAGAACGCGACGGCGATCGAAATCGTGAGGGCAAGGTCGGCGAAGATCTGCCCCTCGACATCCTTGAGGAACAGCACCGGCAGGAACACCGCAATCGTAGTGGCCGTCGACGCGAACAAGGCCGGCACGACTTGCCGGGTGCCATCGTGTGCCGCCTGTTCGATCGGCATGCCGCCTTCCTTGAGCCGGATGATGTTGCCGGAGACGACGATGGCGCCTTCCACGACCATGCCGACCGCGAACGCGAGGCCTGCGAGCGAGATGACGTTGATGCTGCGGCCAGCGAGATCGAGCACGCAGAACGTCGCCAGCAAGCAGATCGGAATCGTGGACGCGATGAGCGCCGTCGCGCGGACGTCGCGCATGAACCACCACACGCACAGCAGTGCGAGCAGCGCGCCGACGACGAGATTCTCGACCAGCAGACTGACAGCGCGGTTGATGAACAGCGATGCATCGAACGACTGCTCGATGCCCAGGCCGCGTTGCTTGAGCGGCCCATCGCGCAGCTCTGCGACGACCTTCTTCACTTCTTCGAGCGTGCTGAGCACGTTCGCGCCGGGCGCGCGCACGATGCGCAGCCCGATCGCCGGATTGCCGTTCTGATAGGAGAAGAACTGGCGCTCGGGCGGCCGCATCTCGACGGTCGCGAGATCGGCGAGACGCACCGGCTGACCGTCGCGCCAGGTCAGCACGAGCTGGCCGAGATCCTGCGCGTCGTAGCGTCCGGTGTAGCGCAGCGAGTACTGCCGGCGCCCGACGTCGAGCTGGCCGGCGGACACATTCGTCGCGCTCGCAGCCTGCCGAGCGATGTCCGGGATGCCGATGCCGAGCGCTGCCGCACGTGCCAGATCGAGAGTGATGCGCACGTCGTCGGGCGGACCGCCCTGAACCTCGACCTGCGCGACGCCCGGCACCGACTCGATGCGCGGCTTGACGACGTCTTCGACAAACCGGCGCTGACGCTCGATCGGCCCCTCCGTACCAGGGAGCAGCTGTACGAAAAAGAAGGAGAGTTGCTGATTCGAGTCGCCGCCATCGCCGCCGAGCTGCACCACCGGCCGGTCCGCGTCGCGGGGCAGCGGCGGCAGGCGGCTCATGCGGCCGATGACGTCGACCAGCGCCGATTTCATGTCGGTGCCGATCGCGAACGTCAGAAACACCTGGCTGCCGCCGGAATTGGCGTTGCCGTTGACTTCCTCAACGCCCGGCAGGCCCTGCAGCACCTGCTCCTGCGGCTCCAGCAGCTCCGCTTCGACTTCCTCGGGCGAGGCGCCGCGCCAGTTGGTGAAGATCGCGATGGTCGGCCGCTCGATGTCGGGAAACAGCTGCAGGGGCAGATGCTTCAGGCTGAGCACGCCGAACAGAGAAATAAGTAAAACCGTGACGCCGATCGCGACGGGGTTACGGATGGCTCCTGCGATGATGCGCACCGGTGAACTCCCTGATCTTAGTTGCCGCGATTGGACCACCAAGCAGCAAGCACGTTCGGCCTGCTGAGACCAGGCGAGTCAAAAGCGCGATCAAACGTGCCTTGATGGGATGCAGTGCCTAGATCACTGGTTTATCTGGTGCTCAAGAATCGTCAACGGTCGCACCGATCGCTCGCACCGGGCCAGGGCAGCGATTAAGCTGTGCGCGGATTGAAACAACGCCGCCAGGAATAAGTGCGGCGCCGAAACCCTTCAGAACTCATGGGAGTCAGCCCGATGTCCACCTCGCGGATCCATGCTTTGCGTCTTCTGTGCGTCGCTGCTGTCGCAACGGTTGCTGCGGCCTGCTCGACGACCAAGGCCCCCCAGTCCGCGCCTCCGCCTCCGCCGCCGGCTGCTGCCAAGGTCACGGACGTGTCCGGCACCTGGGAGCTCAACGTCGAAAGCCCGATGGGCTCGCGCGCTTCAGACGCGGTCTTCACGCAGACGGGCGAGACGCTCGGCGGCAAGATGGTCAGCCCGCGCGGCGAAGTGCCGCTCACCGGCACGGTCAGCGGCGACACCGTCAAGTTCGGCATCAACGTCAACGTGCAGGGCCAGAACCTGCAGATCGATTACACCGGCACGGTCACCGGCGACACGATGAGCGGCACCGTCGTGTTCGGCTCGTTCGGCGACGGCAAATGGACCGGCAAGAAGAAGCAGTGATTGACTGATCTCTCCGTTACCCCCGCCGAGAGGCGGCTGACTCTAGCCGCTCTCGCCGTCGTCGTGCTGTTGAGCGCGCTCGACCAGACGATCGTTTCCACCGCAATGCCGCGCATCATCGAGCAGCTGCAGGGGCTCTCGATGTATGCGTGGGTCACGACGGCGTACATGCTGACGTCGACGGTCTCCGTACCGATCTACGGCAAGCTCAGCGATCAATACGGCCGCAAAGGCATCCTGATTCTCGGCGTCGTGCTGTTCCTCGCCGGCTCTGCGCTGTGCGGCCTGAGCGGCGAGTTCGGCGCGCTGCCGCTGCTCGGCGGCGGCATGATGCAACTCATCGTGTTCCGCGCGATCCAGGGTCTCGGTGCCGGCGCGCTGATGACCGTGTCGTTCGCAATCATGGCGGACCTGTATCCACCGCGCGAGCGCGGCCGGCTGTTCGGCGTGTTCGGCTCGGTGTTCGGCGTCGCGACCGTCGTCGGTCCGTTCATCGGCGGCTTCCTCACCGACCACGGCACGTTCCAGCTGCTCGGTCACGAGGTCGCCGGCTGGCGCTGGGTGTTCTACGTCAATCTGCCGCTCGGCATGGTCGCGCTCTTCATGATCATGTATCGCATGCCGGTGCTGCGGCATGGCGCGGGCGGGCGCATCGATTACCTCGGCGCGGTGCTGGTCGTGCTGACGGCCGCGACGACGCTGCTCGGCCTCACGCTGGGCGGCACGAGCTATCCGTGGGACTCGCCGAACATCCTCGGGTTGTTCGCGGTGGGTGGCGTTTCGCTCGGGATTTTCCTGTGGATCGAGACGCGCGCCACCAATCCGATCCTGCCGCTGCATCTGTTCCGCATCCACTCGTTCCGCATCGCCGCGCTGGCGTCGTTCGTGATGAGCACCGCGTTTCTCGGCGTCGTGATGTTCATGCCGCTGTATATGCAGGTCGTGCAGGGAATCAACGCGACGCAGAGCGGCTTCGCGCTGCTGCCGCTGATGGCCGGCCTGATCGCGAGCAGCATCATTTGCGGCCGGCTCGTCACGCGTACCGGTCGCTACAAGCCTTTCATGATCGGCGGCGGCATCGTGCTGATCGCGGGTGTGATCGCGCTGACCGGCATCGGGCCGGACACGACCAGCGGCGAGCTCGCGTGGCGGCTCGCGCTCACGGGCGTCGGCCTCGGACCGGCCCAGACGCTGTTCAGCCTGGTGATTCAGAACTCGGCGCCGCCGACCGAGATCGGCGTCGCGACCAGCATGGGGCAGTTCAGCCGACAGATGGGTGCTACGGTCGGCGTCGCCGTGTTCGGCACGTTCCTGGTGCACGGCCTCACCGAAGAGTTGCCGAAGCACGTGCCGATGCTGCCGGGCGCGAGCGAGCAGCGCATCGACCTCGCACATGCGCAGAGTCAGGCGATGAACGCGGATGTGATTCGCACGCGCGTCGACGCCACTCTCGAAGAACGCTTCGCCGTGCTCACACGCGCGTACCGCGAAGATGCTGCGGCCGTGTCCGAGATCGTCGGCGATCCGCGCATGCCGGAGCAGATCAAGGCGGCGTTGCGCGACGGCGGCGTGCGCGGCCGCATTCATCGGCAGCTGGTGCAACGCGCCGATACTGTCGAGAGCGAGCTGAAATCGGGCGAGGAGGGGCGCGAGCGTCTGCTGCAGGACCCCGAGTTGCCCGCGGGCGTAAAGCACCAGCTCGCTGAGATTCCGGTGCGTGCGCTGCGCGAGCCGGAGTTGATCGCCGGCGTCGCCAGGCTGTTTCGCGACGCGATCCTCGCGAAAGAAGACGACCTGGTCGCAGCGACGGTGCAGCAGTCGCTGCTCACCGTGCACGCCGCGATGTCGATCTACGGCAAGCAGCTGGTCGAGCGGATCCAGCGCGGCATGAAGGTCGCGTTTGCGACCTCGATCGTGCAGATGCTGAAGCGCGCGCTGTGGATCGTCGGCCTCGCGGTGCTGGTCGTGCTGTTCATTCCGGAGGTACCGCTGCGCTCGCGTGCGGCGGCACCTGCGACCGCGGTGGCCGATTAACCCAGGTCAATTCGCGGTCCGGCTATTTCTTCTTGCTGCTGCGGCGCCGACCGCCTGTCTTCGTTTTGCGACTGGAACGTCGCTTCGGAACTTTCGCGCCGGCGCGGCGCGCTTCCGACAAACCGATTGCGATCGCCTGTTTGCGGCTCTTCACTTTGCGGCCCGAGCGACCGCTGCGCAGCGTACCGCGCTTGCGTTCGTGCATTGCACGCTGAACTTTCTTCGATGCCTTCTTGCTGTAACGGCGCGCCATGGCGCTCTCCTGTCCACGGTTAGTCCTGCGCTGGAACGCGTTATCGCGTTCGAGTGTTCCTAGCGCATGCAAGACGTGATCTGTCAGGCCATCAGAGAAAAGCTACTGCTGGAATTGCACTACGACGGGCAATCGCGTCGAGTGGCTCCGCACATCTACGGCATCGATTCAGCGGGCGACGAGCTGCTGAGCTGCTATCAGGTGTGGGGCGACGGCGCGCCCGCAGGCTGGCTGGCACTGCGACTCGCGGACATCTCGCAACTGCAGCTCACGACCAAACGCTTCGCGCCGCGGCCAGAGCACCAGCGCCGCGAGGAGCTCATCGCGCGCGTCTTCTGTCGGGTGTAAAGAGGAAGAAGAGCTCTTCTGCTTCTGCTAATACAACAGAACCTGCCGCCTTTCCTGCTCCCAATCGCGCTCGTCCTTGTTCGCCGCGGCTTCCAGATCGGCCACCGTCGCGCGCGGATCGTCGACCCATTCGCGCAGCAGCGGGCTGCCGTTGATCACATCGATCGCGAGCCGCGTCTCGTACTCGTAGGCAAAGTCGCGCCAGATCGGGTAGCCCGGCTGCAACTGGCGCAGCGCTTTGAACGCGAGCGATTGCAAGCGCCAGGGACGGAACGCGTCGTGGTCGTAGCTGCGATCCTCGACATGAATCTGGATGCCGGAGCAGAGCTTGCCGACGTGCTTGTAGAAGGTGGGTTCGAACCAGCACACGCGCAGCCGGCAGCCGCGCAGCCAATGCGGTGCGAGCTTGTGCATCGTCGCGAGCAGCGCGCGGGCGTCGATGTCCGGCGCGCCGAACAGCTCGAGCGGGCGGGTCGTGCCGCGTCCTTCGGACAGCGTCGTGCCTTCGACCATCACCGTGCCGGGATAGGCGCGTGCCATCCACAGATTCGGGGCGTTCGGACTCGGGTTGACCCAGGCACGCTCGCCGAGCGGCCAACCGTAGCCGGGAGCAACTGACGGATCCCAGCCGTGCATTTCGATCACTTGGTAATCGACGGATAGTCGCAGCGTGCGCACGAACCAATGGGCCAGCTCGCCGAGCGTCAGGCCGTGTCGCATCGGCAACGGGCCGGCACCGACGAAGCTCTCCCAACCTGCACGCAAGCGCAGGCCCTCGATCGGTCGACCGACGGGGTTCGGCCGGTCGAGGATCCAGACACTCTTGCCGTGCGCCGCCGCTGCTTCGAGCACGTAAAGCAGTGTAGTGACGAATGTGTAGATCCTGGTCCCGACGTCCTGCAGGTCGATCAGTACCACGTCGAACGTGTCCATCATCGCTGCGGTCGGGCGACGCACTTCGCCGTAGAGACTGAAGACCGGAATGCCGTGCACCGGGTCGTTGAACGTCGGCGACTCGATCATGTTGTACTGCTTGTCGCCGCGCAGGCCGTGCTGCGGGCCGAACGCTGCGGTCAGCGTCAGATCGTCGAGCCGGGCGAGCGCGTCGATCGAGTGCGTGAGGTCGGCGGTGACCGATGCCGGATGAGCGACGAGCGCGAGTCGCTTGCCGCGCAGCGCGTTGCGCAGGGCGGGTTCGGTGAGCAGGCGATCGATGCCGAACTTCATGCTTCGTCTCCCGCGCGCGGCAATTTCAATACGAAGCCGGCCTCGTTATGGAAGTCCGCGTTGCCGGGCGGATGCTTCAGCGCCCAGTACGAGATGCGGCCTTGCAGATCCTCCAGCACGACCGCGAGCGCGAGTTGCAAATCGGTGCGTGGCACGAGACCGGAGCAATGCACGTCGACGTCCGCTGCCAGCTGATCTTCGCGACGCCGGCAGATGATCTTCGGTGCGTGCGGCGGCTCGACCGCAGTCATGCCGCGGCGGTAGTCATCGAAGCGATACACCGCCCATTCGCTCGACGGCGAGAAATTCAGCTCGACGTAGTTGCGTGCGCCCTCGGGGCGAACGAAGGCTTCGAAGCAGGTGTGTTGCCACAAGCCATCCGTGTGCGCGGAGCGCCGCTGCGGCGGCAACCGCAGCTGATCGATGTCGCCGACGACCTCGTAGTAGAGGATCAGCAGATCCTCACTGAGCCGGTCGACGCGGGCGGTGACCGCGCTGACGTAACTACACGGCGTCGAGGCGTGACAGACGAGGGGCAATGCGTCCATTGCCCCGGATTCTAGCGCGCCTATTGCCAGTGTGCCGTCTGTGCGACCTGGTCGCGGTAGGTGGCGCGCACGTACCAGAGCAGCGCGGCGGCGATCGTGCCCGAAGTGACGACGACGATCAGCAGGCCCCAGCGGATCTGCATCGGGTCGCGCAGGATGGAGTCGCTGATCATCGGGACGAGGTACGGACCGACGCCGAGGCCGATGAGGTTCACCGTGAACAGGTAAACCGCCGACACCTGCGCGCGCATCTGGTTCGGCGTCACCTGGTTGACGGCCATCGGTCCCATCGCGACGTAGCCGTGGAACGGGAAGCCGGCGATGCACATCATCACGAGGCCGAGCGTCGCGTTCGGCATGAAGGCCGGGAATGAGCTCGTGGCTACGACCGCGATCGCGGTGCCGAGGCACACCAGGATCGGCGCGTCGGAATGACCCTTGGTCGTCAGGCGATCGCAGATGCGGCCCGCGACGAAGACGCCGAGCGTGTTCATCGTCATGGTGGAGATGCCGAGCACCTGGCCCACGAGGCCAGGCTGGATGCCATACGTGCGCGCCATGACCGTCGGCAACCAAGCACCGACGGCGTAGCCGAGGCACGCCATCATCGCCATCGCCAGAAAGTGCGGCGTGTAGAAATGGCCATTCTTCAGCATGAAGGTAATGACTTGGGACAGCGGCAGCCGATCCGGCACCGTATTGTCGGCAGCCTTGATCAAGCCGCGCCGCGCCGGTTCACGCACCGTCAGCAGCAGCAACGGCAGCAGCAGACCCGGCGCGCCGGTGACGATGAAGACGAACTGCCACGCGCGAACCTCACCCAGCAGCGGCAACGTAAACGTCTTGCCGACAGCCGAAACCGCGACGACGACCAAGCCGCCGACGAGCAACGCGATGCCGCTGCCGATCGGGATGCCCATGTTGTAGAAGCTGAATGCGCGCCCGAGCTTCTGGCGCGGGAACGCGTCGGTGATCATCGAGTACGCGGCCGGCGACAATGCTGCTTCACCGACACCGACGCCGATGCGCGCCAGGAACAGCTGCGTGAAATTCCTGGCCAGGCCGCACAGCGCAGCCATCAGCGACCAGATGACGACGCCGACTGCGATGATCTTCTTGCGATTGATCCGGTCGGCGAGCCGGCCGATCGGAATGCCGAAGAACGTGTAGAAGATCGCGAAGGCGAATCCCTGCAGCAGGCCGATCTGCGTGTCCGACACCTGCAGGTCGCGCTTGATCGGCTCGACCAGCAGCGAAATGATCTGGCGATCGATGAACGAGAATATGTAGAAGATCAGCAGCGTGACGACCAGGTACCAGCCCTGCCGCTCGGAGCGCTCGGCGTCGGTCTCGCCGCCCGCGGCGAGCGTTGCGGTTTGTTGATTGTTCAAGCGACCCCCTGCAAATCGTCGGTATTGTTTTCGGCGCCGTCAAAGTAGCAGAGGGCGGGAAGCGCGCACAGCGAAGATTTGCCGTGGCCTGACTTGCAGAACTGGCCCTGTCCGCAGCAGGGTAAGTGGTCCTTCTCTGCCGCGAGCCGGTACCTACAATGCCGGCATCTCATGAGAGGGCCGAAGACGATGTTCACCTTTCAGCGCCACCGCCGACTCGGTCTCCTGGCTGCCGCAGTGTTGCTTCCGGTCTTGCACGCTGACGGTCAATCCACGGCTCTGCGTGACGGAGCACACGACTTCGATTTCATCATCGGCGAGTGGAAGGCCCACGTTAGGCGCCTGCCGGAGCGTCTCGTGGGTTCCAACAAGTGGATCGAATACGACGGCACCTCGAAGCACAGGAAGCTGCTCGATTCGAACGCGAACTTCGAGGAGTTCGAGGCGACGAATGCCACGGAAGGGCTGCGGATGAAGGCACAGACGCTGCGCCTCTACAATCCCGAGTCGCATCAGTGGAGCCTCTATCTCATCGATGTGGACAAGGGCACGCTGGAACTGCCGCCGCTCATCGGCCAGTTCAACGCAGGTAAAGGCGAGTTCTATGAGTACACAGACTGGAAGGGACGAGCGATCCTGGTCCGCTTCCAGTGGACCTCGATCTCGCCGCACGCGGCCCATTTCGAACAGGCCTTCTCAGCTGACGGCGGCAAGACGTGGGAAGTGAACTGGATCAACGATATGACCCGCTAGTCGGGGAGTCTGCGGGTCAGGCCTTGGTCTGGCTGTTCTTCGCCTCCAGCGCCTCCCAGCGCGCGAATTTCTCCGCCAGCTGTCGCTCGAGCTCCTCGCCGAGCTGCCGGTCGGCCTTGATCTGCTCGCTGCCCTGTTTGTGATACTCCCCGCTGCTCAGGCGTGCGGTGAGCGCGTGTTGCTGCTGCTCCAGCGCTTCGATCTCTGCGGGCAATTGCGCCAGCTCGCGCGTTTCCTTGTAGCTCATCTTCGCCGGAGCCGCGCGGCGCGAATCGTCGGCGCGCCCCTCTGCCTTCTGCTTCGCAGGCGCGGCGGCGGCTGGCCGGCGCTGCGCGAGCCAATCGCTATATCCGCCGACGTATTCCTGCCACTTGCCATTGCCTTCGGCGACCAGCGTCTGGGTCACGACGTTGTCGAGGAAGGCGCGATCGTGGCTCACCAGCAGCAGCGTGCCCGGGTAGCCCTGCAACGTCGCTTCCAACAGCTCCAGCGACTCGATGTCGAGGTCGTTCGTCGGTTCATCCATTACAAGCACGTTCGCCGTGCGAGCGAATAGCCGCGCGAGCAGCAGTCGATTGCGCTCGCCGCCCGACAGCGCTTTCACCGGCGAGTTCGCACGCTGCGGAGCGAACAGGAAGTCGCCCAGGTACGTCACCACGTGCTTGCGCTCGCGGCCGATCTCGATCCAGTCCGAGCCGGGGCTGATGGTCTCGACCACCGACTTCTCCGGATCGAGCTGCTCGCGCATCTGATCGAAGTACGCCACCTGCACGTTCGCGCCGAGCCGCACGCTGCCGGCGTCCGGCTCGAGCTGCCCGAGGATCAGGCGCAGCAGCGTCGACTTGCCGGCTCCGTTGGCGCCGATCAAGCCGAGCCGGTCGCCGCGCTGCAGCCGCAGCGACAGGTTCTTGACGATGGGTCGCTCCGCGAAACTCTTGCCGACGCTCACCAGCTCCGCGACCAGCTTGCCGGAGCGCTCGCCGGCGTCGAGTGTGAGCTTGAGATCGCCGAGGCGCTCGCGCCGCGCCGCGCGTTCGACGCGCAGCGATTCGAGCCGACGCACCCGGCCCTCGTTGCGCGTGCGGCGCGCTTCGATGCCGCGCCGGATCCAGACTTCTTCTTGCGCCCAGAACTTGTCGAACTTGCGATTCGCAATGTCCTCGGCCGCGAGCTGCTCGCTCTTGCGCGCTTCGTAAGCTGCGAAGTTGCCGGGAAAGCTGCGCAGCAGGCCGCGATCCAGCTCGACGATGCGCGTGACGACGCGATCGAGAAAGGAGCGGTCGTGCGTGATCACGATCGACGTCGGGCCCTTCAGCAGCAGTTCCTCCAATGCCGTGATGCCGTCGATGTCGAGGTGATTGGTCGGCTCATCGAGCAGCAGCAGATCGGGCTGCAGCGCCAAAGCGAGAGCGAGCGCCGCGCGTTTGCGCTCGCCGCCCGACGCAGTCTGCGGAGTGCGCTCGGCATCGACATCGAGTCGATGCAGGAACTCGGTCAGACGCGCATCGACACGCCAGCGCTCACGCTCATCGTGCAAGTGGTCGATGCCGCCGCGCGCGATCAGGCTTTCGCGCAGCGTCGTCGCAGGCGGCAGCTCGGGCTCCTGCTCGACGAGCACGATGCGCAATCCATCCTGGCGCGCCACTTCGCCGTCATCGAGCGCAATCCTGTCGGCCAGCGCCTGCAGCAGCGAGGACTTGCCCGTGCCGTTGCGGCCGATCAAGCCGACGCGCTCGCCCTCGTCGACCGCCAGGTCGGCGCGATCGAGCAGCGGATGCAGGCCGTAGGCGAGCTCGGCGTTGCGGAGAGTGATCAGCGGCATGGGGCAGGATGATAAGTCGGCTGCAGTCCGTCGTAGAATCAGACCGTGAAAATTGGCAAGCCGCTGTTGTTGATCACCACGCCGATCGGGCTGGCGATCGGGTTGTATGAAGGCTGGAAGCTGGCCGGCGGGCTGGTGTTCGTGATGGCGACGTTTATAGCCTTTTTGGGGTTTGCGTTTTTGACGATCGTGCTGACGATCCGGAGGGAGCGCAGGCAGGAGGAGGAGAAGAAGAAAAAAGAGTCAGGCTGACTGGCCGCGCGGTTCGATCACGAGACTCTGAATCGCGCGGCCAAAATAGCCGCGGCTGTCGCCGAGCTTCGCGAACGCGATACCCGTACCGTGGTCGCCGAGCCAGCTCTGCGCGTCGAGCAGAATCCAGTCGCCGACCGGCAGGCGCGCGAGGCTGATCGTCAGGTCGGCGTTGATGAACGTCCACGAGCGAAAGTCGAGCACGGTGGACACGCCGTTGCAGAAATCCCCGATCATCGCGACGCGTTGCAGCGGCGTCGGCGCCTGGCCCTCGAACAGCGGCCGATTGACGCGAAACCAGATCGCCGCCGGGCCGGGCGCGCGAAATTGTCCCTGCACCACGCTCAGCGTCAGGCCGCGGATGAACGCGTTCGGATTCTCGTTCGGAATGTCGGCGAGCCGGCCCGCGTCCGGTCCGGGCAAAGTCACTGGCTCTTCGACCGCCGTCGGCGGCAGCTCGAGCTCGGCACGCCGGATCTTGAGCACGCTCGCACGCGCGACCACGACGTTTTCGTGCAGCAGCGTGACCGCGCACAGTTGAATCTTGCGTCCTTCGCGCACCACTTCCGCCTGAATCCTGAGCGGCGCGATCGGCACCGGCCGCAGCAGGTCGACCGTGATGCGCGCGACTTGCATCGGCTCGCGCGTGGTCATGCGCTCCGCCGCCCACGAGATCAGCGCGGTCGGCGCGCCGCCGTGCTGCAAGTCGCTGCCCCAGGGGCCGGCGGTGTACTCGGTGGGAATCGCGGTGTCGTGGTCGACCCGATACAGGAAATTCATTGTTGCGCGAGGGTTCGCAGGGTTGCTGCAGTCGCCGGGTCCGCCGGGAAGAAAGTTTCGAGGGCCAATTCTGACAGAGTTATGTCGACCGGAGTGCCGAAAACCGTGGTCGTGCTGATGAAGCTGAGCACGCCGGCATCGGTCGCGAGCCGGAACGGCACCGCGAACGCGACCGCGCTCGCAACGGGTTCTGCAGCGTGAGCAGGCGCGGGATATTCGCTCAGCTCCTTCAGCAGCGCGGCCAGCGTCGCATCCGCAGAGACTTCGATCTGCCGGCGCAGGCGCGCCAGCAGATGCGCCCGCCACTCGCCGAGGTTCACGATGCGCGGCGCCATGCCATCCGGATGCAACGTGATGCGCAACACATTCAGCGGAGGCTTGAGCAGCGCCGGCGGCACGCCCGACATGAAGAACCTCGCCGCATCGTTGGCCGCGAGCAGTTGCCAGTGACGATCGACAGCGATCGCGGGATACGGCTGATGCCCTTTCAGCACGAGCTCGACTGCTTCGCGCGCCGGCTGCAGCTCCGGGTCGCTCAAGGCGTGCTCCTTGAACATCGGCGCGAAGCCTGCGGCGATCAGCAGCGAGTTGCGCTCGCGCAGCGGCACGTCGAGCAACTCGGCCAGATGCAGCACCATCTCGCGGCTCGGCTGCGAGCGGCCGGTTTCGAGAAAGCTCAGGTGCTTCGAGGAAATCTCGGCTTCGACGGCGAAGTCGAGCTGGCTCATGCGCCGCCGCTGCCGCCATTCGCGCAGCAGATGGCCGACGGGTCGCGTTGCGGTGAGGGTCAGGTTCATGCCGCGACGATAGCGCAGCTGCGGCCGGCAGCTCCATTACCTCCCCGGTAATCGACTGCGCGCCGCCACCGCGCCGATCATGGCCGCCGCTACTTCACTTGTAACGAGGATTACGCCATGACTTCGATCCGTGCTTCGTCTCTCCTGCGTCGCGTCCTGATCGTCGATGCCCTCAGCAGCGGCGCGATGGGTGTCGCGATGTTCGCGCTTGCCGACGTCTTCGCCAGCTTGCTGCAGCTGCCGGTCGAGCTGATCCGCGAAGCCGGCATCATCCTGTTGCCGTTCGCGGCCTTCGTCGGGTTCGTTGCCTCGCGCCGCGAGCCGGCGCGCATTGCGGTGTGGGCCATCATCGCGATGAACGTCGTGTGGGTCGTCGACAGCATCGTGCTGTTGTTCACCGGTTGGGTCGCTCCCAACGTGCTCGGTTACAGTTTCGTAATCGCGCAGGCCGCGGTCGTGCTCGTGCTTGCGGATTTCGAGTTCCTGGGGCTGAAGCGATCCACGGCCGTCGCGGCCTGAGGCTCGCCCAGTTGTAGGGCGGTGCTCTCTCTGCTGTACTCGCGCCGGGGATAGCAGGGAGTGGATCATGAGATCAGCACCGCCCGAAGCCGGGCAGTGGCAACGCATTGCCCCCTACCTCGATCAAGCGCTCGACCTGGAGCTCGAACAGCGCGAGCGCTGGCTGACGGATCTCACCGTTACCGAGCCGGAAATCGCGGCTGCCGTGCGCTTGCTGCTGCAGGAGCATGCCGACCTCCAGCAGCGCAGCTTTCTCTCCAGCCCTTCGGTCGATCCCGTGCGGCATGCGCTGCTGAAGCGCGCGGGCGGAGTCGGCGAGCACGTCGGCGCCTACACGTTGATCCGCGAAATCGGCCGCGGCGGCATGAGCTCCGTCTGGCTCGCCGAGCGTTCCGATGGCCAATTGCAGCGCGACGTGGCGCTGAAACTGCCTTTTCAGGGACCGCGGCAGGCCGAGTTCGCCGAGCGCTTCAAGCGCGAGCGCGACATCCTGGCGACGCTGACACATCCGAACATCGCGCGACTCTATGACGCCGGCGTGAGCGCGGCCGGCCAGCCGTATCTCGCGATGGAGCATGTCGACGGCAAGTCGCTCACCCTGTATTGCGATGACGAGCGGCTGTCGATCCGCGAGCGCTTGCGCCTGTTCCTGCAAGTTCTCGCAGCCGTCGAGTTCGCGCATTCGCAGCTGGTGCTGCACCGGGATCTGAAGCCGTCGAACATACTGGTGACGCGGCAGGCGCGCGTCGTGCTGCTGGACTTCGGCATCGCGAAGCTGCTGTCGTCCGATGCGCCCCATTCCACCAGTCCGATTACGCAATTTCCCGAAGGACCGCTGACACCGGACTACGCGTCGCCCGAGCAACTTGGCGCTCAGTCCGTCGGCACTGCCTCCGATATCTATTCGCTCGGCGTCGTGCTGCACGAGCTGTTGGTCGGGAGCCGAGTATTCAGCATGGGTCGCGCGTCGCGGCGTCAGCTCGAGGAAGCGATCCTCACGCGCGATCCTGCGCGGCCGAGCCAGCTCGTCAGGACCGAAGTCGTCGCGGCGGCGCGCCGCACGACACCGCGCAGGCTCGCGCAGACGCTCAAGGGCGATCTCGACACGATCGTGCTGAAGGCACTCAAGAAGACGCCAGGCGAGCGCTATCTGTCGGTCAGCGCCTTCGCGCAGGACATCGCTAACTTTCTCGAGAGCCTGCCGGTCAGCGCGCGTCCCGACAGCGGCTGGTATCGCACCCGACGCTTCGTCGTTCGCCACAAGGCGCAAGTGAGTGCGGCGGCCATCGTCGTGCTGGCATTGGCTGTCGGCTTCGGCGCCACCGTGTGGCAGTGGCAGCGCGCTGAGACGCATCGCGCGCGGGCGGTCGAGATGCTTGCCAACTCCGAGGCCACGCTCGACTTCATGACCGCCGTGCTCAGGGACGGCGTGCGCAATGACGAATCGTTGACCATCGACGATTTGTACGCGCGCAGCGAAGCCATTGCCGAGCAGCTCGGCAGGAGCGATCCGCGCACGCGCGCCGTGGCGAGCGACTTCGTCGGCAAGTGGTACATCGATCACGATCAGTTCGACCGGGCGGACCAGGTCCTGACGCGTGCCATCGATTCGCTGCCCGAGAGTCTGCCCGCCCGGTCCGCGCTGATCTGCGATCGCGCGTATGCGCGCTCGCAGCTCGGGCACGCGGATGAAGCGGCAGCGACGATCGATCGGGAGGTCGCTCGTTATGCACCCGACGATCCAGCGCTCTCGGCGTGCCTGGCGCAACGCGCCGGTCTGGCGAACGACCTCAACGAGGGACAGCGCGGGCTGGAGTACTCGCTGCAGGCCCTGCAGCACTTCGAAGCCACCGGCCGGCAGTCGCTGCGTGAGAAGTCGACATTGCTCATGAATGTGGCTGCCGCCTATTCGGTCAAGGGTGTGCCCGACCGCGCGCTGGAGTACTACCAGCAGGCGTTCGACCTGCTCGAGCGCCTGGGGCGTGCCGATTCCCTCGATGCGAGCGCGTTGCTCAGCAACTGGGGCGTGGGGCTGTTCGCCGCCGGCAATCCGCTGCGGGCGCGCGCCCTGCTGGAGCGTTCGATCGCGATCGATCAGCGGCGCTCGTTGACGGGCGAGCACGCCCAGTACACGAACTCGAACCTGGGAAGCGTGCTGCGCGCGTTGGGACGCTACTCGGAAGCGGATGCCGCTTACGACGTGGCGTTGAGCGTCTTGCCGAATCCGCAAGCCAAGGTGTATGCGATCGTCGGCAAGGCACGAGTCGCCGTGTTGCAGGGCCAGCTCGATCGCGCACAGCAGCTGCTCGATGAAGCCGGCGTGATCATGCGCGACAGTCATGTGGACGCGGGTACGTCCGGCGCGCTCGCGTTCACGCTAGTGCAAGGGCAGATCTGGGCGGGGCAGGGACGCGGGGCCGATGCGGTCGCGGCCTTCACGCGCGTGCTCGACAGCTACACGAAGCTCGACTGTTGCACCGGCCCGCGGGGACAAGCGCTCATCGTGCGCTCGGCTGCCTTTGCGGCGGATCACAAGCTCGACGCCGCTGCACGCGATGCGAACGATGCAATCAAATTCGCGCAGCAGGCGCAGGGTCAGCTGCCAACTTCGAGTGTCACCGGCCAGGCATGGCTCGCGCTCGCTCGAGTCGAGCAAGCCCAGGGACATCCCGAGGAGGCGCGCCGCGCCTACGCCCTCGCGGCTCGCAACCTGCACGAAACGCTTGGCGACGAGCACCCGGATACCGTGCGCGCCCGAAAGGGAATGAGCGATACTTAGCGCACGTCAGTACGCACCGGGGCGCCCATGACTGCATCGGCCTTGTTCGCTTTCCTGCATCACGCGGCAGCGTTTGCGCTGGTCGCGGTCATCATGGTCGAGCTCGTGCTGATGCGCGGCGAGCTCACCCTCGCATCCGCTCGCACGCTGCTGCGCATGGATTCGGTGTATGGCCTGTGCGCGGTGGTGCTGCTGATCGTCGGCTTCATTCGCGTGTTCCGCATGGAGAAGGGCGCCGACTACTATTTTCACAGCGCGCCGTTCATCGCCAAGCTCGCGCTGTTCGCCGTCGTCGGGTTGTTGTCGATTCTGCCGACCGTGCAGTTTCTCGGCTGGCGCAAAGCGCTGAAGGAAGGCCGGGTGCCCGCGCTCGATGACGGCAAGCGGCGGCAGATCCGCAGGGTCATTCACATCGAGCTGGCGCTGCTGTTTGTCATCATGCTGTGCGCGGCGCTGATGGCGCGAGGCATCGGCTTCATCGGTTGACGTTGCCGAACACGTCGTTGCGCAGCTTCATGACCAGGATGGCGAGGCACAGGACGGCCGTGATCGCGTTGGCGGCGAGGATCACCCAGTCTGTGCGCAGGTAGCCGTACAGACCCCACAACAGAACCCCGGTCGTGAAGATCAGGTACATACCCAGGGACAGGGAGTGGGTGTCCTTGTAGACGAGCACCTTGTGCGCCTGGGGCACGAAGGCGATCGTCGTCAGGGTCGCAGCCACGGCGCCGACGATTTCTGTGGGGGTCATGCTAACCTGCGTACATGAGAGCCGCGATTATTGCATTCATCGTGCTGGCCGGCAGCGTCGGCTTCGGCAGCGCGCGTGCCGCCCAGCTCGGCATCTACGCCGGAATCTCCTATGCGATGGTCGAGAAGGACTCGACGCGCGCCGCCTTCGAGAGCGAGGCGCTGCGCGTCTACGACGCCTTCGGCTTCACGCCTACGTCGACCAGCGCGTCGCTCGATTCCAAGGACTCCTCGTACGGGTTCGTGGTCGGCTGGCGCCTGACGGAGCACATCGCGCTGGAAGGCGGCTACCTGGACCTCGGTGACGTCGTCTATAAGGACCGCAGCGCCGGGGTGTTTGCCAACACGGTGCAAAACTGGGGGCAGAATATCGAGACCTCGACCAGCGGCATCGCACTGTCGGCGCTGGCTATTGTGCCGCTCAGCTATCGCTGGGAAGTGTTCGCGCGCGGCGGCGCGCTCATTTCCAACAGCGAAGAGACCATCTTCATTACCGACGGCAACCAGAGCCAGAAGGGGAGCAAGAATCAGAGCGGCTTCGATCTGTTCGCGGGGGCCGGCGTCAGCTTCAGCCTCGCGGAGATCTACAACGTGCGGCTCGAGTATGGCCGCGTGTTCGACGCGGGCGACAGTGACCTGGTGGATGAAGCCGACGTGGACATGATCACGTTGAATGTGACGGTGTCGTTCTAAGGATGCCGGGCTAAAGCCCGACCTACAGCGATCTCAACAGGCCGGTGGGCGCCGACTTCGGCGCAGAGCTGCTCAGGGTGACGGAGCTTCCAGATTGCGAGGTCCGCGCGCATTCCCGCGCGTAACGTGCCTCGATCCTCGCTGAGCCCGAGCGCGCGTGCCGCGTTCACTGTCACGCCGCGAAGCACTTCGGTTGCCGTCATGCGGAACAACACGCAGGCCATGTTCATCGCGAGCAGGATCGAAGCGATCGGCGACGTGCCCGGGTTGCAATCCGTCGAGACCGCCATCTGCACGCCGAGCGCACGCATCTTTTCGATCGGCGGCAGTCGCGTCTCGCGCAAGAAATAGAACGCACCGGGCAGCAGTCCTGCGATCACGCCATTGCGCGCCATGAGCTGCAGCGACACATCGGACGCATATTCGAGGTGATCGGCCGAGAGCGCGCCGTAACGCGCCGCAAGCTCGCCGCCGCCGCCGTCGCTCAGCTGATCTGCATGCAGGCGCAGCTTCAGACCGGCGTTACGTGCGCGCTCGAACACGCGTTCCGTTTGCTCGCGCGTGAAGGCGATCCGTTCGCAGAACACGTCCGCGGCGTCAGCGAGCTGCTCCGCTGTGACCGCGGGCAGCATGTCGTCGCAGACGTGATTGATATAGTCGTCCTGGCGATTCGCGAATTCCGGCGGCAGGGCGTGCGCGCCTAGAAACGTCTTGATCACATCGATGCCGAGTTCTGCGCCGAGCCGCTGCGCGACGCGCAGCATCTTCAGCTCGCTCGCGAGATCGAGCCCGTAGCCCGACTTCACTTCGAGCGTGGTCACGCCCTCGCTCACCAGTGCTCGTGCGCGAGGTAATGACTGCGCGAGCAGATCTGCTTCGCTGGCCGCACGCGTGGCGCGCATCGTCGACACGATTCCGCCGCCGGCGCGCGCGATGTCCTCGTAGGTCGCGCCTCGCAACCGTGCCGCAAATTCATTGCTGCGGTCGCCGGCGTACACGAGGTGCGTGTGGCATTCGATCAGACCGGGCGTGATCCACAGGCCGCGCGCTTCGGTCACGACCGGCGCGGACCAGGAAATTGCCTGCAGCTGCTCGCGCGTGCCGACCCAGGCGATGCGCCCGCCGCGAATCGCGAGCGCGGCGTCGGGCACGTGGCCGATGCCGCCCGCCTCGTCCATCGTGGCGAGGTCCGCGCCGACCCACACCCGGTCCCAGGCAATGGGGACATTCCTCATTTCTTCAGCCATCTTATACTGCCCCGCATGTCCTTCCAGTCCCGCTACCGCTTCACCGCCGCCTGGTTGCCCGATGGCTGGCGGCGCAACGTGGTGATCTCGGTCGACCCGGCGGGCGACATCGTGGACGTGTCGCCGGATGACGTCGTCACCACCGCGCGGCTGATCAACGGCGCGGCGATCCCCGGCATGCCGAATGTACACAGTCACGCCTTCCAGCGCTCGATGGCCGGGCTCGCGGAGCGGCGGACCGCGCACTCGGACAAGGGCGACAGCTTCTGGACCTGGCGGGAGACCATGTACGAGCACGCCAGCCGCATGTCGCCCGAGTGCCTGAATGCGGTCGCTGCGCAATGCTATGCGGACATGCTCAAGGCCGGCTATACGGCCGTGTGCGAGTTTCACTACCTGCACAACCAGCCGGACGGCACGCCGTACGCGCAGCGCGCCGCGATGTCCCAGGCGCTGATCGATGCCGCGGCCACCGCGGGCATCGGGCTCACGTTGCTGCCGACGCTGTACCAGACAGCCGACTTCGGCGGCGTCGAGCCGACCGCCCGCCAGCGGCAATTCGTGCTTGCGACCGATCAGTACCTCGATCTCGTGGACGACCTGTCGCGCGCGCAATCACCGCAGGTTGAGATCGGCGTCGCACTGCACAGTCTGCGAGCTGTACCGCCGGATGCCATGCGGACCGTTCTCACGTCGCTTCCCGCGATCAAGACGATTCACATCCACGTCGCCGAGCAAGAGCGCGAGGTCGCAGCGGCGCAGCAGCATCTGCATGCACGGCCGATCGAATGGTTGCTCGAGCACGCTCGCGTCGATCGGCGCTGGTGCCTCGTGCACGCGACGCATTCGACGCACGCCGAGCTCAAAGCCGTCGCCGCGACCGGCGCAGTGGTGGCGCTGTGTCCGACCACAGAAGCGAATCTCGGCGACGGCATTTTCGCGCTGCCCGCGTGGCTTGCCGCCGGCGGCACATTTGCGATCGGCTCCGACAGCCACATCTCGCTCTCGCCCATCGAGGAGCTGCGCTGGCTGGAGTACGAAGCGCGCCTGGCGACCAAGCATCGCAATGTGCTCGCGACGCACGACGAAGTGTCGACCGGCGCGATGTTGTGGCGACACGCATGCGCCGCAGGCACGCGCACGACCGCACGCAATATCGGCGCCATCGAGGCCGGCCGGCGCGCCGACATCGTTGTCATCGACACCAACTCGCCGCTGTTCGCCGGCCGCGACGAGGATGAGCTGATCGACACATTCGTATTCAGCGGCACCGGCCACGAGGTGCGCGACGTGATGGTCGCGGGCCGCTGGGCGGTGCAGGAAGGACGGCATTCCGCGGAGACCGCGATCGCCGTCAACTACAAGCGCGCAATGCACAGGATCCTGGAGTGAATTGCTCATGAATGCCCGCACACTACCCGCAGACGACCGCCGTCAAGGTGCCCGCACGGTGCGTGCGCCGCGCGGCACGCAGCGCTCGGCGAAGAGTTGGCTGACCGAAGCGCCGCTGCGCATGCTGATGAACAATCTCGATCCCGAAGTCGCGGAGAACCCCGACGAGCTGGTCGTGTACGGCGGCATCGGGCGCGCCGCGCGCAACTGGGAATGTTTCGATCGCATCGTCGAAACGCTGCGCGCGCTCAATGCAGACGAAACGCTGCTGATCCAGTCCGGCAAGCCGGTCGGCGTGTTCAGGACGCATGAGGATGCGCCGCGAGTGCTGCTTGCGAATTCGAACCTCGTACCGAAGTGGTCGACATGGGAGCACTTCAACGAGCTGGACCGCCGGGGCCTGATGATGTTCGGCCAAATGACTGCTGGCTCGTGGATCTACATTGGCAGCCAGGGCATCGTGCAGGGTACGCACGAGACGTTCGTCGAGATGGGGCGACGGCATTTCGGCGGCGATCTCAAAGGTAAATGGATCCTGACGGCGGGGCTCGGCGGCATGGGCGGCGCGCAGCCGTTGGCCGCGACGATGGCGGGCGCGAGCATCCTGTGTATCGAGTGCCAGCAGAGCCGCATCCAGAAGCGTATCGACACGCGTTATCTCGACGCGCAAGCGCCGTCGCTCGACGCTGCGCTGAAGATGATCGGCGATGCGACGGCGGCGCGGCGCGCGCTCTCCGTCGGCGTGCTCGGCAATGCGGCCGAGATCGTCCCTGAGCTCGTGCGTCGCGGTGTGCGCCCGGACGCAGTCACCGATCAGACTTCCGCACACGATCTCGTGAACGGCTATCTGCCGCTCGGCTGGACTGTTGAGCAGTGGTTGGAAATGCGCACGCGCGATCCGGCTGCGGTTACCGCCGCAGCGCAGAAGTCGGCGGCGGTGCACGTCAAAGCGATGCTCGACTATCAAGCGATGGGCGTGCCGACGTTCGACTACGGCAACAACATCCGCCAGGTCGCGTACGACGAAGGCGTGAAGAATGCGTTTGCTTTCCCCGGCTTCGTGCCTGCCTACATCCGCCCGCTGTTCTGTCGCGGCGTCGGCCCGTTCCGCTGGGTCGCGCTGTCGGGCGATCCCGAGGACATCTATCGCACCGACGCGAAGGTCAAAGAGCTGATTCCCGACGATCCGCACCTGCATCGCTGGCTCGACATGGCGCGCGAGCGCATCGCCTTTCAGGGCTTGCCGGCCCGCATCTGCTGGGTCGGTCTCGGACAGCGTCACCGGCTCGGCCTCGCGTTCAACGAGATGGTCGCCTCGGGCGAGCTCAAGGCGCCGATCGTCATCGGCCGCGATCATCTCGACTCCGGCTCGGTCGCGAGCCCGAATCGCGAGACCGAAGGCATGAAGGACGGCTCGGATGCGGTGTCCGACTGGCCGCTGCTCAACGCATTGTTGAACACGGCGGGCGGCGCGTCGTGGGTCTCGATCCATCACGGCGGCGGCGTCGGCATGGGGTACTCGCAGCACGCGGGGGTCGTGATCGTGTGCGACGGCACGCCGGCGGCGTCTCGTCGTATCGAGCGAGTCCTGTGGAACGATCCAGCAATCGGCGTCGCGCGACATGCGGATGCGGGCTATCAGGAAGCGATCGACTGCGCGCGCGCCAACGGCCTGAACTTGCCGATGCTATGAACGTCTACGAATTCCATCGCGGCACGACACCGCTGCTCATCAGCATTCCGCATTCGGGCACCGAGCTGCCCGAGCCGCTCGCACACCGCCTCACCGTCGTGGGCCGCGGCGTACCGGATACGGATTGGCACGTCCACCAACTGTATGACTTCGCGCGCGGGCTCGGCGCCTCGATCATCAAGGCGAACTATTCGCGGTACGTCGTCGATCTCAATCGCTCGCCGGACTCGGCGTCGCTGTACGCCGGTAGTCCCACCTCACCGGTATGTCCGACGGAAACGTTCGGCGGGGGGTTCATCTACATGGCGGGGCAGGAGCCGGACGAGCACGAGATCGCGGCGCGCATCGAAGAGTATTGGCGGCCGTATCACAACCGCATCGCGACCGAGCTCATGGCGCTGCGTACCGCGCATGGCAGGGCGCTGTTGTGGGATGCGCACTCGATCGCGAGCGAGATCCCGAGCCTGTTCACCGGCGTCCTGCCGGAGTTCAATCTCGGCACGCGCGATGGCGCGAGTTGTCCGCGCGCAATCAGCGATCCATTGCTCGATATTGTCTTGAGCGACGGCGAGTTCGGCGCCGTGCTCGACGGACGATTCAAGGGCGGCTACATCACTGACCACTACGGCAAGCCCGCGCAAGGCGTGTTTGCCGTGCAGCTCGAACTTGCGCGACGGGCGTACATGGACGAGGAGCTGGAGCAAGTTTGGGATGCGCAACACGCGCAGCGGGCGCAGGTCTTGATCGACAAGCTTCTACGTAAGTTCCTGACAAGTAAGTAGAAATTGTCTTCATTGCGCGCGTCGGCCAAATAGGGACCCGGCGGGCTCGGCCGCGCGTTGCATCGACAGGCCCACTTCGGCCAGCTCCTCAGGAGGCACCCCATGTGCCTGGCAGATGTTCTCGGAACACACGAAGTCATCACCGCGGCGGCGACGGCGGAAGTACCGGAGCACCAGCCGGCGATCTGCGGAACTGTCACGTTGCACTGTGTGGATGGCGACGAGACGCTGCGCCTGAGCATGCCAATGCCGGACGCGTTGTTGCTGCTCAACTCGCTGCGTGCAATCGAAGAAGAGTTCGAGCTCCAGGGCTGGGCGGAGCAGATCGGCTGCAGCGCAACTGCGATGGAAGAAGTGGCCGCAGAGCTCGCGCAATTCTCCGAAGACCTGTCCGGCCCGAGTGCCTCATTGAACTGACATTTTATTTGCCGCGCGTTCCAGCGCGGCGATGACTTCGGCCGGCAGGAACGGCTTGCCGACGAACCCCAACGGTTGCCACTGCTCTGCCTGCGCGCGCGTCGCCGGGTCGAGATTCGCGCTGATGTAGATCGAGCGCACGCCCCAGCATTCGAACAACATCCGCGCGGCCTCCAGGCCGCTGGTGCCGCCGTGCAAGCGCACGTCCATGAGCGCGAAGTCCGGCCGCTGCCGGGACGCGGCCTCCATGGCTTCTGCGGGGTCGCGTGCTATCGCCAGCACCCGGTGGCCGGCTCCTTCGACGAGATCGCTGAGGTGCCACGCGATGAGCACCTGATCCTCGACTATCAGTACGCTGGCCGCCATGACACCGCTGACTGAAGCGGGAAGGTGACGTGCACGGCATAGGTTCCGTCGGCGCGCTCGATGCTGACGGTTCCGTTCAATTGCCGCGCCAGCATCCGGATCAGCTGCGTGCCGAGGCCGGCGACCTCGTTCGCTGACTGCTCCGGCGCCGCACCGTTATCCGCCACGGTCAGGCGCACCTGGCCGGCGCCATGTCGAATCAGCCGCACGTTGATGGCCGCCGCGCCGCTCGAGGGTTGGGCGTGCTTCAGCGCGTTCATCACCAGCTCGTTGACCACCAGCGCCACTGCAACGCCATGCTCCGTCGGCAACCGCATCTGTTCCACTTCGATCTGCAAGGTAGCTTGCGCGTTGTCCTCCATTCCGGATGCGCGCACGAGCTCCGCGCAGAGCCCGGTGAGATACGTATGCATCTCCACCGTGAGCGGATCCGCATCCTGGTACAGGCGTTCGTGGATTGCCGCGATCGCAGTCACGCGCGCGATCGCTTTCGTGAACAGCTCACGCGTCTGCGGCTCCTTGAAGGCATGGCCCTGCAGGCTGAGCATGCTGAGCACGAGCTGCAGGCTGTTCTTGACGCGATGATTCACTTCCTTCAACAGCAGCTCGCGTTCGGCAAGCGCGCGGCGCAGCGCGGCTTCGCTGCGATGCAGCCGCAACAGCGCGCGCGACACCGCTTCCAGCTCCTCGGGCTCGACCGGCTCGACCAGAAAGCTGTCGGCGCCGGCGGCGAGCGAATTGACGCGATCGATCACCGCGATGTTCGTTGCCGACATTTGCAGCACCATCGTCGATGCCGTGGCGGGATCGGTCTTGATGCGCCGACAGACTTCCACGCCGCTCACGTCCGGGAGGTTGATGTCGAGGATGACGAGCGGCGGCAGGTCTTCGCGAGTGATCTGCAGCGCCTCCCCGCCGGTGGCCGCTTCCAGCACCTTGAAGCCGGCGCGATGCAGGATGCGAGTGGTCGCGTAGCGAGCCGCCTCATTGTCGTTGACGTTGAGGATCGTCTCAGGTGTTTCTGGCATGGTCGGTCTCCGTCACTCCACAGACCCGATGCATGGTGTCGATCACGGTGTCACGCGACAGGTCGCTCTTCATCAGCAGCGCATCGGCCCCCGCCGCACGCTCGCGCTCCTCGGCGCTCTCCAGGCGCTGCGAAGTGAACACCACGACCGGGATGCGCCGCGTGTCTTCGATCGCCTTGAGCATCTTGAGGACTTCGAAGCCGTGCACGTCCGGCATCATCAGGTCGAGGAAGATCACGTCCGGGTGCGCCTGGCGCGCCAGCCGCAGACCTTCGTAGCCGCCGGTTGCCTCGATCACTTCGTAGCGGCTGGTCGAGAGGAACTGGCGCAATGCGTAGCGCTCGATCTCGTTGTCGTCGATGATCAGCACGCGATCCAGGGCCATCGGCGTCGCCGGCTCGGACGAAAGCAATGGCATGGCGCCGCGCTCGCCGTCGACGCGCACTGGGATCGCCAGCGTGAAGGTCGAGCCCTGGCCGAGCGCGCTGCGAATCTCGATGCCGCCGCCGAGCAGACCCGCCAATCGTTGCGAGAGTGGTAGTCCGAGGCCCGTCCCCTTGACCGAGGTCTGCAGCGGATTCTCGACCTGCGAGAACTCGTCGAAGATACGCCGGTGATTTTCCGGCGCGATGCCGATGCCGGTGTCTACGACCTCGAACAGGATCAGCTGTCCGTCTTGCGACAGCCGGCAGGACACGCGCACCGAGCCGCGCTGGGTGAACTTGAGCGCGTTGGACACGAGGTTGCGCAGGATTTGCGCGACCTTGCCTTGATCGGTGTACAGCTCGGGCAGGTCGGCCGGCTCATCGATGACGAGCGCGACGGCGTCGTTGACGAACAGCGGCTTGAACATGCCGCGCAGCGCCGCGAACAGGTCGGTGACTGTGAAGGTCTCTGCGCGCAGCTGGATCTTGCCGGCCTCGACCTTGCGCAGGTCGAGCAGGTCGTCGATCAGCGTGGCGAGCTGCTCCGCGGCCTGGACGATGTAGCGCACCTGACGTTCCTGCTCTGAAGTCAGCTCGCCGTCGAGCCGGTGCAGCAGGATCTTCGACAGCGCCAGGATCGAGTTCACGGGCGTGCGGAACTCATGGCTGACGCTCGACAGGAACCGCGTCTTGGTCTCGTCGGCGGCACGCAGGTGCGCGGCGCGCTCGTCCAGCTCCGAGTACAGCGCCATCACGCCGCGATTGGTGTCTTCGAGCTCGGCGTTCAGTCGAGTCAGGTCTTCCTGACGCAGCCGCAATTCTTCCAGGCTCTTCAGCAGGTCGCGATTCTGCTGCTGGATCTCCGCGCTCGCGTCGCTGGTGCGATTCGCGGCGACGGCACGGCCGAGCGCCTCGATGCGTGCTCGCGTGAAGGGCTCGGCACGGCGCGGCACATGCTTGCGCAGTGTGATCGAGGTGCCGCGCTTCGGTGCGGACTGGATCTCGAACTCGTCCATCAGGCGCCGTGCCGTGACCAGCCCCAGCTTCGGTTCGCCGGTGGCAGTCGTACCGCCGACAGCAATCTCGAAGTCGGGGATACCAGGACCTTGGTCGGCGACTGCGATCGACAACGCGGGGTTGCGTCCGCTTTCCTCTTCGAGCGCGAACTCGATGCGCCCGCCGCCACCGTGACGAACTGCATTGCGCGCCACCTCGGACACAGCAGTGGCAATACGAACCTGGTCCTGCGCATCGAAGTCGAGCAGGGCGCTGACCTGTCGCGCGCGCTGGCGGGCGGCGATCATGTCCCGATCGTTCGCCAGCTCCAGCTCCAGCAATGAATGTCTCATGAGATCGTCCGTCGCAGCGCGACCACCATGGAGTCGTCGCGCCCGCGCTTGCAGTCACGATACAGCACTCCGGCGATCGTGGCGCACGCGTGCTGCATCAGCCCCGGATAGCGTTCGGGCTGCCAGGCAGCAGTCAGGCCGTCTGAATGAAACACGACTGCCGCCGTCGGCGTGATCGCGTAGCTCAATTCGCGGATGCGCGGCGTGGCGTGCCCGACGATGCCGTTATAGGACGGGATTCGCTTCGCCGTGTTGCCTTCGACGATGGCGGCGACCAGGTTGCCGATCCCGGCGGCGAGCAGCTGGCGCCGATCCCAATCGATCTCCATCACGATGGCTGCCGCGCCGCGCGTCGTGCGCAGGTTTGCGTGGATACGTTCCAGAACCGCGGCCGGCGCGCGCGTCTTCTCGGTCATGAAGACATTACATGCCATGGCAGCCGCCTGCGACGCTCCAAGGCCATGGCCGAGGCCGTCGACTCCCATCACCAGCGCGCCGCCGGGACGCTCGACGTAGCACCACGTGTCCCCACACTCGACCTCTTGGGGCTTGGGCACGACGATGGCACCGATTTCGATCGGCAGGCCACGCGGGGCGCGGCCGTTGGGCCATAGCTGCGCGACGACGACCGTGCCATGGCCCGGTTGCGAATAGATGTCGAACAGCTGTGACAGGCGGCTGATCGCGCCGAGGCCGTTGCCCGGACTGCCGCCGGTCGAGTATCCGTCGCGCAGGCACTTGGCCATGTCGTCGATACCGGGTCCGCGGTCGAGCCCGATGAGCCCGACGCCGCGAGCGTCGCCGCGCTCCAGCGGTTGCGCGATCAACTCCCCGCCACCGGCGTGCTTGACGAGGTTGCTGCAGATTTCCATCGCGACCAGCGCCGCGCGTCCCGCGTCCTCTTCGTTGAGTCCCTGCCGCGCGGCCAGCGCTGCGACTGCGCGGCGTGCCTGCGCGATCTCGCTCGATTCGGTGACGATCAGGCTCTGCACGTCATTTCCAACGCGTAATCGTCACGCGCGTGCCTGCGCCGGGCTTCGACCAGATGTCGAACTGGTGCGAGAGTTTGCGCGCACCGTTGAGGCCGAGGCCGAGGCCGTTGCCGGTCGTGAAGCCGTCGCGCAGCGCAAGCTCGATGTCCGCGATGCCGGGGCCGTGGTCTTCGAACGTCAGGCGCAGGCCGGTGCGCTTGGGGCCTTCCTGCACACGTTCGACGCGCATGTCGCCGCCGCCGCCGTAAATCACAGTGTTACGCGCCAGCTCGCTGGCGGCCGTCACGATCTTGGTCTGCTCGACCAGGCTGAAGCCGCATTCCATCGCCCGGCTCCGGACGACCTGTCGTGCCCTGACTACGTCTTCTCCGCTGCGGACCGGGAAAGTTTCGATATCACTCGCCATCGGCCGGCTCGTCCGGACGCCCGAGCACTTTGCGCATCAGAACCAGGCCGGCGTCGACGTTCATTGCGGTGCGTATGCCGGGCAACGACAAGCCCAGCTCGACGAGCGTGATCGCGACCGCCGGGCGCATACCCACCACCACCGTGTGCGCATCCAGGATGCGTGACATCGAGGCGATGTTGCCGAGCATCCTGCCCATGAACGAGTCGACCATTTCCAGCGCCGAGATGTCGATCAGCACCGCCCGGGCGCGCGTCGCGACGATTCTCTGCGTGAGGTCGTCCTGCAGCGTCAGCGCCAGCTGGTCGTGCATGTCGACCTGGATCGACACCAGCAGCACATCTTCGAGCTTGAGAATCGGGATACGATCCACGGATCAGGCTCCCAGGGTGGCCGCCCGCCCGACTGCGAGGCCGCGGCGCCTGAGTGCCAGGCCGAAGGCATCCGCGAGGCTCGCTTTGGTGGCGACCGACGACAGATCGATGCCGAGATGCACGATCGTCTGTGCGATCTGCGGCCGAATGCCGCTGATGATGCAGTCGGCGCCCATCAGCTGTGCTGCCGCGACGGTCTTGAGCAGATGCTGCGCGACCAGCGTGTCGACGGTCGGCACGCCGGTGATGTCGATGACCGCGATGCTGGAGCCGGTGGCGACCAGCCGTTCCAGCAGGCTTTCCATCACGACCTGCGTACGGTCGCTGTCGAGCGTGCCGATCAGCGGCAGCGCGAGAATGCCGTCCCACAACTGCACGACTGGCGTCGAGAGCTCGATCAACTCTTCCTGCTGACGGGCGATGAGCTGCTCGCGCGCCTGTTGAAAGACCTCGGTCGTGTACAAGCCGAGGGCATCGAGCACCGTCGTCGCATCCCACAGCGCCTCGGCCAGCGCCGCAGGCTCGGACTTCAGACTCTCCGTGATCCGCTTGAACATCGCCTGCTTCAGGGAAAAGACGAATGTCGCCACCTGCGACGGCGTGAAACCCTGCGTCGCGCGGCTGCGCGACAGTTCGGTGAGGAACTCGCGGATGTCCGCCCACTGCGGGCTACGGGTGTCGAATTCGATACTTTGCTGGATCGCCTTGCTCAACAGCGCCAGGAAGCGCTGCGATTCGTCCCGCAACTGAGCTTCCTGGATGCGCCCGGCGCGTGCCGCACCGCTGGCCGTTTGGTTGCTCAGCCAGTCGGCGAGAACTTCTTTTTGATGCTGCTCGACGATCGCCGGCAGGCGACTGGCGGGTCGGTTCACGGAAACGGCTCCTAAAGAGAGGGTCGATCTAGTTTTAAGTGGCGGGTCCGCCGTGACCCACGGCGACCGTACCGATACGCAGAGCTGCGTCGGTTGGTTCCCGCAAGCGGGAACTTTTTACTCGGTGCGTCGGCGGTACTGAACGAACGGTGTGAGCTCGGCCACCTGGCGGTACAGGTGCTGTGCGCGGTCGTTAGTATTTTCCGTATGCCAATAGACCCGATCGGCACCCTGGTCGTCGGCGGCACGGCACACGGCCTCGATCAGCGTGCGCCCGGCACCGAGCCCGCGGCAAACCGGGTCGACGAACAGGTCTTCCAGGTAGCAATAGCCGACCCGGGCCCAGGTCGAGGCATGGACGTGAAAGTGCACGATGCCGACGATGCGCCCGCGGTCGCTGGCCACCAGGCCCTGGAAGGGATGGGCAGGATCGAGCAGCCGCTGCCAGGTCAGCTCGGTGAGATCGGCCGGCAGCTCGTGTTTGTAGAACTCCAGGTAACCGCGCCACAGCTCGTGCCAGCGCTCGCGGTCGGCCGCTTGCAGCGTGCGAACCTCAACCTTTCCGCTTCTTCGGGTCATCCTTCTTGTTCTCCCCGTCAATTTCTTTTGGGTCGTCTTTGCGGCTCTCGCGAACGCTGCGCACCGAGATGCTGCCCTCGATCGAGCGCGCGAACGCACTGACGAAGCCGTTGTGTAGCACGCTGCCGATGGTGGCGAACAGGTCCGCATTCGGCTTTTCCAGGGTGCCACTCAGTGGAATGCGCGCCGCCACCTGATCTTCCTGGTGGTTCTCGACGATGTTCGCCGCGACATCGACCAGGCCTTCCCACAGGCGCTTGAGGGGATTCTTTTCCGGCTCCTTGCTGCTGTAGATGTTGACGTCGCGCATCACGGGCTTGGCATAGCCCTTGAACTTGCCGTCTGCGGCGGCGATCTCCATATACAGCTCGAACTCGCCCTGCTCGGCGTCCGCCTTGATGAAGCGCGTCAGCCACGGGTTTACTTGCGGCAGCTCCACGTTCTTCACGCCCAGGTTCAAATCGAACGTCGGTTTCACAGCGAGCGGATCGATGGTGCCGTCGAGCTTCGCTTTGCCGCCGTGGAGCACCTCGGCGGTGAAGCCGAAGCGCGCGAACGTCTCTTTGGTGCTGTCCGCGACGTTGGTGAGATTCGACAGCGTGCCGTCGATGTGACGTGCGACGAGCGCGTCCTGCGTTTGAATGCCGGGCGCGCGGAACGTCAGCGTGCCGTCGTGCACGCGCACGGTGTTGAAGCGAAATGGGAACAGCTCCTTGAACTGCTCGACCCAGTTCACTTCCTTGCCGAGCTGCGACTTCTGCTCGCTCTCCGCCTTCACCAGGTTCACCTGCGGGCGATACAAGTCGCCTTCCGCGACCAGCTTGCCGCGCAGCAGGCTGTGCCACTCGACAGTCGCTTCGATGCGATCGGCCTTGATGAACGGCACGGGCTGGCCTGCGCCGGTCTTCACGATCTCGACGCCCTTGAGGTCGTAGCCGCCACGCAGCAGCGCAAGATCAAGATCGTCGATGTGCCCGCCGTACGACGGCAGCGCGTCCAGCTTGTCGTTCGCGTAATCGAGCAGCACCGGCTCGAGCGCGAGACGAATGCCGACCAGCACCACGGCCACGATCGCGAGGGCAAGCAGCCATTTGTTTCTGCGTCGCATGACTCACCTCTTCGCGTCGCGCGCGCCGCCGAAGCACGCGGTGAACTCGGCGCCGAGCAGGAAGATCTGTGCGGAGTAGTACAGCCACAGCAGCATGGCCGCGAACGAGGCAGCCGCGCCGAACGCGGAAGGTTGCGTCGAACGCCCGAGATACCACGCAATGCCCCAGCGGCCGAGGTGAAACAACAGCGCGGTGACGAGCGCGCCCCACAGGATCGGCCGCCACTGCATGCGGCGCGCCGGCATGTAGCGATAGATCAGCGCGATGAGCCCGGTGACGAGGCCGATCGAAATGACGAAATCCAACATGCCCGCCAGCACCACGAATTCAGTGAAGCGCCGCCCGATCGCTGCGCGCAGCGCAGCCAGTGCGGTCGACAAGGATAACGAGACCAGCAGCAGGAATCCGACTGCAAGGATCAACCCGAACGAGAGCATCCGCGTGCGGACCCAGCCTCGCAGACCTTTCGGCACCAGCTCGCGCGCGCCCCAGATCTGTTCCAAAGCCGCTTCGAGCGCGTTGAAGACAGTCGTTGCGCCGAGCAACAGCGTGAATGCGCTGACGATCGTCGCGATCGTGCCGTCCGCAGTCTGCGAGCTGCGCACGGCCTGCAACAGAATCTCCGCAGTGGATTTGCCGAACAGCGCCGTGAGCTGCACGGCAAGATGTCCGTACGCGGCCTCCGCTCCGACGATCCAGCCGGCGGTGGTCAGAAGAATGACGAGGAGCGGCGCGATCGAGAACGCACAATAGAAGGCGAGGGCGGCGCCGATCGTCGCTGCCTGGTCGCTGCTCCAGTGCGCGATGGCACACTTGATCAGCGGCCACGGCGCCCAGGTCGAGTGGGGATGTCTGCGTGCCGGCGTGGAAACTGCTGCGCTCATCTCCCTTGTGGAACGCCCCCGCTGACGCCCCGGTTCGATGCGGCCGGTGAGCCATCGGGACTCGTGCGTAAGCCGATCTCGCACACGCACTGACGGTTCGCGGGAACTGGAACTATTTCATGGCGCAACGATTGGTTCTTCGCCCCACAAGGACGATCCAGCAAAATGTCCGAAGCGCATCGCGTACTCATAGTCGAAGACCAGTACTTCGTCGCAGTCGACTGCGAGTTGCAACTCCGCTCGGTCGGCATCGAGTGCGTCGGTCTTGCGACCACCGCCTCGGAAGCGCTCGACATCGCCGAGCGCGAGCACCCGGACTTCGTGTTGATGGACATCCGGCTCGCGAGCGTCGCCGACGGCGTCGAAGCTGCGATCGTCATCTACGAGCGACTCGGCATCCGCTGCATCTTTGCCAGCGCGCACGCTGATGCGGCAACACGCAAGCTCGCCGAGCGCGCGCATCCGCTCGGCTGGCTCGACAAGCCGTACACCGGCGGGCAGTTGGTCGCGACGGTGCGCGAATGCCTCGCGAACCTGCACCCGGCGCAACCCGAGCCGAGCGCGTCGCAACCCGACTCACGCGCGATTCATTGATACGTCGCCGCTGCCACCGGGCGCGGTTCGCGCCCGAGCAGCGAGCGCGTCGCTGCCGGATCGCCGCGCGTGCCCGCTTCCAGCATCGAGAGTGTTTCGCTATCGAGCGGTGACATCGCGCTCACGCCTGCGATGTGCGCGCCAACTCGCACGAGCGGCATGGGTATCGACAGGAAGCGCGCCGGAGTGAGATGCATCGCGGCTCGCAGGGATACGAGCAGCTCGCGCAAACTCAGCGATTGCGGGCCGACCAGCTCGATGCGCGCCCGGCTGGTCGTCGAATCGCCGAGGATCCGCACGACGGCTTCGGTGAGATCGTCGATGTGAATCGGCTGGATGCGCTGCTCGCCGCGCCCCGGCAAGGGCACCAGGGGCAGGTGGGCAAGCCTCTCGAACAAGCGCGCACTCGAGCCTCCCGGACCGAACACCATCGCCGGCCGCACGATCGTCCAATCCAGCGGCAATGTGGCGAGGTAATCGTCCGCAGCGCGCTTGCTCACGAAATAGCGAGTCGTGCCGAGATCGGCGCCGAGCGCGGAAATCTGCACGACGCGGCGCACACCGGCGGCGACGCACGCCGTGAACAGAGCCTGCGGCGCGCGCTTGTGAATTCGCTCGAAGGTTTGTCCGCCGTGCTCACGGAGGATGCCGACGGCGTTGATCACGGCATCCACACCCGCGAGCTTCGGCAGCCACTCGCGCGCTGACAAGTCACGCGTGAAGTCGGCGCGCACCGCCGCAGTGCCCGCGCCGATGTCGCGACGCGCTTCGATCACGACGTACTCCGCAGCGCGCAATGCGCGGGCGAGGTGACTGCCGATGAAGCCGCTTGCTCCCGTCAGAAGGACGTTCATGCAGCCTACGACTATGAAGTCGCGGGCGCGAATTGCCAGCAAGGGAATTACGCAGCTGAGTCGTCAGCAACCGAGACGCGGCAGGCAAAACCTCCAGGCGCCGTGTAACAACGGCGGCTGGCTTCACTCTTGAGCGCGGCGCTTTTGCCGTGACGCGTCGTCTTCGTCCACCTCTTTCTCGGCAGCGAGCCAGTCGTCGAGCTCCTGGCCGGCGCCGAAGCCGCGGCGCTCGGCGCGCCAGTAGGCTGCTTCTGCGATGCGCTGTTCGCGATTCTCCGAGAACGAGGGAATTTCGCGGCGCTCCAGCTGCGTCGCGGTGACTCCGATATCGGTCGATCGTGTGTCGCTGGAAGGTTCTTGTGCGGCAGGTGCAGGGGTCTTTTTCGTCCGGCTCGAGCCGGTTCGAGGTTGAGTGGGCATGGGATTCGTCTCCGTGGGGGCGATCCAGTAAGAGGCAAACGCGCGTAAATGTTCCAGGCGAGTCGCACTGCGGCGTGGCGCCGAAAGGTAGCGTGCATTGCTGCCGTTGCGGGGCTGTGAATGTGCCTAGCCGCCGGCAATGTACCTACGGCAAAGCGGATTGTGATGCAAGCGTGTCGTGAATTCGTGTCGGGAAGCCCGGCCTCATTCCGATTACTTGCACGGAGGGCCTGTGAGCACGATACGCACCGATGGTTATTCGCGGCGCACGTTCTTGCGTGTCGCGGGCGGCGCCCTTGGCGGCGCCTGGCTGACGCTCGATCTGACCAAGGTCGCGCAGGCGGCTCACGACGCGCACGTTGCGCAGCAATCTCCCGGCACGCCGACGACATCGTTCCTGAGCAAGGCTGAGCTTGCCGACGTCGATGCGATCTCGGCGCAGATCATCCCCACCGACGACACGCCGGGCGCGCGCGAGGCGGGCGTGGCGTTGTTCATCGATCGCGCGCTCGCGACGTTCTTCGGGCGCATGGCGCCGGACTTTCGCAGTCAGCTCGCGGCGTTTCGTCTGCGTTGCCAGTCGCAGTATCCCGCGGCGGGATCGTTTGCGGCGCTCACGCATGAGCAGCAGATCGAGTTTCTCAAGCAGGTGGAGCGTACGCCGTTCTTCGAGCGCGTGCGCTTGTTGACGCTGGTCGGCATGTTCGCGCTGCCCATGTATGGCGGCAATCGCGACGGCATCGGCTGGAAGCTGCTCGGCTTCCAGGACCAGCACATCTTTCAGCCGCCTTTCGGCTATTACGACCGGGACTATCCCGGCTTCAAGATCGAAGTCGTCCAGAGACCATGACGAAGACTTATCGCCTTGCCGAGCCCGTCGATTTCGCAATCGTGGGCTCCGGTGCCGCTGGCGGCGTGCTCGCGCGCGAGCTGTCGCAGGCCGGATTTTCCGTAGTCGTGCTGGAGCAGGGCCCGCGGTTCACGCTCGCCGACTTCAACCACGACGAGCTGAAGAACTGGTTCAGCGCCGGGATGATCAACGACGTTGTGAAGAACCCGCAGACGTTCCGCGACGATCACTCGAAGCGCGGCGAACGCAATCTGGTGCGGCCCAACCTTTACTACGCGCGCACCGTCGGCGGCAGCAGCACGCACTACACCGCGAATTACTGGCGCTTCCATGAAGTCGACTTCGACGAGTGCTCGCGCCTCGGGCCGATCTCCGGCACGGGCTTCGCCGACTGGCCGCTCGACTATGCCGAGCTGGAGCCCTACTACACGAAGGTGGAGTGGGAGGTCGGCGTCAGCGGCCTGGCGGGCGCTAGCCCGTTCGATCCGCCGCGGTCCAAGCCGTACCCGATGCCGCCGTTGCCGCCGAAATCATCGGGCGTGCTGCTCGAGCGCGGCGCGCGCAAGCTCGGTCTGCACCCGTTCCCGGCGCCGCTGGCGATCAACTCGCAGCCCTATCGCGGCCGACCTGCGTGCATTCACTGCGGCTTCTGCCACGGGCACGGCTGCGAAGTGGGCGCCAAAGCTTCGACCCTTACGACGATGATTCCCGAGGCCGAAGCGACTGGCCGCTGCGAAGTGCGTTCGGAGAGCTACGTGGTGCAGGTCACCACCGACAAGCGCGGACGCGCGACCGGCGTGCGCTACTTCGATCGCGACCAGCGCGAGCGATTTCAGAGGGCCAAGGCGGTCATCGTGGCGGCGAACGGCGCGGAAACGCCGCGCTTGTTGCTCATGTCGGCGAACGACAGGTTCCCCCAGGGGCTCGCGAACTCCAGCGGCCTGGTCGGCAAGTACCTGATGTGGAACTTCACGACCCGCACGCACGCGACGTTCGAGCACGAGCTCAACGAGTTCAAGAGCGTGCAGTGCTCGCGCATCGTCCACGACTTCTACGATACCGACCCGAAGCGCGGCTTCTACGGCGGCGGCGGCATCGACTCGCGCATCGGGCCGCAACCGATCATCTGGGCGGATCGCATCGCCGATGACGAGCACCTGTGGGGCAGCGCTTACAAGAAGCGTCTCGCCGACTTCCCACGCACGATGCAAGCGGCGGGGCACGGCACCTCGTTGCCTTTGGAGACCAACAGCGTCGAGCTGGACCCGGAGCTGAAGGACGCGTGGGGCATGCCCGCGATGCGCGTCACCTACAACGATCACCCGGACGATCTCGCGCTCATGCGGTTCCTGCAGGCACGCTGCGCGGAGATCATGGACGCGGCCGGCGCGATCAAGGTGACGAACTCACCGATCAAGCCGCAGACCAGCTCCGTGCACATGTTGGGCACGTGCCGCATGGGCAACGACCCGGCGAAGTCGGTGGTCGATCGCTATCACCGCTCGCACGACATTCCGAACCTGTTCGTATGCGACGGCAGCAGCCTGGTGACCTCGGGGCGCGGTCAGCCGACGCTGACGATCCAGGCGCTGGCGTTTCGCGCGGCCGAGCACATCGCGCGGTTCGCGCGGAGGAACGAGATCTAAGATAAATCTCTCGCAAAGATCGGAATTCTGTCCCTTGGCGATCTTTGCGTCTTTGCGAGAGCCTTTCCGGTGCCGGCTAGTGCCTAGCGCGGCTGCCTGAGCGCCGACTGCTCGACTTCGGGCGCGACGCAGCACGTCCCGCCGACCGCTTGCGCGGTTGCGGTGCTTCCTGTTCCTCGATGCCCAGCTGCTCCATCAGTGCGAACTTGCGCTCCGCGAGCCGGCCGCCGAGCTCCTTGAGGTCCAGCTCGGTTTTCTTCAGCTGCGGGAACAGCTCGCTTTCCTCTTCCTTGACGTGATGCTTGATGTACTCGCCGAGCACCGTGACGGTCGCCTTGAAGTGCTCGTCGCCGCTCGACATGCCTTCGATCTTCGCGATCAGCTCCTTCGCGGAGCCATGCTCGACCTCGGCCTCGTTCACCAGGTCCTCGTCCTCTTCCTCGCCCTCGAAGGCTTCCTTCGCGGCCGGATAGAGCAGCTCTTCCTCGATCTGCGCATGCACTGTCAGCAATTGGCAGACACGCTGCGCGATCGTGGCTTGCTCCTCCTCATCCGCCTTCTCGAATTCTTCGAACAGCGCGGACACGGTGCGGTGGTCCTGCTTGAGCAGCGCGATCGCGTCGCGCGGTGCGTCGGTGTTGCGGCCGGAAGTAGAAGTAGAAGTCGATCGTGCCATGACGCACTCCTTTGAATTCGAGAATGTCTGCGTGTCGAGTTGAAACGACGCAGTGAGTGCAAGGTTCCGCGAGCGCGCTGCTACCGCGTGCGCAGCCACGCGCGCAGGACTTCGGCGACGCTCCACGCCTGCGCGATGCAGCCGCCGGGCGAGTAGGGATCTTCCGCGTCGAAGATTTCGCTGATGCTGCCGACGCCGGCTTCGCAGAGATGTTCGGGGAAAGCGCGCAGCAGCTGGCGTGCGCCGAGGCGATCGGGATGCACTCGCAGGTAGGCGTCGACGTAGTGGCCGATCAGCCAGGGCCAGACCGTGCCCTGGTGATACGCCGCGTCGCGCGAGCGCAGATCGCCGCGATAGTGCGCCTTGTAGTCGGGGTGCTCGGCGCTGAGCGTGCGTAATCCATATGCCGTCACGAGCCGGTTGCGGACCGTTTCGATCACCGGTTGCCAGTGCCGCTCGTAGAGAATCGGATGAGGCAGCGAGATCGCAAACACCTGGTTCGGGCGGATGCTGGCATCGTTGCCGTCCGGCCCGTCGATCACGTCGTACAGGCAACCGGCGCGCGCATTCCAGAAACGCTCGTTGAATGTTTCGCGGGCCCGATTGGCATGCGCGGCATACGAGCGATGGTCGGCGCCCAGCTCCTCGGCCCACGCAGCCATCAGCTTGAGCGCGTTGTACCAGAGCGCCTGGATCTCCACCGGCTTGCCACGCCGCGGCGTGACGACCCAGCCGTCGACCTTCGCATCCATCCACGTCAGCTGATAACCCTCGGCGGCGGCCCCGAGCAGCCCATCGGCCGGATCGACGCGGATCGTGAAGCGCGTGCCCGCGATGTGCTGCTCGATGATCGACGCCAGCACCGGGAAGAGTTGCGCGACGATCGAGCGGTCGCCAGTGACCTGCACGTAGCGCGCGATCGCGTGGAAGTACCACAACGTCGCGTCGACCGTGTGATACAGCGCTTCGCGCTCGCCCTCGGGGAACAGGTTCGGCAACAGACCGTCGCGGACGTAGTGCGAGAACGTACGCAGGATGGCGCCGGCCTCGCGGTAACGACCGGTCGCGAGCGTCAGGCCTTCGAGGCTGATCATCGTGTCGCGGCCCCAGTCGCCGAACCAGTGATAGCCGGCGTAGATGCTGCGCAACTCGCCGCCTTCGGCCTGCGCCATGACGTTCTCTTCGATGCGGCTGCCCGGCAGCACGACGAACTGATCCGCAGCCATCGCCAGCTGCTCGGCGAACGGGTCGTCGGCGAACTGCGGCGCAAGTGCGAGCAGCCCATCCATGCGCCGGCGCTCCGCGTCGAACACGGTTGATGCGTCGAAATCCAGCCGGTCCCAGGTGTGCGTCGAGGCGACGAAGACGAGCGGCCGGTCGGCAGCGAGCTCCGCTGCGAGATATCCCGGACTGAACGCGCTGTCGAAGGCCGGATCGCCGCGGTCGCGCTCGACGCGATACACGAACTGATGCTCGTCGCGCTCGTCGGTCATGAACATCGTCGGCCCGGGCTCCAGCTTGACGCGCAGGATCAGCGGGCTGTTGGCGTGGCGGATCTCATGGCGCCCGCGCCGCACTTCGACGAAGAACGCATCGCCCGGCGTGCTCGTCGGCGCGTCGTCGTGCCGGCGAAACGCCACGAACGGGCGCACCTGCAGATCCAGGCGCTCGCCGCGCAGCAGGCGGTACTGCACGCACACCGTGTTCTGGTTGTGAACCATCACCACGGATTTCTCGAGCACGGCGTCGTCGAGCTCAAACGTCCACACCGCGATGCGATGATCGAGGCGGAATTCCTTGAGATAGAGATGCGACTCGCCGACGAAGCGCTCCTGCTCGAACTCGGCGCCGCCGAGATACAGCCGGCGCGTCGGCGTGACCACGGATTCGTCGCAGCGCGAAATCATGATGTGCCGGCCTTTCGGCGCCGCGAGGTTCGGCACGAACAAGCCGTGATATTTGCGCGTCGGGATGCCGGCGATCGTGCCCGAGGCGTAGCCGCCGAGGCCGTTCGTGACCAGCCATTCGCGGTGACGCAGCTCCAGCGGATCGCGATCGCGGTCCCAGCGCAGCACGATCTGCCGGTCCTGGATGATGTCTGGGATCATCCCTGCCCCTCGACCAGCAGCACTGCGCTTTGCGCTGGGAGGCGCCAGTCGCCGTGGCCGCTATCGGCGACGGGCAGCGTGACGCCGTGGCCGCCATAGTGCGGATCCTCGCTCGACCACAACAGCTGCCACGTCGCGCCGAACGGCGGCGCCAGCAGCGGCTCCGAAGGCGGCACGAGCGGCAGCTCCTGATCGAGATTGATCACCAGCAGGCGATCACCGTGCTCGTCATCGAACCAACGCAGCACGAACGCATGCTCCGACAACGTCGCGGCGTCCAGTTTCGCGAGATCCTGATGCGAGATCACCGGGTCGCAGGCGCGCAGCTGGAGCAGGTCGCGGTGGAATGCCAGCGCCTCGGCGTGGTGCTGCACTTCGTCCCAATCGAGCTTCGAGCCCTCGAAGGTGGCTTCCTCATGCGGTGCCGGGACGAGCAGCTGGGTAGCTTCGTCCGCGTAGGCGCGAAACTGGCTGAGGAACTCGCGCCGGCCCTTGTGGACCAATGCCGCGAGCTCTTCGTGGTGATCGGCGAAGAACATGAAGCGCGCCGATGCCGCGAACTCCTGGCCCATGAACAGCATCGGCGTTTGCGGTCCGAGCAGCGTCAGCGCCATCAGCGCGCGATACCGTCCCGGCGCGGCATTGTCGTGCACGCGATCGCCCACGAACGTATTGCCGACCTGGTCGTGGTTCTGCAGAAAGACGACCAGCGACCACGGCGGCAGTCCCGGCGCCGGCTGGCCGCGCGCCTTCTTCTGCCACGGATAACACTGGCCCTGATATAGAAACCCACGGCGCACGCACGCCACGAATTCCTGCGCGCGCCCGGTGTAGTCGCTGAAGTAGCCGTCGCGCGTGCCGGTCAGCGCGACCTTCGCGGCGTGATGGAAGTCGTCGTTCCACATCGCGTCGAGACCGTATCCGCCGCGCTCCACCGGCAACAGCTGCTGCGCGTGCTGCGGCTCGTTTTCGGAGATGACGACGCATGAGCGTGGCTCGGCCGCGGCGCGCGCGGTCTGCGCAATCTCCTGCAGGATGTGCGGACGGCTGTCGTCGAAGATCGATTGCGTCGCATCGAGCCGCAGGCCGTCGAGATGGAACTCGCTGATCCAGTAACGCACGTTGCCGAGGACAAAATCGCGCGTGCCTTGCGCGAAGTCGGCGTCGAGGTTCAGCGCTTCGCCCCATTCGGTGTGGTGGCGCGTGCTGAAGTAGTGCGGGCTGAAGCACTTCAGGTAATTGCCGTCCGGCCCGAGGTGGTTGTAGACGACGTCGAGAATCACCGCGAGCCCGATAGCGTGCGCACGGTCGACGAAGCGCTTGAGCGCCTCGTGATCGCCGTACACGTGATACGGAGCGAACAGCTGCACGCCGTCGTAACCCCAGTTCCAGCGGCCGGGGCATTCCGCGACCGGCATCACCTCGATCAACGTGATGCCGAGCTCGCGCAAGTAGCGAAGCTTCTCGGCGGCGGCATCGAACGTGCCTTCAGGTGTGAACGTGCCGATGTGCAGTTCGTAGATGACCTGTCCGGGCAGTCGCACGCCGCGCCATTGCGAGTCGCTCCACTTGAACGCTGTCGGATCGGCGATCAGCGACGGGCCGTGCACGCCCTGCGGCTGAAAGCGCGAGCACGGATCGGGCCAGGGCCCGGTGCCGTCGACGCGATACTTATATAGAGAGACGCGAGCCGAGGTTGCGCCGGTAAAGTAGCCCTCGGGGTCGCGCTGCAGCTGCAGCGGCGATTCCTGCGACTCCTCGAACACGACTTCGACCGCACGCGCCTGCGGCGCCCAGACGCGAAACAGCGTTTCGCCGTGCGCACGAACGGCGCCGAGGAAGGAAGGGGCGGGCATCCGACCGCAAGGCTGCAGCGACCCCGAAAGTTCCAGGTCAGTTATCCGGCAGCTCTGCCAATCTTTCGAGCAACCGCGGATCCCCCGCCACGTGCACGCGTTCCGCCGGTCCCAGCCATGCAAGAACTTCATTCAGCGTGCGCGCATCCGCCAGCTTGCGCTCGGCCGTCAGCCGATGCGGGTCAGGGTGTCCGCGCGTTTCCTGCGGGCGCGGCATATTGCCGGAGACATGTGCGTAACGCGCCTGACGGTTGCGTGCGATGTAACGCAAGCCGTCGGTCGGCATCGATGCCGCATGCGCCAGCAACTCGTCGCGCCGGCGGATCACTGCCGGCACGTGCTTCTCTTCCGGCGTCCGCAGCACGCGGAACCAGCTGAGAAAGCGGCCGAGCTTGACGCTGCCGCTGACCTTCGACAGCGGCACCGCGAGGAACAGGCCGGCGAGCGTTGGCGTGAGCCAGGCGAGCAGCGTCGGCGAAATCAGGAACGCGATCAGCCCGATCACGATGCCCATCACCAGGTGCGGCCAATGGAAATTCCAGGCTTCGCGCCAGGTCGTCATGTGCGCGTGACGGCGCTGCGCATTCCAGCCCGAGTCGCGGCCGGTCAGGATCTCGATGATGTGCTGGGTCTGCACCAGCATCATGATCGGCGCATAGAGCGCCGACAGGATCGTCTCGACGACGGCGCCGATGCCGACCGCGATGACTCCGCCGCAGCCGCGCCGCGCGCGCGAGGAGAATATCGTGCGCACCAGGCCGAGGATCTTCGGCGTGAACAGCACGACCATCGTGTAGATGAACAGCGCCGTCATGCGCGGCGCGTCGAACTGCGGCCAATCGGGGAACAGCTGGAAGCTGCGGCTGAAATACTCGGGGCGGATCAACGTCGCCTGCAACGTCAGCGCGAAGCCCACGAGCAGCAGCATCATCCACAGCGGCGAAGACAAGTAGCTCATGATGCCGATGATGAAATGCGCGCGGCTCGTCGTCGCCAACCCCTTCGCATCGACGATCTTCGCGTGCTGCATGTTGCCTTGTGCCCAGCGACGATCGCGGATTGCGATGTCGACGAGCGAGGGCGGGCTTTCTTCCCACGAGCCGCCCAGGTCCGGCGCCATGCGCACTTTCCAGCCGGCGCGGCGGATGAGCGCGGCCTCGACGAAATCGTGCGACAGCACGTGGCCGCCGAACGGCCTGCGCCCCGGCAGCTGCGGCAGGCCGCAGGCCTGCGCGAACGCCGCGACGCGGATGATCGCGTTGTGACCCCAGAAGTTGCCTTCGTTGCCGCTCCACGCAGCGACGCCGCGCCCGATCAGGCTGCCGTACACGCGGCCTGCGAATTGCTGGATGCGCGAGAACAAGCTCCAGTGACCGATCAGCATCGGCACGGTCTGCAGGATGCCGAGCTGGGAGTCGGCCTGCATGCGTGCGACCAGCGCGACCAGTGTCTGCGGCGCCATGATGCTGTCGGCGTCGAGCACGATCATGTAGTCATAGCGCGCGCCCCAGCGCTTGACGAAGTCCTCGACGTTGCCGGCTTTGCGTCCAGTGTTGTGCCAGCGCCGCCGGTACCACACCGGCATGGTTTCGCGCAGGTCGCGGCGCAGTTGATCGACCGCGAGGGATTCGCTGATCCATGCGTCGGCGTTGGTCGAATCGGAGAGGATCGCGATCTCGAAATGCCGGGACGCGTCGATCTGCGCGAGCGCCTCGGCCATCGCGTACAGGGCGGCAGTCGTGCGCCCTGGATCTTCGTTGTAGATCGGCATCACGAGCGCCGTGCGCGAGCCGGCGATCGAAGGCGCGGCCGGCGTGCGCAACGGTGGAATCAGGAAGCCGGTGATTGCCGACGCCGCCGCAAAGCAGATCCACAGCAACGTGATCGCGAAGAACACGATCATTACGCCCTGCAACACCGTCATTTCCGTGAAGCTGACGATGCCGAGCATTTCGAAGACGCCGTAGCCCGCCAGGCCGAGTGTGCTGAGCATCGTGAGCATGCGAGCGAACACGACGCGCAGCGGGGTTGCGCCCAGCGACTGCGCGGGCGGCGCAGTCTTCAGATCCTGCACGGGCATGTCCGCCGGTCGCTCGAACGGCATGCCGCCGCGCACCACGTCGCGGCCCTCGAGCGGGGCGGGTTTCAGCTGGCTGTCCATCGGTAGAGCCAAGTTTCGCTGACTGTTTTGTCTGCGCGCATCAGGCGCAGCCGCAACTCGGCGACGTCGGCGCTGTTCGGGTCCAGCTCGAAGCTCGCGCGGACGCCTTTGGTGAGTGGGCTGGGTTGCAGCACCTGGTTGGTGAGCTTGCCGGCCGAAGTCCCGATATCCATGCGCAGCCCTTCGATGTCGCGGCCGGTGCCGGTGAACTCCACCACGAAAATGCGGCGCTTGCCGTCGAAGCTCGGGCCGCTGCGGGTCGAGGTCACTTTACCGAGCGCCGGCGTGAGCTTCGGCTGCTTGTTCCACCGCATGCGGTAGGACAGATGATAAGGCTTGCCTTCCGCAATCACGGTGGTCGGACGCCAGAACGCGACGATGTTGTCGTTGGTTTCATTGTTGGTCGGAATCTCGAACAGCTGCACTGCACCGGCGCCCCAGTCGCTGGTCGGCTCGATCCAGACGCTCGGCCGCTGCTCGTAGTGCGCTTCGAGGTCGTGGTAGTCGGACACGCGGCGCGAGCGCTGTATCAGGCCGAAGCCGCGCGGCGCCTGCGAGGTGAAGCTGGAAACCTGCAGCTGCGTAGGATTCTTCAGCGGCCGCCAGACGCGTTCGCCCGACGCCGTCACGATCGACAGGCCGTCCGAGTCGTGCACTTCGTCGCGGAAGTCGTCGATGCGGGCCCGGTCGGACTCATCGAACAGGAACATCGAGGTCAGCGGGGCAATGCCGATGTTGTCGAGTGCCACGCGCGCGAACAGGGTGACGTCGACGTCCATCGCCGTTTCCACGCCCGGAGTCACCGAGAAGCGGTAGGCGCCGGCGACCGAAGGACTGTCGAGCAGCGCATGGACGACGATCGATGCTGCATTCGCGGACGGCCGCTCGATCCAGAAGTGCGTGAAGGCGGGGAATTCCTCGCCGGTGGGATGCGCCGTGCGCACCGCCAGGCCCCGCGCCGACAAGCCGTAGAGCGTGTCGCGAGCGACCGCACGGAAGTACGACGCGCCCTGAAACACCATGAACTCGTCCCACACCGAGCGCGAGTTCAGCCGGGTCCGCACCCGAAACCCGGAGAGCGGCAACGTCTGGTTGGTCAGCTCCTTCGCCACGGATTTGCCGAGCAGGAACGTGGTGGGGTCCGGCACGATGTCGCGCGCCAGTCCGCCTTCGACGACCGAAACGGTGACCGGCGTCTGGAACAGGAAGCCCGCGGGGAACAGCTCGACGTGGAACGGCACCTGCTCGTTGTGCCAGATGCCCGCATCGGGATTGAAGCGGATGTCGCGGTACTGATCGTAGGTCAATTGTTGCAATGCCGGGTTCTCGAGGCGCTTCGGCACGAAGGCGCTGCCCGCAGTACGGCGTGCAAGATCGACCACGGTATTACCATCGAAGCGGTAACGAGGCGTACCCTTGGTATCCGTTGCCGGACGCGTCGCAGTGGCTGCAGCCACGCAGCTGAAAGCGATCGCGAGGACCCACAGCCAGTAGCCGCGTCCCGTCACGGGCTTGCCGCGCCCTTGTAAATGCTCACCGGTCGTCATCCGGAAACCGATCTCTCCGGCCGCAGGGCCAGGAAATGAAATAAGGAAACACTACGCAATGGATTCGAGTCGGCGCAGTTCCAGGGAACCCGTAGCGTTTGCCGGGTATTTACGGGGCGGCGCCAGCAGGCGGACAACGATAACATCAGTTTCGAGACGGGAGGCGACCGTGCCCGAGGCGCGACATGTCTGGTCCCTGGTACTCGCAGGCGGCGACGGCAACCGGCTGCGCGCCTTGACTACCAAGCCCTGCGGCACCTCGGTCCCGAAGCAATATTGCTCGTTGTACGGTGGACATTCCCTGCTGGAAGATGCTATCGCGCGGGCCGAGCGCGTGGTCTCCCCGGACCGGGTGTGCACCATCGTCGCCCAGCAGCACCGCGAATGGTGGACCGAGTGCCCGCCGCTGCTCGCAGCCATGGAACGCGGCAACCTGATCGTGCAGCCGCGTAATCTCGGCACCGGCATCGGTATTCTTTACTCGCTGCTGCACATCCTGGCCAAGGATTGCAAGGCCCGGCTGGTCCTGCTTCCCGCCGATCACTACGTACGCGACGAGGACGTCCTCAATCGCTCCCTGCTGCAGGCACTCGAGCGCCTCGATCGCAATGACGAGCGTCCCGTACTGCTCGGCCTGCAGCCGGCCGAGCCCGACACGGATCTCGGATACATCCTGCCCGGTGACCCCGACCCGTACGGCGGCCGGTCCGTGGCGCGCTTCATCGAGAAACCCGGTTACTCCGTGGCCCGCGAGATCATCGACGCCGGCGGGCTTTGCAACACGTTCATCATGGTCGCGGCAGCGCGCACGCTGCTCGACCTTTACATGCCGCGGTTTGCGCCGCTGGTGATGGAGATGCAGGTCGGCCTGGCGAAAGGCCAGACCGCCGGCTCGCCCACGGGCAGCTGGCCCGCGCTCCTCAACCTCTACGAGCGCCTGCCCGAGCTCGACTTCTCACGCGATCTGCTCGAAGGCCGCGCCGCCGATCTGTGCGTGCTGCGCGTGCCCCCTTGCGGCTGGAGCGACCTGGGCACGCCCCACCGCGTTGGCGAAATCGTCAAGCTGCTGGCGAGCGACACCCTCGCCGACCGTGCCGGCAAGCTGAATCTCGCCGCTCAGCACGCTCACCTCATGAGCACGAATGCCCAGTCCGATCACCGCCGTCTGGCCCGGTAAACCTTTTCCGCAAGGCGCTACGTGGGACGGCGAAGGCGTCAACTTCGCGCTGTTCTCCGAAGCCGCGGAAGGAGTCGAGCTGTGCCTGTTCGACGACCGCGGGCGTCGCGAGCTGCAGCGCATCCCGCTGCGTGATCAGACAGACCAGGTCTGGCATTGCTACTTGCCCGAGGCGCGGCCGGGCCAGCTCTACGGCTATCGCGTTTACGGCCCTTATCAGCCGCAGCACGGGCATCGCTTCAATCCGCAGAAGCTGCTGCTCGATCCGTATGCGAAAGCGATCGTCGGGTCGCTGGCGTGGAGCGACGCGCATTTCGGCTATCGCATCGGCAGTCAGCGCGCGGACCTGTCGCAGGACCGGCGCAACAACGCGAGCGGCATGCCGAAGTGCCAGGTCATCGATCCCGCGTTCTCGTGGGGCGACGACCGCAATCCGCGCACGCCGTGGCATGACACCATCATCTACGAGGCGCACGTGCGCGGCTTCACCAAGCTGCACCCGCACGTTCCGCCGCAATATCGCGGCACCTACGCCGGGCTCGGCACGACGCCGGTCATCGAGTATCTGAAGAACCTCGGCGTCACCGCCGTCGAGCTGATGCCGGTCCATTGGTTCATCAACGACCGGCACCTGATCGAGAAAGGTCTCAGCAACTACTGGGGCTACAACTCGATCGGCTACTTCGCGCCGCATCAGGACTACGCGTCCTCGCAGCAGGCTGACCGCGAGTTCAAGACGATGGTGAAGGCGCTGCACTCGGCGGGCATCGAGGTGATTCTCGACGTCGTCTACAACCACACGGCCGAAGGCAGCCACCTGGGTCCGACGCTGAGCTTCCGCGGCATCGACAACGCTGCGTACTACCGCCTCGTGCACGACGATCCGCGCTACTACATGGATTACACCGGCTGCGGCAACACGCTGAACATGCAGCATCCGCGCGTGCTGCAGATGATCATGGACAGCCTGCGGTACTGGATCACCGAGATGCACGTCGACGGCTTCCGCTTCGATCTCGCTGCGGCGCTGGCGCGCGAGCTGCACGAGGTCGACCGGCTCGGCGCGTTCTTCGACATCATCCACCAGGATCCGGTGATCTCGCAGGTGAAGCTGATCGCGGAGCCGTGGGATCTCGGCGAAGGCGGCTACCAGGTCGGGCGCTTCCCGGTCGGCTGGACCGAATGGAACGGCAAGTATCGCGACGTGATTCGCGACTACTGGAAAGGCGAGGGCGGGTTGATCGGCGACCTTGCTTATCGCGTGGCCGGATCGAGCGACCTGTACGAGCACAGCGGCCGCCGCCCGTATGCGAGCGTCAACTTCGTGACCGCGCACGACGGCTTCACGCTGCGCGACCTGGTGAGCTACAACGAGAAGCACAACGAGGCGAACAAGGACGACAACCGCGACGGCGAGAATCACAACCGCAGCTGGAATTGCGGCGCCGAGGGTCCGACCGACGACCCGGAGATCCGCGCGCTGCGGCTGCGCCAGAGCCGCAACTTGCTGGCGTCGCTGTTGTTGTCGCAAGGCGTGCCGATGCTGCTCGCCGGCGATGAAGTCGGCCGCACGCAGCAGGGCAACAACAACGCTTACTGCCAGGACAACGAGCTGACCTGGCAGCACTGGGAGATCGGCGCGGAAGACGGCCAGCTGCTCGAGTTCGTGCGCCGCCTGATCCGGCTGCGGCAGGAGCATCGCGTGTTCCGCCGCCGCAAGTTCTTTCAGAACCGCGCGATTCGCGGCGAGAACGTGCGCGACATCGTGTGGCTCGATCCCGCCGGCACGCAGATGTCGGACGAACAGTGGCGCGATGGCTTCGCGCGCAGCCTCGCCGTGTTTCTCTCCGGCCGCGGGCTGGACGAGCGCGACGAGCGCGGCCGCACGATCGTCGACACGGATTTTCTGGTGCTGGTGAACGCGCATTACGAGACGGTGGAGTTCAAGATGCCGGCGCAGCCCGAGGATGCGCGCTGGGAGCTGCGAATGGACACCACGAACCCGTCGTTCAACGGGGAAGAGCGAGTGTTCGCCCCGGGCGATACCTACGCACTGCAAGGACGCGCAATGGCGCTGTTCGAGTTTCCGCAACCGCGCGCCGCGTCATGAACTGTGAACATTCCGCGCGCTACCTATCGACTGCAGTTCAATCACGAATTCACGTTCGCTGACGCTGCGCGCGTCGTGCCTTACCTGGCGCGGCTCGGCATCAGTCACGTCTACGCCTCGCCGATCCTCAAGGCCCGGCCCGGCAGCATGCACGGCTACGACGTCACCGATCACACACGGCTCAATCCTGAGCTAGGTACGCCGGAAGACTTCGCAGCGCTGGTCGCCACGCTGCGCGAGCACAGCATGGGGCTCATCGTCGATATCGTGCCGAACCACCTCGGCGTGATGGGTGACGACAACGTCTGGTGGCTGGACGTGCTCGAGAATGGTCCCGCGGCGCGCGCGGCTCACCACTTCGACATCGACTGGCGTGCGACCCGCCCCTCGATGCGCGACCGCGTGCTCGTGCCGATTCTCGGCGATCCCTACGGCGCGGTGCTGGAGCGCGGTGAGTTGCAGCTGCACCTCGATCCCGCGGCCGGCAGCTTCGCGATTCGCTATCACGAGCATCTGCTGCCGATCGACCCCCGCGAGTATCCCCGCATCTTTGCGCAGTCGCCGATTCCGGCGACGCTGCTCGCGGCCGACGATGCGCATCGAGCCGATTTCGAAAGTCTGCTGAATGCCTTCGGCAACCTGCCGGCGCGCAGCGATACATCCGAAGACTCGATAGCAATCCGCTATCGCGACAAGGAGGCACACAAGCGCCGGCTGGTGCGCCTGCTGGAGCGCAGCCCGGAGATCCAGCAGCACATCGAAGCCACGGTGGCGCGGCTCAATGGCACAACCGGTGAGCCGCGCAGCTTCGACGCGCTCGATGCCTTGCTGGATGCACAGGCGTATCGACTGTCGTACTGGCGCGTGGCGGTCGATGAAATCAACTACCGGCGCTTCTTCGACGTCAACGACCTTGCAGCGCTGCGGATGGACGAGACCGCAGTGTTCGACAGCACGCACCGGCTCATCTTCGAGCTGATCGAGCGCGGCATGATCGACGGCCTGCGGATCGACCACGTCGACGGTCTGTACGATCCGCAGGCGTACCTCGAGCGCTTGCAGACCAAACCGCTGTATGTGGCGGTCGAGAAAATCCTCGCGGCCTACGAGCGCCTGCCGGAAACGTGGCCCATCCACGGCACGACCGGCTACGAGTTCGCGGCGCTGACGACCAGCTGGCTCGTCTGCAACGAGTACGAAACGCGGATGACACGGCGCTATCGCCAGTTCAGCGAGTCCGACGCGACGTTCGAGCAGATCGCCTACGAGAGCCGGCGGCTCGTGATGCGCTCCTCGCTCGCTGCCGAGGTCGAAGTGCTGGCGACGCAATTGGACCGCATCGCTCAACTGGATCGGCATACGGCCGACTTCACGCGCGCCGCAATTCGCGAAGCGGTTCGTGAGGTGATCGCGTGCTTCCCTGTCTACCGCACCTACGTTTCGCACCGCGGCGTCAGCGACGAGGACCGGCGCATCGTGAACTGGGCCGTGAACGTCGCCCGCAAGCGCAGCGCCGGCGTCGAGCTCAGCGTCTTCGATTTCCTGCGCGATGTCCTGCTCGGCGAGCGCAGCGAGGGCAAGGCCGAGTCCACGCGGCGGGCGATGCTGGAGTTCGCGATGAAGTTCCAGCAGGTCACTTCGCCGGTTGCCGCCAAGGGCGTCGAGGACACCGCGCTGTATCGCTACAACCGGTTGGTGTGCCTCAACGACGTCGGCAACGATCCGGGCCGGTTCGGCACGTCGTCGTCGGCGCTGCACCAGGCGAACGCGGAACGCGCGCGCGTCTGGCCGCATACGATGCTCGCGACTTCCACGCACGACACGAAGCGTAGCGAAGACGTGCGCGCGCGCATCGCTGTGCTCAGCGAGCTTCCCGACTTGTGGAAGCTGCATCTCGCGCGCTGGACGCGATTGAACCGCAGCAAGCGCCGGCACATCGGCGACGATCCCGCACCGGACCGCGACGACGAGTATTTGCTCTATCAGACACTGCTCGGTGTGTGGTCGCCTGCCGAGGATCTCGCCGTGCTCACGGAGCGGCTGCAGGCCTACGTCGTCAAGGCCGCGCGCGAGGCCAAGCGCTCGACCTCGTGGATCGCGCCGAACGCCGAGTACGAAAAAGCGCTCGGCGATTTCGTCGGCGAGCTGCTCGCCGATCCGGAGCGCAGCGCATTCATGAAGGATTTCGGCGCGCTCGCCGCGACGGTGGCGTTCTTCGGGCGCATCAACTCGCTGGCCCAGACTGTGCTCAAGATCACTGCGCCCGGCGTGCCCGATTTCTACCAGGGCACGGAGCTGACCGCGCTGACGCTCGTCGATCCCGACAATCGTCGTCGCGTCGATTTCGACGCGGCAGCCGGGCACCTCGCTGCGATCCAACGCTTGCGAGGATCGCCGCGCGAGCTGGTGTGGGAGCAAGAAGGTGCGGCGAGCAAGCTCTTCGTAATCCGGAAACTCTTGCAGCTGCGGCGCGACGATCCCGAGCTATTCGCGCGCGGCGACTACCAGGCACTGCAAGTCGATGGTGCTCGCAAGGAGCACGTCTTCGCTTTCTCTCGCACGCACGAGGGGCGCTGCTGCATCGTGATCGTGCCGCGCTGGACTGCGAAGTTGATGGATGCGGTGAATGAGCTGCCGCTCGGCGATCGAGTGTGGGGTGATACGAGGATCAACGCGTCGGCGATGCGGATGAGGGATGTGTTCACGGAGCGCGAGGTCGCAATCGAAGGTGGTGTATCAGTTGCGAGCGTGCTCAGCGAATTCCCTGTCGCAGTGCTCGTTGGAAAGCTGTAGGTCGGGCTTCAGCCCGACAACAGCGCGAAGCGGCGTGCCTGGCGGATGCGCTCGATGTCGGAGCTGTGGTACGCCGAGCAGCGCGCGCTGTCTTCCTGCTCGTCGCGCTGTTCTTCTAGCCCGCAGACGTCGTAGATGAAGCGCACGAACAGCATCTCGGGCGCCGGCTCTTCGATGCGGATCGTCAAGGTGCTGCCGCAGAACGCGCCGCGCGTGTCGGCGCGGATGTGCAGCGATTCATTCGGTACCAGCTCGACTTCGTCGTGGGTCGCGGAGCCGCCGCGGCGGATTTCACGGCGCAGCTTGCCCGGCGTGATTTCGTGAATCGACGAGGAATCGATCGACTCGTCGAGCAGCTCGGGCGCCAGCACAGTGCGCTGCAAGCCCGCCCATAGCTGTGCGCGCGAGAGCCAGGCGCCGGCGTCGTTCGCCGGATCGTTGATCCTTACGATGTGCTCGTGATGCAGCGCAGCCGCCATCGTCAGTTTATAGTGAAGCTCTCAAGAGGCGATCCCAGCTGGCTGGCGCGCAACGGACGCGAGTCGAAGCCGTCGAACACCAGCACGCCGCGCGCTTCGTAGGTGCCCGTACGGACCTGGTCGCCGCTGTCCGACTCCGTCTGATCCCAGGTGGTCGTGAACGTCTGGGTTTCGTTAGGCCCGAACGTGAGCGTGGTCGGGGTCGGCGAGGGCGCGGCAGTCTCCTTCGACAGCTGCCACACGACGTTGTCGGTGTTGGCGCGCACGACCACGAAGTCCCTGGTGCGCGAGTCGGTGAAGTCGATCGTCTCGGTCGTATCGCGGCGATTGCGCACGGTCAAGACCATCTGGATCGTCGCGCCGCGGTCGAAGCTGTCGGTGACATCGCCGGTCGAATTCTGCAGCTGCAACGTCGCGACGAACGTCGGGTCGTCGCCGCCATCACCGCCGTTGTTGGAGCCGCCGAGGCTGCAGGAGCGATTCGAGGTGGTGGTCCCTGCGCAAATGACGAGGATCGCAACCAGGGTTGCGAAGCGGCGCCAGCCGGGTTTGTGGATTTCGTTCATGGCTCAAGTTTAGATCGGGGTTGAGCTGAGTCAAACGTTGAGACCTGCCTGTCGGGTTAGTACCCGAGCGCCAGGCTCCGGTTGCTGCCGGATGTCGCGAAACGGCCGCACCCTGCACCAAAGTACACGTCACGGCCCCGCCGGCGTTCTCTATTCTGACGCCCTCTCCGGCTCGCTTCAGGCGCCGGCGCAACAAGTCTCATCGGCGCAGGAGCGAAGGGCGGAAATGGACCGAGGTGTAATCGTGGGCGGCGGCTTGATTGCAGCGAGTTTTCTCGTTGCCGTCCTCCTCAACCGCTCGGCACACGACGACGATGCGCCGGCTGTGCGCGAGCCGCCCGCACGTATCTGCGCGGAACCCGGTCCGCCGCCGCGCGGGGCCAGCACCCTGGCCGACGGCAGCGCCGGTAAATGCGAGCGGCGCCCCGATTCGCTGCAGCGCTGACAGGAGCGGGCAAACGTAGTATTCACCCGGACGAGCCGCCCATGCCGTCCGTCACCGGGAAAATACTTGCGCCTTTCTGCGCGCTGCTGGTCGCGGCCTGCGCACGATCGCCCCAGGAGCTCGAGCTGTCGGGCCCGACGATGGGCACGACGTACACCGTAAAAGTCGCAGCTCCGCCTGCGTCGCTCGACAGCGCGCAGCTGCGTGCAACCATCGACGACGTCCTCGCGCACATCGACCAGTCGATGTCGGGCTATCGGCCCGATTCCGAGGTGGCGCGCTTCAATGCGAGTGCTGCCACGCAGTGGTATGAGGTTTCCCCCGACCTCGCAGCGCTCGTACAAGCAGCGCTGGAAATCAGCGAGAAGTCCGGCGGCGCATTCGACATAACGGTTGCGCCACTGGTCACCGCCTGGGGCTTCGGCCCGTCTGGCGAGCCGAAGGTGCTGCCGAACGCTGCGGAGCTCGAGCAGATCGCTGCGTCGGTCGGCTATCGCAAGCTCCACGTCCGGCTCGCGCCGCCGGCGTTGCGCAAAGAGGTCGCGCAGCTGTCGATCGATCTCAACGGCATCGCGCCCGGATTCGCGGTCGATCAGCTGGCAGATCGATTGCTGGCGCTGCACGCGGAGAATTTCATGATCGACATCGGCGGCGAAATTCGCGCGCGCGGCCGCAGCGCTCGCGGCGAACCGTGGCACATCGCGATCGAGCGTCCGGTGGATACGCAGCGGGCGCCGTATGCCGGCGTGTGGCTCGACAGCGCTTCGGTCTCGACCTCCGGCGAATATCGCGACTACTACGAGCGCGACGGGCGTCGCTATTCGCACACGATCGATCCACGCACGCGGCAGCCGCTGGAGCGGGCGCCGGGCTCAGTGGTGGTCATCGCATCGTCGACTGCGTTGGCGGATGGTTGGGCCACTGCGCTCAACGTGCTCGGCCCGCACGATGGCCTGGCGCTCGCCTCGAAGGAACACATCGCCGTGCTGTTCATCGAGCGCGCGGGCGATGGGTGGCGATCGCAGTCGACGGCAGAGTTCGAGCGCTATCGCTTGAAAGAATAGACAGGATGAACAGGATGAACAGGATAGAGGGATAGAGGGAGGAGAGAGAACTCGGGCACACCGTTTCTCCGGCTCTCACATCCTGTCCATCCTGTTCATCCTGTCAAAATCTCTCCAGTCACCTCGCCCAGCGTCGCGCCGATGCCGGCGTGAATCACCACGTCCGCGAGCTCGTCCATCTCGGTGGGGTCGCGATTGACGATCACGAGCGCAGCGCCGTTCTGCTTCGCGCGCAATGGAAAGTCCGCCGCGGGAAACACCGACAGCGACGAGCCGAGCACGATGAACAGATCGCAAGCCATCGTCTCTTCGTGGGCGCGTTGCATCGGCATCGCCGGCATCGGTTGACCGAACGAGATCGTCGCCGATTTCACGATGCCGCCGCAGGCCTTGCACGGACCGACCGTGCCGCTCGCCTGGAACTCGCGCTCGATCTCCACCAGTTCGATGCGCAGCGAGCAGCTGAGGCAGCGCGCGTAGGTTGCATTGCCGTGCAGCTCGATGACCTTGTCCTCGGGCACGCCCGAAGCCTGATGCAGGTTGTCGACGTTCTGCGTGATGACTGCGCTGGCCTTACCGGAAGCGATCAGCCGGGCGACTGCGTGATGGCCGCTGTTCGGCTGGGCGCCGACCCAGCCGTCGCGGTTGTCGAACCGGCGCCGCCACGCCTCGCGACGCTTCTCTTCGGACGCGAGAAATTCCTGGAAATAAATCGGTTGCATCCGCGACCAGACGCCGCCGGGACTGCGAAAGTCGGGAATGCCGGACTCGGTGCTGATGCCCGCGCCGGTGAAGAAGAGCGAGCGGCGGCTGCGCTCGAGCAGCGCGCGCAGTGATTCGATGCTAACCGCTGTCTCCGCTGTCTGCGTCGTTCTTCGCCGCTTTCAGCTGGATCTCGTTGCGCAAGGTCGATTCCAGCCAGTCGTTCATCGTGATGATGCCGTTGCGCTTGTTGGCCTGGCCGTCGGTCTTGTCATTGCCGGGCAGGCGCGTGTGGATGCCGATGATGACGCCGGTGCGCTCGTCGATGACTGGTGCGCCGGGCGCGATGCCGCGCGAATCCATGTCGTGCGTGAAGCGCGCGACGTTCACGCCTTCGGCGCTGCGCTCGTACGCTATGCCGCTCGCCTTGCGCTTGCTGGTCGACCAGCCGATGTCCGCGCGATATCCGACCATGATCACCGGAGCTGTGTCGCCGGTGAATCGGCCGAGCGGCATGGTCTTCTGCGCGTAGCGCGAAGGCTGGCTCAAGCGGAACACCGCCACGTCTTTGCCCGGTTGCCCGAACGCGCCAGCTTCACCGGTCCATTCCGACTTCACGTAGGAGATCGGAATGCGCTCGCGGACCTGTCCGAGCGAGTCGATGCTCGTGTAAACGCAGTCGGTTGCCTCGACCCCGGTGCGCGAATCCTCGAACGTGTGCGCTACCGTGACCCCGATGTCGAAGGCGCCGACCAGGAAAGCAGTCGAGGTCTGGATGCCGGAGTCGGTGGTGCAGGCAAGCATCCCGATGCCGCTGAATGCGGAGATATCCTTGTCGCTGAGCTCCACTGCGGGAGGCACGGAAATGTCGGTGTTCGCAGCGCGCTGCAGAGCTACTTCGTAACGATCTGCCGGCCGCTCCTTGAGCTGCGCGACCGCGTGCGCGCACGGCGCGACCGCGAACCCTGCGAGAAGCAGAAGCCAAGCCTTATTCATAGTGTCGCCCGCTGAACGCCCGTCGCCGACCCGAGACAAGGTCGCAAGACCCGGCACAATTTGCTTTAGGGTAATACCTTAAAGCTGCGTTCGTCCCGACCTGTCCGCCGAACTGGTACACGGCACCGTGTGCAGTTCGAATCAGCCTATGCCCAGCGGGGAGTGCGAGCGGTGATGGCGCTCACATAAAAGAAGCGCCCCCTGCCGCCAAAGGGGCGATCAGGGGGCGCACAGGCAGGAGCGCTGCCTGTCTACCTTGAAGCGTTCAGAAGGACTACGGGCCTTTCACCGCCTTCTGCTCCGCCTCGGTCAACTTGAACGTCACCGCGACCTGCGTGTAGGCCTGGATCTTGTTGGTGCCGTCGGTGGCCGCGACGAAGCGCCACTTGCGGACCGCATCCATGGCCGCCTCGTCCAGCCGCGTGAAGCCGCTGCTCTGCGTGACCTGCACGTTCGATGCGCGGCCGTTGGTATCGACCAGCACCTTCAGTCGCACCGTCCCTTGCTCACCCGCACGACGCGAAGCCGGCGGATAAGTCGGGTCGACGCGATTCGCCGTCTTGAGATCCTGCGCGGGCGCACCTTGCTGCTGCGAGCCGCTGATCGCGGTCGCAGAGGCCGGCACCGGCACATCGGACGGCGGCGTCACCGCTTCCTCGAACTGAACCTCGGGAGGCGGCTCGTTAGTGGCGACCGGCTGATCGATGTCAGGTTTGATCTTGATCTCGGGCTGTTGCTCCGGTTGCGTGGCTTCCGGAATGAAGACGGCTTCGAGCGGCGCCACGAACGCCGGCTGCCGCACCACGCCGGTTGCAACCATGAGGCCGTAGACGATCAGCACGTGCAGAGCTGCGACGACGATCAGCAAGCCCGTGCGGCGCGTTGTCGAGCCAGTGCCGGGCGCGCCGGGGCGCGAAGTAAGCGTTGCCATAGGCCAGAAACCTCCAAAATTCTTCGGACAGGTTCGCTCCTGCATGCTCGAAACGAATATGCACCGCAAAAGGTTCGATTCTGGCGGCGCGCGCGGACACGGCCATCTGCGAAAAAGTTCCCGTAAACTGCGCGCATGAGTGCAAGTTTGCCGGATACGCACCGGCTATTAGCTGACATGCAGACGCGATTAGCAGGCGCGCGCGAGCACGATGCCGATGCGTGGCAGGAAATTCTTGCGGAACAGCGCGTCGCCGAGACGTTGCCGCGCGTGTGGGCCTGCAGCGAGTTCGTCGCCACTGCCTGCCTGCGCGCCCCGGAGTTGCTGCGCGAGCTGGTCGGCAGCGGCGCACTCTTCGCGCGCGCGGCAGACGATGCGTTTGCTCGCGAGGTTGGCGAGCGGGTGAGCGGCGCGAGCGAAGCGGAAGTGCTCGAGTCGCTGCGTCGTTTCCGCAAGCGCCACACGGTACGGATCGCGTGGCGCGACATTGCCGGCTGGTCCGACCTCGACGAAACCCTGCGCGATCTTTCGGCGCTCGCCGATGCGTGCATCGGCTTCGCCTATACATATATGTATGCGGCCCTGACTGCCCGTTACGGCACGCCGCGCGGCGTGGACAGCCGGCAGCCCCAGCCGCTGATGATTCTGGCGATGGGCAAGCTCGGCGGCCGCGAGCTGAATTTCAGCTCCGATATCGATCTCATTCTTTTATACCCGGAGGACGGCGAATCCGATGGCGCGCGCGCGATCGACAACGCGGAATTCTTCCTGCGGCTCGGACAGAAGATCGTGCAGCTGCTCGCGACCCCGACGGTCGAAGGATTCGTGTATCGCGTGGATCTGCGGCTGCGCCCGTTCGGCGACAGCGGCCGCGTCGCGCTCAGCTTCGCCGCGTTCGAGCACTATCTGCAGGAGCACGGCCGCGATTGGGAGCGCTATGCGTACGTCAAGGCGCGGCCGCTGACGGCGATCGAGCACTTCGCCGAGCTGTACGACGATGTGCTGCGGCCGTTCGTGTATCGGCGCTATCTCGATTACAGCGTGTTCGAATCGCTGCGCGAGATGAAAGGAATGATCTCGCGCGAAGTGGCGCGGCGTGAGCTGCAGGACAACGTCAAGCTCGGCCCCGGCGGCATTCGCGAGATCGAGTTCATCGTGCAGTCGTTCCAGCTGATGCGCGGCGGCAGCGATCGGCGCTTGCAGAGCCGTGAGCTGCGCGCCGTGCTGCCATTGCTCGTCGGTCAGCGGTTCCTGCGACGTGAAGCTGTCACCGAACTGGATGCCGCGTATCGATATCTGCGGGTGGTCGAGAACAGATTGCAGCAGTGGAACGACGAGCAGACTCACCAGCTGCCGGAGGACGAGCCCGGCCGCACGCGGCTCGCGCTCGCGATGGGTGCGAGCGATTGGCATGCATTGAGCGCGGAGTTGGCCGTGCACCGGCAGCGCGTCGCGCAGCACTTCGCCCAAACGGTGTTCGGCCCAGGTGCCAGCTCGCCGGAGCAGGAGAGCCGCACTGCGCTGGTGGACATGGATGTTCCGCCGCTCGATCAACTCCGCGATACCTCTTACTACCGCAGACTGGACGAAACCGGGCGGCGCAGACTGCACGAGCTGCTCGGACGACTGCTGCCGCTCGCTGCGCAGTCGAAGTCGTCCGAAACCACGCTGCTGCGCGTCTTCAAGATCCTGGAGCGCATCGGCGGCCGCACTGTGTATCTGGCTCTCCTGAACGAGAATGCGACGGCGATGCGCCGGCTAGTCTCCTTGTGCGAGCAAAGCCAGTTCCTCGCAGATCAGATCGCCGCGCAGCCGCTGCTGCTCGATGAGCTGATCGACGAGCGCCTGATCGAGGTAGAGCCCGCACGCAGCGACTTCACCGAGGATCTGGCGCTGCGTCGTCAGAACATGCAGAACGAAGAGCCGGAGCGGCAGGTCGAGCTGCTGCGCGAATTTCAGAGCGCGGCCCTGTTCCGGGTCGCGGTCGCCGATCTGATCGGCGGCCTGCCGCTGATGAAAGTGAGCGACCGTCTCACGGACATCGCGGAATTACTCGTGCAGGAGACGTTGGTTCTGGCGCGGGCGCAGATCGAAGCGAAACACGGCGTGCCGCGATACACGGACGCGAGCCAGAGCGCGATCGCCGCCAACATGATCGTAGTCGCGTATGGCAAGCTCGGTGGCCTGGAACTCGGCTATAGCTCGGATCTGGACCTGGTGTTCCTGCATGACTCGCGTGGCGAGGCGCAGCGCACCGATGGACCGCAACCGATCGACAACACGCTGTTCTTCCAGCGCCTCGGTCAGCGCCTCGTTCACCTGCTCACCGTGCACAGCGCTTCGGGTCGGCTGTACGAGGTCGACACGCGGCTGCGGCCGGCGGGCAATCGCGGCCTGCTGGTGCAGTCGCTCGCGGCCTTTCGCGATTACGAATTCCAGGACGCCTGGACCTGGGAGCACCAATCGTTATTGCGTGCGCGGGCGATCGCCGGGCCGCCGCAGCTGTGCGAGCAGTTCGAAAGCGCACGCATCGAAGTGCTGCGCAAAGCCGTGAAGCGCGATGGCCTGCGCGACGAGGTGCGCCGCATGCGCAAGCGCATGCGCGAGAGCCTCTCGAAGGCGCGGCCCGGGCAAGTGGATCTCAAGCAGGACCCCGGCGGCATCGCCGACCTGGAGTTCCTGGTGCAGTTCTGGATGCTGAAGTGGGCGGACCGCTACCCCGAGATCGTCACGTTCTCGGACAACATCCGGCAGCTGGAAAGCCTGGCGTCCGGGGCGATCGTGCCGCAGGAGCGGGTCGACTTCCTGGTCGCGACCTACCGCGCTTACCGCCAGCGCCTGCACCGCTTGTCGCTGGACGGCACGAAGAACCTGGTCGGGGACGACGAGTTCGTGGCGGAGCGCCGCGGCGTGGTCGAGATCTGGGAAGAGGTCATGCGCGAGGCCCTGCGATAGAGCAGGTGTTCTGCGATAATCGCGCCCCATGGACACCGAACCTACGCCCGCGGCACCCGGCAAGAAGCTGATTCAGCCCAATGCCAAGAATCAGTACATGGTCACGGCGGCCGACCTGCCGCTGTCCTGTCCGATGCCGGACATGTACTTGTGGAACTCGCATCCGCGCGTGTTCCTGCCCATCGAGAAGACCGGTTGGGCGAAGTGTCCCTACTGCGGTGCCGAGTACACGCTGATCCGCTGAGACGCGGCGCGCCGCCATGTACGTACCCCGGCATTTCGCGGAGACCCGAGTCGAAGTCCTGCATGAGCTGATCCGCCGTCATCCGCTCGGCACGCTGGTCGTTGCCGCGCCGGATGGCCTGGAAGCGAGCCACGTGCCTTTCGAGATCAGTCCCGAGCCGGCGCCGTTCGGCACGCTGCGCTGCCATGTGGCGCGTGCCAATCCCATCTGGCAACAGATCGATCCGGACAAACCCGTGCTCGTGGTATTTCAGGGCGAGCAGGCTTACGTCTCGCCGAGCTGGTACGCGGCGAAGCAGGAAAACGGCAAAGTCGTGCCCACGTGGAATTACGCCGCCGTCCACGCTTACGGCAGCGCCAAGGCCGTGCAGGATGCGGCGTGGCTGCGGCGCATGGTCGAGGATCTGACCAGTCGCCACGAGCAGGGCCGCGCCGATCCGTGGCACGTGAGCGATGCGCCCGCCGACTACGTGGAAAAGCTGCTCGGCGCCATCGTCGGCGTGGAAATTCCGGTCACACGCATGCTCGGCAAATGGAAGTTCTCGCAGAACCGCTCGACTGCCGACCGGCAGGGCGTGATCTCCGGCCTGGAGCGCGACGGCACTGCGTCGCAAGCAGACGTGGCGGCCATCGTCAAAACCACGCTCTGATCATGGCCGGTTACTCGGGCACGCCGCTCGCGAAAAAGCTCGGCATCAAGCCCGGCACGAAGCTGTTCACCGTCGCTGCGCCCGGTCACTACGATGAGCTGTTGGCGCCGCTTCCCGCTGACGTCAAACGCGTGCGCAAGATCGACGCTGCCGACGTCGCGCATTTGTTCGTGACGACTCGCGCGCGGCTCGATAAGGAGCTGCGCGCGGCGCTGCCGAAGATGCAGCAGGACGCAGCGATCTGGATCTCCTGGCCGAAGAAGGCCGCCAAGGTCGAGACCGACATCACCGAGGACACGGTGCGCGAAGTCGCGCTGCCGCTCGGCCTCGTCGACATCAAGGTGTGCGCGGTCGACGAGACCTGGTCGGGGCTGAAGCTCGTCATCCGCAAGCAGCTGCGGCAGGCACCGGGCCGCTCTCGGTCCTGAAGCCCTCGTCGAGCCAGCCCGTCATTCCGCCGATCATGATCTTCACCGGCCGGCCGAGCCGCGCGAGCCGTATCGCTCCGCGGTGCGCGCCGTTGCAATGGGGACCGGCACAGTAGACGACGAAGACGGTCTCGCGCGGGTAGCGGCTCAACGTCGACTCGATCAGCTTGCGGTGAGGAATGTTGATGGCACCGGGCGCGTGGCCGTTGGCGTAGAGCGCGGGGCTGCGCACGTCGACGAGCACGAAGTCGTGCCGGCCGTTGCTCATGGAATCGTTGACGTCCCAGCAATCGGTCTCGAAGCGGAAGGCGCTCTCGAAGTGCGCGAGGGCGCAGGCGCTGTCGGCGGGGGAAATTTCGGTGACGGCGGAGGGCATGGCGGATTCCTCAGAGATCAGGATGTCAGGGCTTTAGCCTGACGAGCATCCTAGCTTTCGAGCTCGCGCGCGTCGCTGGCGTAATCGTCAGGTTCCGGTAACATCACGCCATGCCGCGTTCCCACCTCGTCGTCGCGCTCGCCTACGACCGGCTCTGTACCTTCGAGTTCGGCTGCGTCGTCGAGCTGTTTGCTCTGCCGCGGCCGGAGCTCGACGTCCGCTGGTACGACTTCGCCGTCTGCGCTGCCGAACGCGGCCCACTGCGTGCGGCCGGCGGCATCACGGTCAACGCGCCACACTCCATCAAACTGCTGGATCGCGCCGATACGATCGTCATCCCGGGCTGGCGTGACGCGCACGAGCTGCCGCCGGCGCAGTTGCTGCAGCGGATTCGCGCAGCGCACGCTCGCGGTGCGCGGCTCTGTTCGATCTGCTCTGGTGTCTTCGTGCTCGCTGCCGCTGGAGTGCTCGACGGCAAGCGCGTCACGACACACTGGCGTTACGCGGAGCTGCTCGCGCAGCGTTATCCATCGATTCGCGTCGAGCCGAACGCGCTGTACATCGACCAGGGACAGGTGCTGACCTCGGCGGGCTCGGCAGCAGGTCTCGACATGCTGCTGCATCTGGTACGGCGCGATCACGGGCCGAAGGTCGCGAATCAGGTCGCGCAGCGGCTGGTGATTCCACCGCACCGTGACGGCGACCAGGCGCAGTTCGTACCGCGCCCGGTCGCGCCCGACGAGTCGAGCCGGTTGGCGCGGCTGCTGGATTGGATTCGTGCGCATCTGGGCGAGGAGCACACGATCGCTGCGCTGTCGCACCGTGCAGGCATGAGCCCGCGCACGCTTCTGCGTCGCTTCAAGGAAGCTACCGGGCTCGCACCGAATGAATGGCTGGTGCGCGAGCGCGTCGCGGCCGCGCGCGAGATGCTCGAATCCGGCCGAGTGACGCTCGGGCGCGTTGCCGAGCGCGCCGGGTTTGGATCGCAGGAGTCGTTCCGGAGGCATTTCCGCATCCAGGTTGGAGTGCCGCCGGCGGCGTATCACAAGAGTTTTCGAGAGAGGAAGTCAGGCTAAAGCCTGACCCACAGAAGACCTGAACCACAGCAAGGGTCCGGCCTGCAGAGCCTGCTAACATCGCGCGAATGAGTGCAACTCTGACGACGACACCTGCCGCCGACGGCTTTCGCATGCCCGGCGAATTCGAGCCGCATTCCGGCTGCTGGCTGCTGTGGCCCGAGCGAACCAGCAACTGGCGCTGTGGAGCGAAGCCTGCACAGGCAGCATTCGCCGCCGTCGCCACTGCCATCGCCACCGGCGAGCCGGTCACGGTCGGTGCCTCGCGCGCGCAATTCGTACATGCGCGCTCGATGCTGCCGGATGCGATCCGCGTGGTCGAAATGTCGAGCGACGATTCCTGGATGCGCGACGTCGGTCCGACGTTCGTCGTCGACGGGCAGGGCGCAGTGCGCGGCGTCGACTGGATCTTCAATGCCTGGGGCGGACTCAGCGCCGGACTTTACTTTCCGTGGGACCAGGACGACCTGGTGGCGCGCAAGGTGCTGGAGATCGAAGGGCGCGATCGTTATCGAGCGCCGTTGGTGCTGGAAGGCGGCGCGATTCACGTCGATGGCGAAGGCACGCTGCTCGCCACCGAGGAATGCCTGCTGAACCCGAACCGCAATCCGCACCTGGATGCGGGCCAGCTGGAGATTCTGCTGCACGAATATCTCGGCATCAGCAGCGTGATCTGGCTGAGCAAAGGGGTCGTCGACGACGAAACCGGCGGGCACGTCGACAACCTGTGCTGCTTCGCGCGCCCCGGCGAAGTCGTGCTCACCTGGACCGACGACAAGCGCGATCCGCAATACAAGGTCTCGCTCGATGCATACGAGCGGCTCATGGACTCACGCGACGCCAGGGACCGGCGGCTGAAGATTCACAAGCTACCGCAGCCGGGGCCGTTGTTTCGCACCAAAGAGGAGGCGCGCGATATCGACGCGGTCGACGGCCGTCCCGGACGTCCGGTCGGCGAGCGTCTCGCCGGCTCCTACGTCAACTTCTATGTCGCGAACTCCACGGTCGTCGTGCCGCTGCTCGATTCGCGACGCGATCGTCATGCGATGCGGACGCTCGCGCGGATCTTTCCGGAGCGCCGGATCATTGGCGTCCAGGCGCGGGAGATCCTGCTCGGCGGCGGCAATATCCACTGCATCACGCAGCAGGTGCCGGCGGGTAAATGAGCGCGCGCGCTCGCGACTATCGCAGTCTCGTCCCTGCTCTACGGGACGATCTGCTCGGCGCGCAGCTCGACACTCGCAAGCTCGCGAAGTTCTCCGTTGCAGTCATCGTCACCGGCGTGCCGGCCGCGGGACGCAGCGAGACGGTGAACAAGCTGCTCGAATGGCTCGATCCCAAGTACGTCACCGTGCACGCGTTCGGCGAAGACGATGCGGATGCGAGCCATCCGCCGCTGTGGCGGTACTGGCGCAAGCTGCCCGCATTCGGTCGCATCTCGTTTTATTTCTGGGGCTGGTACGGCCAGTACATGGGCGCCGCCTGCCACGATGCTCGCAAGAAGAAGCGCCGTCCGCCGCGCCAGCTCGAGCGCATCCGGCGGCTGGAGGCGATGCTCAGCGCCGACGGCGTGCGCGTCGTCAAGATTCATCTCGACCTGGACGCCGACACGCAACGCAAGCGTCTCAAGAAGCTTCGCGCCCACAAGCTGACGCGCTGGCGGGTGACCGACGATGACCTGTGGCTCGCGCGCCATCACAAGTCGGTCCGCAAAGCCATCGAGCGCTGCCTCGCGGCGAGCGACCAACCCAAGGCACGCTGGCATCTCATCGACGGCGCCGACGAGGATTACCGCGAGGTCCGCGCCGGCGAGCTGCTGCGCGACGAGATGCTGGTCGGTCTGGAGCGGGCGCGAGCAACCGTGCGTACGCGTGCGAGCAAGACGGGGAATGTGCCGCCGCTGCCGCGCCCGCGGATCCGCAAAGTGGACGATGACGAATACGATCGTGAGCTCGAACGTCTGCAAGGTCAGCTGGCACTGCTGACGCGGCGCTCGAAGTTTCGCGAGCGCGGTCTGGTGCTCGCGTTCGAAGGCATGGACGCAGCCGGCAAGGGCGGCGCGATCAGCCGCATCACGCGCGCTCTGGACGCGCGCCAATACCAAGTCGTGCCGGTTTCGGCGCCGACCGCGGAAGAGCGCTCGTATCCTTACCTATGGCGCTTCTGGCGCGACGTGCCGGCGCGCGGCCATATCGCGATCTTCGATCGCTCCTGGTACGGCCGTGTGCTGGTCGAACGCGTGCGCGGCTTCGCTGCGCCGGCGGACTGGCGGCGCGCCTACGACGAGATCTGCGAGTTCGAGCGCGAGCTGCTCGAGCACGGCCTGATCGTCGCGAAATTCTGGCTGCAGGTGAGCAAGGCCGAGCAGCTGCGCCGCTTCAAGGCGCGCGATGAGGATCCGCTGAAGCGCTTCAAGGTCGATCCCGAGGACTGGGCCAATCGCACGTTCTACGACGCGTACCAGGCTGCCGCGGCGGAGATGGTTCTGCGCACGAATACGCGCCAGTCGCGTTGGCACGTCGTACCGGCGGACGATAAGAAGAGCGCACGCCTGCACGTGCTGCAGGTGGTGTGCGAGACCGTTGAGGCCAACTTGTAGGGCTGCTTCGGATCTATAAATCTGAATTCTGTCCCTTGGCGATCTTGGCGTCTTTGCGAGAGTCATTCCGAAGTCGGGCTGAAGCCCGACCTACAGCGCCTTTTTCAGGCCAAGCACGAACACGACGTCGGATGCGCTCTCGACTGCAATGTCCTCGCTGACTGCGAGATCGAGTTGCCAGCCGGACGCGAAGCGATAGTCGCCGCCGAAGGTGAGCACGAACGCCTCGCCGAGGAAATCGAGCTCGGCTTCATCGAACACAGCGCTGTGCGCATCGAGCTGTGCCTTCAGCTCCAAGCCGCGCCAGGCGCGCCAGCCGATGCCCGCGAGCGCGCTCCACGCGAAGTCGCGCTGCCGAGCGGCGAGCCGCTCGCCTTCGCCGAGCCACGCAACGCCGGCTTGTCCGAACGCCGACCAGTTCTCACCGAGCCGATGCTCTGCCGCGATCGCCAGCGACGCGTCAGTTGCGCCGCTGCCGGTGAAGCGATCGGCATCGCCGGAAGGCAGCTTGATGCTCAACCAGGCCGTGGCGGCGGTCGCAGCGCTGGAGGACAGCGAGCGGCCGAAGTCGAGCGAAATGTCTCCGAGTCCGGACTGCGATGACCGCTCGTCGAAGAGCACGGTGTTGCCGCTGGCGTAGGCAATGCGAACGCGATCCTGGGGCGAAAAGGCTCGGCTGCCCCGAGGCAGGCCGAACAGCTCGTGCCAGCTGTCGATCGTGCTGTCGAGCACGCCGCCGCCCGTATAGCGATACGGGATCTGCACCTGCGCGGCAAAGCCGCTCGACCACGAACGCCCGATCGTCAGGCGCGCCTCGCGTGTTTCGGCATCGACGATCAGCTGCTCGGAGCCGGCGCGCTGCACGAGCGAGACGCTGGCCCAGTTGAGATCGGCCGCGAGCGTCCACGTCTCGCCCGACAACCGCGCGGGCAACGCGGCAGGCAGGCCGAAGCCGGCGAGCAGAGGATTGAGATCGCGAGCGGGGAAGGGGTCTGCTGCGGCCGGAGTGGAAATCAGCAGCAGCGCGAGCGCGAGATGTGGAGGTCTCAGAACCAAACCGACACGAACGCCTGAATGACGTTGGCGCCGAAGCTGTAGAGCGGCTCAGTACCAGCCGGGTGGAAGTTCGGGTCCGAGGTCGGCAACTGCGCGAAGCGCGCGTCGCGGAAGTCCTCGTAATCGAACTGGATGCGATCGTAGAAGATGTTCAGCGTGCCCTTCTTGATGAAGCGCCAGCCGTTCGGCAGGAAGTCGTAGGTTGCGCCGAGGCTCAGCGCCTGGCTGGTGAACGTCGACAGCTCCTTGTCGCGCGCCAGGAAGTTCTGCTGGTTCGGCCGGTCGAACAGGTCGCTATAGAAATCGGCGTTGCCCTGCGAGTAGTAGCGGTAGCCGAGCTCGAAGGTCCATTGCCGCCACGGATGCGTGTAGCCCAGCTCGAAGGTATTCGCGCCGATGCCCCACGTGTCCGTGAAGAAGCGATAGCCGCCGTGGATCGCCGCGCGGTAGGGCAGGTAGTAGCGCCCGTTCACCGCCACCGCGTTGCTGGTCCGCGTGCGCGGATAGATCTCGCGTGCGAGCGCGAACAGCCGGTCATCGCTCGGGTTGACGAACCGGTACGAGCGATACGGGTTGTTGAGGAAGCCTTCGTCGGTGATGACTTCCAGCTGCAACGAGGTGATGAGGGCCTTGGTCAGGATCTGCGACACGCCGACGCGGTAGCTCCAGCGATCGATCGGCTCCTTGAACGTCGGATCGATCTGGTCGGTGGTCGTGTCGCGGCGGCGCACGACGTCCTTGCCGCGCGAGAAGCCCATCGTGATCGTCGTCAGGTCGCCGAACAGGTCCTGGCTGATGCCGAACGTGGTCGTCTCGGCCTGGTAGTCGTTCTCTTTGCTGTTCGTGTAGCCGAGGTTGTAAGTCGTCTTGCCGCGCAGGTACTCGGCGCCGACGCTGTACTGCGTGCGCTCTTCCTTGTATTCGCTGGCGCCGGAGACTTCCACGTCGATCGACGCGCTCGTCACCATGTCCTGGTAGTAGTTGGCGCTGAGCGCGTACTTCTCGGCGAATTTCTTGCGCACCAGCACCGAGGGGCCGTGAATCGTCACGCCGCCGCCCTCGTAGCGGTGATAGAGCGCATCGGCGCGATCGTCGGCAAGCACGCCGGCAAACGAAGCCGCCGGCAGGAACAGCAGGGCGAGGACGAGCCCGAGCCAGCAACGAGTGCTGGCCCGGGCCCGAATTTCCACGCCCCATGCCTTCTTTCCGGCCTTCTTCATATCAATTGCAGCCGCAACCGCCGCCGGAGCTGCCATTCGCGCCGCGTGCGCCTTCGCGCGCATCGAACACGTGGTCCAGGTAGGCGGTGGAAACCGGATTCGCATCGAACGACATGATCGGATCCGCGAGCGCCTGGCGCTCGTACGGCTTCACCCACGGCTCGATGTTGCCGCAGCCGGCCAGCACCAGCGCGGCGAGCGCCAGCGAGATCAGCTTCGTCTTACCCACGGTGACGTCACTCCTTCAGCAACGCGCGAATCTGGTTCAGGTACTCGCCTTCGTCGCCGGCCTTGTAGCCCTTGTGCAGGGCGCGCACGTTGCCCTTGCGGTCGATGAACACGGTGCTCGGCATCGCCTTCACGTCGTACATCGCGCTGACCTTGCTCTCGCGATCGAACAGGACGGGGAAGGACACCGGCGTCTTGCTCAGCCACTCCTCGGCGTCCTTGCTGTTGGCGTCGACGTTGACGCCGACCAGCGTGAAGCCGAGCGCACTGTAACGCTTGTGCATTTGTTCGAGTAGCGGCATCTCCTGGCGGCACGGTCCGCACCAGCTCGCCCAGAAGTTCAGCATGACCACTTTGCCTTTGAGCTGCGCCAGCGACACTGTGTCGCCGCTTCGCGACGGCAGCGTGAAGGTCGGAGCCATCGATGCGCTCGCGCCGACCATCGACGTCATCGCCAGCGTGCAGGCGACAGTGGCTCCGCGCAGCCATGATTTGATCCTGGAAGACATGTTCGTGATCCTCTTCGTGCGGACGCAAATGCCCATGCGTATCGTCGCTCAGAAGAAAATCGACAAACCGAGATGTGCTTCTAGGTTATTGACGATCTTTTTTTCGCCCAGCAGATCGATGTCGTACACGTGATCGCGCACGTCGAAATGCACTGCGATCCAGTCTGCGGGCAGGATGCGATAGCCGAAGCCGCCGTTCACGGTGAAGCGGTCGTCGCCTGCGAACGTCGTATTGCCGATGCCGGCAACCAGGTAGAACGCCGTGTTGTACGCGCGGTTCTTGCCGAGGAATATTTCGCCCGGCAGCGCGTTCCAGCCCGCTGACAAAGCGTAGTACGTGTAGTCGCGCTCGCTGTCGGTCAGCAGATCCGCCGAGCCCGACAGGTTCTCGTAGCTGGTGCGCCCGGCGCGCGAGCGGCCGTAGGTGCCCTCGAGAAAGAAATCTTCGGTGAGGTGATAGGCGAGGCGCGCGCCATAGACGACGTTGCTCTCGAAGTCCTCGATGCTCAGGATGCCGACGTACGCGCCGACCTCGAAGTCCTCGGTATCGATGCGCGTGTGCTTGATCTCGCGGCGTTCCACCTGCGGCTCGATGATCGGCTTGTCGGACGGCTCGCCGGTCACGGGCTCGGCGGCGTTCTGCTCGGTCGTGGCCGGCGGCAAAGACGCTTCGCCGCGCCGGAACAGGGCGCAGCCCGGCAAGGTCGTCGCGGCCAGCGCGATCAGAAAAAGAAGGCGAAGCCGAGATACTTCCATTCGTCAACTTCCTCGTTATCGTCGCGGCTCGTGAATACCACGTTGTTGCGGTATTCCGTGCGCAGCATGAACCGGCGAGTGAGATAGAACTGCAGACCGCCGCCGACATAGCCGATCTGGTCGTCGCGGTCGATGGATTGCACCAGCGTCGACTTCGGCTCGGTGTGCATCCAGCCGGTGCCGAGCGTGAAATACGGCGACAGGCGCCACTCCGGCACGAACACGTGCATCAGCCCGAGCGTGGCGCTGTAGCCGTTGGAGAACTCGCCGATGATGTGATTGAACGTGAGCTCGATCGACAGGTTATCGCTGAACGCGTAGCCGCCGAACACGGAGATCATGCTGGCGCCGGCGAAGTCGCCGCCCGCCACGCCGGCCTGCCAGCGCCGGCTCATGTAGTTCTCGCGCGCCGGCTCCTGCAGGTCGAGCGGCTCGCCGGTCGGCTCGAGCGTCGCGATCATCTGCTCGCGCGGCGCCCAGCCCTGCACGCCGCGGTCGGTGCGCAGCTCGAACCAGTCGGTGCGGCGCTTGACGATCGTGACTTCGCGGCCGCGCTCGATCACGTGGAACACGGGATAGCCGCGGCCGGGACCGGTGTGCAGCTCGATGAACGGATCGGCGATGAGGATCTTGTGAACGTCATCGGCCCGGGCGCTGCCCGGGCCGACGGTGAGGATGAAAGCGAGCAGCAGCCCGAAAAGTGTGAAGGGCCGCCGCATCAGTTCATGGGGGCGACGAACGGGTCGTTGTAGTACTGCGCGCCGATGTCGAGCCATTCGGAGAGCAAGCGTAACTCACTTGGTGACATAAAGTCGCGGTGATCCGTCTGCCCGGCGCCCGGTGCGTTCTCCATTTTTCCGAAGAAGCGACCCGAGGCGGTGGCACCGGCGGCGCTCATCGACGCCGGCACTTGGCGGAACTGCACGCAGGTCGTCACATTCGTGACCGGGTCGGTCTGGAACTGCAGGCACTCGTCTTCGAGCTGCCCCATGGCGTTCACGACCTGGCCGACGTCGGAGAACAGCAGCTCGCGATACGCGCGGAACTGGTCGGGCTCGTCGTCGGACGGGCCATCCGTCAGGTCCAGGTCGCCCGCCGGCACGGCCACCATGTTCGCAGCGTTGAGCGGCTGATGGCAGCCGGTGCACTTGTGATCCACATCCGGCACGGTATCGCCGTTGGTATCGACGGGGCGCGCCACGCTCCACAGCGGATGGATGTGCATCTCGTAGTGGATGGTGATGCGGCACAGGCTCGTCCAGTTCGAGCTGCAGCTCGGATTGACGGGCAGCGGCGTGCCATTGAGCCCGTTCAAGCAAACGACGTGTTGGCTCGGATCGGCTGCGTCCGACAGCACCGAGGATGCACCGGCCTTGTAGCACGCGTCGACGGACGGCGTCGTCGCCGGCGTTGCCGGCCAGTAGTCCGTGAACGCCAGGTCGACGCTCGGTTTGCAGGCGCCGCTGCACATCACGCGGTTGCGCACTTCGGCCATCGTCTCGCCCGCATCGGCGAACAACGCGGCATTCGTGCCGGGGAACGGGCTGCCGGTGGTCGGCGCGCCGGTGTTGATGGAGGTGGTGAGACCGGCGCGGCCGTGGGCCCGCGGCGGATTCGTGCCCGGATTGTGACAACCATTACAGGTGAGCGTCTCGCCCGGCATGACCTGCAGCCAGTTCGTGTGGCGGCTGCCGAGCACGCCGTTGAGACGACGGCCGCGCGCGTCGAGCACGCTGATGTTGAGCGCGACGTTCGCCGGCACCTTCACTTTCACCGAGCCGTCCGGCTCGATCGGTGCGTAGCCGAGGATGTCGCGCATGCCGAGAGCCTGGTTCGGGCCGAACGCCGTGCCCGTGTCGATGTCGCGCGTGTCATCGTCCGGCTGCGAAACCGCTTTCTCGATGCGCAGGAAGCGAGCCGGGCGCGTCGCATAAGCCGCGTTGCCCGGATTGCGCACGGTTGTGATGCCGCCGGGCGCCTGGTCGACGCCGTCGATGTCGTAGACGCTCTTGATGTTCACGATGCCCACGGCTTCGGAGAGCAGGTCCGCCGGAAAGTCCACGCCGGCAGCGTGATCGAGAATGACCGGCGGCACCACGCGCGGCGAGCCCGCCACGACTTCGGTGTAGATGAAGCCTTCCTTCGGCGGCACGACCGGCACCTGCGTGTTGTCGTGCACGTTGTAGACGTAGATGCCGTACAGCGGCGGCGCTTCCTCTACGTCCGGATTCGCCAACCGGTCGCTCGTGCACGGCACGATGCGCGTGTCTTCGAGCAGCCGGCACTGCGACCAGCTGACCAGCAGGCGATCGCTGCCGTCGAACAGCGGCGACGCCGAGCGATAGCGACCACCGGGCGACGGACCTTCGATCGTACGCACGTCGGTCGGCAGGGCGCGTACCTGCGCCGGGCCGGGCATGCCGGAGCTCGAGGCGACCGGCACGGTGTTGTCGACGAAGTTCTGTGTGTCGATCAGCACCAGGTCGCCGCCTTCGCCGGTGCCGGAGAACGGACGGACCACAGCCAGCGTGCGGCCGTCCTGCATCGGGCGCGGGCTCAGGAACTGAATGATGCTCGGCTGATTCGTGGTCGGGTCCACCGTACCGGTTGCGTGGCTATACGCGCCGTACAGCAACTCCAGGTCGGTGCCGTCAGGGTTGACGCTGTAGAGATCGAACTCGTTGTCGTCGATGTTGTGTTCCCAGCGCGTGTACACGATGCGGCCGTTCGGCAGCACCGCCGGATCGAGATCGTGGCTCTGGTTGAAGGAGATCTGGTGGATGTTGGTGCCGTCGGCATCCATCACGTGCAGCACGAACGCCGGCTCGTTGTCGTCCTCGTCCTGGGCGGCGTACTGCGGCTTGTTCTCGTCCAGCAGGATGGCGCGCGACTGGCGCTGGCGCGTCGAGCTGAACACGATCCTGCCGTCCGGCAGGTAGTGCGGCATGATGTCGTGGCCTTCGTCCTCGACCGTGTCCGAGGCGATGATGCGGCGCAGGTTCTTGGTCGCCGCGTCGAACTCCCAGATGTTCCAGCTCGGCTGGTCTTCCTCGTCCGCGCCTTCGATGAACTTGGCGCGCATCGCAAACACGACTTTGCTGCCGTCGAAGTTCACGTCCAGGTCGCGGATGTCGCCGAGGCCTTCGGTCACGCTCGCGGTGATGTTGACCGGCGGTGCGGAGACCGACGCGCGGTCGCGCATGAACAGGTCGGCGCCGATCTCGAACTTGCGCAGCTCGCGCGCGTCGTCCATCACCATGTTGTCGTCCGGATCGGGCACCGGGCGCTGCACGTAGAACACCGGGAAGTCGAGCGTCACCGGGTCCTGGTTCTGCCCGCTGCCGATGGTGACGTCAGTACCGCCGCTGCCGCTGCTGCACGCTGCGAGCACGCCGCAGGCTGCCGCGATGGCGAGCGCGATTGCTAGACGACTGGCCTGATCACTCATTGCGTGCTCCACAAGGACCGTGATGATCGACTCGACATATTCCGCGGGCCGTTAAACAGGTCACACGAACCGCTGCGGCCAACCCTGATTTTCCATAGTCGGGCTCGTTCATCCCTGCGCTGCGTGACCGCGCTCACACTGCGAGCGCCGCACCCGGTTTATTCCTGTGTCGGATCGTGGCGGCGAGCCTACACGCGCGCGCGAAACCGCCGGTACTGTCTCTGCCATGCGACGTACGCTGCTTGAGACAGTTACCGCAATGAAATCGCCGACCTATAGTCGCCGCGCACTGTCGGGCTCGGACCGACTTTGCGATGACAACGACCGCAGCAGGAACACTGGTTTACTGACATTCGGGTCCTGGCATGAGAAACATGAACAGCAAACGTCGAAATGCGCGCGGCAACGCGCGGCGCAGCGGGCTAGTCAAAGCGATGGCGCTGACGCTCGCGGTCGCCTCCTTTGCGTGCGTGCAACACGATGCGTCGGCTAGTCCCGAGTCGCGACGGCAGGCGAAGGAGATGTACGACCGCCTGGTCGGCACGCCGCCGACGCAAGCATTGCTCAACGATCTCGAAGGGCGCGTCTTCGCCGACCCGATTGCCGCGGGCATGTTCATCCTGGACAAGAACGCGGCGCACTCGAGCCAGTTCTATACGACCACGCTGAAGAATTTCGCGACGCCGTGGACCAACCGCGACCAGACGGTGTTCGCGCCGCTCAACGATTACACCGCCACCGTGATCGGCATGGTGCGCGACGACGTCGACTTCCGCACGGTGCTGTCGGCCGACCTCGTCTACACCGGCCAGGGCATCACCCCGGCCTACTCGAACACGAACAATGACCACTACGTGGCGATGGAGAGCAACAACGCGGATCTGCGCATGGTGCTCCAGCCGACCACGCAATCCTCGCTGAACGGTCTGCCGCCGACGGCGACAGCCGGCATCATCACCTCGCGCGCGGCCGCGGAAGCGTTCTTCATCGACGGCACGAATCGCGCGATGTTCCGCTTCACGATGCTCAATCACCTGTGCCACGACATGGAGCAGGTGCACGACGTCACGCGTCCGCCGGATCGCATCCGCCAGGACGTGACGCGCAGCCCGGGCGGCGACAGCTCGCTGTTCCTCAACAATTGCATCGGCTGCCACAGCGGCATGGATCCGATGGCGCAGGCTTTCGCGTACTACGACTTCGACGAGACGCAGATGCGCCTGGTCTACACCGACAACCAGGTGCAGCCGAAGTACCTGATCAACTCCGACAACTTCAAGCAGGGCTACGTCACGCCCAACAACAGCTGGGAAAACCGCTGGAGCCTGCCGGGCAAGAACGCGGCGATGCTCCGCTTTGCCGGCCCGCCCGACCAGATCCACAGGGGCACCGGCGCCAAGGAGCTCGGCCAAGAGCTCGCCAACAGCGGCGCGTTCGCGCAATGCCAGGTGGAAAAAGTGTTCCGCACGGTGTGCTTCCGCTCGCCGAGCGACGCGGGCGACCTTGCCCAGGTCGACACCAGCACCACCAACTTCAGCAGCGGTGGCAACTTGAAGCGCGTGTTTGCCGAAGTAGCTGCGCACTGCAGCGAGCATTGAGGAGCGAGTAAGCCATGAAGCGCGTTTTCACTCACAGCGTTGCACGACTTGCTGCGATCGCCCTGCTCGCAGGCGCAGTACTGTCCGGTTGCGGCGGCGGTGCCCCGACCGAAGAGAATCCGATAACGACGGGACCGACTGCCGGCCCGACGTATAACGGCCCCGCACCCGCGACCGCCGACATTCAGGCGTTCCGCATCAACTTCTGGGAAAACGTGCGCGGCACGAATCGCTGCGGTAACTGCCACACCGTCGGCGGCCAGGCGCCGCAGTTCGCGCGCTCCGACGACGTGAACGCCGCGTATCAGCAGGCACAGGGCATCGTCAATCGCGACCAGCCCTCGCAGTCGATCATCGTTGCGAAGGTCGGCGGCGGCCACAACTGCTGGCTCGCGGATGCGGGCTCGTGCGCCGCTATCATGACGCGCTGGATTCAGGACTGGGTCGGTGCTGCCGGCACCGGCGGCCGCGCGATCGAGCTCGTCGAGCCGACGCCGAAAGATCCGGGTGCCAGCAAGCGTCTGGATCCCGACGCACCGCCTGCGCTGTACAAGCCGGTGTACGACCTGCTGGACCTGTACTGCTCGAACTGCCATCAGTCCGATTCCCAGACCAAGCAGGCGCCGTTCTTCGCGGCGGGTGGACTGCCGTCCGACACCGACGGCAGCCCGGATGCGGTCCAGTACCTCGAGGCGTACCGGGCCGCGATTCCGAAGATCAATCTCGATGACCCCGCGCAGTCGCGCTTCGTCATCCGTCTGGGCCGCGAGTTCCACAACTGCTGGAGCGATTGCGCTGCGAACGCAGCCACGATGCAGGCGGCCATCCAGGCGCTGTCGGACGCCATCGTCGTCAATCCGATCGATCCGAGCCTGAGCACCAGCAAAGCGCTGACGCTGTTCGACGGCACGGTCGCGAGCGGCGGCAACCGCTACGAGAACAACCTGATCGCACTCTATGAGTTCAAGAGCGGCTCGGGCGGCACGGCGTTCGACACCAGCGGCGTCGATCCTGCTGCGGACCTCACGCTGAGCGGCGACGTCACGTGGGTCGGCGGCTGGGGCATCAACATCAGGACCGGCAAGGCGCAGGCCTCGACCACGGCGAGCCGCAAGTTCCATCAGCTGATCACGGCGACCGGCGAGTACTCCATCGAAGCGTGGGTCGTGCCGGGCAACGTGGTGCAGGAAGACACGCGCATCGTCACCTATTCCGGCAGCACGACGGCCCGCAACTTCACGATGGGCCAGACGATGTACAACTACGACTTCCTCGGCCGCAGCACCAAGACGGATGCGAACGGCATGCCGACGCTGCACACTGCCGATGCGGACGAGCGCTTGCAGGCCTCGTTGCAGCACGTCGTGATGACCTTCGATCCGGTCAACGGCCGGCGCATCTATGTGAACGGCGAGTTCACCGGCGACCTGGACAGCGCCGGCGGCGGCACGCTGGGCGACTGGGACAACAGCTTCGCCTTCGCGCTCGGCAACGAAGTCAGCAACAACCGTCAGTGGACCGGTGTGCTCCGTCTGGTCGCGATCCACAACCGCGCGCTGAACCTGCAGCAGATCCAGCAGAACTTCCAGGCCGGCGTCGGCGAGAAGTTCTTCATGCTGTTCGGCATCTCGCACCTGGTGAACGTGCCCAAGGCGTACATCCTGTTCGAGGCGCAGCAGTACGACAGCTCGGGTTATCTGTTCACCAATCCGAAGTTCGTCAGCCTCGACGCCTCGGCGATGCCGGGCAGCATCCCGATCAAGGGCATGCGCATCGGTGTCAACGGCGTCGAGCCGCAAGTCGGCCAGGCGTATCGCCTGCTCGACACGGTGATCGCGGATGCCAACTACTCGGCAGCTACCGGCCAGACGCTCTCGACGGTCGGCACGATCATCGGGCTCGAACAGGGTCCGGCTACCGATGAGTTCTTCCTGTGCTTCGACACTCTGGGCACGCGGACCAACGTCTGCTCGGACTTCGCCACGGGTGTCGCGCCGACCGCCGTCGCAGTGAACAAGCCGGCGGAAATCGGCTTCCGCACCTTCGACAAGATCAACGCGACGATGTCGGCAGTGACGGGCGTGAGCCCGAACACGCCGGCGGTGAAGTCGACGTTCACGAGCATCCGACAGTCGCTGCCGGCCGTGGATAGCATCGCGGCGTTCCTGGCCTCGCATCAGACTGCGATCGCGCAGCTCGCGATCCAGTACTGCGACGCGCTGGTCGAGTCGCCGGCGGCGAGCAGCTACTTCCCGGGTCTGAACCTGAGCGGCACGCCTGATGCGGTCTTCGGGCCTGCGCCCACGCCGCCCATCGAGTCCGTGGGCAGCCCCGGCAAGGACCTGCTGATCGATCCGCTGATCAACAACATGGTCTTGAGCGTCGCGTCGCAGCCGAGCGCCTCGGAGCTGAAGGGCTACTACCAGCCGGACAACTCGGTCGTAAACAACGGTCCCAAGCGCCCAGGCCTGTACGCGCTGGTCGACACGCTCAACCGGTGCGGCGGCGCAGCCTGTCCGGCGAGCCGTACCAAACTGATCGCGAAGGCCACTTGCGGCGCGGTGCTCGGTAGCGGCGCCGTGCTGATCGACTGATCCGACTTTGCTTTCCGGGATGACACAGCCATGCTGATTATCAAATCGCGCAAGAAACGCTCACTCGGTCTCAACGAGCCGCTGCGGCACGAGTCGCACAAGAAGCCGGTGACCCGCCGCGACTTCCTCGCGCAGGGGTTCACGACTGGCGCGGCGACCGTGGTGGCGCCCGCGGTGCTCGGCGCGCTGCTCGGCTCGCGCCGCGCGCAGGCGCAGACGGTGGACCTCTCGCCCGACATCGACTTCCAGGCGGACCCGATCAACAACATCTGCAACATCGAGCAGGGAGCGAGCAAGATCCCTTTCATCTGCTTCGACCTCGCGGGCGGCGCGAACATCGCCGGCTCGAACGTGCTGGTCGGCAAGGACGGTGGCCAGCTCGACTTCCTGTCGACGCAGGGCTATTCGAAGCTCGGCCTGCCCGGCACGATGCTGCCGAACAGCGCCACGCAGGACTTCATCAATGAAGAGTTCGGGCTGATGTTTCACTCGGACAGCGCGTTCCTGCGCGGCATGCTCGAGAAGACGACGGCTGCGACGCGCGCTGGCGTGAACGGCTGCGTGATCGCTGCGCGCTCCGAGAACGACACCGGCAACAATCCGCACAACCCGATGTACGGCATCGCGAAGGCCGGCGCGCGCGGCGAGCTGCTGACGCTGATCGGTTCGCAGAACTCGGACTCGGGCGGCAATTCGATGGCACCGGCGATGCTGATGGATCCGGCGAATCGCCCGACCAAGGTCGATCGTGCTTCGGACGCCAGCGGCCTGGTCGATA
>DATNFA010000016.1:0-2188 GCA_035606615.1 Steroidobacteraceae bacterium
CTGCAGCACGATCAGCCCGTACCAGAAGATGCCGTCGCCGAGCTTGCTGATCGCGGCGAATATGTCCCTGATCGCCGGCCGGCTGCAGCCGCGATTGAGACGCAGACACCATCGGTACTCGATAGCATCCACGCGCCGGAACAGTTCTGCGGTTCGTACGCCGTTCATGACGTTGCTCCCGTGCGCGTACTATTGCGGCGGCAGACTGCAACGGCTTGACGAGCCCATGACACTTTTGTGATTCAGCAACTTGGAGCAGAATCTGCGAGCGACTTCACATATGCCGCCGACTTGTTACAAACGCGTTACGCCATGAACCTGCTGCTGATCGAAGACCACGCCGACATCGCGGCGAACATCACCGAGTTCTTCGAGGGACGCGGCGATGCGGTCGAGCACGTCGCCGACGGCGCCACGGGACTGCAGCGAGCGCTGGCGGACCCGTTCGATGCCATCGTCCTGGACCTGCTGCTGCCCGGACTGGACGGCCTGACGCTGTGCCGGCAATTGCGGCATGCCGGCCGCACCCAGGTGCCGGTTTTGATGCTCACGGCCAAGGACCTGCTGGCGGACAAGATCGAAGGCTTCGAGGCCGGCGCCGACGATTACCTGGTCAAGCCGTTCTCGCTCGCCGAGCTCGACGTGCGGCTCAAGGCGCTGGTGCGCCGGGCGCGCCTGCCGGAGACGCCGCGCGTCCTCAGCGTCGGCGACCTGCGCTTCGATCTCGACACGCTCGAAGCCGAGCGCGGCGGCGAGCGGCTGAAGCTCAATCCGACGACCCGCCGGCTGCTGATCGTCCTGCTGCAGAATTCGCATCGGGTGGTGACGCGCCAGGAGCTCGAGCGCGAGCTGTGGGGCGACTCACCGCCGCAAGGCGATTTCCTGCGCGCCCACATGCACGCGCTGCGCACGGCGATCGACAAGAATTTTCCGATCAAGCTCCTGCATACGATCCATGGCACCGGCTATCGACTTTCGGCAGAACCGGTACGTTCTTAAGCTGAACGACTGGTTCTCGCGCCTCAGCCTGCGCGCGCGCATCGCTGGCACGATGATCGCTCTCGTCGCGAGCGCGGGCCTGGTATTGAGCGCGTGGGCTTACCTCGCCGACGAGCAGTTGAAGCGCAACATCACGCTCGACCTGCTGTCGGAGGAGCTCACGCACTTCGAACAGCGCATGCGTGTCGACCGCGGCGCCGAGCCGCTGCGCTCGGCTCGCCTCGCGATCTATCGTTCGAGCGACCTGGCCGAGCTGCCGCGACACATCGCGATGCTCAAGCCCGGTGAAATGCATCGCGTGCGATCCGGCGGCCGTCTGCTCGACGTGCTGGTGCGCGACGGCGATTTCGGCCGGCTGTACATCACGTACGACGTCACGACGTATGCGACGCAGGATGCGATTGCGCTGCTCGTGCTCGCGATCGGAGTGATTGCCATCGTCATCGTCGCAGCGCTCGCGGCGTCGGCGATTTCCAGGCGGCTGGTGGAACCAGTCACTGCGCTCGCCGCGCGGCTGACGGAGATCGATCCCGGCCAGCGTCACGTGCGTATCGGCGCGCAATTCGCCGGCAACGAGCTGGAGCCGATCGCGCGCTCGGTGGACATGTTCATGGAGCGGCTCGACGGTTTCGTCGAGCGCGAGCAGTCATTCACTGCAACGGCGAGCCACGAGTTGCGCACGCCGCTCGCTGTGATGCGCGGCGCGGTCGAATTGCTGGAAACCTCAGCCGCAGATCGGCCGGGCGCTGGCAAAGCGCTCGCCCGAATTCAGCGCGCTGTGCGTGAGATGACGGAGTTCACGGACGCGCTGTTGGCCCTGTCGCGGGAGCAACAGGCTGCAGCAGCGAGCGAAACGACGTGCGATGTGAACGCGGTGTTGGCGCGCGTCGTGGAGGATCAGCGCAGCGTGTCGCCGGGCAAGCGTATCGTGCTGGAGATCGAGGCCGGCGCGAACCTCAAGGTGGCGGCGCCCGAAAGCATGGTTGCGATGACGATCGGCAATCTCGTGCGCAACGCGGTCCAGCACGGTACCGGCGGCGACGTGTTGTGCCGCTCGCACGGCCACGAGCTGGTCGTGACGAACGCCGGAACATTGCCGACGGACAATCTGTCGGCAGCGCAGCGCCGCTTCACCACGCATCCGGGCGGCCACGGCATGGGCCTCTATCTGGTGCGGCGGATCTGCGAA
>DATNFA010000017.1:0-10698 GCA_035606615.1 Steroidobacteraceae bacterium
CGGCCGCTACGTGCGCGATCAGAAGGTGACGACGCTGCAGGACGCGATCCGGCGCCTGACGCGCCAGCCGGCCGAGAGCTTCAAGCTCAAGGATCGCGGCTGTCTGGACAAGGGCTGCTTCGCCGACATCGTCGTGTTCGATCCGGCGAAGATCAACGACCTCGCGACGTTCGACAAGCCGTTCCAGTACGCCGTCGGCGTGAAGGACGTGTTCGTGAACGGCACGCAGGTCCTGCGCGACGGCGAGCACACCGGCGCGAAACCCGGTCAGGTCGTGCACGGTCCGGGTTGGACAGGTTGGAAGAAGAGCTAGGTCACCAGCTCGAGCCTTCGTCCATCTTCAGGCTCGCGGCCCGGTCAGCGACCCAAGCCGCCAGCGCTGGCACATCGATGCCCGCTGGCGGTTTTTCTTTGTGCGCTTCGACCCATGCATGCATCGCGCGGAGCAGGTTCGCGGCGTGATCGGGTGCGATCGCGTACAGACGCAGGAAGTTGAACTGCGCCTCGTCGATGCGATTGAGCGCGAGGAACGCTTCACCCTGGTACTCGATCGCATACGGCGTGTTGGGCTCGATCTTCAGCGCCTGGTCGTACGCTTTCAGCGATTCGTCGTAGCGTCCCAGCTTGCGATTGGCATACCCGAGATACGTGTAGGCCTCGTGCATCGAGCTGTCGAGACGCGTCGCCTGCGTGAAGTGCGGCAGCGACGCGCGATACGCTTCCTGTGCAGCCTGTAACGCAGCCTTGCGTTCAGCCTCGTTCGATGAAGCTGCAGCGAGATTCTCCGCATGCTCGGCGCGAAGGATCGACGCGTAACCGGCGGTGTACGCGTCGATCGCGCCCTGTTCGGAGACGGCCGCGCCGTGCGACTTCGGTCGATAGCCGACCGGTCCATCTGCGTGAGCGGCCGTGACCGCGCCGAACAGCGCGATCACGGCCAGCCAATGACGTTGGCGTTGCATCAGAACCGCGACGCGGTCAGCTGCACGTCGGCATCCGCCCAAGCCTTCTTGAAGTCGGCTTCGATGTGTTTGGCCTCGTCCATCTTGTTCTGCGCGCGCAGCGACTGAGCAAGACCGAACAGCGACCAGCCGTTCTTCGGATGACGACGCAGATCGTCCCAGTACACGCTCTCGGCTTCGACGGGCCGACCCGCCTGCAGCAGCACCGCGCCGAGGTTGTGGCGCACGGGCTGATGCCAATCGTCCGGCTCCGTATAGATCAGCGCGTCTTCGTAGCGCACCGCGCGGTCGAGATGCGCGATAGCCGTGTCGAAGTTGCCTTGCGCCGCTGCGAGCTCGCCATCGAGCACTTCGATGCCGACGCGCAACACCGAGTCCGCAAGGTTCAGCGACATCGAGGTCGGAGCGGCGACCAGCTTCGGATCCCCCGCGATTTTCCTGACCGTATCGATTTCCTTGGCCGCGCCCGCGAAATCCTTCTTGCGAATGAGCGCCATGCCGCGCGCATAGCTGCGCGTGGCGCGCGTGAACATCGTATCGGCGCGCGGCGCCGGCAGCGCGAGGATTTCATCCCATTTGCCGAAGCGCACCAGCGAGTAGTCGTGCGCCAGCAGGAACGTCTGCAGGAGCGGCACATCCTTCAACGCTTCCACCGGGATCGACTTGGTGGTCTTGTCGGCGGCATCGATCGCCAGCTTGCTCTCGCCGGCCATGGTCGCAGCGAACCACAGGAAGTGGATGTTGTGCGGGTAGTAGGCCATCGGGTACAGGCCCTGCGCGCGACACTGCGAGATGTAGTCCTCGTCAGCGACGACGGCCAGCTGATTGGCCTTCACCGCATCGTTGTAGCGGCCGACGCGCTGGAACAAGTGTCCGGGCATATGCACCAGGTGGCCAGCCGCGGGCGCAAGCGGCAGCAAGCGATCTGCGGCAGCCTCAGCGCGCTCCGGCGTGTTACTCGCTTCCCACAAGTGGATCCACAGGTGCAGCGCGCCGGTGTGATCGGGCTCTTCCTTCAGCGCCTTTTCGAGCGCAGCGGTGATGTCGGCGGTGCGCTCATACGGCACGCCGGCACGCGACCAGTAGTTCCACGGGCTGAGGTCCATGAGCGACTCGGCATACAGCGTCGCCGCGTCCTCATCGTCCGGATACTTCTGGAACAGCGCGCGCATCGCGCCCGCGTAGGCCTGATCGGCCGCGACGCGATCGTCGGCCTTGCCGGTGTAGCGCGCGGCGAGGGCGTCGATGTAGTCGCGCTCGCGCTGCGACGCCTTCGCCTTCAGCGCCTGCGCCTGCTTCAGGTGGGCCAGCGCCTTCGGCTCTTCCTCGGGTGCCATCGGCGCATTGATGTTCGGGCCGAGCACCAGCGCCATGCCCCAGTGGGCCATGGCGAGATTCGGATCCAGGCGGGCCGCCTCCGCGAACGCACGGCCGGCCTCCGCATGATTGAAGCCGTAGGCCAGGTTCAGGCCCTGGTTCATGAACAGCTGGGCTTGCTGGGACTGGGTGGTGACCGGAAACACGTGCTTGCCGACCTTCTGCAGGCGCGGCGCGCGCGCCCCGGATTCGGAGGCCGTGTCGAACAGATCGGTCGTGGGTTGATAGTGTTTGTGGACGGGAACTTGGGCGTGCAACGGGGCCGTTGCCAGACCCAGCACGAGTGCAGCGAGGCACAACGGGCGGTGGCGCATAGACGTTCTCCCTGGGGCTTGAGAATTGAAACCCGGGGGTGTTGTACGACCGGGTCGTGAGCCTGAGGTTTGGGCCGTCGTGAATAATGCGTGAATCGGGCGAACGGCGACATTGTCCAGGCGTCGGGTCCGCAATGCTGACTTTCGTAAGCCACGCCAGCCTCGTGTATCGTTCCGGGCCATGCAAGGACCCGAGCCCATCGTGATCGTGACCACCGGCGGCACGATCGACAAAGCCTACTTCGACGCGTTGAGCACGTACCAGATCGGCGAGCCGATCGTGAAGAGGGTGCTGGACGCCGCCAACGTCACGCATCCCTACCGGATCGTCGAATTGCTGCGCAAGGACAGCCTCGAGCTCACCGACGAGGACCGCCAACGGCTGAAGGAAACCGTCGCGGCCCTCGACTCGCGGCGCATCGTGATCACGCACGGCACGGATACGATGACCGCTTCGGCGGTCGTGCTCGCCGCGATCCCGGACAAGACCATCGTCCTGACCGGTGCACTGTCGCCGGCCCGCTTCAGCGACAGCGATGCACCTTTCAATATCGGCATGGCGTTCGCTGCGGCGCAGAGCCTGCCGCCGGGTGTTTACGTTGCGATGAATGGCCGCGTATTCCGCGGCGACAAAGTCATCAAGGATCGCGAGCAACGCAGTTTCGTCGCGAAGAATGAATGAAGTGACCTCAGCCGGCACCGTTCGACACCTGCAGCAGCTCGACGAGCTGATCAACCGGGTCGTGCGCGAGGCGGAGCTGATTCACGACTACGTTCGGCTGAGATTCCACGGCGGTCTGGTGCTGACGCTGAACAACCCCGTCGAGCTCGATGCGCAGCCGCTGTCTAACTCGGCAGCGGGGCGAACACTGCTCGCCTGCTTGATCGGCCGCGCAGTGAGCGACGTAGCGCGCGCCGCCGACCAGCTGGTGCTGAACTTTCGAGGCGGATCGACGCTGACGATGACTTTGCAGCTGCCGACGTGGCTTGCGCCCGAAGCCCTGACGTTGACCCGTGCGGCTTGATCCTCAGTGCACGTCCCGCCGCTGCTGCGCAGCCTTGCTCTGCAGGCTGAACCGCGGCTCGATGTTCTGGTTCGTGCCCATCACCAGCTGCGCCGTGTAGCTTCCGACCGCCGGGCCATGCTTGAACCCGTGGCCTGAGCCGGCGCCGAGCAGCACTACGTTCTCCCACTGCGGATGGCGATCGATCAGCAGATCGCCGTTCGAGCTGTTCTCGTACTGGCACACGCGCGCTTCGACCAGCGGCCGGTCCGCCATCGCTGGAAAGCGCCGCTGCATGTATTCGCGCACCTTGGCGATGACTGCGGGAGTCGGCGTGCGATCGCCGATGTCGGGATCGATCGGCGGGCCATGCCGATCGTGGGCGACTTTGAGGCCGCGCGACTCGAGGTCCGGTATCCCATAGAAGATGTCGCCGTCGTTGAAGTCGGCCCAGCCGGGCAGGTGGGCGGGCAGGTACCGCGCGTCGCCCGCCGGGGGCGCGAAGAAGAACACTTCCTGGCGCGTCGGGAAAATCCGCTGAGCGAGTATTTCGGGAAAAATCTTCGGCAGCCACGGGCCGCAGGCGAACACGAAGCGCGACGCGCTCAGCGATTCGCCATCGGTCGTGCGGACGGAATCGAACGACGCATCCGGCTTTGGCGGCAGGATCGCCGCCTGGCGATACTCGCCGCCGGCTGCGACGAACTCCTGCAGCAGGGTTTGCACCGCGCGCCGTGCCATCAGGACGCCGCGGTCCGGCTCGTGCAGGCCGAACTCGATGCCGTCCCACGCGATCTGCGGAAAGCGTTTGGCCAGCGCCGCGCGGTCGAGTACTTCGAGCGGGATGCCGATGCGTTGATGCACTTCGATGCTCTGCGTGGCGTACGGCTCGTGGCGGCCGAAGAAAAACACAACCCCCGTAGGGTGGAAGATCGGCAGGCCGGAGCGGCCCGACAGCCACCGCCATTGGTCCAATGATTCCCAGGCGAGGCGCGTGTAGATTTCATCGCGGCCGTACACCGTGCGGGTCATGCGCGATTCGCCGCCCGAGGAAGCGCGGGCGTGGGCCGGGCCCCAGGCATCGAGCAGCAGCACTTTGCGGCCGAGCTTGCGCAGATGCCATGCGGTCCAGGTGCCGAGCACGCCGGCGCCGATGACGATCACGTCTCGACGGCCGGCTTGCACTGCGGACCCGCCCTGTTGGTCGCGCTCCGCAGCCAGCGACTTCACCGTCGAAGCTCCGGCCGCAGCGGCGATGCCCGCGAGCACCGTACGGCGGGAGAAGTGCGAATAGTTCGGCATACTGTCGTTCTCGTTAGCCGGGATTCGATACTCATACGGGCGGCGGCAATCATTGACCGAGGAGCTGAGTAACGCAATGACGAACCTGAGCTATGTGTGCGGCGTCGGCACCGAGCCGCTGCTGTATAAGACGGTCGGCGCGGTGCTGGAGGACGCAGCGGCGCGTTGGGGCGAGCGCGAAGCGCTCATCGTCCGGCATCAGAACATCCGCTGGACCTATCGCGAGCTCGACGAGGCGGCGGACCGGCTGGCAGCCGGGTTACTGCAGCTGGGCCTCGTGCCCGGCGACCGCATCGGGATCTGGGCGCCGAACCGCTACGAGTGGGTCGTCACGCAATTCGCCAGCGCGAAAGCCGGCCTGATTCTCGTCACGATCAATCCGGCGTATCGAACCTCCGAGCTGGAATACGCGCTCAACAAAGTCGGCTGCAAGGCGCTGGTGCTCGCGCCGAGCTTCAAGACCAGCGATTACGCCGCGATGCTCGACCAGATCCGCTCGAAGGTGCCGCTGCTGCGCGCAGCGATCCTCACCGACGATGCGCCGCGCCCGGGCTTCCTGCGCTATGCCGATGTGGCATCGTCCGGCACGGCGCAGGATCTCGCTCGGGTGCGCGAGCTGCGCTCGCAGCTGCAGCCTGAAGACGCGATCAATATCCAGTTCACCAGCGGCACGACCGGCTTGCCGAAGGGCGCGACGCTGTCTCATCACAACATCGTCAACAACGGCTACTTCGTGGCGAAGCGCATGACGTTCACCGAGAACGATCGTCTGTGCATTCCGGTCCCGCTGTATCACTGCTTCGGCATGGTGATGGGCGTGCTTGGCTGCGCCACGCACGGCGCCGCGATGGTTTTCGCCGGCGAGGCTTTCGAGCCGAAGAGTCTGCTGGAGGCTGTCGAAGCGGAGCGCTGCACGGCGTTGTACGGCGTGCCGACGATGTTCATCGCCGAGCTGGAGCATGCCGAGTTCAAGCGCTACGACCTGCGCACGCTGCGTACTGGCGTGATGGCGGGCGCGCCGTGTCCGGTGGAAGTCATGAAGCGCGTGATCTCCGACATGCACATGAAGGAAGTCACGATCTGCTACGGCATGACCGAAACGAGCCCGGTCAGCTTCCAAAGCTGCCGCGACGACACGTTGGAGCAGCGGGTCACGACGGTAGGCACGATTCACCCGCATCTCGAAGTGAAGATCGTGGACCCCGAAGGCCGTGTCACGCCGCGCGGCGAGCGCGGCGAGCTGCTGACGCGCGGTTACAGCGTGATGCACGGCTACTGGGACGACGAAGACAAGACGAGGCAGGCCATCGACGCGCAAGGCTGGATGCACACCGGCGACCTGGCGACGCTCGACGCATCGGGCTACTGCAACATTGTCGGCCGCGTGAAAGATCTGATCATCCGCGGCGGCGAGAACATCTCGCCGCGCGAGATCGAGGAGTTCCTGTATCGCCACCCGAAGGTCCAGGACGTGCAAGTTTTTGGCGTGCCGGACCGCCGCTACGGCGAAGTGGTGTGTGCGTGGATCAAGCTGAAGGCGGGCGAGCGCAGCGATGCCGAGGCGATCCGCACGTTCTGTCGCGAGCAGATTGCGCACTACAAGGTGCCGCAGCACATCCGCTTCGTGGAGCAGTTCCCGATGACGGTCACGGGGAAGATACAGAAGTATCTGATGCGGCAGGAGATGAGCCGGGAGCTCGCGGTGAGCGAGGAGAAGACAGCGTAGCTCGGAGTCGGGCTAAAGCCCGACCTACAGCGCGCTACTGAACGTGGCTCATCAATTCCTGGCGTACGACAGCGGGCGTCATTCCCAGGATCTTGCGCATGTGCCGGGCCAGGTGGCTCTGGTGGGCGAAGCCCGCCGCGAACGCGACCTGCGCGATCGACAAGCTCCGATCCTGCAGTAGCAGCTTCGCGCGCTCGACGCGCCGACGCAGCACGTACTGATGGACCGGCATGCCGGTCGATTGCCGGAACAGCGTCTTCAGGTGCGACACGCTGACCCCGGCGACCGAGGCAATCTCCGCGAGCGACAGCTCGCTCTCGAGGTTGTCCTCGATATACGAGATCACCTGCTTCAACTTCCACGAGCCGAACCCGCCAGGGACTTCGCGCATCGGCAGCGAGCGCTGGTTGTGTCGCTGTAGCAGCCGCGCGGCGAGCGCTTTGCCGAGGCTCTCGCGAAACAGTCGTCCGCTGATGCTGCCGGCGTCGATGTCGGCCTTCAGCGCCCACGCGATGTGCTCGATCACCGGATCGCGCAGCTGAAAGCGATCGGCAATCTCGATGCTGCCGGGATTGACCTCGAGCTCGCTGGCGACTGACTTCAGCAGCGTGTCGGGCACTCGCATGATTAATGTGGTGCCGCCCTGCTTGGTCTCCCACGCCGACGGAGTGCGCGCCGGAATGATGTCGAGGTCGCCCGCGACTTCACGGCCGTGGCGCAGCCGTCCGCCGCGCGAGCACGTGACTTCCACCGACGGCCCGAGGTGCATGCAGACGATTGCATAGGGCAACGCAGGGATCTGCGTGAGGCCGGGCTGAAACGAATTGATCGCGACGGTGACGGTGGTGTGACCGTCCGATGCGGTGGCGTTTTTGAGGACGGGTTCGCTTACGGAACTCATGTTGTTGCCTCCACGCATTCAGCAGCTGCTGTGCCGAGAATACAACGAATCACCCCATCCTGTGCCAGCAATGCTTTCGGTCTGCCCGTCCATTCATGCTCAGACCGATCTGAACGTGACGCGGGGAGCCATATTCGGCGCGGTTCATGTGCCATTCAGCTACCGGATTCTTCTCGTCCGATTGGGCTGATCACGTCTTTACGGGTGCGCAACGAAACGTCGGCAACGATTAACTATTTCGCAACACTCGATCGGGGAGCGTTCTGATGCTGAATTCCAACAACGTTGCACGTGCAACGGCATCGGGCGCCGTTTTTCGGGTGGATTGCACCCAGGCGCTGCGCGCGAGTGCGGCGCTTTCTCCAGGAGGCTGACAATGGCAACTCAGAATCGTTCCTTGCAACGTGCCGTCCGGCACGTGCTACTGGTCAGCGCCGCCGGCGCTGCCGTGGCTGCGCTGCCAGCGCAGGCACAAGACTCGACCATCCAGGAAGTGATCGTCACCGGCTCGCGCATCAGCACGCCGAATATGACGAGCATCAGTCCCGTCACCGCGATCGCGGCCGAGGACATCGCGGCCAGCGGCAAGGTGCGCGTCGAGGACATCCTCAACCAACTGCCGCAGGCAATGGCGGCGCAGGGTTCCACGATCTCCAACGGTGCCAGCGGTATCGCGACGGTCGATCTGCGCGGTCTCAACGCCAAGCGCACGCTGGTCCTGATCAACGGTCGTCGGCTGAGCCCCGGCAATCCCGACAGCGGCCCGGGCCCGAACTCCGGTGCGCCCGACCTCAACCAGGTTCCGCGCGCGCTGATCGAGCGCGTCGAAGTTCTGACGGGCGGCGCTTCGTCCGTTTACGGCGCCGACGCGGTCGCGGGCGTCGTGAACTTCATCATGAACACGCGCTTCGAAGGCGTGAAGGTGGAAGCGAACTACACGTTCAACAACCACAAGAACGACAATTCGGCCGCGGACGTCGTGCGCAACGCGGGCTATGCGCTGCCCGATTCCAGCGTCAACACCGGCTACTCGCGCGACTTCTCGTTCGTGATGGGCTCCAACTTCGCCGATGACAAGGGCAACGCGACTTTCTACGCGACGTATCGCGACGTGGAGGCGGTGCTGCAAGGTGAGTACGACTACAGCGCATGCACGCTGAACTCCGGTGATGAATTCACCTGCGGCGGCTCCGGCACGACGTTCCCGACGCGGCTGCGGGCACGCGATCCGCTGACCGGCGACCTCGCGACCAACTACATCATCGATCGCAACTCCGGTGCGCTGCGTCCTTTCAGTCCGGCGACCGACACCTACAACTTCGGACCGTTGAACTTCTACCAGCGTCCTGACGAGCGCTACACCGCCGGCGTGTTCACCGACCTCGAGGTGAGCGACGGCCTGACGGCGTACGGCGAGTTCATGTTCATGAAAGATCGCTCGATCAGCCAGATCGCGCCGAGCGGCTCGTTCGGGCAAGGGTTTACCGTACCGTGCAGCAATCCGCTGTTCACGGCGCAGCAGCGGCAGCTGTTCTGCGAGCAATACGGCCTCTCGACCGCGGCCAACTCCACTGATACCGCGCTCATCTACGTCGGACGCCGCAACATCGAAGGCGGTGGCCGCACGAACGATCTGGGTCACGAGTCGTACCGGGCTGTGATCGGCATGCGGGGCGACTTCAACGACACGTGGTCGTACGACGCTTATGGGCAGTACGGCGAGACCAACTTCACCTCGCTCCAGGAAGCCGACTTTTCGATCACGCGACTCGGTCGCGCGATGGACGTGGTGCGCGACGCGAACGGCAATCCAGCCTGTCGCTCGGCGCTGGCCGTCGGGGACAATCCCCCGGTCGACCCGGGCTGCGTTCCCTACAACGTGTGGCAACTGGGTGGCGTGACGCAGAACCAGCTCGACTACCTGCAGATCCCGCTGGTGCAGCAGGGTGTGACCACGGAGCGGATCGCCAACGCATCGGTGACCGGCGACCTCACCAACTACGGTATCAAGTCGCCCGCGGCGAACACCGGCCTGATGGTGAACTTCGGCGTCGAATGGCGTGAAGAGAAATCCGAGCTGACGCCTGACCTCGCGCTGCTGTCTGGCGACGGCGCCGGCCAGGGTGGAGCGACGACGGCGATCGACGGCAGCTACATCGCGAAGGACATCTTCGCCGAGGCGCGCATGGCGCTGGTCGAAGATAAGCCGATGGTGCGCAGCCTGTCGGTGGAAGCAGGCTATCGCTACTCCGATTACAGCCTCGACTTCACCACCGACACGTACAAGCTGGGCATGGAGTGGACGCCGATCGAAGCCATCCGCGCTCGCGCCAGCTACCAGCGCTCGGTCCGTGTGCCGAATATTGCCGAGCTGTTCGGCGTGCAAGCGGTTGGCCTCGACGGCACTGTCGACGTCTGCGCCGGCACGCCGGTGTTGACGTTCGAGCAGTGCGCGCGCACCGGTGTAACTGCGTCCCAGTACGGCAACATCGATCCCAACCCGGCGTCGCAGTACAACGGCTTCGTCGGCGGCAATCCGGACCTGCAGCCGGAGACGGCCGATACGTTCTCGTTCGGTCTGGCTTTCCAGCCGACCTTCGCGCCCGGCCTGCGTCTGCAACTGGACTACTTCGACATCAAGATCAAGGACGCGATCCAGAACCCGAACGCGGACTTCACGCAGCTGCTGTGCGCGCTGAACGGCGATCCCACCATCTGCGCGCGCATCGTGCGTGACCGGGACGGCTCGCTGACGAATACCGCCAACGGCTTCGTCTTCGACACGTTCGAAAACATCGGTGAAATCCACACGTCGGGCATCGACATCGACGCCTCGTATGCGTTCGACATCGGCTCCGCGGGCCGGCTCGGCTTCGACTTCGTCGGCACGTGGATGAAGGCGCTGGAGACCACGCCGCAGCCCGGCGTGTCGTACGACTGCGTTGGCCTCTACGGCAGCGTATGCGGCGTGCCCGCGCCGGAGTGGCGGAGCAAGCTCGACACCACCTGGCGCACGCCTTGGGCTGGCATCGACGTGACGTTGAGCTGGCGCTACTTCGACGAAGTGGGGCGCGATGCCGAGACCTCGGTGAGCGACAACCCGTTCCTGTCG
>DATNFA010000018.1:0-41872 GCA_035606615.1 Steroidobacteraceae bacterium
ACCTGGGGCCAGCACTACTGGACGCAGATCTTTCTCGCGGGCGACGACACGCAGGCGCAGAAGAATGCGTGGCGGCAGCTTGCGGAGAGATACGATCCGCAGCGTGCCGCGTGGATCGTGCGGCTGCTGCGTCCAACGAATGTCGAGTCGCGCACGGCCTCGACCGAACCGACCTTCCCGCGAGTCGACGTGGTGGAAGAGGGTAAGGATGCGGCCTGGCGGAGCGCGCCGAAGGCCCGGCTGCTGCCGGTCCGCTGGATTGCAATCGTGCAAGGCGCCGGGCGCGTCATCGCCGCAGGGGGCGGCCGCGACATCCGGCCGGAGCTCGCTGTCGGTCCGGACCCGCAGGTCGATGGCGACAATGCGCCCGAGATTCCCGGCGATCAGGCGGCAGTCGATCCGGGCATGCGCTGGATGGTGGACTTCGACGAGGCGGAAGCAGCGGGCATGGGCCTGCGCATCGCGCTCACCGCTGCGAATCTCGCCGGACCCATCGAGAGCCTGATCGTGCTCGGTGTGAGCGCCGGCGCGACGGCGGATGAAGGTGCGAAGCAGCTCGGGGAGCAGCTCGACGCGCAACACTACACCGACGGCCTGGAGTTCCTGCGCTTCGGCACGCCTTCCAACAACACGTCCGCCGAGCGCTCGGGCTATGGCGCCGAGGACGCCGGGCACGAGCGTAGCTTCGCGACGGAGTCCGGTGCCGTCGATGTGACGCTAGATGAGCAGTCGAACGGCCAGCGCCTCGGTACTGCACTGGGGCTGCCAGGTGCAGACATCGCACCGGTGCTTGCGAGTCTCGCTGGCGGCAGCGACCGGCACGAAGTCGATCAGCGCAGCATGAACACCGCGCTGTGGCAGGCGACGTGGGGATACTTCCTGACGAACATGATCGGCATGGAAGGCACGGGCCTGACGCCGGAAAGCCTGGTTTGGGCGCGCGATCACTTCATCGCACATGTTCGCAGCAGCGGGCCGTTGCCGCCGTTGCGGTGTGGCCGGCAACCGTACGGTGTCTTGCCAGTCACGTCGCTCGATTTCTGGCGTCCACGTACCGGCGAGGAAGCGTCGAACGCGCCTGATCTGTGGCTCAAGGCATTCCTCGTCAGCTTGCGCGACAACGTCTGGCGCCCGCGCTTGAACAACGTCGCACGCCTCGGTCAGCGCAGCCCGCCGAATCCGGACGCAGACCTTGCGGACGTCATGCGAACCGATGCCCAGTCCAACGGCTACAGCGCTCGCTCGCTATTCGGGCGTCATTATCTGGAGCATCTGCGCGAGTTTGTCGGACAGAACCTGAGCAATGCCGGCTTCACGCCGATACAGGATGCGATCACCGGCGGGATTCTGCAGCGCCTGGGTTTCAACTGGCGCTCGCGCCTGTCGCATGCGACGTATGGCGATGCGGTGTTGCCGGTAGCGGCGCCGCTCATTCAGGACGGCGAGGTGTCGCGCTGGCGCAAGCTCGACCCGAACTACATCGCAGCCCTGTTGGCCGACTCCAGCATCGCGACGCTCGTTGGCCAGCAGCCCGTCGAGGCGACGAGTCTCTTGCAGACGCTGCTTCGGCACTCGATGTTGCTGGAGTATGCGAGTGCCACTGCTGCGATCGCGGGCACAGAAGCGGGAGATTTCGCCGCGCTGTTGCGTGATCCGGAGCTGATCGACCTCGTCAACGACATGCCGCTCAGCACGACCTGGAAGCGTCTGCTCGATCGCAAGGTCGCCGCGATCACCGGCACGAAGACAATTCGCGAGCACCTCGATAGCCTGCGGACATTCACTGCGACGCAAGTTGGCGCACTGGGCGCGTTCCGCGACAGCCTCGAGCATCTGCAGGATCTCGACAGCGAGGCATTGCAGTTCCTGATGCAGGGGACCATCGACCTGGCGTCGTATCGTCTCGATGCCTGGATCACTTCGGTTGCGACCAAGCGCCTTGCCAGCATGCGCGCGTCACAGCCGCAAGGTGTCTACATCGGTGGATACGGTTGGGTCGAAAACCTCCGGCCGGAAGCGACTGCGCGCACCGAAGTCACGCCGCCGCAGGGTGAATCTGCGCCATTGTTCGCTCACGTCAACGATACTGGGTTCATTCACGCGCCTTCGATGACTCATGCCTCGACGGCGGCGCTACTGCGCAACGCGCAGCTCGGCAGCGATGGCGTGGCAGAAACCAACGGTGCGTTTGCGATTGACCTGTCGTCGCGACGTGTACGCGAAGCGAGCTGGTTGCTCGATGGCGTGCGACAAGGTCAGCCGCTCGCCGCGCTGTTGGGTTATCGCTTCGAGCGACGCCTGCATGATCTGCGCAAGGATCAGTTCATCGCGCCGTTGCGCGAGCTGGCACCATTGACAGCGCGCAAGCTCGAGAACACGGATCTGCCGGTCGAAAGCATCGCGGCGAACAATGTCGTCGACGGTCTGGTGCTGAATCAGAAGTGGCAGGATGAGAAGCAGTCCGCGACGAAGCCGATAACGAACCGCTTGCAGAGCGCCGGTGCGACTGCCGACGACCTCACGAAGCTGAGCCGGGAGCTCGATGGTCTCGCCGACTCGATCGACGCCGTGAGCGACGCGTTGACGGCCGAAACGGCGTATCAGATGGTTCGCGGCAACACGTCGCGCCTCGCGAGCACGCTCAATGCAGTAGCAACGGGTGATGCGCCTGCGCCGGAGCTCGAAGTTGCCCGGACGCCGCGCTCGGGCATCCCGCTGACCCATCGAGTCCTGCAGCTCTTCAGCGGCAAGCCGCCAGTTGCTACGGGCTGGGTCGCGGCAAGCACTTCCGTGCGCGCGACAGCGGAGCCGATGCTCAACTCATGGGCAGCAAAGCTGCTCGGCAATCCGAAGAAGGTCCGTTGCACGGTCGAGATGGTGGACGGTGGCGGCGCAGTGCTCGAAACGCACAAGCTGCTGCTGAGCGATCTGCAACTCGCGCCGCTCGATGTCGTGTTCTGCGTCGAGCCGCTGGCGAGTGTGGGGCAGGTGAGCGAGCTGGAGCAGCGCGTTCTGCATCAGGCGCGTCTGGGTGCCAATGGCTTCCCGTCTCAGGCTCGCCTGCGAGTTCAGCATGCGCGGCCGGCTGATCTCGCTGAACAGGAATTGACGCTGCTCGACGTGTTGGAGCAGGCGCGCAGAGTGCGCAGACTGCTGACGACCGCGCGCGCCGCAGACTCGGAGGACTTGAATCCACCGGAGCGTGGCGAGGTCGGAGACGTCGATCTCACTGAGCTGAGCGCACGCGTCACGAAGGCGGAGCGCGCGTTGAAGGCTGCTCACAAGGCGCTCGACACACTCGTGAAGAAAGGCGCAGCGGCACAGGCCGACGCGTTGCGGGCAGCGCTGTTGAAGCTCGGCAGCTGCGGCGTGCAGGGATCCGTGCCGGTCGTGGCAGCGGGCGACGACGCGGCAACGCGCGCCGCACTCAACACGCAAGGCATTGCGTTGCTCAAAGAGGGCAAGGCGCGCATCGCGCAAGTGGATGAGTTGATCGCCGCGCCAGCCATCGCCGAGCGTCGCGGGCGACTGAAGCAACTGCTGGAACGGATGCGCACAGTCTTCGGCTCATCCTTCGTTGCCATGCCACTGTTCACGTGTGAGAACGCGGCAGAGCTCAAGAACGCTCTGGCCGCGAACGAGGCGGTGCAGGGCGGAGATCCGCTGAACGTCTACACGTGGTTCACGCGAGCGGCGCGCGTTCGCGACCCGCTGGCACGCTGGAGCGCGCCGCTGAGCGCAGCGGAAGTTCTCGGAACCGGCGAAAGTCTGCGACTGCAGGTCGCACAGCTCCCGTTCGACGCCGCCGACCGCTGGGTCGGACTGCCGCCGGAAGCGGGCAAGGACGTGCTCGCGGGCAAGCTCTCTCTGATCGTGCATGCGGCCGGCGCGCTCAAGGTCGATCAGCCGCTGTGCGGGCTGCTCGTCGATGAGTGGGTGGAAGTCGTACCGAGCTCGCAGGAGACGACTGCGATCGCGTTCCAATTCAATCCGCCGGACACCTGCGCGCCGCAAAGCGTGTTGCTGGCAGTGCCGCCGGTTCCCGATCAGCCCTGGACCGTCGCGAGCCTGCATCGCGTGCTGCTCGAAACGCTCGACCTCGCGAAACTGCGTGCGATCGACGCCGAGGCGCTCGGGGAGATCGGGCACTACCTGCCGGCGCTGTACTTCGGCTTCAACGCCAACGACGAGGTCGTCTCGACCGACTTCGCGCAGCTCACGAGATAGCGCATGGCCAGAATCCGCAATCCAGACGACCCGATCGATCCCGGCCCGATCGAGCCGCGCGATCCGCCGGATCGGCCGCCGCGACCTGAGCTGCCGGAGCCGCCACCGCCGCCGCCGCTACCGCCGGCCGGCGCGAATCCTTCGATCACGAGCTGGACGCGGCTCGAAGTTCGCTCGCGGCAGGCCGACATGCGCGTGAGCTTGAGTGCGCGTGTTTTCGATCCGCTGTGGTTGATGGCTCGACAGTGGCAGGTCGGCGAGTTTCAAGGTGAGGATGCGGGCATGCCGGTGCTCGCGCGTGCGCGTGCGCAAACGACGATGCTGTCGCGCATCCATCTCGGCGAGCTGCCGGCCAACACGATCACCCAGGCAGCTGCGTACGATCCGCTGCAGATGCCGCTCGAAGTGATGGTCGAGCGCCAACGGACACGACCCGTGAACGCCAACGACGCGCGCATGCTGCGTTTGAGCGTCGAGGCCGGCTTGCATTTTCTGCTGATGCTCGATCAGCAGCCGCTCTCGAAGAAGTATCGGCCGGCATTCATCGCACGCTTCGCGTTGCAGCGTCCTGCCGACTCTGTGTTGACGAAGGCCGATGAAGAGACGCGCCGCTTCGTTGAAACAATGGTCGGTCGTGCACCGGATGCGCGCAGGCTCGCTGAGATGCTCAGGGCAGGCGGCACCGGGTCGCTGATCTCCGACGCGACATTGAAGATCGTCGTCGCCGATCGCGCCGAAGTGGCGCAATCCGCCGCTCGGTGGCTCGAGTGGTACGACACGCTCTTCAGCGAGCCGGTCAAGGAGTCGGATGACGCCTGGAGCCCACCGCGCATGGAGTACGCGCTCACCGTGGCTGGACAGCTATCGGACGATAAATTCGATCAGCGGCCGCTCACCGCGAGCGAGTTCTATGACGGTCATCTCGACTGGAGCAGCTTCGATCTCGACTTCGAAGTGAACCTGGGCACGGAACGCGACCACAAGTTCGAGGTCATCACGGAGACGACGATCCCTGCACCGGTCGTATTCCGCGGCGCGCCTGCTCCGCGTTACTGGGAGCTGGAGGATGCGCGCATCGAGTACGGCTTGATGCCGGTCGGACCGACCGATCTCGCGCAGCTCCTGATGATCGAGTACGCCAGCAGCTACGGCAACGACTGGTTCGTCGTGCCGCTGACGCTACCGGTCGGCTCGCTCACGGCAATCAACTCGCTCGTCGTCACCGATAGTTTCGGCGTGCGCTCGTTGTTGCGACCGATTGGCGATCGCACCCTGCCGGAGGCGAACTGGAGCATGTATCAGCTGGCACATATCCGGCGTCCGGGGAGTGAGGCATTGGCGAAGCCCGCGTCCAACCTGTTTTTCCTGGCGCCGGCGCTCAGTCGCAGTCTGCAGAGTCCGCCGCTCGAGGACGTGTTGTTCATGCGTGACGAGATGGCGAATGTCGCCTGGGCGATCGAGCGCAGTCTCGAAAGCCCCATCGAGCAGCCCGTTCCTCGAACCGACACGACGACGCCCGCAGACAGTGCAGGCGACACGGGCGGACCGGCGCCGGGCGATGCGCTGCCGCGCTACTTGCTGTCGACGACCGTGCCGAAGCACTGGATTCCGTTGCTTCCGGTGCAGCTCCGCGAGCCGCCAGACAAGGTGGTTTCGCGACTCAGGCGCGGTGCAGTGTTGCATCCCGACGGCTCGCAGGAAGTTCACAAGGCCGAGGGCCGCATCCTCAACAAGGATCCGCAGCTGCTGATGTTCGATGAGGAAGTGCCGCGCGAAGGCGTGCACGTCGCGCGCCACTATCAGCTCGCGCGCTGGACTGACGGTTCGACGTGGGCCTGGATGGCTCTGCGCAAGACAGTAGGCCGCGGCGAAGGATCGAGCGGCCTGCGATTCGACAGCGTCAACGATCCGCGCTAACTGAGCAGTTTCCGGACTGTCGCTGGCGAGTGGAATCGCTACGATTGGCTCCCTTGCAAGGGCGCCAATACATGCATTCCCATGTAGACATTGCCAGGTTCGTCAACGCCGATATCTCGATCGCGCATTGCATGCTGCCGGCGTGGCAGGCGGGCGACTTCCTCTCGATCTCCAATCCCTCGTCGATCGCCGTATCGTTCACCGAGCAACGCAAGGCGACAGTGCAACTGGACTGCGGCGCGTGGAAGGATCGAAACATTCCCGCCGGCAGCTTCGGCACAGCGGGAGTCGCACCGATTGCGTGGATCCGGGTGCGAGAGCCGTCGGAATGCCTGGAAGTCACTGCCTCGGCGGTCATGCGCGCCTCGATCGCCGAGGAATTGCGCGTCGGGCAGCGTGCAATGTAGCGCAGCGCATGTTCGCAATCGCCGCGTGAAATGTAGACGCGACTGCCATCGCATCGACACCGAGTCGTCATAGTCCAGACCGACCATTGCCGCTCCCTTCACCTGACCAGTCGGAGGTAGTGGCATGGCTCGACTCAACGGACTCGAGCGTCGCGCGACAGTCGCGACGCAAACCTGTGCAGTAGCACTGGCAGTATTCGCCGCGGGCGCTTCGGCGCACGACGGCGGCAACGACCACCGCGGCAACCCCGATCGACAGACGGCATCGCCGATCAAGCACGTGATCGTCATCGTCGGCGAGAATCGCAGCTTCGATCACGTCTTCGCGACGTATCTGCCGAGGCACAAGCACGAGCGGGTGCTGAACCTTCTTTCGCAGGGCATCGTCACTGCCGACGGCTCGCCTGGCCGAAATTTCGCGCAAGGGCAGCAGTACCAGCTGACCGCGCCGCCGAACGGCGGCAAGTTCTTCATCAGCGCGTCGCAGAATGAAAAGCAGCTCTACTCAGTGCTGCCGCCGCCCGACATCGGCGGCGTGCCGAAGGTGTCGCCGCTCGCGTTCATTCTCACGATCCCGGGCGGCGATCCTGGTCTGCGGCCCGAGGATCAGTTCCTCTTCGGCACGGGTGGCACCGGGCTCGACGTCACGCTCGGTCCCGACACCCGCATCCCGAACGTGACCGCGCTGCCGCCCGGCCCGTTCCGGCTGACCTCATCGACGCTGCCCTACGACGCGTTCACTGCCGATACGATCCATCAGTTCTTCCAGATGTATCAGCAGATGGATTGCGCCATCGATCAGGAACACGTCTCGCGCAACAATCCGACGGGTTGTCTGCATGACCTGCAATCGGCAGTCACAACGACATTTGCGACACCGCCGGGCACCGCGCCGCACGACACGGGCCAGACGATGGCGTTCTTCGACATGCAGCACGGCGATGCGTCCTTCACCAAAGCGCTCGCCGACGAATACACGATCAGCGACAACTACCATCAGCCAGTCATGGGCGGCACTGGACCCACGAGTTTCGCGCTCGGCTTTGCGGACCAGGTGTTCTTCAGCGACGGCAACGGCAACGCCGTCACGCCGCCGGCAGCGCGCATCTACAATCCCGATCCGCGCGACGGCACGCTCAATACATATGCGACACGCGCGCAATGGTTCAACTGCTCGGACCGCAATGCTCCAGGCATCGCACCGATCAGGGACTACCTGGACTCACTGCCGTATCACGTGGCGAGCAATTGCGAACCCGGTCACTACTATCCCGCCGTCAATGTTGGTCCTGCATTCACACCCGCCGGCGTCCCGACCGGCGTGCCGGACAACAATCACCCGACCAACAACATCATTCCGCCGACGACTCAGCGCAGCATCGGCGACGCGCTCAACGATCGGCACGTATCGTGGAAGTACTACGGCGGCGGCTACAACGCATCGGTTGCGGGCAATCCCGTCAACGGCTACTGCACGATCTGCAATCCGTTCGAGCACCAGGCGAACTATCCTGCGCAGCGCGCCGAGCACATGCGCGACGTGACGGATCTGTTCACGGATCTGCAGCAAGGCACGTTGCCCGCGGTGTCGTTCGTCAAGCCGGACGGCGCGATCGACGGTCACCCGGCTTCATCGAAGTGGGGAATCTTCGAAGCGTTCGTCGACAACATCGTCGACCTGGCGAAGAGCAATCCGCGGCAGTGGGCCGAAACCGCCATCTTCATCACGGTGGACGAGGGCGGCGGCTACTACGACTCGGGCTTCATCCAGCCGGTCGACTTCTTCGGCACCGGGCCGCGCATCCCGATGATCGCGGTATCGCCATTCTCACGTGGCGGTCACGTCAGCCACGTGTATGGCGAGCACGCTTCCGTGGTCAAGTTCATCGAGCGCAACTGGCAAATCAAACGGACGCTCAGCGCGCGCAGCCGCGACAACCTGCCGAACCCGAAGACGCGCGGCGACAATCCCTACGTGCCGCGGAACATGCCGGCCATCGGCGATCTGTTCGATATGTTCGACTTCGGACGGGACCACGACGACGATCGGGGTCACGAGGACGATCGGAGCTGATCGGTCAGTTCGATCGCGCTGCCGGGCGCCGGCGGACTCTTCGCTGGCGCCCGCTTCAGAGACACCGCAGCGTGAGCCGCTGCAACGCTGTCCACGCCCGACTGTGATGCTCCTTCAGGATCCGCGGAAGCCAGCGTTTCAGCGCCAGCTCGATTGCCGCGCAGTATTGGTCGAAGTCCTGGGACTTCACCAGATAACCGTCGGGCGAAAATCCGTAGTCCTCGGCAAAGCGGGGGCGGTTGTCGGTGGTCAACATGACGACCGGAATATCTTTGGTCGCGGGGTGTGCGCGCATGACATCCAGGACGCAAAGGCCGCTGGTCACCGGCATGCCCATGTCGAGCAGCACCAGGCCCGGCATTCCCGTCGAACGATTCGCAAACTCACCCACCGAGAACAGATATCGCAATGCCTCATTGCCATCCCGCAGCCGCAGCACAGTTGCCTCGCGTGTGGCTCCTCTGCGTAAGGCTGACAGAGTGACCTCGGCATCGACTGAACGCTCTTCGACCAGGAGGACGTCGATCTCGCGGCCCATTTCTACTTTTCCTGTTCCCGGCTTGCGGCTGTTACCCATGACACGAAGGGCGAACAGGAAAGGATCCATGCTCGACGGGCGCGGCGCACGAGTGTCGAAAGATTTGCCACTGTACCCCTCGGCCGGGCGCAGTCTGTGCCTTCAGTTCGTCGGTGAACTCTCTATCCTCGCCTTCCATGCTGAAAATCTACGGCTACGCGGCCTCCATCAACGTTCGCAAGGTCCTCTGGGTTTGCGAGGAGCTCGGCCTCGCATTCGAGCGCGAAGACTGGGGCGGCGGCTTCCGCTCGACTGCCGAGCCTGCATTCAGATCCCTCAATCCGGTCGGAATGGTGCCGGTCATCGACGACGGCGGCACGCTCGTCTGGGAGTCGAACGTCATCGTGAGATATCTCGCTGCTCGCCACGGCCGGACGGATCTCTTGCCCGTCGATCCGTTGCAACGCGCACACGTCGAGCAATGGATGGACTGGCAGGCTTCGGATTTCAACAACAGCTGGCGCGTGCCGTTTCAGGCTCTCGTGCGCAAGAACCCGGACTTCCAGGACAAGGCTGCGATCGAGAAGTCAGCGCAGCTGTTCTCGAGCATGGTCGGCATCGTGGACGCGCAGCTCGGTCGTACCGGCGCGTACATCGCCGGCGAGCACTTCACTGTTGCCGACATTGCGATCGGACTTTCCATCCATCGTTGGCATTCAACGCCGATCGCACGGCCGACGTACGTCAACGTAGATCGATATCACTCGCGCTTGCTCGAACGCAGCGGATTCCGTCGCTACGGTCGCGATGGCGGTCCGTGACTAGATCTCCGCGGTTCCTTCCATATAGAACACGCAAGCGCCTTCCAACTCGACGCGCTCACCCTTCAGCCGACAAACGATCTCGCCACCGCGCGGCGAAGCCTGATACGCGCGAAACGCACTACGCTTGAGCTGCTCTGCCCAGTACGGCACGAGCATGCAGTGCGCGCCGCCGGTGACCGGATCTTCGGGAATGCCTTTCGCGGGCGCGAAGTAGCGACTGACGAAATCGTAGTCGCCACTGCCGGCTGCTGTGACGATGACGCCGCTGCGATCCAATCGGGCGATCGCTGCCAGGTCCGGCTCCAGCTCGTGCACCGTCTGCTCGCTCGGCAGCAGCGCCATGTAGTTGAAGCTGTTCACCCGAACTTCGATGGGCACCAGGCCGAGCGCCGCGACCAGTTCGCGCGATGCTGCGACTGGCTCGGAGAATCGCGCTGGAAAATCCATCACGTAACCGCTGGGGGTCCGTCGAACCGGCAACGGCCCGCTCGCCGAATGAAACACGACTGACTCTCGATGCCGTTCGAGCTTCTCGAGCACCACTGCGGCACTCGCCAATGTCGCATGACCGCACAGCGGCACTTCAACACTCGGCGTGAACCAACGGATCCGATAATCGTCGCCGTGAGCCACGATGAACGCGGTTTCGGCGAGGTTGTTCTCGGCAGCGACCGCCTGCATGAGTGCCTCGGCGGGGTACTCGTCCAGGAGCATGACTGCGGCGGGATTCCCGGCGAAGCGCCGCCGGGTGAATGCATCAACTTGGAAAATAGCTGCGCGCATCGCCAGGCCCGCAAAGGTGCGCACTGTATCGCAGACCCGAATAACGCGGACATGGACACTCAGCGCCCATAGCTGCCAGCACAGCACTCCGGGAGGATCATCGATGGCCGACGAACTCACCTTTCGAGCTAGCCGAGGCAAAGCCGCGCTCATTCTGCTCGGCGCCATCGTCTTCGTCGCAATCGGCTACTTCATGCGCGCCGAAGAGCCGTTCATGGGCTGGGCCTGCATGATCTTCTTCGGCCTCGGCATTCCCGTCGGCCTCATCATGCTGTTCTCGCCGAACTCGACGTACCTGCGTCTCGACCCGGAAGGTTTCGAGATGGGCTCGTTCGTGAAGAAGACGCGCATGAAGTGGACCGACGTCGCAGGCTTCGAGCTCGCGTCCATTCGCGGCGCCAAGATGATCGCGATCGTCTACGCCCCACACTATGAGGGGCAGAAGATCGGCCGCGCTGTCGCCGAGAATCTCTCCGGCATGGAAGGTGCCATCCCCAACAGCTACAACGCGCCGCTTGCAGAAGTGCTGAAAACGCTCAACGAATGGCGAGCGCGCTACGGCACTCGCAGGTAAAAAGAGCCCCGAAGCCCCGTACGTATATGACGCTGCAAGCGGCCGGATTAATATCCGGCCGCGCACATCCTCACGCCCACAACAATCAAGCAGAGGTGCAGCATGTTTGCCAAGCTATCCGCGGAGTTCATCGGAACGTTCTGGCTGGTCCTCGGCGGCTGCGGGAGCGCAGTGCTGGCGGCAGCATTTCCAGAGGTCGGAATCGGTCTCACCGGCGTTTCGCTGGCGTTCGGTCTCACAGTTCTGACCGGCGCGTACGCCTTCGGTCCGATCTCCGGCGGTCATTTCAATCCGGCGGTTTCGGTCGGTTTGTGGGCCGGCGGGCGGTTCCCAGCTGCACATCTGCTGCCGTACATCGTGGCGCAGGTCGCGGGCGGCATCGTCGCTGCCGGCGTGCTCTACATCATCGCGAGCGGCAAGTCGGACTTCAGTCTCGCGGGCGGCTTCGCCTCGAACGGGTTCGGCGAGCATTCACCGGGCAAATACTCGATCGGTGCGGCGCTGGTCACCGAAGTCGTGATGACATTCATGTTCCTGCTCGTGATTCTCGGCGCGACTCACAAGCGTGCGCCGATCGGCTTCGCAGGACTCGCGATCGGCCTGATGCTGACGCTGATCCATCTCATCAGCATCCCCGTCACGAACACTTCGGTGAATCCCGCGCGCAGCACCGGCCCGGCGATTTTCGTCGGCGGGTGGGCGCTGGCGCAGCTGTGGCTGTTCTGGCTTGCCCCGATCGTCGGCGCCGCCATTGCGGGCTTCGTCTACAAGACCGTGCTCGAAGGCGAGCCCGAAGCACCGCCCGTGACCGGACGCGTGCAAGCCTGATCGCCTCGGGCTGACCAAAGTGCTACAGCCGCGCCACCGGATGACGGTGGCGCCGCGTCAAGAATGGCACGAGCATCGGTACACGCTTGCGGTACCGGGCGTATTCCGGATGTTCGGCGAGCAGGTCGCGCTCTTCCAGCTGGATCGCGATCAGGATGTACGCAGTCGTTGCGATCGCGAACACCAGATGCGTCAGCGTCATGATCGGCGTCGACCAGAACGCGAGCAGCAAACCGACGTACAGCGGATGCCGCACGATGCGATAGAGCATCGGCGTCTTGAACGGCAGCGGCCGGTACGGCTTGCCGAGCAGCTGCAACCAGATCTGGCGCAGGCCGAACAGATCGAAATGATTGATCAGGAATGTCGAGAGGAACACCAGGAACCATCCGAACGCGAAGCCGCCGTACAGCAACTGCTGCGCGAGCGGCGAGTGCACGTCCCACACGCTACCGCCGAGCGGCTCCCAGTAAACGAACATGATCACGAGCGCGATGCTCGCGAACAGGATGTACGTGCTGCGCTCGGCTTCCTGCGGAACGATCCGCGTCCACCAGCGCTTGAACCCCGGCCGGGCCATCACACTATGTTGAATCGCGAACAGCCCGAGCAACACGCCGTCGATCAGCAGCGCCAGGCCGAGCGGCAGCCGCGGCGCGGAGTCGATGGACTTCGGCACCCACAGATTGCCGACGAAGCCGATCGCGTAGAGCAGCGTGACGAAGGCAATGGCGTAGCACGCCACGCCATAGAAGAAGATCAGCCAGCGTTTCATGGGCGGCCTCGCGGGTCTTATATAAGTGTGTCGAAAGGGAAATCGAAAATCGCAATCCAGACCCGACACTCCGCGCCGGAGCTGTCATGGTGGAAGTCCGGGAAGTCGCTGGTTCTACCTACGGAAGATGTCATGCAGAGCGAAGAAATTACGTTCATTGGCAAGCGCGGCGGTGCGCTCGCGAACCTCGCTGCGGCAGCGGCGATTTGCGCGGCGGGCGTTGCGCTGCTGGCGCTCGGTTACACGATAGCGGGCATCGTGCTCCTGCTGGGCGCCGTGGCGCCTGCCATCGTCTCACTCCGGAAAGCACTGTTTCCACCGGCGCGCTATCTGCGTCTCGACTCGAATGGCTTCGAGGTCGCCGTGCGGCACAACCGTGATCGCATCAAGTGGGACGATGTCGCCGAGTTTCGCTCGGGCCCGCCCAACGATGACCCTGTCATTGAGGTGCTGTACGTGTCGGAGTACGCGCAGCAGAGCTGCTCCAGCGGCGACCAGCGATTCGCAGGTCGCATCTTCGATCGCTACAACACTCCGCTGCCCGATGTGCTGGAGAAGCTCCGCGAATGGCAGCAGCGGTACGGTCACGCAACCACGCCCAGTGTGGGTCACACAACCACGCCGAGCATCGGTCACACGACCACGCCCAGCGTGGGTCACGCAACCACGCCTAGCGTGCAGCGACGAATCGCATGATCGGCGTCCAAGCCAGCTGACGCTATTTCTTCTCTGTGCCCGAGAAGGCTGCGACGAGGCCGAGTCCGATGAACAGGATCCCGCTGCCGTAGCGCTCGAATCGCAGGTAGCCGCGGCTGCGCTTCAGCCAGCCGCCAGCCGCGCCGGCAAGCAAGGCCCACGAGCTGTCGGTGAAGAACCCGAGCACCACGAAGATCAAACCGAGCAGCGTGATCTGCATCGCGACGTGCCCGCGACCCAGATCGACGAACTGCGGCAGGAACGCGAAGAAGAACAGCGCCGTCTTCGGATTGAGCAGGTTCACGACGAAGCCATCACGGAACAGTCTTGCGTGGCTGTAGCGCGGTAGCTCGCCGTTCGCGCCGCCGTTCTCGGCGGGCCCGAAGATCTTGCGCAGGCCGAGCCAGATCAGGTACGCCGCACCCGCGTACTTCACGATGCTGAAGGCGAGTGCGGACGAGAGCAGCAGCACCGACAAGCCGAGCGCGGCGGCCAACACGTGAATGAACGTCGCCGCATGAATGCCGAGCACGGACACGAGACCCGCCTTGCGTCCTTGCGCGACCGACCGCGCGACGATGTAAAGGACGGCCGGGCCGGGGATCAGCAGCAGCACGATAGCCGCGCCGGCGAACAGCACCAGGTTCTGACTGCTTGGAACCACGATATCCATCGCGCACCCGCTTGACTTTTAGTGGCGTCATCAAGCCGTGCCGCTGCGCGCCTGTCAAGGTGGTCTAGAATCCGGGCCATGGACTTCACCAAGCGTCTGCGTCCCGGCGTCCAGCGCGGCGAGATTACTTGCAGCATTCGCATCTGGCAGTCGCCGCGCGTCAAGGCGGGCAAGCGCTACGGCAGCACCGCAGTGGGGGAGATCGAAGTCGACTCGATCGAGCAGATCGAGATGTCGGACATCACGCCGGAGCTGGCGCGGGAGTCGGGCTTCAACGGCGTCGTCGACCTGCTGAAGATCGCGAAGCATGGCTACGGCACGAACGTGTACCTGGTGAGATTCCACTACGTTGCGCCGCCGGGATCGTCCGCCGCGAAGGGCAAGCGCGCGAAGACGCCTGCGCGCAAGGCGCCGAATGGAGAGAAGCAGCGCAAACGCGTTGCGAAGATCGTCGAGGGCTTCCCGGAAGGCGAAGCGAAGCCCATCCGCCAGCACCTGAGTCTGGAGGTGCGTAACAAGCGCTTCGGCTGGTTCACGACCGACCATCACGGCGACGGTCGCGTCGAACTCATGTGCAAGGCGTCGGCTGACATGCACGATATCCTGCAGCGCTTGTTGCCGGCGCACTTTCACGTGCCGAAGTACGTCGGCAACAAGGGTTGGGTCGGCGTGTGGCTCGACTTGCCGAAGGTGGATTGGGCGGCTGTGGAGTTGGCGCTGCGGGAAGCCTATGTGAAGGTCGCGCCGAAGAAGTTGCTCACTGGGCTCCAATGACCCCGGTCACTATCAATTCCCGCGCCCGGCTGACGAGCGCTGTGCTGAATCCTTCCGGCAGACAATCATAAGCCGCCTTCAGCGCCGCAACATCCCGCTCGCTCGCGTCCGGCAGTCCGCACGCATGCACGAGCAAGCGCATTTCCATCCACAGCGATCCCTGACTGCGGGCTTCGGCCAGGCCGTTCGCCAGCGATCGACGTGCGGCGGCAATGTCGCCGCGGCCGAGGTCGATCCGTGACTGCAGCATGTGGTGATACATGAAGAGAATGCGCTCGCCGTAGCGTTGGGCGAGCCCTCGCGCCTTGTCCAGCTGAGCCTGCGCGCCGTCCCAATCCTGCGCGAGTACCAGCGCTTCGACCGCGTAGCCGAGCACTTCGGAGCCGCCGGAGACCATGCCGGCGCGTCGATTGAACTCGAAACCGTCCATGATCAGGCGCAGGCCTTCGCGCGGCGAGCCCAGGTACGCCTCGGCCCAACCGCTGATCCAGCGGCTCGGTCCCTGCGCCTGGCCGATCGCGTGATCGTCGACGAGCTTGCGCAGCGCTTGTGCATGCTCGGCGACGCGATCCGGTCGCTGCATGCGCATCTCGAACATCGCTGCACACCACATTGCGATCGTACGCCCGAGTAACTCGCCGCGCTCTCGACCGCGCATCACAGCAGCATCCATCTGCGCACGCGCTTGATCGATGTAGCCGATGTGCATGAGCGGAATTGCGATGTTCACCTTCAGTACGATGACGGGATCGGCTACGAACGCTGTCAGCGGCATCTTGTCGCCGAGCGACTCGCAGGCATCCAATCCACGCAGCAGGTGGCGCCGTGCTTCGAGATAGTTGGCCCGCATCGTGTTGATGACGCCAAGCAGGCAGCACGAGGCAATCACGAGGACGGGATCCTCATGAGTCAGCGACAAGGACTCCATTCGCTGCGCCAGCTTCAGGGCGTCGTCATATTCGGCGCGGCTGTAGTACATCCAGGCGAGGCCACCCAGCACCTGGGCGCGGGCCGGCGTGAGCGGAAGGATGTCGCACAGTTCGAGCGAACGCTTATAGGCTATCTCGCCTTCGCGCGAGACCAGGCCGAACTGCTGCGAGCAAGCAAGCCCGCGTACGGACACGAGCGCGAACTCGAGCTCCAGACGCTCGGTGCCCTCCGGGCAGCGAGCCAGGAGGCTGAGCGCGTGCGACGTGATGTCGATCGCTTCTCGCGGCGCGAAATGACTCAGCGCGCTGCGCGCGGCCTCAGCGTAGTAGCGAAGCGCAGCAGCGTGAGCCAAGCCAGCTTCGTGTTGAGACGCAAGCTCTGCGGCAGTCACTGCGATACCCGCAGAGCGGCTGCGTTCGAGCGCGGCTGCCACACGTCGATGCATCTGCACGCGCGTCGAAACGCCCTGACGCTGATAGAAGACGTGCCGATACAGCGCATGACGGAACGCATAGCGAGCATCCAGCGTGCCGTCCGGCAATTCCACGATCGCAACGTGTTGCAGCCAATACTGGCGTTGCGCCAGATCGTCGCATTGCGCTGTGATCGACTGCAGTTCCTGTCCCAACACCGTACTCAACGTCGTCGCGCGGAACTCCACGCCGCAGAAGCTCGCCGCTTCGAGCAGCCGCTGTGCGTCTGGAGCGAGCCGGACGATGTGCTTCTCGATCGCACCCGCGAGGCTCTCAGGCACGGACCAGGCAGTCGATTGCGAGCCAGCCGCCAAGTCATCGACGACATTAGCGATGAACAGCGGCAAGCCGCCAGTGTGGTCGTGCAGCTTGTGGATGAATGCTTCCTGGATACCCGCATCAGGCATGCGATTCTGCAGGTATTCGGCGACTTCAACCTCCGAGAACGGATCGAGCACCACCTCTTCGCAGAGACGATGCAACCGCAATTCCTGCCGCAGCTCCTTGAGCGGATGCGACTCCGCGATGACCTGCATGAGTCGATACGTGCCGAGCCACATGATCCGCGCCGGCGACGTGCGCCGCGCGAAGTGGTCGATCAGCCGCAACGTCGCAGTGTCGCTCCAGTGCAGGTCCTCGGTCAGCACCAGGATGGGATGCTGCGCCGTGAAGCGTCCCATCAGCTCCGCGATCTCGCGAACTTTGCGCTCCTGGTTCGCACCCGACAGGTCTCGATAGAGCGTCGCGCGCTCCGCGTCCGACATCAGCCACGGCAACTGCACGAGCCACGTCGGTGCGACGGCGCGCATGAGGTCGGCGACCTCGGGTCGATTGCGACACAGCGCGCCGAGTGCTTCGAGCACCGGCAGGTACGGCTCGCCCGCGCCGTATTGCTCGACGCACTGACCGCGAATGACGATGCCGCCCGGCAGCTCACCGATGAATTGCTCGACGAGCGTCGTCTTGCCGACTCCCGCGTCGCCTGCGATCCAGAACACGGAGCGATTCCCGTTCACGACGCTGCGCCACGCGTTGTGCAGCTTTGCAAGTGGCGCCGTGCGCCCGATCATCGGCGGACGCGGTTCGTGCGTCGGCGGCTTCACTTCCACAGGAATCTGCAGCGCTGGCTGAGCCGTGGCCCGCTTCGGGACCGGCGCACCGAGAACCGCGCCGATGAAGCGATAGCCGCGTCGCGAGGCCGTCTCGATGTAGCGCGGCTTCGCGGCCGGATCGGACAGCGCGGTGCGGACCTGGCTGATCGTCGTCTTGAGAACGGACTCGCTCACGTGCCGATGCCCCCAGACGGCATCGAGCAGATCTTCCTTCTTCGTCAGCTTGCCGGGCTGCCGCGCGAGCGCACACAGCACCGCAAATGCTTTCGGCGGCAGGGCGACCGGACGGCCGCCCTTGGTGAGCAGAGCGTTCTCCTCATCCAGCTCGAACTCATCGAATCGAAGCGGTCCGGAGGCGACTTCGCTCATGGCGGGCCATTATATGCACGTATAATCGCTGCGCCATGAGCACGACCAAACGCCTGCTGGTGATCCTCGCAATCCTGTTCTCCTGCGTCGGCTGCGACCAGGTCACCAAGTCGGTCGCGAAGACCTACCTCTCGGAGACGCGCGCGATCGTGCTGCTCGGTGACACGGTCCGGCTGCAGTTGGCGAAGAATTACGGCGCCTTTCTCAGCCTGGGAGCTGGGGTCGGCGAAACGTCGCGCGGCATGTTGATCTCGATCGTGGTCGGTGTGGTGTTGGCCGCGTTGCTGGCTTACCTGTTCGTCTCGAAGCCGCAGAATCCGATAGTGGGTGCGTCGGTTGCGCTCATCGTCGGGGGCGGGGTGAGCAATCTGATCGACCGGGTGCGCTACGGCGGCTACGTCGTGGATTTCCTCAACGTCGGCATCGGGCCGCTGCGCACGGGGATTTTCAACGTTGCGGATATGGCGATCATGGCTGGGGTGGTGCTCTGGGCGTTCAGCGATAAGTTGTGGACCAAGAAGTCCGGCTGAAGCCTGACATTTTCGCAACACATTTCTCTGCAACCCGCGGCGGGTCCCTCGCGTTAGGGGGCGATGGCCGCCCAGATCGTCCGGTTTTTCAGTCTGCTGTTCGTCGGGCTTGCCCTGGCGCCAGGGCTGGCGCACGTACTGCAGATGCCGCACAAGATGGCTCTCTCCGGGGAGGACTACCTGCGGGTCCAACAGCTTTACGCCGGCTGGTCGTGGCTCGGCGTGGTGGTGATGGGCGCGCTGGTCTCGACGTTCCTGCTGACGTGGTTCATCCGAGCACGCTTGCGGCAGTTCGTGCTCGCCTGCATCGCGCTCGGCTCGGTGTTCGTCACGCAGGTGATCTTCTGGACCTTCACATTCCCCGTGAATCAGCAGACGCGCAACTGGACCACACTGCCCGTGAACTGGATGGCGTTGCGCGAGCGCTGGGAGTACTCGCACGCGACGGCGGCAGTGTTCGACCTGATCGCATTTATCGCAATCGTACTTGCTGTGCTGGCGGCCGTCGGCCGTCCCCAGGATGAGCCGATGCGTCGGACGCCTCGGGCGGAAGGGGTGGAAGGTGTGGTAGGTCGGGCTTTGGAGCGGCATCAGCAACGGCGGGCGTCATGACGACCGGCAGCTTGACGTAGCGATCTGCCCGCGCCACCAGCTCGCTGAAATCCGGGATCGGCTGATCGCCGAAAATCTGCGCAACCGCGTGTCGACCGAGCACGCGATAACTCTCGAACTGCGATTCGCTGAACCACTGGTCGCTGGTCGATTCGTGCGGGAAAGTGCCTGAAGCTTTCGAATAGCTGTACACGTCGTACGGCAGCGGCGCGCCACCGGCGTGCTTGGTCGCCTTGATGTAGATCAGCGTGCCGTTGGAGACCCCGACGCCGTCGGCTTTCTGGTAGTTGATGGTCGCCACGGCGCAGTACAGCCCCGGCTTGTGTTCCTCGTTGCTGCGGATCTCGATCTCGCGCGTGAAGTCGATCGAGATGCCGAAGTCGATGCGGATCTTGCGGATCGCGTTGCCGAGATCCTCGAACGACGCTTTGCCGTCGCAGCCGGCATCGCTCACCAGAACATTCCGGCAGCGGCGCAGCACGACTTCGTACAGGCCGAGGTTGTCGAAGTGGCCGCCGTCGGAAAGATTGATGTACTTGCCGTCCGCGTGCGTCATGCCGGCCAGCTCGGCGAACAGCGGCCACAGCGCCTGGTGCGGTCCATTGCGCCGGTACGAGTCCTGACCGTAGCGATTGGTATTGCCGAGCCACGCGCCGAGCCGCGCGTTGAACAGCGTCATGAGGAAGCCGACCGACGGCGACGAGTTGTAGCCCATGTTGGGATTCGCGGCCGCGCCGGAAATCGCCATCGCCGTGCTGAGCGAAATGCCGGAATTGCCGCCGTAGTCTGCGGACGGCCGGTAGCCCTGACGATGATTGCCGCAGAAGAACGGGGTCATCGAGAACGACTCGGATTTGCGCTGCTGCCACGCGAGCTTGTCGCCGCTGCGCACGAGGTTGAGCGTGGTATTCACGATCGGCAGCAGTTTGCCGCGCGCTTGCACGGTCGGCTGCAGCGAGGCCATGCGGACGTTGTCGTCGAGCGAAAAGCCCGTGAACGGATCGGGGTTGCGATCCGCACGCGAGGCGCCGAGGTAGGCGCGCACCAGCCGATTGCGATAGAAACCGTTCAGCGAGAAGCGATTGACGTTGACGATGTGTCCCATCCCATATGCGATGAGAGCCAGCACGATGGGCACGAGCACAAAGGCCCATGGCGTGAGGTCGCCGAGAGAGCTCGGGTAGCCGGTGTAACCAAGCGCGTCGACCAGCCGCTCGAGGCGGATCGCGGTGTAGAAGCCGAGCTCGGCGACTGCCCACGCAACGGTTACGACCACTATGACCGTGAACAGCGGTGCCGCCGCTCCCAAGGCGACCCGGCGAACCAAGCTGCCGTTCGCTGGTGCGTCGCTCGCGTTCGTGCCGTCGCGACTGCCGACGAGTGCCGTCACGAGGCCAGATACGCCGCCCAAGGCGCCGACCACCGCCGGTGCGAACTTGGAGACGTTCTCGCCGAGCCAGCGCAGACCGATGGGCCCGTACAAGCAGATTGCGGTGACTCCGATCCATGCTGCCGCGACCAGCAGCACCCATCCCGACATGCGTGCCCACCATTCGCGGTCCGCATCGTTGACGTTGCCGCATGCTGCGACGGCAGTCGGGCTTTCGCTCGCACTGGCGACAGCAACAAACAGCGTACGCGCAAGCAGATACAGGCCCAGCAGGATCGGCAGGCCGAACACGACATACAGGCCCGGCGACGCATAGAGCCGCGCCAGCCAGTAGTTGATCACGCCGACGAGCAACGCCGCCGTGATCGCGCCCGACGCAATCACACCCCACAACTCATAGCGGCGACGGACGCGCATCACCATCGGGTCCATCGGCGGCGTCGCCTGCAGGTTCCTCGGCTTGAACCAGCCCAGCTCGATCATCGACCAGCCGAGCAGCGGATTCACGACGCACCAGATGCCGGCGAAGATCCAGGCATTCGCGACGTCGCTGGCCGGATGCAGCAGGCCCGGAGTAATCCAGCGCTTCAAGCCGAGCACGGCAACGCACAGCAAAGCAGCTGCGAGCACGACAGGCGCGACGCAGCGGCGCACGAACGTACCTTGCTCGTAGGGCAGGGCAGTCGAATAGCGCCGCGATCGGAATACCAGAATACTCGCCGCCAGCTCGGTGAGCGTCGCGAGCATGACGAATGTGCCGTCGATGCGACCGAACAGGTCGTTGTTCTCGACAGCAGCGAGGAACAGCCACGGGATCGCGACTACCGCGCCGAGGGCCGGCAGGATCACCAGCCAGTTGAGCAGCATGTTCCGCACGACCATCGCAGCTGCGGTCCACGTGTCCGCGGAGAACAGGCCGAGTTTCGGCGTCAGATAGTTGCTGTACTCCCGCAGGTTGCGGATCGGCTGCGGCTCCGGCTCGAACGCATTCGGACGCGAGAATTCCTGCAGCTGATCGAGCGCGCGTGCGTCGTGGTGCATCCACGCCTGCAGCCAGCTCGCGATGTAACCGCCGCCGGAGACGCTCGACAGATAGCTGAAGCGCTGCAGGATCCCGAGATGCGCGAGGTGCTGGAGCACGCCGAGGTTGAAGGTCGCGCTGCGAATGCCGCCGCCGGAGAGGCAAATTGCGGACAACGGTTCGTCCTGGCCGGGTTGGCCGATGCGCTGGTAGATCTGTTCGAGCGGCGGCGCGGTGGCAGCGTCGCGCGTGAGCTCCGGCTGGATCGCCTGCAGCTCTTTCCACAGTACGCCGTTGAGCTCGACCGGATCCGCAACCTCAGCGGTCGCCTGCGCTTGCTCGGGCATGTGTTCTCCCCAATTTGCCCCGCGCGATGCTGCTCTTTCCTGTCATCGAAGTGCAATAGGCGATCCGTGCATCAGACCAAAGGGCACTACGATCGGGCCTGCTTGCGCGCTGCGCCCGGCGAGATCCCCATGAGGCGTTTGAATGCGCGACTGAACGCGGCTTCGGATTCGTAACCGAGCTTGGTTGCGAGCTGACTGATCGTCGCATCGCTTTCCTTGAGCCACTTAAGAGCGGCATGCATCTTCCAGCGCAATACGTACTGCATCGCCGGCTCGCCGACGAGATCGGTGAAGCGGGCGGCGAACGCTGAGCGCGACATGCCGACGGCAGAGGCGAGCGACGCCACAGTCCAGTCGCGCGCGGGATCGCGATGGATCAGCGCGATCGCGCGACCGATCTGCTTGTCGCGCAATGCGTGGAGCCAGCCTGTCCGGGCTTGGCTGTCGGTGGCGATCCATGAGCGGATCGCCTGGATCACGAGGATGTCGGCGAGTCGCGTGATCACCGTTTCGCCGCCGGCTCGCAGCTCGCGCGCTTCGGCAGTCAGAAAGCGCAGAGTGCTCTGCAGCCATTCGAGCTCGGGCGAGTTCCAGGCATCCACCGCGATCAATCGCGGCAGCAGGCGCAGGAGATGATGCGCGGACGGATCTTCGAAGCGCACGGCTGCGCAGAGCATGGTCGTCGGTGAGCCGCCGCCGCCATGACGCAAGTGCTCGTAGCGATCGCTCACCTGCTCGCGCGGCAAGTCGAACAGCTTTCCCGCCTTCACGTCCGGCGCACTGTTCAAGATGTGACCTCGGCCGTGCGGCACGAGCGCGAGCGCGCCGGGCCGCAATACGCACGTCTCGGCGCCTGCGACTTCGAGCCGACATTCGCCCGCGGTGACGACGTGAAACATCACGCAGTCCTGCATCGGCGGCAGGTCCAGCCCCCACGGCGCGGTGAATTCCGAGAGGCAATAGAACGAACCGCTCATGCGCAGGAAGTGCAGCGCCTCGCCGAGCGGATCAGTCGATGGTTTCCAGGGTTCGGTCATGGCGGGAGTATGCGAAGTGCCGCGCACGGCGTCCACGGCCCTGGACGAAAAAGCATGAAACATGGACAGACAGCGATTGTTGCTCCAGGAGGCCTGATCGATAGTGGACGCAAGCCGAATCGATCAACCGAACCTCAGGAGACAGCGACATGACCGCGAAAACGACACCCAAAACGACTTTGATCCTGGGTGGCACCGGCAAGACGGGCCGCCGCATCGCCGAGCAACTCTCCGCGCGCAAGGTGCCGGTGCGCATCGGCTCGCGCTCCGCGACCCCATCGTTCGATTGGGAAAATCGCAGCACGTGGCCGGCCGCGCTGGCGAGCGTCGACGCCGTCTACATTTCCTACTATCCCGATCTCGCAGCGCCCGGTGCGACCGACGCGATTCGTGCATTCACCGAGCTCGCAGTTCGCAGCGGCGTCCGGCGCCTGGTGTTGCTGTCCGGTCGCGGCGAGCCGGAGGCTCAGCGCTGCGAGGAGATCGTCCAGAATGCGGGCGTGCAGTGGACGGTGCTTCGCTGCAGCTGGTTCAACCAGAACTTCAGCGAAAACTATCTGCTCGAGCCGATCCTCGCCGGCGAGGTTGCGCTACCGACGCCGAATGTCGGCGAGCCCTTCGTCGATGCCGACGACATCGCCGATGCAGCGGTCGCGGCGTTGACCGACGCCAAGCATGCGGGACAACTGTACGAGCTGACGGGGCCGCGGCTCCTCACGTTCGCAGAGGCGATCGCTGAGATCGCGCGGGCCTCGGGTCGGGAGATTCGTTACGTGCGGATCTCGATGAACGACTACATGGTAGCGCTGGAGCAAGCGCAACTGCCGCCGGAGTTCGTTGGGTTGATCAAGTACCTGTTCACGGAAGTGCTGGACGGTCGGAATGCGTACCTGACCGATGGAGTGCAGCGGGCACTCGGTCGCGCTCCGACGGATTTTGCGGAGTACGCGCGCAAAGCGGCAGCGAGCGGCGCGTGGAAAGGATGAGGTAGACGATTTGCCCCCACCCAACCCTCCCCGCGTGCGGGGAGGGCCGGGAGGGGGCGGTGGCGGCCTAATGGCCGATCAATGCCGTCCGATCAGTTCCAGTTATTCCGCGCGCGGAAGTCGCGCACTTCGCGCTCCGCATCCTCGCGATTCAAACCGTAGCGTTCCTGCAGTTTGCCGGCGAGGATTTCCGACTTGCCTTCGAGCTCGTCGATTTCATCGTCGGTCAACTTGCCCCATTGCTCCTTGATCTTGCCTTTCAGCTGCGTGAATTTGCCTTGCGTAGTATCTCGGTTCATGCCTCATCTCCATCGTCGAGTGGTCACTCACTCAACGCTGTAGCGAGCCCCAATGTTCGTTTTTCACCAGTCGAGAACCTGCGTGCTGCGCGTCATGCGCGGTTGGATTCCCGACAGGGCGAATGCAGCTGAGAGGAGAAGTCGCAGCGTCAGCGCGCACAGCAACACGCTGCCGCCGAGCAGGAGGATTGCGATGGAAGCGATGCGGAGCATGGCGGCTCTCCAGGAAGAACATCTGGGAGACATTCTTCCGCGGCACGCTGTCCGCTTCTGTCATCGCGTTGACACAGCGCTCAGCGCTCGCGCAGCTGGTGGCTGTCGGCCGCGGTCAGGTCGAGCCCGTAGATCCGCTTCAGGTTCGTGATCTTCTCCAGCGTCGCGGGCTTGAACGGCGGCTTGTTCTCCAGGGCGTGCAGCGCGACCCCTTCCAGCAGGTCGCCGAGCGACAGGTCCAGGTACTCGGCCAGGCCCTTCAGCACTTTCAGCAGCCGCTTCTCCAGGCGCACGCCGGTCTGGATGCGCTCGATTTCGCGGGTCTGTTTGGCGGGTTTGGCGGGCATGCGGCTTCCTGCTGGTCGGGGGCGATGGTACGGGACGCAAGCATCGCACGATTTGCTTCGGGTTTCGTGTATTGTTAGTATGGTACATATGTACCAAGTAACCAAAACCGCGCTCGCAGCCGCCGTTGCCCTCGCGCTCTGGAGTCCCGCCATGTCCGCACCGCCCGCCGCCACCCAGGTCCGTAGTTTTCGTCTCGAAGCGCCGCTCGCCCGCGTCATGCCGCTGTTCACTGCAGAAGGGGAGCGCAGCTGGGCGCCCGGTTGGGAGCCGGTGATGCTGAGCGGCGCGGTGGAGCGAGGCAGCGCCTTCAGCACACGCGCCCACATCGGCATCGAGACCACGTGGATCGTTACCGACTATCGGCCGGCAGAAGGCCGCGTGAGCTACGCGAGGCTGGCGCAGGGCTCGAACATCGGCCTCGTCGACGTCATCTGCACGGCAGTGCCAGGCGGTGCAACGGAAGTGAGTGTCCGCTACACACTAACCGGGGTGAGCGAACAGGGGCGGGCCTTCGTCCGCGAGTTCCTCGAGCCGGAGCACTACTCGCGAATGATCGAGGAATGGCGGGTCGCGACCAGTGCGGCTCTATCTCACTGAGAGCGCTTCGCATAAGCTTGTCGCGCGTCCGAGGAGGTTTTCCATGTCGCAGTACGAGCTGGCGCAACTGAACATCGCGATGATGAAAGAGCCGTTGGATTCGCCGCGCATGGCGGATTTCGTCGCCAACCTGGAGCGCATCAATGCGCTTGCGGAGAGCTCGCCCGGCTTCGTCTGGCGGCTCGAGACGGAGGAGGGCGACGCGACTGCTCTGCGCCCGCTCGGCGATTCGACCCTCGTGAACATGTCGGTGTGGAAGGACGTCGCCTCGCTGAATCACTACGTCTACAAGACGGCTCACGTCGAGATCATGCGTCGGCGCAAGGAGTGGTTCGATCGCATGCGCGAGGCGAGCATCGTGCTGTGGTGGGTGCCGCAAGGTCATCGCCCGTCGGTCGTGCAAGCCATCGAACGGTTGCAGCTGCTGCGGGCCCAAGGGCCGAGTGCCGACGCGTTCACGTTCCGGCATGCGTTCCCGCCGCCCGACTCCGCGGAGCGGTCGCTGTCCTTTGGCGACGAATGCCCCGCGACCTGATTCCCTACTAACGTCCAATGGTGCCGCCTGTGGGTCAGGCTTTAGCCTGACTCTTGATGCTCCTGTAGCACGGCGGTCATGCACCGTTAAACGGCCGCCTCGATCATTCAGAAAGTATCGAGGAATGTATTCGATGGACCCCCTGACGCAGTTGTACGAGCGCCTGCGAACGCAAGTCCCTGGCTCTGGCCTTCCGCCGCAGCCAGCCGTCGTCGAGGCGTGGCTCGAGTACTGGAACGACGACGACACCGACCTCGGGAATCTGCGCACGTTCGAGCACTGGTTATCGCAGACTCGCCGCGCACGCGGCTGATTCCCTGGGTGACTGCCGCAGGCGACGTCGGCGGTCCTCGTCTACCAATCGCTTCCCAGCCGCGAATAGAGTCCGGCGCGGTGGCACGACGCAATGTCGTGCCGATCAATTGGGGATACAGCGATGAGCACAATGATCCGGCGACCGCTGCTCGCGGTCTGCGCAAGCTTTGCTTCGTACGTTTCCTTCGCCCAGGCTCCGACGACCTTCAGCGACACGCTCGGCGTCACGCACGAGGCGGTCAGCAACGCTCCGGCACCGATCTTCCGCAATCCGCCGCCCGGCAGCGATCTGCGCAGCTGGGTGGTTCACTGGAACGAGGTCGCGATCAACGCGAGCGGAGTCGATCACACACCGGTCGCAGCAGGCGAAGATCGTGTGTTCGGCGAACAGATCGGGCCCGGCCGCTCGGCGCGCGCAATAGCGATCGTGCACATCGCGGTATTCGACGCACTCGTTGCTGCCAACGGCGGCTACACCAGCTACACCGGTCTGCCGCGCGTCAGCGGGCAAGTTTCGACCAAAGCGGCTGTCGCATATGCTGCGCACGACACTCTCGTCGCAATGTTTCCGTCGCAGAAGGATTCGTTCGACGCTGAGCTGCGTGACAGCGTGCGACGCCTGCGCGATTCCGCGGCCGCGATCTTCAACGGCGTTCGCCTTGGCAAGCGAGCTGCTGACGCGATCCTGGACTTGCGCGCAGCGGATGGTTCGCAGCACGCGGAACCGGTGCTCGGCAAGGATTGGAACACCCACGACGATCCGGGCCACTGGCGCCAGGATCCAATCAGTCTCAACCGCGTCGCGCTCGGCGCGCATTGGGGCGAGGTGAGGCCGTTCGTGATGAACAGTGCCTCGCAGTTTCGCGTGCCGCCGCCACCACCGATGACGTCGCAGGAATACACAGATGCGTTCAACGAAGTGAAGCGCCTCGGCGGCGACGGCAAGACCACACCCACCGAGCGGACCCCGGATCAGACGTTCGCAGGTATTTTCTGGGCGTACGACGGCACACCGAGCCTGTGCGCGCCGCCGCGCCTGTACAACCAGATCGCGGTACAGATCGCCAAACAGCGTGGCTCGAGTGCGATGGCCACGGCACGCCTGCTTGCGCTGATCAACGTCGCGCTGGCCGACGCCGGCATCGCAATCTGGGAGTCGAAGTTCTTCTACGACTTCTGGCGGCCCGTGACCGGCGTTCGCGAGGCCGACGAGAACACCGGACCGACCGGCGCAGGGGACGCCAATCCCGACACGCTCGGCGATCCGAACTTCATGCCGCTCGGCGCCCCGGGCAGCAATCTCAACGGCCCGAACTTCACGCCGCCGTTTCCATCGTATCCGTCCGGTCACGGCGGGTTCGGCGGCGCGCTGTTCCAGATGCTGCGGCGGTTTTACGGCACCGATCGAATCGCGTTCACGTTCGTCTCCGACGAATTCAACGGCACGACGCGCGACAACGACGGCAACCTGCGCCCGCTGCGGCCGCGCAGCTTCAGCCGGCTGTCGCAGGCGGAGGAGGAGAACGGCCAGAGCCGCATCTATCTCGGCATCCACTGGTCGTTCGACAAGACCGAGGCGCTGACCCAGGGCGAGCGCATCGCCGACTACGTGTACTTCCGCGCGTTCCGTCCGACCCGCTGATCGCAACCGGGGGGTGGCGCGGTGAGCCGCCACCCCCTAGGATTGTGCGCGGCATGCATCCAACAAGACTTGGCCCAATAACACTCGCTGCCGTCGCCTGCGTCACTCTCGCTTCGTGCGTTCAGCCGCGCGCGGCGGACTACGATCTGCTGATTCGCAACGCGTCTGTCGTCGATGGCACAGGTGCGTCTGCTTATCGGGCGAATGTGCTGGTCAAGGGCGATACGATCGCGGTGATCGATGCGCAGCTGAGCGACGCGCCCGCCGCGCGCGTGATCGATGCGGACGGCCGCACGCTGGCGCCCGGCTTCATCGACATGCACACGCATGGCGATGCCATCGAGCAATCGTTCGAGAATTTTCTCGCAATGGGTGTCACGACGGTGGTGCTCGGGCAGGACGGGTCCAGTGTCGAGCTCGCGTCGACGCCAGCCGAAGTGCCGTTCGCTCAGTGGGCGAGTGCGGCTGACGCGTCAGGCGTGCAGGTCAACGTCGCGGCGCTGTCGGGTCATGGGTCGATCCGGCATCTGGCGCAGATTCCGGATTCCGTGCGTCACCTGGATGCCGCGCAGACCGCGCGGATGCGAGCAGTGCTGCATGCGGATCTGCAGGCGGGCACGTACGGATTGTCCACCGGCCTGGAGTATGTGCCGGGCATCTACTCGGAGCCGGAAGAGGTGCTGGCGCTGGCGCGGGAAGTCGGTGCAGCGGGCGGCGTCGTGATGAGTCACATGCGCTCCGAGAATGACGACTCGATCAATCGCTCGATCGACGAGCTCGCGGCGCAGGGCGCGTACGCGCGCGTGCACATCTCGCATCTGAAGGTGGTCTTCGGCAAGGGCGCGGAACGCGGCCGGCAATTGCTCGCGGTGATCGACAGCAAGCGCCAGGCAGGAATCGATCTGACGGCGGACGCGTATCCGTACAACGCGGGTTACACAGGTATCGCGATCCTGTTTCCGGAATGGGCGCTGCCGCCGACGGACTACAAGAGCATCGTCGCGCAACGACGCACCGAACTTGCAGACTACCTCGAGAAGCGTATGACGAGGCGCGGCGGTCCGGAGGCGATGCTGTTCGGCAGCGAGCCGTATGCCGGGCAGACGCTGGCGGAAGCTGCTCGTGGCGCGGGGAAATCGTACGTCGATTTCCTGATCGACCTCGGCCCGGGCGGAGGCGAGGGCGCGCACTTCACGATCGACCAGGCAGCACAGGACGTGCTCTTCGGGGATCCCTCCGTTGCAGTGTCCACCGATGGCTCACCGGGCATGCGGCATCCGCGCTCGACGGGCACGTACGCGAAGCTGTTCGAGCGCTATGTGCGAGAGCAGGGCGCATTGAGTGTTGAACAGGCCGTGCACAAGGCCGCGGGCATCCCGGCGCGCATCATGCGGTTCGAGGATCGCGGCGTGATCAAGGTCGGCGCCAAGGCGGACTTGGTGCTCTTCGACGCAGCGAAGGTGCACGCGACATCGAGCTATGTCGACCCGTTCAAGCTCGCGGAAGGGTTCGACGTCGTCGTCGTGAACGGCAAGGTCGCTCGCGAGAACGGCGTGCTCCAGCCCGGTCGCTTCGGCCGAGTCCTGCGTTCGGGCCGGCGCTAACCCTTTGCCGGCGTCGGCAGCAGGCCGAGCTGCTTCATGAGCGAGTACTGGTTGAACACGCTCCACTCTTCCTGAATCAGCCCGCGCTCGAAGCGGAACAGCGTCATGCCGTTCACGCTGACGCTCTTGCCCGTGGCGGGGATGCCCCAGCCGGCCGCAGTGTTCGTGCCGCTCGCCGTCCAGTAGACCGACACCAGATCGCCCTCCGCGACGATGTGACTGACCTTCACGCGCATGTCCGGCATCGCCTTGCGCTGCTCGCGCGCGGCTGTCATGTCTTCCTCGAGCGAGGCGAGGTGGCCCTCGGCATGAGCCACGAAGTCGGGTGCGTGCGACTTGGAGTAGTCCTCGAGCTTGCCCTTGTCGAGCACGTCCTCGAAGAAGCTGCGGGCGACCGCCTTGTTCTGAGCTTCGAGATCCTTGGCCATCCCGGGAGCGAACCAGGCGAATGTCACGACGAGCAGCAGCAGGGCGAGGCGGCGCATGCAAATTCTCCTGGCGGGTTTTCCGATGGCGAGTTAATGTAACACTCGTTTCATTAATTAAGCAAGGCTGCTATGGCACGACCAGCCGACCCCGGCATCCAGGTACGTCTGCGCGACCAGGCTGTCGATTACGTCATGACTCACGGCATCGGCGATCTGGCGCTGCGGCCGCTCGCCAAGGCACTGAAAACCAACGCGCGCATGCTGATCTACCACTTCGGCTCGCGCGAAGGGCTGATGCGCCAGATCCTGGCCGGGCTGCGCGACCGCGAGGCTGCGCGCGTCGGGCACTGGATCAAGTCCGGCAGCAAGCCGCGGACGATGCCGCAGTTCCTGCGCTGGTACTGGCGGCGGGTCAGTGCGCCGCAGGCGCGCTCGGCGGTGAGACTCGTGTTCGAGCTGTATGCGCTCGCGTTGCGGAATCCGCGCGACTATCCGGGCGTGCTGGAGGACCCGCTGGCCTTCTGGCCGAAGCTCGTCCATGCGATCGGCATCCAGTCGGAAGTGGACGAAACCGAGGCGACGCTGCTGCTGGCCGCCTTGCGCGGGTTGCTCCTCGACCTGTGTGCGACATCGGACCGGCGGCGTACTGGAGCCGGGCTGGACCTGCTCGCGCGCCTGTTCGAGGGCGTAGACTCGCGGCATGCGCGAACCCATCCAGACTCCCGATGACGATGCAGTCGATGAGATCGTCGAAGGCCTGTTGCGCTTCGTCGATAGCGTCGTGCTGCCGATCGAAACCCAGCACGCGGCGCTGTTGAACGATCCTCGTCGGGCGTATGACGAACGCGGCGCGCACACCCCTGAAGTGCGGAAGCTGAAGGCGGAGGTGCGAACGCGCTCCGCTCAGGCGGGCTACTACGCGATGTTCGCACCGGCGTCCGTCGGCGGCGGCGGATATGGCGCATACCTTCTATATCGCGCGTGGGAGGCATTGCATCGTCGCTACGGTCCCGGACGAATTCTTCCGTATGCGGCGGTTGCTCACTGGGCCTATGGGCCGAGCGTGCTATGCGCGCACCTCACGCCTGCAGCGGCGGAGCAGATGCTGCAGTCGTTGATGGCCGGCAAGACGACTTCCTGTTTTGGCATGTCCGAACCCGACGCGGGCTCGGATGCGTGGGCGATGCGAACGCGAGCGACGCGTGCTGGCGACGATTGGGTGATCTCAGGCACGAAGCAGTGGATCACCAATTCTCCGACCGCTGATTACATCTTCGTTTTCGCCGTGACGGACGAGGCACTGAAGAGCAAGCGCAAGGCCGGAGTGAGCTGCTTCGTCGTGCCGATGAACTCGCCGGGGCTGAAGGTGGACAGCGTCATCAAGCTGTTCGGCAACGTCGGCGGCGACGAAGGGATCGTGTCGTTCACCGACGTCCGCGTTCCGGCCTCGGCGCTGGTCGGCGAATTGCATCGCGGCTTCGACCTGGCGCTCGCCGGCGTTTCCACGGGCCGTATCTACAACGCGGGCCGCTGCGTGGGTCTCGCTCGCTGGGCTTTGGAGAAGAGCGCTGACTACGCCAAGCAGCGCGTCGCGTTCGGGCAGCCGATCGCCGAGTATCAAGGCATCTCGTTCGCGCTCGCCGACTGTGCGACCGACATCTACGCGGCCCATACGATGTCGATCGATTGCGCGCGCCGCCTCGATCGCGGCGAATCGGCCGTCGAGCAAGTCTCGATGGTGAAGCTGTTCACGACCGAAATGTGCTCGCGAGTCTACGAGCGCTGCATGCAGGCGCATGGCGGCATGGGCCTGACCAACGAGATGAAGCTCTACGACGGCTGGCACCAGGCCCGCTACGTCCGCATCGCCGACGGCGCCGCCGAAATCATGCGCCGAAACATCGCCCGCTCGATCCTGAAATGAGGTGCCGGGAGAAAAACTGAGGGGAAACTCAGCAGTGCAGCAATGTTGCCGTTGCTGCGCTGCTGAGTTTCCCCTTGTGTTCTCTCCCGGCACCGGCTATCGGACGCTCGCGTATTCGACGTAGATGATTTCGCAGGCGCCGGCGCCCGAGTCGTCGCGGCGCAGGGACGTGGTCATCGTGCCGACTTCCGGGCTTTGCAGATTCACCAGCATGCCGTCGAGCTTCACGACGTCGCCGATGCGCAGCCCGCTCAGCTTGCGCCAGACAGCGCTGTTCGCCGGCACGAGGTGCCAGTTGGCCGAGTGCGAAACGATATCCTGCGTGGGGATCGGCGGCTCGTGGTCGTAGTGCCAGAAGTAGAAGCGGCCGGACTGGCTGATGTCGATGGTCTCGAGCACCCTGGAATCGGACATCGGTCCCCAGCCGACGGCGATGTCGAGCGGGGCCACGTCGGCCAGTGCGCCGAGCCGGTAACGCTCGCGGGAGAGCACGCGGACTTCGGCACTGAAGCGCGCCTGTCCGATCACCTGGAATTCGCCTTTCGTCAGCGTCTGCGGCGCATCCAGGGCCGACTGCAGCGGGTCGGTGGCAGCAACTTCTCCTGGCCCGCGATGGATCGGGCGCGAGGCAACGGCCTGCCAGATCGCGAACAGTACAACGGCTGTCATGAGCAGATGCGATATACGCACGCTGCGATCTTCGCACCGGCCACCCCGTAGCGACGCCGACTCCGTCACAGCTAAACTGCCGAAATGACGCCAGAACAAGATGTCCATCACCCTCACCCGCATCGGACCGGACACAAGCTGCTCGATCTGGCCGTACCGATCTCCGCGCTGCTGATCTCGGTCGTCTCGCTGATCATCGGCATCCATCACGGCCGCACCATGCAGGAGATGGCGCAGGCCAACTCACGCCTGGTGCAGGCGAACTCCTGGCCGCTGCTGCAGTACGCGACCGGCAATGCGAACGACAACGGTGACCCCGATATCACGCTGAAGATCGCCAACACCGGCGTTGGCCCGGCGAAGCTCATGAGCCTGGAAATCTTCCAGGGCGAGCAGCGCCTGCGCACGCCGCGCGACCTGGTCAGCGCGCTCGACTCGTCCAATCCACGACCGAATCTGTCGCTGGGCCTCACGTTGCCGACCGTGCTGCGCGCCGGCACCGACATGCTGATCCTCGGCATGAAGCGCGAGGGCAACGAGGCGCTGTGGGACAAGCTCAACAAGGAGCGCTTCCACTTCCGTTTCCGCGCCTGTTATTGCTCCGTGTTCGACGAGTGCTGGGTGTCCGACCTGCTGACTGTCTCGCCCGAGCGCATCGCGAACTGCCCCGTGAGTCCCGACTCGTTCACATTCCTCGAAACCCAGAAAGCTGCCGCACCATGAACATGTATCGACTGCTGGGCCTGCTGCTCGCGACTCTGTGCTCCGCGGCGTGTCTGGCTGCGGCTCCGCCGGTGCTCGTGATTTCGGTAGACGGTCTGCATCCCGCGTACGTCACGGACGCTGATCGTCACGGTTTGAAAGTCCCCGCGTTGCGCCGGCTGATGCAGCAGGGCGCGCACGCCCGCGGCGTGGTCGGCGTCGTGCCGACGGTGACCTATCCGAGCCACACGACGCTGATGACCGGCCTCACGCCGCGCGAGCACGGCATCATCTCGAACACGCCGTTCGATCCGCTCAACGTCAACAAGGAAGGCTGGTACTGGTACGCCGCAGACATCAAAGCGAAAACGCTGTGGGAGGTTGCAGCGAACGCGGGGTTGCGTACGGCGAGCGTGAACTGGCCGGTCACGGTCGGCGATCGACACATCTCTTTCCTTCTTCCGGAATACTGGCGCGCGGGGACGGGTGAGGATCTCAAGCTCATGCGCCAGCTCGACCGGCCCGAAGACCTGATGGAGCAGATGGAAGCGAAGCTCGGGCCCTTCATCGACGGCCTCACGGGCACCGTCGAGTCGGACTGGACGCGCACGCGCTTCGCCATCGCGCTGCTGCGCGAGCGCAAGCCGCAGTTCATGGCCGTGCACATCATCGCGCTCGACGAGATCGAGCACGAGCACGGACCGTTCGGCGCGCCGGCATTCGAAACGCTGGAGCAGCTCGACAAGATGATCGGCGAGATGATCGATGCCGCCGTCGCGCTCGATCCGTCGGTAGTCGTCGCCGTCGTGTCCGATCACGGCTTCATCGCCACCCACACGTCGGTGAACTTGCGGACGCGGTTTGTCGACGCTGGCCTGATCAAGCTGAAGCAGAGCCCGTCGGGAGCGACCGTCATCGACGATTGGCAAGCGCAGCTGTGGAATGGCGCGGCATCCGCCGCGGTCGTCCTGAAAGATCCGGCCAACAAGGCAGTCAAGGATCAGGTCGCAGCGTTGTTGAAATCAGTTGCCGCGGAACCGCGCAACGGCATCGCGCGCATCCTCGACAAGGCTGAGCTACAAGCGGCCGGTGGCTTTCCCAGTGCCGACTTCCTGGTCGAGTTTGCACCCGGCTTCTATCTCGGCACCGACGTGCGAGGCGAGCTGCTGCGGCCGGGCGTCTCGAAGGGCACGCACGGCTATCTGCCTTCGCGACCGGAGATGCACGCTTCGTTCTTCATTCGCGGCCCGAACATCGACGCGGGCCGCGACCTCGGCATCATCGACATGCGGCAGATCGCGCCGACGCTTGCCGGCATTCTCGGCCTGCGCTTGCCGCACAAGACCGAGCCGGCGTTGCAGCTCAGCCAGCTTCCTTCGCAACCAGCCAGTTCACCAGCTCGATGAGCTCGCCCTCCGACTTCACGCCGGACATGTTGACGAGATAGCGCCCGTTCACGACGAGCGACGGCGTGCCTGTGATCTTGTAGGCCTTCACCAGCTGATCCGCGCGACGGCAGGTCGCATCGACCGAGAACGACTTGGCCGTCGCCAGGAACTGCTCGGGCTTGATCCCGGCTTTCTTCGCGATGAACTTGGCCGCGCCGTCGAGCGTCGGTTGCGGCGACTTCAGCTTGCGTCCGTCCGCTTCCACGACGGCGAGCTCGTTGCTCGTCCACACGCCGCTGAAGATCGTCTCGTGCATCTTCGGCATCAGGCCGAGCGCCACGGCGGTGTAGTAGACGCGCTGGAACATCGGCCATGATTCGCCGGCGTTGAATGCCGCGGGCAGATATCCCATGCGCGCATTCGCGGGCAGGCTCTTCTTGATCTTGTCCATCAGTGGCAGCGCGCGATTGCAGTAGACGCAGCCGTAAGAAAAGACCTCGGTGACTTCGATGATCCCCTGCGGTGCATCCGGCGGCCGCTGGGCCGGCTTGATCTCGGAGTAGTGCTTGCCTTCGACCCACTCCTGGGCGTGCACGAGAGGCGCGCCCAGCAGCAGGCCGATCATCAGGAGTCTGGTAAGTATCGATTGCATGCGGTCAGTCTAGCGTCAGGCTTTGTCATCGGCCAGCGCAGCCATCCGGGCCGCGATGGGCGAGCGCGGCGGGGCAACTTCGCGGGCCTTGCCGGCAGCCTTCATGCCGAACAGCACCCGGGTCAGATTGAAGCGCCGGATGCCTTCGTACAGCGTCACGCAGATCGCCATCGTCCCGAGCAACACTACCGCGTACTTGGTCCATGCATTCCAGGGCTGCTGAATGACCCAGTAGCCGATGGCGATGATCACGGTCTGGTGCAGGATGTAGATCGGATAGCTCGCGTCGCGTGCCCAGCGCAGCAGCGGATTGCTGAACGAGAGGTAGCGCCGGCCGTAGCCGATGAATGCCATCATCGACGTCCAGGTAAAAGTAATCGCAACCACTGCATCAGCAGGCGTATTGCGCTCGATGACCCCAGCCTTGATGAGCAGCATCGCCGTGCCGAACACGATCAGTGCCAGGCCGAGCGACAGTTGCCGGCGCGCCGCGAGCCAGTCCCACGCATCGCGCATCGAGGCCAGCAGGCAGCCGTAAAGGGTGAGCAGGAAGTAGTGATTGAAGATGTACCAGTCGCCGATCAATTTGTGCGACTCGGGATACAGCGGCTTGAGCAGCGCCTCGTTCAGGACCAGCGGAATCGCCAGCGCATAGAGCCACACACCCGGCTTCACGGCCTTCTTGGCCGCCCGCCACCAGAGCAGCAGCGGCAGGAGCAGGAACACGTAAACGTACAGGTACGCGACGAACCAGAGGTGATGCCAGCTGAAGTCGCCCGTCGGGTAGGGCTGAAGCTGCAGCACGCGCTCGAAGAAGAATGAGACATAACCGCCGTCCCACTGACCGCGGAACAGCCGCTCGAAGTAGATCTGCGGTGGCACGATCAGGAACATGCCCGCGACCAGCGGCAGCAGCAGCCGCAGGCTCCGCTCACGCACCATGCCGCCGCCGTGCCGATTGCCGAGCGCGAACCACATGCCCGCCCCGGCGATCACGAACAGCAGCGGCATGCGCAGTCGATGGGCGATGCTCATCGGGAACTGCAGTGCCGTGAGCACTTCGGCGTTCTCGATGTGCCAGCCCCAGCCGACGAACAGCATGCCGGTGTGGAAAAAGAGCAGGACGAAAATTGCGATGACCCGCAGCCAGTCGAGAAAGTCGTAGCGGTTCGAAGTGGGTGTTGAAGTGTTCATGCCAGCCGCCTCCTTCAGTTCGTGTGAAGGAGCTTGCCGCCGGCGGCGAAGGGTCGCCGCAGGATTGGGGCGAGGGGAGAAGGGGGTGGGGCAAGCGGGACTGTGGACTGGAGCTGTAGGTCGGGCTTCAGCCCGACTTCCGGAAAATTCTCTCGCAAAGATCGCCAAGCCCGCAAAGAAGAACCAGAGATTCAACGTCCGCCGTTCGCTCATCCGGATTTCTTATGTTCAGAGCTTTCCAAGCGCTTTCTCGCCCTTGGCGTTCTTTGCGTCTTTGCGAGAGTTTCTCCGGATCCGGCTTCCGCTCTCAGCGCCCCATCCTCGCAAACAACTGATCCTTGAATCTGCGGCTCAGGCGCAGCACTTTCCCATTCCGCAGCTGCACCTCGTAATCGCCTTTGAACAGCGGCGTGAACGCCTTCACCGCCGCGATGTTCACCGCCGCCGACTTGTGAATCCGCGCGAACTGCTGGTCGCCCAGCTGTTCGAGCAGGTCGTGCAGCGTGCGCCGGAGCAGGTAACTCCGCGTGGAGGTGTGGACGTGAACATAATTATCGCTGGCCTCGAGCCACTCGACCGTCGCGCTGTCGATGAGTTGCAGCGTCTCTCCCACCGGTACCAGCAACCGATCGTGCGACTGCGTCTGCGCGCGAGCGGTCGCCACGGCGGCGCGGGTTGAGCCATCGGCTGGCCGCGCGCGAATGCGCGACAGGGTTTTCAGCAATCGATCCTTGTCGTAGGGCTTCAACAAGTAGTCGATCGCATTCAGCTCGAAAGCCTTGATCGCGTGCTCGTCGAATGCCGTGACGAACACGATCAGCGGCGCAGTCTCCTGTTCGAGCTGCGCCGCCACTTCCAGGCCGCTGAGGCCCGGCATCTGGATATCCAGGAACACCACATCGGGTTTCAGCCGCTCGATCGCCTCGGCCGCACCGAGCCCGTCCTGCGATTCGGCGACGACTTCGATATCCGCCTGCTCGCTCAGCCAGCGCTGCAGCTTGCCGCGTGCGGGCGCTTCATCGTCCGCTACCAGCACTCGCATCATGCGCGGTGCTCCTGCCACGGCAGCGTGACCGAAGCTTCGACTGCATCGGGAAGCTGCTTGAGCTGCATCTGCGCCGCATCGCCATACAGCACGTTCAAGCGCTCGCGACAGTTGCGCAGGCCGACGCCGTCCTGACGTTCCGGCCCCAGGAGGGGACCGCTGTTGCGGATGGCGATATACAGCCGCTCGCCGTCGCGACGCGCCTCGACCTCGATCCGCACCGCATCGCGACTGCGCTCTACGCCATGTTTGAAGGCGTTTTCCAGCAGCGGCTGCAGCAGCATGGCCGGAATCGCGCCGCCGAGCGCAGCGTTGTCGACGTTCCAGCTCAGCGTCACCCGGTCGGCGAAGCGTTCCTGCATGATCTGGGCAAACAGCTCCAGCATGTGCATCTCGTCGCGCAGCGACATGAGCTCCTTGTCGCCCCATTGCAGCGTCGCCCGCAGCAAGTCGGCGAGGCGCGACAGCAGCCGATCGGCCCGCGGCACGTCGACCTGCATCAGCGCCGAGATCGTGTTCAGCGCATTGAAGAAGAAGTGCGGACGCAGCTGCGCCTTCAGGTGCGCGAGCTGCGCTTCGGCCAGCGATTTCTGCAGTGCGAGCAGGCGTTGCCGCTGTTCCTGCGCCTGGGCGAACGTATCGAAACCGAAAATCAGGCCCATCCAGAGCCCATAAAACAGGATCAGCTTGATCGACTCGTAGAACAGCACTTCCGACCACGGCTCGTGCAGGTACCTCTCGCCGAGCAGCGCATAGACCCCATGGCGGATGCCGAACACCGTCGGGACGAACGTCAGAACGATCAGCGGCATCCACTTGGCGTGGTGGCCGATCCACACCCACGGGCGGTCTAGATAGACGGCATAACGCCGGTCGACGCGGCGTTGCAGGATGACCCAGAGCGTGGCGACAGCCAGCGAGGTCCCCTCCCAGAGGATCGGCTGCCACAACCGCGTGCCCCCATTACGTAAGTAGTCCTGGACGCCGACTGCGAGCATCAGCAGCCAGAACATGCCCCACAGGAAGTACAGCGCGATGTCCGGGCGGCTGAGGCGGGAGCGCGCGGCCTGCCGGTCCGCGGCGAGATCGAGATGTGTCACTGCCATGCGACGATTGTAGTGAGCGCTGCCCGGTTGCGCCGCGCTCGTGGGGTGACCGGGACCAGAAGTCTCGGCAGATTCGAGTCAGTGAGTATTTTCAACGACGGCCGGGAGGGTCGAACGCTGCATACTCCGCGGCACATCCACAAGCTCAATCCCTTGCCAGGGAAGGTACAGTCGGTACTTCCATGGCCGCTTCCGACCCTTCTTCTCAGCCCAACACCGGACCGGTTTCGTCCATCCCCGGCCTCGCCGTTCCGGCGCGCGCCGGCTCGATTTCGGATGCTCTCGACAGCCTCACCGATTCCGTCCAGCTGATCGACGCGAACTGGCGCACCGTTTTTCTGAACAAGGCCGCGCGCCGCACGCTGCGCGAGCAAGGCCAGGATCCGGACCTGGTTCTCGGCAAGCATTTCTGGGACGAGATCTACGCGGACGCGCGTGGCACGCCTTTGCAGCGCGCCTACATGCATGCCATGCAGGCTCGCGAAGTCACCGAACTCGAGAATTTCTATCCGCCGTGGCAGCGCTGGTTCTGGGTGCGCGTATTCCCGGTCGAATCGGGTGGCATCGCCGTCTACTTCCACGACATCACGGACCGCAAGCGCACCGATCAACTCTTGCGCGAGCAGAAAGAGATCCTGTCGTTGATCGCCAACGGCGCGCCGCTCGAGCGCTGCCTCAGTGCGATCACCGAATCGGTTTCGCGTTTGAGCCCTGGCTTGCGGGCCTGCGTGCTGCTCGCGAATCCGCAGATCCGCTATTTCGAAGACTGCTACTCCGCGCAGCTGCCGAGCTCGTTCGCTGCGGCGATCCGCCGTCAGCCGATCAGCGAGATGGCCTTCGGCACCTGCAGCCAGGCGGTCTTCAAGGGCGAGGCCGTGGCGTGCGAGAGCATCGCGGCCGATGCGCGCTGGGAGCAGTCATGGCGCTGGCACTGCCTGGAGCATGGTATCCAGGCGTGTCACTCGGAGCCGATCCGCGGCCGCAGCGGGCAGACGATCGCCTCGCTGATGCTGTGCTTCGCCGAGCCGCGACTCATCAATCGGTGGGAGCGAGATGTCGCCAAGTTCGCCTGCGCGGTTGCGAGCGTTGCGATCGAGCACGAGCGCCGCGAGCGTGCCTTGCGCGAAGGCGAAGCGCGCTTCCATCGGCTCGCCGACGTGATGAGCGTGCGGCTCGACGAGCAGCGCGCAATGATTTCCGATTATCAGCTGGCCGATCAGGCGTCCAAGAGCGCGAGCGAGCGCAAGGACGAATTCCTGGCGATCCTCGTGCACGAGCTGCGCAATCCGCTGGCCGCTCTCGCGTCCGCGACCCAGACGCTGGAGAAGACGGAGCATCGCGACGACGCACCGTCGCTCGCCCTGGCGATGGTGCGGCGGCAGGTCGATCACATGTCGCGCTTGCTCGAGGATTTGATGAACGCGGCGCGCATCACTCACGGCTTGGTGCAGTTGCGCCTGGAGCCGGTGAGCATCCAGGAAGCCATCCGCGAAGCCGTCGAGACGACGCGGCACCAGGTCGAATCCCATCAGCATCAGCTCTCGCTGCATCTGCCCGAGGAAGCGATCTACGTGAATGGCGATGCAGTTCGCCTGAGTCAGATCATCGTCAACCTGCTCACCAATGCCGTGAAGTACACGCCGATGGGCGGGACCATCGACCTGCGCGTAACGCGCACACGCGGCGATGCCGTGCTCGTGGTGCGCGACGATGGCATGGGCATCTCGGCGGAAATGCTGCCGAAGATCTTCGATATGTATTCGCGGGCGAACCGGCCCGGCAATGCGCAGGACGACGGTCTGGGGATCGGCCTGGCACTGGTGAAGGGCCTGGTCGAGCTGCATCACGGCACGATCGAGGCGCGCAGCGCCGGCGAAGGCTGCGGCAGCGAGTTCGTCGTCACCTTGCCGCTCGATCGCACCGAGTGAAGCCGGTGCCGGGAGAAGAATTGCGGGGAAACTCAGCAGTGCAGCATGATGCTGCGGTGCTGAGTTTCCCCCGCTTTTCTGTCCCGGCACCTAATTCAGGCGCGGGTCGTGACGTCCCGCAGGATCCTGCCAGCGCACGCGCTCGCTCGCCTTGGCGCGCGCCTGCACGCCTTCGACGCGCTCGTCGTGTTGATCGGCTTCGAGTGAATGGCCGGCGTCAGAGTGTTGAGCGCCAGCGTTCGCGGAAAGGAGGGTCAGAACAGCGGCTGCAACAGACGTCCCTACTATGGTTCGCATCGCTCACTCCCGTCGCTTGAAGACGCCGGAGCGTAAGCGCTGCGGATGGCAACGCTATGGAGCTGAGATTGCAGTTAGGTGTCTGGGCCCTCTCTTGCGTGGCCAATCTGCCCACTGTTTCTGCAGGCCGTGTACGAATCTCTTCGATTTGTCGGCGTACAGACGCTCGCCGAGCGCGAATGCTTTGTCCTGCAACTCCTCCCGACGCCGGTCGACGAGGTCCGTCAACTTCCCGGAAGCGCGTTCGCGCAGCACAGCCAGGTCGTGCTCATCGCCAAGGTAGTCGGACAGCCGATGAAACTCGTCGGCCCGCTCGCCGATGGTCCCTGGCGCGAGCGGCACGAGCAGCTGCAGTTGATGCCAGAGATATTTGGTCTGCTTGCGCCATTCGTGCAGGTCTTCGGTCGCTCGACTCTTGCGACCTCGGCGCAGCGCGTGGCGCGCCCGGCGGTAAGTCGAGTGCAGTCCTTGCTCGATGCAGTCCCAGTCTGCGTCTGCGTCGAGATCCCAGGCGCGGGCGCGCGTCATGGATCGTTCGAGCGCGGCCTTGATGTCGTCGAGCTGCTTGGCTGGCATCTCGCGCGCGTTGTGGCGCAGGACCGGATCTGCAGCAATCGGCCCGAAACGGTCCACCAGCCCTTCGAGCGCCTGGCTGAGAACCTCCTCGTCGCGCGCCTTGGAGAGCGGGCGGGCCGCGTCCCGGGCCGCAATGTTCTCGCGCCGATACAGCTCGTCGCCGACCGCCGAACGCAACAGACGCAGCGTTGCACGTGCACGCTTCAGCTGTTTGCGTGCACCGTGAATGTTGGGTTTGCTTCCGGCGAGCTCGTGGACGGCGCCGCCGAGCTGGCGGACGAAGATCTCCTGGCATTGCTGCACGGGTTGACCCGGCGAAGTGAGCGCTTGCGGCGACCGGTCGGCCATGAGCGCGGACACTCTACTCGCGCTGACGCGTGAAGACGATTTCGAACTGCGCGTTGCTGAGGGCCTCGTCGCGCGTGTGCCCTTTGGCTTCTTCCATTTCCAGGTAGGCGTTCAGTGCCGCCATGTGGTTGCGGAAGATCGCTACCGCAGCCTCGAAGAAATCGTCGACGGAGCGGAACCAGCCCT
>DATNFA010000019.1:0-42182 GCA_035606615.1 Steroidobacteraceae bacterium
AGCGCTCAAGCGCCTGCAGGCTGTTGCGGCGTCGGGCGGCAACGTGTTCGAGCAGCTTATGGAAGCGGTGAAGTGCTGCTCGCTCGGGCAGATCTCGCGGGCCTTGTATCAGGTCGGCGGGCAGTATCGAAGGAACATGTAGGAGAAGAGAATTCTCTCGCAAAGATCGCAAAGGCCGCCAAGAAGAACTGCGATCTTTGCGTCTTTGCGAGATTCTTTCCGGTAACGCGACATGAAGGCGATCGGCCTGTATCGAAACCTGCCCATCGACGATCCTGAATCGCTCGTCGACCTCGACGTGCCGAAACCCGCGCCGTCAGAACGTGAGCTGCTGGTCGAAGTGAAAGCGATCTCCGTCAACCCGGTCGACTACAAGATTCGCGCGCGGCCCGATCCGAGCGCGCCGCAGCCGCGGATTCTTGGCTGGGACGCATCGGGCATCGTTCGCGAAGCCGGTGCCGGCGTGCAGCTGTTCAAGCCGGGCGATGAGGTCTACTACGCCGGCAGCATCCAGAAGCCCGGCGCGAACAGCGAATATCACGTCGTCGACGAGCGCATCGTCGGTCACAAGCCGCGCAAGCTCGGTTTCGCAGCCGCGGCTGCGTTGCCGCTCACCACGCTCACCGCGTGGGAGGGATTGTTCGATCGCCTCGATATCTCCAGCTCAGGCGCAGACCGCGGTAAGAGCGTGCTGCTGATCGGTGCCGCGGGCGGCGTAGGCTCGATCGCGATTCAGCTCGCGAAGAAGCTCGCGGGTCTGCGCGTCGTTGCAACGGCATCGCGGCCGGAATCGGCACAATGGGTCAAAGAGCTCGGCGCCGACGTTGTCGTCGACCACACCGGCGACCTCGCGGCACAGATGAAAGCGGCCGGTATTGCCGAAGCGGACTACATCTTCTGCCTCACCGACGCGACTGCCTACTTTCCGCGCTTCGCCCCGATCATCCGGCCGCAAGGCAAGCTGTGCCTGATCGTCAGCATGAGCGAGCCGGTGCAGCTGACGGCGCTGATGCAGAAGAACGTGTCGATCCACTGGGAGTTCATGTTCACGCGCTCGCTGTTCCAGACGCCGGATATCCAGCGTCAGCACGAGATTCTCGAACAGGCAGCGGCGCTGATCGACAACGGCACGCTGCGCACGACGCTGGCCGAGAGTCTCGGCCCGATCAATGCGGCGAACCTGCGCCGCGCCCATCAGATGCTCGAGCGCGGCCGCACGATCGGCAAGCTGGTGCTCGAAGGATTCGGTTGACGTGACGAGTTTCTACCAGCGCCTGGACCACGGCATCACGGTGGTCGATACCGGTTTCGTCCGCCCGCGCTTCGACGCGAGCTTCCTGATCGTCGAGAACGGCCGCGCCGCCTTCATCGAAACCGGTCCGAACAGCGCCGTGCCTCGATTGCTTGCCGCGCTCGAAGCACACGGGCTGGAGCGCGATGCCGTCGACTACGTGATTCCGACACACGTGCACCTCGATCACGCTGGCGGCGCTGGGTTGCTGATGCAGAACCTGCCGCGCGCAAAGCTCGTCATCCATCCGCGCGGCGCGCGTCACATGATCGATCCCTCGATGCTGATCGAGGGCGTGCGTGCTGTGTATGGCGCTGAAGTCGCTGCGCGCGACTACGGTGAGCTCGTGCCGGTCCCTGCGGCGCGTGTCATCACTACCAGCGATGGAATGGTGATCGAGTTGGCCGGACGCCCGTTGCGCTTCGCGGATACGCCGGGCCACGCGCGTCATCATCACTGCATCTGGGACGAGGCGAGTCGCGGCTGGTTCACGGGCGACACGTTCGGCATCGTCTATCCAGAGCTGCAGCCGTACATCGTGCCGGCGTGTGCCCCGGTCCAATTCGAACAGGATGCCCTGCACGAATCCGTCGCGCGGTTGCTCGCGCAGAGGCCAGAGCTGATGTATCTCACGCACTACGGCGCTGTGCGCGACGCCGAGAAGCTGGCTGTGCAGTTCCTGGCGCAGGTCGATGCGATGGCCGACGCGGCACGCTCGCTCGCCAGTGCTCCGGGCCGCCACGACAAGCTCAAACGCGCCTTCGGCGACATCTACATCGCCGAGTTACGCCGCTGCGGGTCGCGGGAGTCGGAAGACTTTCTACGCGAGATACTCGCAACCGATATCGAGTTGAACGCTCAGGGTTTGGGCACTTGGCTCGATAGAAACTAGCGTGTAAGAATTGCGAGGCAATTCAAGGCCCGCTGACCCGGACGCGTGCATGCTCGCAACCGGGTCCCAAATTCTCGGCTCCGCACATGCCCGCACAATACGTCCCGGCCATCGCATTCCTCGTCGGCGCGCTCGTCGCCATGATCGCGTCCTCTCGCTTCGTCGCGCTCGGCTCGCAGCTGCAGCAGGAGATCCTGAAACGCGGCGCCCTCGCGCAGGGTCGCATCCTGCGCATCTGGCGACCGCCGCTGTTCGGTGCCTTCACGCGCGTCTATTTCGAGTTCCATCCCGTGGACGCTCGTGCGTCGGTACTGACGTGCCACGTCGATCGCCGCATGGGTGAATCGATGGCTTCGCTGCCCGCCGTCGGCACAACGGTGCGAGTGAAGTATCTGCCCGAGCGCCCCAGTTGCGCAGTCATCGCCAAGCTGGTGTCCCGCTTCGTCGATTGACAGCGTACTTCTTACGTCTTTCGGAGCGGGCTTCGGAACCAAGATCACCCGGCTCTCATTCTGTGGTCGTGAGTTATCGTGGCGACCCCGAGGAGGGTATATGGGTATTCTGGTCTGGTTGATCGTGGGCGGCGTTGTGGGCTGGCTTGCCAGCATCGTCATGCGCACTGACGCGCAGCAAGGCATCCTGCTCAATGTCGTGGTAGGTATCGTCGGCGCGTTGCTCGCGGGTTTCATCGTGTCGCCCATGCTGGGCATCGGCACGATCAACCAGGGCATCTCGATAGCGACGTTCCTGGTGTCGCTGGTGGGTGCAATCATCCTGCTGGCGATCGTCAATTTGTTCCGTCGCGGCCGCGTGCGCTAGACGGCAGCAGAGCATGAAAAAAGGCCGGGCGGCACGCGCCGCCCGGCCTTTATTTTGCCTGCATCGTTATCGGTCTTTGCTGTCGCCGTACAGGCGGATGCCGTAGAAGAAATTGGCGAAGTCCACGATCTGCACGGTGCCGGACCCGCCGAAGGTGAACTTCATCGGCTTCTTGAAGAACTGCTTCGCCTGCGTCTCGCTCAGGCCGGAGCCGACTAGTGAACGCTTGCTCACCAGTCCGCCGATGCAGTGCCGCGACAGGAACAGCGACTTCTGCTCACGCTCGCCGGCCGCGATGCTGCGCGACTCGGAGTACGTGCTGAGCGGCAGCGTCATCCTGCCGCCGTATGGCAGGCCGGTGTTCGGATCGATCAGCGTCGGATCGTCCAGCACCTCGTTCTCGATCGTGATCACCGCGCGCGCGTTGTAGCGCGCATTCGGCTGCGCCACGCCGGTCAGGTTGTTGAACTCGAAATTGTGGTTCGGCGTGAGCGCGAAGCAGATCAGCGACTTGGTCGACTCCGCCGGCAATTGCAGGGTCGCGAGGCCATCCTCGTTGAAGCTGGTCGCTGCGGGCTGCGCATTCAGCACGATGCAACGGTCGTTCGGCAGCGGCGGGAACATCGGATCAGGCGTGCAATCCGTCTGCAACGCGACCTGCGAAGTCTGCGCGTTGCCGAGATAGATCACATCGCGGCCGAACGAATCCGGATCGCCGACTTCTTCGACAGTGGGCGGCGCGGCCTGCGCTGCCACTGCAATCAGCAATCCGAGAGCGATGACGCTGTTCTTCATTGTCACTTCCTCTGTTTTCCCCACAAGGGGCGCGCAGCATCGACGAGCGACTCGGGAGCGAGTGTGACCGGGCGCACATAATCGCCGTACACTCTCGGAATATGTCACGTGCGCAAGCCAGCCTGTTTCCGCCGTTCGTGCCTCAGGGCATGACGTATCGCGCCGAGTTCATCGATCGCGATGAAGAGCGCGGGCTGCTGGAAAATATTCGGGCGTTACCGCTGCGCGAAGCGCAGTACCGGCAGTACACCGCGGGCCGTCGCACCGTGAATTACGGGTTCGCGTACGACTTCACGCATCAGAGGGCGAACGCCGCGCCGCCGATTCCGGAATTTCTCGCGCCGTTGCGAACACGTGCCGCGCAGTGGTCCGGTGTCGCGGCGGAGGATTTCGTGCAGGCGCTGATCGCGGAATACGTGCCCGGCACGCCGCTCGGCTGGCACCGCGACGTGCCGGACTTCGAGCTGATCGTCGGCATCTCGCTCCTCGGCACGGCGCGCATTCGCTTCCGTCCGTATCCGTGGAAGCCGGAGCGGCGCAAGGAGGTTTTCGCGCTCGAGCTGGAGCCGCGCTCGGCGTACATTCTGCGGGACGAAGCGCGCTGGGGTTGGCAGCACAGCATTCCGCCGACGAAGGAGCTGCGTTACTCGGTCACGTTTCGTACGGCACGCAAGCGGGGAACTGCACCAAGCGGGGAGCGTTGAAACGCCATGAATCGTGACTTCAAAGTACGTTACGCCGAGCGCGGGCGCGAGCTGCAGTTCATGGGCTTTCCCGTCGAGCAGATGGACGTCGACGAGCTGTACGCTGTCATCGGCTTCCTGCTCGAACAGTCGGGCCAGGACACCGAGCTGAGGCTCGCGCAGGAAGCGCCGCTCGGCGCTCCGCTCGCCGACCCGCCGAAGAACGACGGGTTGGTCGAGGGCTGACGCTCAGTCGAGCGGCAGCAACGACGCGGCGAATTCATCGAGCAGGCGGCGCAGAACATCTGACGTACAAGTGAGAGCGCACTTGGTGAGTGCGTCAGCCGCTGCCGCGTTTGGCGCGAGCACGCCGACTGCATGACCTGACAGCTCGGCTCCGGCAACACGCGAATAGAAACCGCGATGCCCGCTCGGTGAGCGCGCTGTCTTCGGCGCACTGACAGCGAGTGCGCACGCCGCGAGTTGCAGACGCCGCGACGACCCCGGGATCCGCAGCTCGATTTCGTATGCCTGCGGGCCGAAGGCGCGCATATCGCCGCCGGCATTAACCAAGCCGGTGCTGCAGCCGTCCTCGATCAGCGCCTCGACTGCGCGATCGATCGCGAATCCCTTAGCGATCCCGCCCAAGTCCAGCACGGCTGGGCGGGGCGGGACGCGGACCGAAGCGGGCTCGACGAGCTGCAGGTCGCCGACGCTGGCGGGGCTGGCCGGAATGCATGGGTCGAAATGGCCGCCGCTCAATCGCCACAGTCGCAGCGAGAGCGACAGCACTTCGAACGTCCACTGATGCACGGACAGCAGCGCTCCGCTTGATGCCTCGGCGATCCGCACGAGGTCGCTGCCGGCTGCTGTCGGGTGCATCACCTGCTCGACCGTCTGAAAAATCTCGCAGACCCGATCGAGGGCGCGCGCCTGGGCCGCCGCGTCACCGATGCCTTGCGCCTGAATGGCAAGGAACGTCCCGAGTCCGACCGTAACTCGCTGAAAAGTCATCGCAGAGGTTGCGGGCAATCGATCCATCGGGCCGAGTTTCGCGCGATGGGGCTGTCACTGTAAATGCAATTCGTTATCATTTGCGCTCGCATCGGTCTCTGGCCCGACTGACAAGCCGAAAAACATGGTCCCAAGTCCGCGCTCCTGGCTTTCGCTCCTTGCTCTGGCTGGGCTCGCCGCCTGTACCTCCGGCGGCGGCGATGGCGCTGGCTCTGCGCCCGTCGCTACCGCGAATCTTTCCGCTGCCGCGGCGCTCGGCGAGAAGATCTTCCATGACACGTCGCTGTCGGCCAGCGGGCGCATCGCCTGCGCGAGCTGTCACGAAAGCGATCATGCGTTCGCTGGCGACTCCGTGGTACCGACCGGCGGCATCGACCTGGATGTGCAGGGTTTCCGCAACGCCCCCTCGCTCAAGTACCTCACGCAGAATCCCGCGTTCTTCTTCGACGGTGAAGGCACGCCGACCGGCGGTTTCGACCGCGACGGCCGCGCAGCCTCGTTGCTGGAGCAGGCGCGCCGACCGTTCCTCGCGACCCACGAGATGGCAAACGCCTCGGTGGTCGACGTTGTCGACAAGCTGAGCCGGGCCGCCTACGCGAGCGAGTTTCGCGCCGCGTTCGGCGACCAGGTCTTTGCAACGCCGGAGGCAGCTTTCGAGCGCGCGTTGTTCGCCCTGCAAAAGTATCAGCAGGAAGACCTGGCGGAATTTGCGCCGTACACCAGCAGGTACGATGCGTTCCTCGCGGGCCGGGTGCGCCTGACCGATGCGGAGCTGCGCGGACTCGCGCTGTTCAACGATCCGCAGAAGGGCAATTGCGCCGCGTGCCATCCGAGCGCGCGCGGCGCGAACGGCGCGCCGCCGCTCTTCACAGATTTCACGTACGACAACCTCGGCGTGCCGCGCAGCGCAGATATCAGCGCTAACTACGATCCGGACTATTTCGACCTGGGATTGTGCGGCCCCGATCGCACCGACATCGTCGACATGCGCGAGCTGTGCGGTGCCTTCAAGGTGCCGACGTTGCGCAACGTCGCGGTGAGCGGCCCTTACTTTCACAATGGCCGCTTTGCCACGTTGCTCGAGGTCGTGCGCTTCTACGTGCGTCGCGACACGAATCCCGACGAGTGGTATCCGCTCGATCCCGGGAGCGGCTTGCCGCGCAAGTTCGACGATCTGCCCGCCGAGCTCGCCGCCAACGTGAACACGACCGAGCCTCCGTACGATCGCCGCCCCGGCGACCTGCCGGCGCTGAGCGAGCCGGAGATCCAGGACGTGGTCGCGTTCCTGCAAACCCTTACCGATGGCTTCACCCAATGAGATTCGAACCAATGACTGTCACCGGACTCGTCACGATGCCCCGCGTGCTGCGGATCGCCGCCGCTCTTGCCTGCACACTTGCGGCGCTGTCGCCTGCGCGCGCTGCTACACAAGCAGATCTCGAAGCGAAAGTCGCGGAGCTCGCGCTGCAACTACAGGAGGTGCAGCGAGAGCTGGCCGCCCTCAAGTCGCAGCAGCAGCCTGCGAGCGCGCCGGCCACCGCGACCGCCGCGACGGTAGCGACCGGCAGGGCCGAGCCTGATCGCAATGTCGTCGACTGGTTCGGCTATGGCGAACTGAGTTATTCCCGTCCCACCGACGATTCCTCGGGCACCACCGCGGACGTCGGCCGCTTCGTGCTCGGCGCGAGCTATCGCTTCGACGAGCGCACGCGCTTCATCAGCGAGCTGGAGGTCGAGCACGCGATCGCCTCGGCGGACGACGCCGGCGAAGTCGAGGTCGAGCAGGCGTGGATCGAGCGCGAGATCAGCGACACGATCTACGCGAAGCTCGGCCTGTTCCTGATTCCGTCCGGGCTGCTCAACGAGTCGCACGAGCCGACGCGCTATTACGGCGTGTTCCGCAACTTCGTCGAGACCGCGATCATTCCCTCGACCTGGCGCGAGATCGGCGCAGCGCTCGAAGGCAACACCACTGCGGGTTGGCGCTGGGACGTCGGCATCACGACCGGGCATGACCTGTCGGCGTGGGACGCCGCCTCGGAGGAAGGACTCGAATCGCCGCTCGGCTCGATTCACCAGGAAGGACAGTTGGCGCGCGCCGGCGACCTGAGCAGCTTCGGAGCCGTCAACTACACCGGCATTCCCGGCCTGCGTGTCGGCGGGTCGGTCGTCTACGGCGACATCTCGCAGGGTCAGCCCGGTTTCGACAACAACAAGCTGCTGCTGTGGGAGGGCCATGCGCGCTGGACGCCTGGGTCTTGGGACCTGAGTGCGCTGTACGCGCGCGGGACCATCTCGGACACCGCTGCCGTCAACCTGACGCTGGTAGGCAATCCCGTGCTGATTCCCGAGAGCTTCTACGGCTGGTACGCGCAAGCGGCGTACATCGCCACCTTGCCGAACTCCTGGACGCTGGCGCCATTCGCGCGCTTCGAGCGCGTCAACACCGGTGCCGGCTACGCATTCATCGGCGCCGGACTCACGCCGGCCGCGCTCGAAGCCGAAGAAATCACGACGCTGGGGATCAACTTGAACATCAATTCAGGCGTCGTGTTCAAACTCGACTACCAGAAGTTCGACCTGAACTCGGACGCCGATCGCATCGATCTCGGCCTGGGCTATGCGTTCTGACATGAAGGAATTGCAGCCAACGCTCGCGGCCGTCGTCTGCGTACTGGCGACCGCGCCCGTGAATTGCGCGAGCGCGGCGGTGTACGCGTCCGCCGCGGACGCGCAGCGCGAGCTGTTCCCGGACGCGACGGCCTTCGAAGTCGTTCCGCTGAATCTGTCGGCCGCGCAGCTTCAGGAAATCGCGCGCCTCGCAGGCCCGCAGGCCGGACACGGCACGCTCAGTATCTGGGCGGCGCGGCAGGGCGCGACGCTGCTCGGTCACGTGTTCGTCGACGAAGTCATCGGGCGCGAGGATTTCATCACTTACGCCGTCGGCATCCGCGCCAACGGCCAGTTGCTGCCGGTGCGCGTGCTCGAGTATCGCGAGAGTCACGGTGGCGAGATTCGCAACCCGCGCTGGCTCGCACAGTTCGCCGGGCGCTCGACCGTGCAGCAGCTGCGCTTCGGTACGGACATCAAGAACATTGCCGGCGCGACACTTTCCAGCGAGCACGTCACCGCAGGCGTGCGCCGCATCCTCGCGATCCGACAAACAGCGGTTGTCGCCGCAGTCGCCAGCGGGTCGACAGGCTGACCATGCCAGCCTGGTTACGCAACATTCTCTATGCGAGCCTGGGTCTGTTGTGGCTCAGCGGACTGGCGTGGCTGGTCCTGCACCTGTTCTTCGCGCGCGATACGGAGTTCGGTGCCGCGCCGCATCCGTGGCAGCCGGGGATCCTGGTCGTTCACGGCGTGCTCGCCGTCATAGCAACGTTCTTATTCGGCTGGATCGCGGGTTCCCACGTCGGCTTCAACTGGAACCGCGGCGCGCAACGCGTCAGCGGTGTCGCGCTCATCGTGCTGCTCGCCGTGCTGGCGCTGACCGGTCTCGGCAGCTACTACCTGACTTCAGACGCGGCGCGCGCCGTCAACAGCGTCCTTCACGAAGGCGCTGGCTTGCTGGCGATCGTCCCAGCGCTCGTGCACTGGGCAGTCGCGCGCCGCTAACCCGCCGTCAGTTGCCGGCCGACGTGGTGCTCGTTGCCGCCGGTGCTGCAGCCGGCTTGCCGCGATAACGATCGAACCACGCGAGAATCGCGCTCGCTTTCGCTGCTGACTGCGACGGCCGCGCCGTGAGGCCACCGTGCGATGCACCAGGCACCTTTACCAGTCCGGTCGGCACGCCCGCCAACTGCAACGCCTGGTAGTACTGCTCGGAGTCACTCAGCGGCGTGCGGAAGTCGTGGTCGCCGACCAGCACGAGCGTCGGAGTCTTTACGGCGCCGACGAGTGACAGCGGCGAGCGCTGCCAGTACGCATTCGGGTCTTCCCACGGCAGCTTGCCGAACCAGTATTTCGGCATGAACGGCGCGATGTCCGTCGTCAGCACCGTGCTCGCCCAGTTGATCACCGGCTTCTGCGACACCGCTGCCTTGAAGCGCGTCGTCTTGCCGACGATCCACGCAGTCAGGATGCCGCCGCCCGAGCCGCCCGTGACGAACAGATTGTCGGCATCGACGTAGCCCTCGGCGATTGCTGCATCGACTGCGCTCATCAGGTCGTCGTAATCCTGCCCGGGATACTTGTGATGGATGAGATTCGCGAACTCGTTGCCATAGGACGTCGAGCCGCGCGGATTCGTGTACAGCACCGCGTAGCCCGCGGCGGCATACAGCTGATAGTCGGTCGAGAAGCGCGGCCCGTACGCCGCGAACGGCCCGCCGTGGATCTCGAGGATCAGCGGGTACTTCTTCGAGCGATCGAAATTCGGCGGCGTGACGATCCACGCGGCGATGTCGCGCTGATCGGCCGACGATTTGACCTTCAACGGTTTCACATCGCCGAGGGTCTTGTCGTTCAACAGGCCGTCGCTGAGGTGCGTGAGCTGGCGCACTTTGCCGCCGCGCGCAATCGAGATGTCAGTCGGCCGTTGCGTCGAGCCGCTGGTGAAAGCGATCGTGCCGTTGTTCGCGATGCTGAACTGGCCACCGGTGTACGGGCGATCGAGCGAACCGCCGCTGAGTCCTTCCACGACGGTTTCGACGCGGCCGTTGGGCGACACGCGCGCGACCTTGGTGACCGCCTTGTCGTCGTACTGCACGTACAGGCTCCGGCCATCGCGCGCCCAGACCACATCGCCGATCGTGCGATCGAGCGACGCCGTCAGCGAGCGCGAATTGCTGCCATCGAGCCCCATCACGTTGAGCTCGGCATTCTGGTAACCGAGGTACTGGTCCTCGAAGCTCACATACGCGATCGACTTGCCGTCGGGCGACACGACCGCGCCGCGATCCGGCCCGTTACGCTTGGTCAGTTCCTGGATCGCGCCGTCAGCGAGTGCGACGCGATAGATCTCGGTATTCACCGGCTCGCGCTGCCAGTTCTCGCGGCGATTGCCGGTCACGAGCACGTACTGGCCGTCCGGCGCCCACGAGATCGGGCCGTCTTCGTTGAACGCGCCGAACGTCAGTTGCCGCGGCGCACCGCCGTCGGCGGAAACGACATATATATGTGTGAAGCCGGGCTTGAGATAACCGCCTTCGTCGGTGCGGTAGATCATGTCCGTGATCAGCTCGAGCGGGGGCGCCCACTCGGCGCCTTCGGGCTTGGGCGGCGCTTCGCCGAGCCGCGGCTTTTCGTCGGGTGCGAACATCGTGAACGCGATCCACTTGCCGTCGGGCGACCAGTTGAGGTTGCCGGGCGCATCTGTGAGATCGGCGATCTTCGCCGTCTGATTGCTCTGCAGCCAGCGCACGAACAATTGCGGCCTGCCGCCATCGGCGGTCGAGACGTAGGCGATGCGATCAGCGGTCGGTGACCAGCGCGGCTGCGAATGCGAGCCGGCGGCGGTGACCAGCGGCCGCTGCTCGCCGCTCTCCGAGTCGATCAACCAGATCGACTGGCGGCCACGGTCCGTCATGATGTCGAAGGAGATGCGCGTGTAAGCAATCTCGCGGCCGTCCGGCCGGATCTGCGGATCGCTCGCGAGCTGCAGCGCGAACAGGTCGCGCCCCTGGAACAGGCGGTTCGGCGCAGCGGGCGGCGTCGCCAGGACTGATGCGGACACCGCAGACAACAGCGTGAGAGCAATGAGCTTGCGCATGGCGACGACTCTCGAAACGGAAAGAGTGCGGACGCTAGCTCAGGTTCGTGCGGCCCGTCCAGTAGGATTGCGGCATGCGTACAAGAATGCCGCGGACAGTCGCTGTGGTTGCGCTGCTGCTCCTCACGGTCGCCGCTGCTCCGCATCCGCCACGTCCCGGTGACGAAGGCGTCTTCTACGGTCCGCTGGTGCGAGTCAAGGACGGCGATTCGCTGGTCGCGAAAGTGCAGGGCGTGGCGATGGAGTTCCGGCTCGCCGACGTCGACGCACCGGAGCTCGACCAGCCGTACGGCCAACAGGCGAAGCGGGAGCTCATGGCGCTGGCGCAGGGACAGCAGCTGGTGCTGATGCCCGTCGACACCGACCGGTATGGGCGCACCGTCGTCCACGTCTGGAACGGCACCACCTATCTCAATGCAGAGATCGTCAGGCGAGGCGGCGCCTGGTTCTACACGGAGTTCGCGCGCGGTCCCGCGCTGTACGACGTTGAACAGGAGGCTCGCAAGGAGAAACGCGGTCTGTGGGCACTGCCACTGAAAGACCGCATCGAGCCGTGGGAATGGCGCAAGCGCAAGCGTCCCAGGAACTGACGCGATTGGCGCCAGTCAGATCCTGACGGAGTCCTCGCAACAAGGAGAAGCCTCATGGCCATGAGCATCAGTGCGACTGACGATTCCGGTCCCATCGTCGACATGAACACCACGCCGCTGGTCGACGTCATGCTGGTATTGCTGATTCTGTTCATCATCACGCTGCCGGTGATGACCAGCAGCACGAATCTGCACATCGGCGGCGAGCCGTCCCCACTCCCACGCGAATCGATCAGTCTGACGATCGACTTCGACGGCACGATTCTGTGGAACGGCACGGTCGTCCAGGACCTGGCGCAGCTCGAGCGGTATTTCGCGGTGGAAGCGGGCAAGGCCAATCAGGCGGAGCTGCACGTGCTACCCGACCGGCGCGCCAGCTACGACTCGGTCGCGAAGGTACTGGCGATCGCCCAGCGCAGCGGCATGCAGCGCATCGGCTTCGCCGGCCAGGAACGGTTCCGCGAGTAATTACGACAGCAGAAAAAAGAAGACCGCCAGTACCCCGGTGTACTGGCGGCAAGGCCTGCGTGAAGGGTTACCTCGGAAGCAGGCGGGGGCACCCGCTTTTCAGATCGACTATCGGTCCTGGCTTTGGAGCTGCCGCATCATTTCGTCGACTTGGGCTTCGGTCACTGTCTGCTCCAGTGCACCGGATACGGACTGCCAGGCCCAGAGGCTCGGTTGACGGGGCTGCTGCTTGCGCCGCGTGCGCCCGGTGTGCAGTTCGGAGAGACGCTCGGCTTCTTCCACCGTCATCAACTGCTCAGTCGGATAGCGGACCATCGCGCAACCCTCCATAACCTGTTCTTCGAGCCTACGCAGACAGTATCGGCCGCGGCTGCGGACGCTGGAATCAGACCGACGCTGAAAACTCCGTTGCACAGCGCGCTATGATTGGCAAAACGTACAACCCAAAACGAATAAACCAGGGGAGGAAGCAGACATGCGCGGCAAGGGGTGGTTGATCGGCATCGTTGTCGTGGTGGCGATCGTCGCCGTCGCGCTGTTCGCGGGTCGCGACACCTGGGCGACAGCAAAGATCGGCACGGTGTACGTCGCCAAGCAGACGTGCTCGTGCCTGTTCGTCGCCGGCCGGCCGCTGGAGTCGTGCCGCACGGATTACGATCCGGAAGCGCTCAAGCCGCTGACGGTCGAAAAGGGCGACAGCGGCGTCAAAGTGTCTGCGCTCGCGGGCCTGGTCTCCGCGCAGTCGAAGTTCGAGCCGGGCTTCGGCTGCCATCCAGTGAATTGAGGAGACTCACCATGAGCGCACTCTCGCGTCGAGCGATCTGGATTGCTGTTGCCACTTCTTGCTGTGTCGTAGCAGCGCGCGCGGAGCTCGCGCCGCTGCCGCCGCAGCCTGCCGACGTTCCCTGGCCGACGACCGAATGGCCGACCGGCCCGCTGCCGGAAGGTGTCGATCGCGCTGCGCTGGACGCAGCGATGACCGACGCGTTCGGCCAGAAGGCGCCCGGGCTCGGCGAGACGCGCGAAGTCGTGGTCATCGTCGGCGGCAAGCTGGTGCACGAGCAGTACGGTGCCGGCTACAACGCCGACATGAAGCTGGTCTCGTGGTCGATGGCGAAGTCGATCACGCAGGCGCTGGTCGGCGTCGCATCGAAGCAGGGCAAAGTGAACGTCGACGCACCGATGGGCAATCCGCATTGGGCTGCGACCGACAAGCAGGCGCAGATTCCGTGGCGCACCTGGCTGCAGATGACGGACGGCATGCGCTACCTGGAAATCGAAGCGAAGACGATCGCGGACAGCGACGCATCGCGCAAGCTGTTCGGGCCGGGGCGCCTGGACGTCGCGAACTACTGCGCCGGCCTGCCGTTCATCCATGAGCCGGGCACGCATTGGAATTACAACTCGTGCGGCATCGTACTCACGGCCGATGCCCTGACGCGTGCGATCGTGCCGAATCCGGAGTCGCCAACGGCACGCCGCGCCGCGATGCTGCAGTGGATGCACGAAAGCCTGTTCGACGTGATCGGCATCAAGCCGCAGCCCGAGTTCGATGCCAGCGGCCTCTACTACGGCAGCGCTCTCATCTACGCGTCCGCGCGCGACTTCGCGAAGTTCGGGCTGCTGTACCTGCGCGACGGCATGTGGGACGGTCAGCGCGTCCTGCCCGAAGGCTGGGTCGACTTCGCGCGCACGGCCGGCAAGAGCGAGAACGCCGACATCTACGGCGCGGGTTGGTGGGTGACGCCGACGGACGGGGACGGCAAACCCTACAAGTCGCGCATCGATACCGGTCCGGAGCGCGACGCGTTCAGCGCGGAGGGCTTCGAAGGCCAGTTCACGCTGGTGGTGCCGTCGAAGGACCTGATCATCGTGCGGCTCGGCTTCACGCCGGAGAAGGATCTGCGCACCGGCGCGATCCGAGTGTGGCTGGGTCGCGTCGCGCGAGCGTTTCCGCTAACAGCAAAGGGCACCGAGTAGCTGGCCGGATCCGGAAATTCTCTCGCAAAGATCGCCAAGCCCGCCAAGAAGAACCAGAGATTCAGATCTACAGGTATACAGATCCATAAATCTGAATTCTGTCCCTTGGCGATCTTGGCGTCTCTGCGAGAGTTTTCCGGTCACTGCGTGACTGGCCGCACGCTCAAGTCAAGAACTTTCCCCCTTCTGAGCACGCGCAGCGGCACCTCCCGCTGCGCGAGCTCCACCGTCAACAAGCGATGCAGATGATCGAGGCTCTCGATCTGCGCGCCATCGAATTCCACCAGCACGTCGCCTTTTTCCAATCCCGCCCGCTGCGCCGGGCCGTCCTCCAGCACTTCGAGCACCATGATTGCGCTCGACGCCGAGCGTCCTAGCCCGCGCACGATGCGACGATCGAGCATGATCGTCTGTCCCGCAAACCTCAGGCGGCTGCGGCGCACGCGTCCTTCGCGCATCAGCGTTGCAGCAACGTTGGACGCGATGTCGATGCCGATCGCGAAACAGATTCCCTGAGCGCCGCCCGCGATGGCCGTGTTGATGCCGACGATGTGTCCCGAGCCGTCGACGAGCGGGCCGCCCGAGTTGCCGGGATTCAGCGGCGCGTCGGTCTGGATCACGCTTTCGACGAGTCGCCCGGAGCGCGTGCGGAGGCTGCGGCCGAGCGCGCTGACGATGCCTGCAGTCACCGTCGCCTGATAGCCGAACGGATTGCCGATCGCGATGACGAGCTGCCCGACGCGCAGCGACGATGAGCTGCCGAACGTCGCGTAAGGAAAGCCGCTGCCGGCGAGTCGCAGCACTGCGATGTCGGTCTCCGGATCATCACCGACCAGCTTCGCCGGAACTTCGCGGCCGTCGGTCAGCGCCGCGCGCAACTCAGTCGCGCCGTTCGCGACGTGGCTGTTCGTGAGCAGATAGCCGTCGGGTGTGTAGAGCACGCCGGAGCCGACGCCGGACGGTCCGCGGCGCGAGCGCACCGAGATGCTGACGACGGCAGGACTGACGAAGTCGAAGGCTTCTGCGACGACCTGAGAGTAAGGGTCGAGCGTAGTTTGCTCGACGCGCGATGGTTGGAGCATGCGTTGGATCTTCGCGCCGCGCGTCCGCGAATCCACCCGGCCGTTCAGCCGGGCCCCGGTCAATCGCCCGATGGGTAATGAACGGTGAGGCGCGCATCGTTTGCGCCCATGGACGCACACAACCCCCTCAGCGATCTTTCGCAAGCCATCGAGGCGCACGTCGCGGCTGCGCAGGGCCTCGCAGTCGCCGTCCGCAATTCATCCCATCGACACGTCAGCGCGTTGCTCTGGCAGCCCGACGCGGTCGTCACCTCCGAGCAGGCCATCGGCAATCGCGACGAGTACGAGGTCGTGACCGCCTCGGGCGCCACGGCCACCGCGCGCATCGCCGGACGCGACCCTGGCACGAATCTCCTGGTGCTACGAACGGACGCTCCGCTCGCGGCCACGACCGTGCCGCACGGGACCGCCCGGGTCGGAAGCCTCGCTCTGGCGCTCGGCGCCGATGCCGAGGGAGCTGCGACTGCGCGGCTGGGCCTCGTCAGTTCCGTCGGTCCGCAGTGGTACAGCAGGGCAGGCGGCCGGCTCGAGCAGCGTATCGCCCTTGATATCCGCCTGCGCCGCACCGAAGAAGGAGGACCAGTCCTCGATGCGTCGGGCGCCCTGGTGGGCATGTCGACGCTCGGACCGCCGGGAGTGGTGCTGGTCATTCCGGTCGCGACTCTCGGGCGCGTCGTGCCGCAACTGCTGAGCGACGGCCAGGTTCCGCGCGGCTGGCTCGGCCTCGGGCTGCAGCCGGTCGCCGTTCCGGAGCCGCTGCGCGCAGACGCGGGCGAGACGACCGGGATGATGGTGATGTCGATCGCCGCCGGCGGTCCAGGTGAGGTGGCGGGTGTGAAGGCAGGAGACATCCTGCTGACGATCGACGGAGCATCGATGCGCGGCCTGCGCCGGGTCATCGCTCAGCTCGACGATCAGAGCGTCGGCAAGACAGTAGTGCTGCGATTGATCCGCGGTGGCGAGGTGCTGACTTCGAACGTCGTGATCACCGCGCGTCCTCGGCAGTGATGACAGGAATCCAATGAGTCTTCGGGTGGTCAAGCAGAAAGCAGCGAACATCCTCAGCGTAGCGATCGTGACGCGCGACCCGGCACGCCGCGAGGAGCTCACGCAAATCGTCGCGCATGCGGGTCACGCCATCGCGGACGCGGCTTCTGCGGATGTCGTGTTGCTCGATGGCGCGGCGACGGCACAGCAGATCGAGGCGGCGTTGCATTCGGTGGCCGGCGGATCGTCCGTACGCGGCGTGCCCGAGCCCGCGATAGACCAGCGTCCGCGCGGCTTCGAAGAGTTGGCAGAGCGGGCCGCCGGTGTGTTGCTCACGCCGCGCGAGCTGGACGTGCTTGCGGCCATCGGCGCGGGTTCGAGCAACAAGGCGATCGCGCGCGACCTTGGCATTTCCTTGCACACGGTCAAGTTCCACATCGAATCCCTGTTTCGCAAGCTCGGCGCGCGCACGCGCGCCGAAGCAGTAGCGAAGGGCTTGGAGCGCCGCCAGACCGTCGAGCTTTGATTTCCTCTATCATGCCGGATCGCAACCAGTGGCGGTCTGTCATGAAAAGAACGTTTCTTGGAACAATCCTTCCTCTGTTGACTGCGTTCGGCGCTGTGAGCGTTACCGCTGCGGCCGATCTCAAGCCCGAGCAGCGCGCGCTGTTCGAAATCTACAAAGAGCTGGTCGAGATCAATACGACCGATTCCGTCGGCGATAACACGCAGGCAGCGCGCGCGATGGCCGCACGACTCGTCGCCGCCGGCTTTCCGCAGGCCGACGTGCAGGTGCTGGTACCTCCGGGCAATGCGAAGAAGGGCAATGTCGTCGCGCGCTTGCGCGGCAACGGCACGCAGAAGCCGGTGCTGCTCGTCGCGCATCTCGACGTCGTCGAGGCGCACAAAGAGGATTGGTCGTCGGATCTCGACCCGTTCAAGTTGATCGAGCGCGACGGTTACTACTACGGCCGCGGCACTGCCGATGACAAGGCGATGGCAGCGATCTTCATCGCCAACATGATTCGCTACCGGCAGGAAGGCCTGAAGCCGAAGCGCGACATCATTCTCGCGCTCACCTCGGACGAGGAGGGCGGCGACTACAACGGCGTCTCGTGGCTGGCCAACGAGCATCGCGAGCTGATCGAAGCGGAGTTCGGGCTGAACGAAGGCGGCGGCGGGCGCGAGCGCGACGGCAAGAAGCTGTTCAACGCCGTGCAAGCGACTGAGAAGCTGTATCGCGATTTCGACCTGGAGATCACCAACAAGGGCGGCCACAGTTCCGTGCCGGTTCGCGACAACGCGATCTATCGACTCTCGGCCGCGCTCGATCGGCTCGGCAAGTTCGACTTCCCGGTCAACCTCAACGAGGTCACGCGCGCGTTCTTCGAACGCACCGCTGCGCTCGAAGGCGGCGATCTCGGCGCGGCGATGAAGGCAGTCGTGCAGTCCAACGGCACAAATGCCAACGCTGCGGCGACACTGGCGCAGACCCCCGCTTACAACTCGATGCTGCGCACGACGTGTGTCGCGACGATGCTCCAGGCTGGACATGCACGCAACGCTCTGCCGCAGAAGGCAACCGCGAACGTGAACTGTCGCATCCTGCCGCAGGATTCGGTCCAGGACGTGCAGCGTACGCTCGTGCGCGTGTTCGCCGACGATGGGATCAAAGTGACGCTGCGGAGCCAGGCCGGTGCGCCGCCCGCGCCCGTCTCGACGCTGAATCCGATCGTGATCAAGCCGATCGAGGAGCTCACTGGCAAGATGTGGAAGGGCGTGACGGTCATCCCGATCATGGGCACCGGCGCGACAGACAGCGCCTACTTGCGAGCGAAAGGCATCCCGATGTATGGCGTGTCGGGCTTGTTCGGAGATATCGCCGACGTGCGGGCGCATGGGCGCGATGAGCGTGTCGGTGTAGCGCAGTTTTACGATTCGCAAGATTTTCTGTATCGACTCGTGAAGCGCTACGCGACCGGCAAGTAACGCTTCGGAGCCCTGTCCTTCGTCAGGGGTCGATTCCGGCCGGGCGCTGTGGCAGGTGGCAACGGGGTTTGCCGATCATATGGCCATGACGAACGATCTGTCCGCCGCCGCGCGCGCTCAGGCCGCCGCGGCTGTCACTGCACCCGGCGTGCGCCAATCCTATGTCGACGTCTTCCGCGGCTTGCTGATCGCGCACATGGGGCTGGATCACGCTTCGCTCATGTTCAACTCCGGCCGCGCTGCCGAGGAGTTGGCCGCAGGGCCCGCGCCCGCGTTCGGCGATATCTTCCAGTTCCTGACTCGCTTCACCGGCGTGCCGGTCGCGCCGGGATTCTTTTTCATGGCGGGCTTCATGGTCGCGCTGACGAGCCTGGCTCGGGAGAACCGCGGCGTGACGCATGCCGAGGTGACGCGACGCCTGCTGATCCGAGGCTTCGTGCTCATTGCCGTCGACGCGCTGGTGATGGGATTGCCGCGCGCTCTGATGGGGTTCTATTCGTTCATGGTGCTCACCTGCATCGGTGTCGCGATCATCGCGACCGCTTTGCTGCGTGACGTGTCGAGTCGGATTCTCGTGCCGATCGCGCTCGGCATTCTGCTGCTGCATCCGTTGCTCGACGTCTCGTGGTTGCCGCTGCCGCTGCGCGCGATGCTCTACGAGCCCGTGCGTGAAGGTGCGTTCCGCTCGCTGTATCCAATCATCCCCTGGAGCGCCATCCTGCTGCTGGGATTCGTGGTCGGACGCGATTCGATGCAACGCGCACGCCCGGTGAAACTGTGGGCGACGCTCGCGGCGATCGCCTTCGCGTTCTTCTTCGCTGTGCGTCTCTATGGCGGCTACGGCAACGCGTACTCGTACTCCAGCGTCGCGAGCGTGCAGTTCTGGGAGTTCTCGAAGTATCCGCCCGACCTGCCGTTCCTCGCGTGGTCGTTCGGCTGCATCTTCGTCACGCTGATCGTGCTCTCGGCCGTCACGCGCAATGGCACACCCGCGCTGCTGCGGCCGTTCGCCGTATTCGGACGTGTGCCGTTCTTCTTCTACATCGTGCACTTCTACGTGCTCGGCCTCGCGGCCGGGATCCTGCGCACGAAGTTCGGTCTCGCCGAAACCTACGCGATCTGGCTGTTGCTGCTCATTGTCATGATCGGACCGTGCGCGTGGTATTACCGCAAGAAGCGCGAGCGTCCGAATTGGATCACGCGCTATATTTGACGCTTTCGTTTTCCGTGCGGAGGCGTCATGTGGAATGCGCGTGCGGCGTTGCTGATCGCAGCGATGCTCCTGGGCTCAGCGGCCAATGCTGCTGATTTGCCGGCCGATCTTGCGAAAGCGGTCAAAGACTACGACGAGGCGCAGATTCACGGCGACAAAGCCGAGCTGCAGCGCCTGGTCGCGGACGACTACACGCTCGTGAACAGCTCGGGCCGCATTCAGAGCAAGGCGGAGCTCATCGCCGACTACACCGCGCCGGGTTACAAGATCGAGCCGTTCGAGATCATGCAGCCGGTCGAGAAAGTGTGGAGCGACGGCGCAGTGATGGGCGGTGTCGTGGACCTGCGCGGTACGGATGGCGGCAAGCCGTTCGCTGTCAAACTGCGCTTCGCCGATATCTGGGCCAAGCGCAATGGCAAGTGGCAGGTGATCTACACTCACGTCTCGCGGCCGTGAGGTTCACAACAAGGGCTTGATCGCCGCGACGATCGACGGCACCACCAGGTCCTGAAACTCGGCGCCGCTCTCGCGCACGTACAGATAAAGCGTGGTGAGGAATTGCATCGTGTTGTGATGCTTGGCGATCCCCCGCTGCGAGGTCCATGCGTCGCCCCAGTTCGCCAATGGCGCTGGCGCGGCGACTTGCTCGAACCACTTGTGCCATTCGTCGGCGGTGTGCAGCTTGCGCTTCGCGATGTAGAACACTGCTTGCGCGAGGCGGTCGCCCTCGCCATAGATGTAGGAGTGCTCGCCGGCCGGCGCGATCTGCGTCGCGATCGCGGCGAGCATCTGATCCAGCTGCGCCTTCGACGTCCGCGGATTCACTGCGAGCTGCAACATCAGATCGGAAGTGTGCGCGACGCCATGGCGCCAGCCTTCGCGCTCGTCGAAACCGCGATAGTCATGCACCGACCGCAGATAGCGAGTGCCCGCGTCGACCAGTTGCCGATGCTGCGGATCGGTCATGAACGGCTCGACGCGGTCGACGCGTGCGACCTCGGCCAGCACCAGCGCCGCGAACGGTCGCTGCACGCCAGCAGGATCCGGGGAGTCGGGTCCGAGCAGCGCCACCAGCCGGTCGCGGATCGCGCCGACCGTCGCCGGCGAGAGCTGCTTGTTTCGCATCCATGCAGCCAATGCCTCGAACGCGATGCCGTCGCGCAGCGTCGGGTCGGGGCTGCCGAGGCAAGCGACGAGGTCCAGCGCCAGGGCTTGCCGACGCGCCGCGTCGGGCACTGCGAACTCATGGGATTTCAGGTCGACCAGCTGCTCGCGCGTCATTCCCGCGGGCGGGCAGGTTTGCGCGAAGGCGGTGGATGTCAGCATGATCCCCGCGAGCGCCAGGCTCGCCGCAACAGTGCGATTCATTCTTATCTCTCCAGGCGATGCGGCCATTTTAGTCATCCTGCAACATTACAGAATCTCCAGGTTTGCGACGCGTTCGTTGCCTTGTGCGGGAATGCCTGATTAGGATTGCCGCCCATGCGCACGATCCTCGCGGCCTGCCTTCTTGGGCTGCTCGCTTCGCTCTCCACGGCGGCGAGCGCCGCGGGAGCTGCATTCGACGTCAAACGCCTCGATCCGGAACTGGCTCAGGCGGGCGCCGCGGAAGTGACCAGCGGCGCTCTCGACGACCGCTTTCTGCCCCGGAGCGCGATGAGCTCGTGGCCCCGTGCCAGCGACTACTGGCTGCGGCTGACTCTTCCCGAAGCGTTCCTGCCCCGCGACGTTCCGACTGTGAACGTGCGCAAGGGACGCAATATGACCGTCGAGATGTTCGTCGTCGATCACGGTCAGCCAGTGCCGCTGCGGCTCGCGACCCATGTGCCGGGATTCGTCGGCGCTCAGGATGCGATCTACATCCTGCCCGCCGGCCTGCAAGCGGGTCAGCCGGTCTACGTCCACGCCAGCGCAATCTCGCCGGGTCCGACCGGCATGCGTTTTTCGACTTCGACGTTGCCCGAGACTATGACGCTGTCGGCCGATCACGCGCGCATGATCGCGTTGTCGTTCGGGGCGCTGATGGCGATGTCGGTTGCGGCACTGCTGATCTGGTTCGTGTTGTCAGATCGGCTGCTGCTGCTGTACGCGACCTTGTTCGCGCTGCAGGCGCTGTACGTTGCGTATCTGTCGGGTCAGGGCTTCGACTGGCCGGTGCTTTCGCTCGCGTTGCCTGCGATCAGCTACACCTGGAATGTCGCGGCCGCGTTCAGCGGTGCAGTGGCGTGCCTGTTCGTGCGCGAGATCGCCGAGCTGCAGCGATTCTCGCCGCGCGTGTATGCCGTATTCGGCTGGTTTGCGGTGACGTTCGTGGTGCTGGCATTCGCCAACTTCCTCGATGTCGTCGGGCTCGGCGAAATTGTCGTGGCGCTCGGCAACATCGTGTTCGTGACTTCCGCAGTGACGACACTGGTCGTCGCGTTCCTGGCCTGGCGTCGCAATAATCGAGCTGCGGGCTGGTTCCTGGTCGCGTGGGGGTTGCTCGAAGCGCTGACGATTGCGACCGCGCTGCATCTGCTGTTCACCCGTGATGACGGCGAGTCAGCTGCGCTGCTCTACTACGGACTGCCTGCGTCGATGGTCGCTGCCGCGGTGCTGATCGCACTCGGCGTCGCCGATCGTCTGCGCGATCAGCGTCTCGCGCTCACCGATGCCGAGCGTCGTGCGCAGTCCGATGCACTCACGGGAGTGCTCAATCGGCGCTCGCTGCTGGAGCGTCTCGACAGCGCGTGCCTTCGTGCGCGGGCGCGCGGGTTACCGATCGGGCTGCTGTTCATCGATCTGGATCACTTCAAACAGATCAACGATTCGCATGGACACCCGGCGGGCGATGCCTGCCTGAAGGCCATCATCGGCCCGATTCAGGCGGAGCTGCGCCAATCGGACGTGATCGGCCGTTACGGCGGCGAGGAATTCGTGGTGATCCTGAGCAGCGCCGACGCCGCGGCCGCACAGCCGATCGCCGAGCGTATCCGTCAGCGCGTTGCGGAGATCAGCGTGCCGGGATTCGGTGCGCCGATACACCTGACGTGCAGCATCGGCATTGCAACGAGCGAAATGCTCGGTGTCTGGGGCGAGCACCTGATCGCGCGTGCCGACGAAGCGGTGTATGCCGCCAAGCGCTGCGGCCGCAATTGCGTGCAGATTGCCGCGCCGCCGACGCCGGTCGCTGCTTAGCGGCCGCCGCCTCCGCCACCACCACCGCCGCCTCCCGAAGATCCGCCGCCACCGGAGCCCGACGAACTACCGGGCGGCGTCGCCGACGACGCAATCTGCGAAGTCAGGCTGGTGCCGATCGCGCGGCTGAGACTGCCCAGGTCGCTGACGTCGCCGCCGTGGTACCAGCCGATCCTGCGCGTGGCTTCAGCGGCAGCTGCGGCGCCGACGGCCGCTGTGAACTTCTCGGTCCAGGCTTCTTCGACCTCGAGCGCGACTGCATACGGCAGCAACATTTCATAGCGCTTGTCGTCGAGCGCGGGCGGCGCGCCCGGCCCTTGCATGCGCGCCAGCTCGTCGCGCTCCGCGACGCTCAGGTAGAGCTTCAATCCTTCGACCTCGTCCATGAGCTTGCGGCCCTCGGCGGTCGGTGCTTTCACGAGTCGGCCGAAGATGAGCAGCGTGATCACCATCAGCACGCCGATGACGACGACCGCCGGCTTGCCGGCCTCGCCGGCGATCCAGAAGGCGAGCAGCCCGGCGACGGCGCCGATCAGGATGCCTTTGCCGATCGAGCCATTGTTCTGCTTGTAGTAGCGCGGCTCCATGGCCTGGTCAATGGCGCTCGAATGTGCGCGGCGTGCAGCGGAAACCGTCGAAGCATTCGTGTTCTTGAGCACGAGCGTCGGCGAGCCATCCTTGAACAGCCGGGCAAACAATGCGCGCTGCGGGGGCGGTGAGCCTTCGGGAGGTATGGCCGCGCGTTCGAGCCGCCACTCGTCTTTGAAGAATCCCTTGTCGCGCACGATGCGCAGGCAACCTGCAACCGCGAGCGCCAGCACTTCCGACGAGAAGCAACGCATGTCGTAACCCATGCGCAACAGGAAGCGCAGGCTCGCCGGAGTCTGTCCTTCCGGCGGCTCATAGCGCGCGATGACCACGCCCTTGCGCGGATCGCGCCCGACGCGGGCCCATTCGCGGAAGCAGTAGACGATCAGCAGAATCAGGCCGAGCAGCCCGACGAGAATGCCGCGGTTGTCCTTCAGGATCCACGCGAAACGTTGCGCGGCGCTGGGCGCGGCAATCATTCCCTTGGGAAAGCTCAGGACGATCGTGAACCCTTCGCTCGGCGACAGCGGACGCGTGAGCTGCCAGCGTGCGTGACCGGGCTCGACGATCTCGGCCCGATAGTCCTGTCCCTTCGAGCCCTGATAGCCCGTGTAGCCTTCGGCGCTCAGCTTGTCGACCTCGACCGGTGCTGGCAGCAGGACGTCGACCGTGCCGCGATCGATCGGAAACGCCCAACCCGTGCCGATCGCATTCCAGTACAGCTCGTCATGGTCGTTGAAGAAGCCGAGCTGGCGCGTCGTCCGATAGCGCAACGTATACGTGTACTCCGCGGGGACCGGCAGGAAGTTGTCGTTGCCGAAATTGATGCGCACGCCGTTGTCGCGATCTTCCGTGAACCACGGCTCGGGCGCGTCGTTGCGCAGCAAGCTGAGCACTTTCAAATCGACCACGACGCGATTGCCGTAGCGGTCGCGATAGCGCGTCGGGAAGTCGCGATAGATGCCGCGGCGGATCTGGCTGCCTTCCGCGCGTACCGCGATGCGCTCGGTCACATCGAGCGCGCCGTCCTTGTCGACCCGCACCTCGATGTCATAGCCAAGGATGCGCTCGTCCGCCAGCGCTGCGGTGGACACCAGCACTGCGAACAGTGCGACGACTATGCGCACGATCATTGCAGCTTCACCTGTACCGACGGACGCTCTTCGTCCCGCGCTTGGTAGAACTCTGCCGCCGAGAATCCGAACGCATTGGCGAGCACCACATCCGGTACCCGCTGCACGCCATCGTTGAGGTCGCGCACCGCGCCGTTATAGAAGCGGCGCGCGTACTGCAGCGTTTCCTCCACCTTGACGAGGTCGCGCTGCAGCTGACTGAAATTCTCGCTCGCCTTGAGATCCGGATAGGCCTCTTTCAGCGCGAGCACGCGCGTCAGCGCCTGCTCCAGAGCAGTCTCGACTTCACCGAGCTTCGCGGGACTCTGCAGCGCCACCGCTTGCGAGCGCAGATCGGTGACCGCCTGCAACACCGCCTGCTCGTGGCTCGCATAGCCGCGCACCGCAGAGACGAGCTGCGGCACGAGATCGTGACGACGCGTGAGTTGTACGTCGATATCCGCCCACGCAGTGCGTACCTGGTTGCGCAGCCGCACCAGGCGGTTGTACGCGAACACGAACCACACCGCGAAGACCGCGAGGATCAGGACAAGAATGGTCATTCTCTATCCCCAGTCGACGGCGCTAGCCGGCAAAAGTCACGCCTTTTGACGGCGTTGTCGAAAGGGCCTTGGCCGCTTTCGACCCGAACACAAGGCCGCCTTTCTTATTTCGACAGCACTTCGCCGAGCAGCTTACACGGATCGAGGCGCAACGCACGCGCGAGCTCGGCGAACTCGATGACGTCGATGCGGCGCTCGCCGCCTTCGATCTTCGCGACGTACGAATGCGGGCGCTTCAGCCGCTCCGCCAGGCCTCGCTGCGTCAGCCCGGCCTGCATCCTCGCCTCCGCTAGAACGGTGCACAACATACGATGCTCGCGACTGCGCAGTGCCTTCATGGCGCGCTCCGATTCCGGGAGCGCATGTATAAGCGAACTTGCTCTTGCTCCCATTATCGGAGCATGGGTACACTACGGCCGCTGCTCCCGGAATGGAAGCAAAAGGAGAGCTCCCCATGCTGGTTCTTTCCAGGCGTCTCAACCAGGCCATCGTCATTGCGGGCGAAGTGCGCGTCACCGTGCTCGCCATCACGCCGAGTCGCGTCGAGCTCGGCGTCGAAGCGCCGCGGCAGGTGGTGATCGATCGAGAGGAAATTCATGTGAAGCGGCAGCAGTGTAGAATTCCCGCCGCCAACGATGACCCTGAGGAATGCCGATGAGCGTCCAACGTCTGTGGATCGCAGTCCTGCTCGTCGCGGCCGGCACCGTGCATGCGGCCGAGTCCGAGAAATGGCCGCTGGTTATTCCGGCGCCGCACGGCAGCGTCATCCTGCCGAACGAAAATGCCAAGCGCGCGCACGACGAGTTTCGCTATGCCGCGATTCGCCGCGTCGACAACATGCTTTACATCTCCGGCGTCATCGTCGGCCGGCGCGAAGGCGAGGGTAAGGATGCGGCAGCGTTCAAGCTGCAGGCCGACCGCGGGTTCCAGCGTCTGAAGGGGCTGCTCGAATCGGCGGGTGCGAGTTTCAACGACGTCGTGATGATCAACAGCTTCCACGTCTGGCAGGGGCCGGACTTCGAAGGCACGAAGACCGAGCAGTTCGCTCTGTTCGAGGAAGTCGCCGGAAATTACCTGAAGCCGCCGTATCCGGCGTGGACGGCCGTTGGAACGACCGGACTGCTCGGGAACGGCGGCATCGTCGAAGTGCAGCTGATCGCGCGGGTGCCCGGCGGCTGATGCGCCTGCGGCGAGCCGTGCGTCATGCGCGTCGGAGGGAGGTCGATACGGCTTCCGCAACGGTTGCGACTGATCGATGATCGCTGCATGTCCACCAAGCTTTCCCGCCGTTCTTTCCTACACTCCGCCGCTCTCGCCGGCGGCATCCTGCTAGTCGACGTCCGCGTGCCGCTGCGCGCCGCTGATGGCGGCGTCGCGGAAATGATCGCCGGCTGGATCCGCATCGACGTTGACGGCAACCTCACGCTGCTGATGAACGCGACGGAGATGGGGCAGGGCGCGCAATCGGGTCTCGCGCAGATCCTCGCAGAGGAGCTCGACCTGGACTGGTCGCAGGTGCGGATCGACTTCGCCCCGATCGATCGTGAGCACTACGGCGTGTGGGAGACGTATCAGACCGGCGGCAGCGGCTCGATCCGCGGCATGTTCGATCGCCTGCGTCAGGCCGGTGCTGCCGCTCGCACGATGTTGCTTCAGGCCGCCGCGCAGCGTTGGAAAGTGCCTGTCGAGGAATGCGTGGCTCGCACCGGCTACGTGCGTCACGCGCAGTCATCGCATAGCGCTTCGTATGCAGCGCTCGCTCGAGACGCGGCGAGGCTCCCGGTACCGAAGGACGTGCCGCTGAAGCAGCGCGACCAGTGGCAGCTGATCGGCAAGCCGGTGCCTCGACTCGATGTGCGCTCAAAAGTGACCGGCACTGCGACGTACGGCATCGATGTGCGTCGCCCTGGAATGCTCTACGCAGCGATCGCACAGTCGCCCGTGTTCAAGGGCACGCTCGAAAGTGTCGACGAAGCGCCCGCGACGAAGCATCGCGGCGTGCGCCGCGTACTGAAACTCGACAGCGCTGTTGTCGTCGTTGCAGACAGCTTCTGGACCGCGCAGAAGGCATTGAGTGAGCTCAAGTCTGTCTGGCGGCAAAGCGCCATGGCGGGCGTCAGCTCTGCCGAGATCTCCGAGCGCCTGCGCGCGCTCACGCGCGATGCCGGTAAGGTCTACGTCAACGAAGGCGAGGACGAGGCAAAGATACGCGATCAATCCGAGGCGCAGTTCGCGAAGGCGCGCCGGGTCGTCGAGCGCACATACGAAGCGCCGCTGTTGTCTCACTCTCCCATGGAGCCCATGAATGGCACCGCGTTCGTCCGCGACGGACGCGCGGAGCTGTGGGTGCCTACTCAAGTCCAATCTGATCTGCGCACCGCGGTCGCGAAGGCGCTCGGCTTCGACGAATCCGCCGTGACGATCAACACGACCGAGCTCGGCGGAGGTTTCGGCCGCCGCTTGCAGGTCGACTACGGTGTGCAAGCCGCGCTGATCGCGCGCGAGATGGGCGTACCGGTGAAGCTCATCTGGACGCGAGAGGAAGACACGCAGCACGGGTTCTATCGACCCGCTGCAGCCGTCCGCTTGCGCGCAGCGCTCGACGGCGACAACGCCGTCACCGCCGTGAGAGCACAGATCGGTTGTCTCGACGGCGACACGCCGGTGGGCGGAATGGCCGGCCAGCTGTACGCGCTGCCCAATACCTGCATCAGCTACTCCGGCTGGAATCCTGGCGTGCCGCTCGGCGCATGGCGTTCGGTCGATGCGTCGCAAAACCTGTTCTTCTTCGAGAGCTTCATCGACGAGCTGGCGCAGGAACTCCGCCAGGAGCCGCTTGCGTTCCGTCGCAATCTGCTTCGTGATAACCCGCGCGCACTGCGCGTGCTGGACGCAGCTGCAAAGCTCTCCCGCTGGGATGAGAGACTGCCGAAGGGCCACGGTCGCGGCATCGCGTTCCTGCGCGGCTACGGTTCGTTGACTGCGCAGGTCGCCGAAGTATCTGTCGGCGCCGATAAGGCACTGCGCGTACATCGCGTTTGCTGTGCCGTCGATTGCGGCACGGCCGTCAATCCCAGTTCCGTGCGCGCGCAGTTCGAAGGCGGCGTGATCTTCGGCCTGAGCGCCGCCGCGCTCGGCGCGATCACGATCGCGAACGGGCGTGTGCAGCAGTCCAACTTCCACGACTATCGGGTCGTGCGCATGGCCCAGGCGCCGCAGGTCGAGGTGGAAATTCTCGAAAGCCCGACCGAAGCCGTCGGCGGTGCTGGCGAGCCGCCCGTGCCGCCGGTCGCGCCGGCCGTGGCAAACGCAATCTTCGCTGCAACGGGCACGCGTATTCGTCGACTGCCGCTCAGCGCGTCCGGTTTCAAACTGGTCTGATATCCTTGGCGCGTGCGCGCGCCTGCCTGGATCCTGTTCGCAACCGCACTGCTGGCCTGGGCCAGCAGCGACGCGCAGATCTATACCTGCAAGGGCAAGGATGGCTCGCGCGTGTTCTCCGACAAGCGCTGCGGCCCCGACGCGGAACTGGTCAAGCAGGACTACGCCAAGCCGAAACGCCCGCCGCCGAAAGGCACTTCGGCCAAACCCGTGAAGACGCGCCGGTCCGCGGCAGAGCTCGAGCAGCTCACCGAGGCATGCGATGCCGGTGACATGAAAGCATGCTCCGACTGGACGATGGGCGGCGGTCCGGAGATGTTGCGCGACGCGGAGCGCAAGAACGAACAGGATTGCGAAGCAGGCTCCCTCGCCGCATGCGAAGAGCGTTACTGCCGCGAGCGCATCGATGCGGATTGCGTTGCGCGAGTCCAGCGTACGGCGCGGATGGCCGGCGAGACCTGGTATCTGCGTGACGAGACGCGTGACACGAGCTCCGGCATCACGAAGTACCTCGTACGCTGCGTTCCCGAGGGCGCGCCGAAGTCTCGCGACCTGCTGGTGACGTGCTCCACCGAGGCCGGTCCGAATCGCTGCTATCTCGCCGATCCGCAGCACGGCTTCGCGCGCCTGGCGCAAGCCGCAGCGAGCAACTGCTCGCGGCTGCCCGAAACCGCGCCTGGGCACTAAATGGCCAGGCGTAAGCGCGCGGGTGCGCGCCGCCGCCGCACCTCTACTTTCAAGTGGCTGCGCAAATGGTGGCCGAGCGTCGCGGTACGCCAGCGCTGGATGCGCGCGTTCAGCCGCACACCCGCAACTCTGCAATTCAGCGTTCTGGCTGCCGTGCTCGTCGCGCTGTGGTTCGGGCTCAACTGGATCTACCAGGTCGTGCGCAAGCCGTCCGAGCTGTTCTTTCCGGTCAGCGGCGTGCTCTACAAGATTCCGGAGGAAACCTGGGATACGTACCAGTCCGTCTTCCGCAAGCATTCCACCAGCACGATCACGCCAGCATTCCTCGCCGCGCTGGCGCAGATCGAGGCCTCGGGTAATCCGGTCGCGCGCACTTACTGGCGCTGGTCGATGACGGAAGGTCCGTTCGACCTCTACCGGCCGGCGTCGAGCGCGGTCGGCATGTACCAGATCACCGATGGCACGTTCGCGGAGGCGCGGCACTACTGCATCCACGATCACGTCGTCGTGGAGGACGGCCCGTGGCACGACTTTCGCTCGTGCTGGTTCAACGGCCTGTATACACGCGTCATCGCCTCGCACTCGGTCGAGCTCACGGCCGCGTATCTCGACCGGAAAGTCGCGCAAGCGCTCGCCAATGCCGGGATCAAACGGGCTTCGATCCGGCAGAAGGAGGATCTTGCGGCGATGATTCACCTGTGCGGCGCCGGCGCGGGTGAGAGGTATGCACGTCGCGGGCTGCGCCTGATTGCGCATCAACGCTGCGGCGACCACGATGTGCGCGCTTATCTCAACCGAGTGCAGGGCATGAAGACCGCTTTCCTGCGGCTTGGAGCCGACTCATGAAACTCATTCGTATAATTGCAACTCATCATGACCTCAGCGATTCCTGCGCAAGCTCCTGCCACCTGGGCGATCGTCGTGCACGGCGGTGCCGGCGTGATCGAACGCAAAGACCTCACTCCCGAACAGGAAACCGCGTACCGCGCAGGCATGAATCGCGCGATCCAGGCTGGCGGTGCGGTGCTCAGCAAGGGCGGCTGCGCGCTCGATGCGATCGAAGCGACGATCCAGCTGCTGGAAGACGATCCGCTGTTCAATGCGGGCCGCGGCTCGGTGTTCACCGCGGAGGGGCGCAATGAGCTGGACGCAGCGATCATGGATGGCAAGACACTCGCGGCAGGCTCGGTCGCCGGCGTCACTCGCACGCGTTATCCGATTTCGCTCGCGCGGCGCGTGATGGAAAAGTCGCCGCACGTGATGCTGATATCGAAGGGTGCGGATACCTTCTCGAAAGAGCAGGGCCTGGAGCAGGTCGAGCCGGGCTGGTTCTACACCGAGCGCCGCTGGCGCACGCTCCAAACATTTCTCAAGGAGCAGAACCTGCCGATCCCGCAGAAGCCCGCGGGCGCGGACGACGGCGGCACGGCGCAGCACCTTGCGCATGACGAAGGCAAGAAGGGGACGGTCGGCGTTGCTGCGCTCGATATGAATGGCAACATCGCAGCCGGAACTTCGACGGGTGGCACGACGGGCAAGCGCTGGGGTCGCGTTGGCGATTCGCCGATTATTGGTGCGGGGACGTACGCGTCGAACAGGTCGTGCGCGGTGTCGGCGACTGGCACGGGCGAGTATTTCGTTAGGCTGACGGTCGCGCGCGAGATCTGCGCACTGGTCGAGCTCAAGGGAATGAAGTTGCAAGCGGCGGCGGACGAAGTGATTCAGAAGCAGCTGACGGCGTTGGGGGGCGATGGCGGAATCATTGCCGTCGCGCCCGACGGGCAGATGGCATGGAGCTTCAACACGTCGGGTATGTATCGCGCGCGGCTGTCGAAAGACCGGCCGGTCGTGATTGCGATTTATAAGGACGAAGAGTAGCCGGACGCGCTGCGGGTCAGCTGACCCGATCGGAGCCTGCCGGCGTTGAAGTCGTGATGCTCGCCAGGGAGAGTCGTCATGGTTCGATCTGTGGTGTTCCTGATCGCGATTCTTGCGGCCACGCCGGTCCATGCGGAGTCGGGTGCCATCCCGGCCACTCCCGCTGGGCGGGTGCTCGCCGCATGGCTCGAAGCGTTCAACAGCGGCGAGCGTGCGCGGATGGATAATTACCGTCAGCAGTACGAGCCCGCGGCCGAGCTCACCCTCGATACGGTGATGTCGTTCCGCGGCAGAACCGGTGGCTTCGACCTCGTCGGCATTCGTAAGAGCGAGCCCCTGTACATCGAGTATCTGGTGAAGGAGCGTGCCAGCGACCTGCGCGCCATCGGCCGGTTCGTCCTGTCCAGTGCCGACCCACCGAAGGTCGAGACTGCGGGGCTCAGAGCCATTCCTACGGGCTCGGAAGTCATCGGCTTCGAGATCGATGCAGCCACCCGTGAGCGCGTGATCGCGGGGGCGATCGAGAAATTGAACGACACCTATGTATTCCCGGAAACAGCAAAGAAGATGGAGCAAGCGCTGCGGCGTCGTCAGCACCGCGGTGAATACGACGCCGTAACGGACGGCGAGAAGCTCGCGAGCCTCTTGACCGCGCACCTGCAGGAGGTGAGCAAGGACAAGCACCTCAGGGTGAACTTCAGTGCAGCGCGCTACCCGGACGACCTCGCCGCGCCTCGGCCGGAGCAGGTCGCGGAGAACCGCAAGATGACGGAACGCGCCAACTGCGGTTTCGAAAAACTGGAGCTGCTCGCGGGCAACGTCGGTTACGTGAAGTTCAACATGTTCGGCAATCCGGCCGTGTGCGGACCGACCGCGATTGCAGCGATGAACTTCTTCGCGAACGTCGACGCGATCATCTTCGACCTGCGCGACAACGGTGGCGGCGACCCGGCGATGATCGCGCTGATCTCGACTTACCTTTTCGATCAGCCGACGCACCTCAATGACATCTGGACGCGCAAGACCGGCGAGAGCAAGCAATATTGGACCTTGCCCTCCGTGCCGGGAAAGCTGCTGCCCGCCGTACCTGCCTTCGTACTGACGTCGTCGCGCACGTTCTCGGGCGCGGAGGAGTTCTCGTACAATCTCAAGAATCTCAAACGCGCGACCATCGTCGGCGAAACGACGGGCGGCGGCGCACATCCGGTGTCGGGTCAGCGCATCGACGATCGCTTCGTGATCGGCGTGCCCTTCGCGCGTGCGATCAGCCCGATTACCAAGACGAATTGGGAAGGCACGGGTGTGGAGCCCGACGTAAAGGTTGCGGCAGCGGATGCGTTGGCTACCGCGCAACGGCTGGCAGCAGAAAGACTGGCAACGGGAAGCTCTGCTCAGCGCGCCAGCGCGCAGTGACTAGCCGGCCGGCAGTGCGATCTTCTGCAGCACGGCGCCGCTGGTGCTCTTTCTCGCGATGATGTCCTTGACGATCTCCACCGCGGTCTGCGTGCACGGCGGCAGATCGATGTCGGTCGTGCCGAGCGGTGTGACGCGATCGCCCCAGCGGATCACGTGCGAGCACCACGTCAGTCCGCCGCCGAACGCGGGGGTCAACAAGATCGATCCCGGCTTCACGCGGCCATCTTCAAGCGCCTCGACCAGCGCGACCGGCACAGTCGCCGACGACATGTTGCCGTATTTCTGCACCGTCACGTACACGCGGTCCATCGAGATCCCGCAGTGCTTCGCCACGGACTCGATGATTCGCAAGTTCGCCTGGTGCGGCACGACCAGATCGATTTGATCCGTCGAGATACCTGCACGCTCCAGCGCGTCCTTCGACGCCTTCGACATGCCGTGCACCGCGCGCTTGAAAATTTCCTGGCCGTCGAAGTCCCACGTCGTGTCGCCGAGCTGCACGCCAGCGTTGCCGTAGATCGTACCCATGCCGCGCACGCGCAGAATCGCTCGCGCATCGGCATAGCAGCCAAGCTTCTCAGCGATGACGCCTTCGGCCTTGTCGCTCGCCTGGACGACGACTGCTGCTGCTCCGTCGCCGAACAACACCGCGACGTTGCGATTACTCCAATCCATATACGGCGTGATGCCTTCGACGCCGACGACGAGCGCATTGCGCACGACGCCGGTGCGGATCATCGCCGTCGCCGTCGACAGGCCGTACAGGAAACTGGTGCACGCCGTGTTGATGTCCATCGCCGCGGCCTTCGTCGCGCCGATCAGCAACTGAATGGCGGATGCGGTGTTCGGCACCTGCTCGTCCGCCGAACACGTGCCAAGCACCACCAGGTCGATGTCTTTCGGATCCATCCCCGCGCATGCCAGCGCGCGCATCGAAGCGACGTGCGACAGCGTGGTCATCGGCACATGCGACACCCGGCGTTCCTTGATGCCGGTGCGAGTGGTGATCCACTCGTCGGTCGTATCCATGAAGCTGGCGAGACCGGCGTTGTCGAGCACGGCCGGCGGCATGCACTTGCCCCAGCCGGTGATGGCAGCGTATGTCATGGCGGGGAATCATACTCCGGGGCCGGTCGGAGGGGGCTATACTGCCAGCGGCCGTCCCAAAGAATGCAAGTGAAGGCGCCGTGCCAGAACAACGCCGAATTATTCCGCCTGTGTACATGCTCTTTGCACTGCTGGCGATGGCCGGTCTGCACTACGCAATTCCGCTCGCCCGCGTCGTCGACCCGCCGCTCTCCTACCTCGGACTCGTTCCACTCGTCATCGGTATTACGATCGCGGCGACGGCTGCGCGCATGTTCGATCGCGCCGGCACGCCGATCCGCCCGTTCGAGCGCTCGACGAAGCTCGTGACCGCCGGGCCATACCGCTACACGCGCAATCCGATGTACGTCGGGCTGACCCTCATTCTCATCGGCGTGTGGCTGCTGCTCGGCACGGCCAGCGCAGCGCTGCCGATTGCGATTTTCGTCTGGATCATCCAGTCGCGCTTCATCCGCGGCGAGGAGCGCTTTCTCGACGAGATCTTCGGCGAGCAGTATCGCGGCTATAAAAGCCGCGTGCGGCGCTGGATCTAAGTGGAAGTGACTACTGACGAGTGCCCCGTGACCATGCGCATCATCGCTCTGGCAATCCTGTGCAGTTTCGCGCACCTCACGGCGGCGCAGGAAATGGGCACGCAGACGATCTATAACTACAGAAAAGTCGACGAGCGCCACGCCACCGGCGGCCAGCCCACGGAAGAACAGCTGAAAGCTGCGGCAGCGGACGGCTTCGAGACCATCATCAACCTTGCCACGATCGATCCGCGCTACTCCTTGAAAGACGAGGGCGCAGCCGTCGCAGCGCTCGGCATGAAGTACGTCCACATTCCGGTGCCGTGGGATCGGCCCAGCGAGGCTGATTACGCCGCCTTCGAGCAGGCGATGCAGTCGGCGGGCGAGGGCAAGACGCTCGTGCACTGTGCGGCGAACTTCCGCGCGACGGCGTTCTATTCGCTGTATGCAATGAAGCACTTCGACTGGTCGCGGACGCGGGCCGAGGAGTTCCGCGCGTCGATCTGGCGTGGCAGCGACTTCCCGGTGTGGGAAGATTTCATCAGGCGGATTCAATCCACGATCGCCGAGTAAAGAGAAAGGGGATAGATCATGCGGATTGCATTCTGCGCGTCGCTCGCGCTTGCGCTCGTGCTGGTGGGCTGCGGCAAGAAGCCGGCGCAGGTCAGCCAGTCCGACGCGGACTTCCACAAGAAGCTGCAGTTGCAGCTGATCCAGGCCAAGCCGGGCGAGGTGATCGAGCTGCCCGCGGGCAAGTGGACCTTCGACCGCTCGCTCAGCCTCAACAAGTCGAACGTCACGATCCGCGGGGCAGGGTCGGACAAGACCGTGCTGTCGTTCAAGGGCCAGGTGCAGGGTGCAGAAGGCCTGCTCATCAATGCGGCCGAGCACGTCACGATCGAGGACCTCGCGATCGAGGACACGAAGGGCGACGGCCTGAAGGCCAACGGCTGCAAGGACCTCACGATCCGCAACGTGCGCGTCGAGTGGACCGGCGGGCCGGACGAGAAGAACGGCGCTTATGGTCTGTACCCGGTGCAGTGCGAGCGCGTGCTGATCGAAAAATCCGCCGCGATCGGCGCGTCCGACGCCGGCATCTACGTCGGGCAGTCGACGCAGATCGTATTGCGCGACAACCGCGCCGAGATGAACGTCGCGGGCATCGAGATCGAGAACAGCACGCACGCCGATGTCTATCGCAACACCGTCACCAACAACACCGGCGGCATCCTGGTGTTCAACTTGCCGGGCCTGCCAGTGAAGGACGGCCGCAAGACGCGCGTGTACTCGAACCACATCCACGACAACAACACCGACAACTTCGCGCCGAAGGGCAACATCGTCGCGACCGTGCCGACCGGCACCGGCTTCATGGTGCTCGCCAACGACGAGGTGGAGTTCTTCGACAACCAGGTCGAGAACAATCGCACGGCGAACGCGCTGATCCTGTCGTTCGACAGCACCGGCAAGCCGGCGAACGACGCGGCGTTCGATCCGTATCCGCAACAGGTCTATATCCACGACAACAAGTTCGCCGGCGGCGGCGACAGCCCCGACGAGCTCGAGCTCAAAGCGATGAAGGTCGCGAAGTTCGGTCTCACCGGCAGTCTGCCGGACATTTTGTGGGACGGCTCGATGGCCAAGGATCTCGACGTCGCCAAGACGCAGATCTGCATCCATGGCAACGGCGATGCGGACTTTGCCAACATCGACTATGCCGGCAAGCTCGAGAAGTTCAGCACCGACATGAAGCCGCATGACTGCCAGCTGCCCGCGCTGGAGCCGGTGAGCTGGCCCGGTCTCGACTCCACACCGCCGTCCAGCTGACGAGGCTGCTTTGCGCCGCAAGCATCTCATCTGGGCACTGGCGGTGCTCGCGGCGAGCGCGTGTCACAAGGCCCCGCGCACGGGCCTCGATTTTCCCGGCGACTTCCCCGAGCGTCTGAGCGAGTGGCACCTGCTCGAACAGCGCGATGGCAAGCTCGCGCCGAACGATGGCGTTACTCCCTACGATCTGAACTCACCGCTCTTCAGCGACTACGCGCACAAGCTGCGCACGGTGCTGCTGCCGGCGGGCACCAGCATCAAGTACGGCGAGGATGCGTTCGAGTTCCCGATCGGCACCGTGATCTCGAAAACGTTCTACTACCCGCGCGCCGATGCTGTTGCGAAAGGCAGCATCGGTGTGCGCAAAGTTCTCGCGCAGACGACCGCAGCGTCGCTCGCTCTCGATCAGGTGCGCTTGCTCGAAACGCGCCTGCTCATCAACACATCGTCCGGTTGGGTCGCGATCCCGTACGTGTGGAACGCCGAGCAGACCGAAGCGACCCTCGCGCTCGCGGGCGACACATTGCCGCTGGAGCTGGTCGGCGATGAAGGTCGTCAGTCGTTCGCGTACCTCGTACCGGATACGAATCAGTGCGCGGGTTGTCATGCGCTCGAGCATCACTCGCAGAAAATCGAGCCGATCGGCATCCGCGCGCGTCACTTGAACAAGACGTTCCGCTACGGCGAGACCACCGAGAATCAGCTGGCGCATTGGCAGAAGGCCGGCCTGCTGACTGGCGCGCCCGATCCAGCACAAGCGCCGCGCAATGCACGTTGGGATGATGCATCGGATGCCGACCTCGAAGCCCGTGCGCGCGCGTATCTGGATGTAAATTGCGGACACTGTCATCGTCCGCGCGGCGCTGCCAGCACGTCCGGCCTGCTGTTGCACGCACAGGAGACCGATCGCGTCCACCTTGGCGAATGCAAGATCCCGATTGCGACGGGCCGCGGCTCGGGCGACGCACTGTTCGATATCGTGCCGGGAACTCCGGACGCGTCGATTCTGTTGCACAGGATGCTTTCCACGGAAGCGGACGTCGCGATGCCCGAGCTCGGGCGATCGCTGGTCCACATCGAAGGCGTTGCGCTGATCCGCGAGTGGATTGCCTCGCTCCAGGGCGGTTGTCCTACGCCCCGTTAGGGCGCAGACTCGTTCCAGGAAGTTCCCGTCGATGGTGACACGCTCCTCGCTCGTCTGGATCATGACCGGCATTGCCGCCGGCATCGCGGGCGGCTGGCTGTGGAACCGCGAGCACCCGGTCGAAGTCACGCCTCCTGGATCGGCGACGCCGAGCGCGCCGATCCGCTCGCCGTTCACGCAGCGGCACGAGGAACACGCAACCTATCTGACGCCGTCGAACACGCGCAACGCAGACAATCCCGAGCGCGAGGGCTCGCCGTCATCGGCGTTCTCGCAGCGCGAATCGATTTACGAATCCGCCAAGGGCGCCGACCGCGAGCAGCTCGCTTCGATGATCGCAGCTGCGCGTGCACTCACGAATCCGGTCGAACGCCGCAACAGGCTCGAGGTGTTGCTGCTGCGGTACGCGGAGCTCGACAGTGGTGGCGCATTGGAGCAAGCACTCGAAAGCGATCGCGAGACGGCGGCACACTTGCTGGCAGTACTCGCCACGATCGCGCCGGAGCAAACCTGGGAGCGCGCCAAGCAGGTGACGAATCCGGCTGAGCGGTTCGCGTATCTCGATGCAGTCGTCGCCGCGTGGGCAGCTCAGGATCCCGAACGTGCATTTGCGAAGGTCGCCGAACTGCCCGCCGAATGGCAACGCAGCGAGCTGCTGCAATCGGTGATCAACAGCATCGCCGATCGCGATCCAAAGCTCGCGATCACTCTCGCCGAGAGCCAGGGACCGATCGCGTCGGGTCAGCTGATCGAGCAGATCGCAACGCAGTGGTCGCGTCGCAATCCGAGCGAAGCGGCGCGCTGGGTCGAAGGCCTGCCGCGCCAGGACCAGGCGCGCTACGCCTATCGAATCGCGGAAGCCTACGTCGCACAGAAGCCGACCGAGGCGCTCGCGTGGGGGCTGCGGCTCGCCGGCTCGCCAGAGCGCTATCTCTGGTCGTCGATGCTCGGCGAGATGGCCAAGTACGATCCCGACCAGGCGCTGCAGATCGCCCAGGCCGCTGAGAGCCCCGCGCAGCGCGCCCAAGCAATGGGCAAAGTGCTGGCCGCAATCGCGCAGACGAATCCCTCGCTGGCGATCACGCATCTGTTGAAGTTGCCGGCGGGTAACATGCGCTCGGAGATCCTCGGCGAAATCGCCCGCAGCGTCGCTGCGTTGACGCCGACGCAAGCGCTCGACTGGCTGAACGACATCGACCAAAAGTCCGTTCAGCTCGAAGCGACGCAGTCGCTCGGTTGGGCTCTCTCGCAGCGAAACGTCGAAGCAGCCGCACAGCTCGTAGACCGTGTTCCGAAGGAGGCACGCGCGAATTGGGTTACCGCAGTGGCGCTCGGCTATGCCGCCTACGATGTCGAGAAGGGTCGTCAATGGGTGCGCCGCTACGGTAACGAGGGACAGCAGACGGCGACGCAGTTCGCGCGCGCCGTTGCTGCGCGTAACCCGGAGGCTGCGGTGCAGCTGGTCGAAGACGTTGTCGACGATCAAGAGCGTGACCGGTTGCTGCGCGGCCTGCTGCCGCCGCTTGCCGAGCACTCGCCTGCGCTGGCCGCGCGCTGGGCGGAGAGAGTCACGGACACTGAAACGCGGACGCGGTCGATCGCCGAAGTCGCGAACACCTGGGCCCAATACGATCTGCCCGCCGCGCGCAAGTGGGTGCTGTCGCTCGATGACGGCTCCGCCAAAGATCAGGCCTTGACGTCCTTGGTTCAGCGCGGCGCCTCGCTCGACGACGTCGTGCCGATCATCAACCAGATCCAGACGCCCGAGCGTCGTTCGCACGCAGTGCTGATGGCTGCGATGAGTCTGTCGCAGACCGACATGGATGGCGCGCGCACGCTGTTGCGACGTTATCCGCTCGACCCTGCGCGACAGCGGCAGTTCGATGAATTCCTGCAGCGGCGCGGCCGGGGCCAGTGAGCTCGTTGCAGTTTCCAGGCTTGTTGAATGTGCGTGAGCTCGGCGGGCATCCGACCCGCGACGGCGCAACGACGCGCTCGCATTCGCTGCTGCGCGCCGACGATCTCGTACAACTCACCGACGACGGCATGCAAGCACTCGCAGACTATGGCGTGCGCACAGTCGTCGATCTGCGTTGGCCCGGAGAAGTTGCCGCGAGACCGACTCCGGTAGCGGCCGGCAATTCGCACGGCGTGCGATATCACCACATCTCCTTGCTCGCGAACGACGAGCTGCAGTGGGCGTCGCTCTCCGGCGAGTGCACCAAGGAGCAGTGGAAGGTTGCGGTGCTGGAGCACACGCGCCCGCAACTGAAGGAAGTGCTGGATGTGATCGCGGACGCTGCGGCGGAGCCGCTGCTCTTTCACTGCGTCGCGGGCAAAGATCGAACCGGAGTGATCGCGGCACTGTTGCTCGCGCTGGCCGATGTCGAGCCGGATGCGATCGCCGCCGACTACGCGGCGAGCACTACGCATCTCGCGGACGCGTATCTCGCGCGCTATGCAAATCTCGAGCGCGCGGAAATTCTGGAAGCGCTGCGCTGCCCGGAAGAGGGCGTCCACAACATGCTCGCGTATCTTGCGCAATACGAAGGGGCCGCAGGCTACCTCCGCGCCATCGGTCTCGCCGACACAAAAATTGCGCGATTGCGCGCGCGGCTGCGTTAGCTGTGGTTGTGGAGGCTGCCGTTGCGCCGCGTGAGAGGGCGTACGCCGTCGGCCTTTTCGAGCGCGGCGAGCGCTTGCTCGTACCGCTCGCCGCGCAGCATCGGCAGCGCTTCCTTCAACGCTGCATACAATTCGGGAGCGCAGGCGATCAGGCGGGCATTCGCTTCAGCGGAGGTATCGTCGGGTCCGAGACCCATGTGGCAGAGCGCGATGTGCCACACCACTCCGTCCACTACTGCGTCGACACAGGGCTCCGACGGATATCTCGGGTCGGTACCAATGATCCACGGTCCCGGTGTGTGATTACCCATGACGCCCTCCAGGCATTGGGCTGTGCGGCGTTTCCGCTGCCCGCCTGAATTAGACCGCCCGACCGTGTAGCCTCAGCCCCCTTATTTCTGACAGCGTGGATCGGCAGAAACTACACCGTTCGATATATTTCAGCATCGCACCATTTGCCGATTCGTCACATACCACCTAAGAGGGAGACGCCGACATGTTTCGAGCTGCGGTATTGATCGTCGCGCTGGTCGCGCCTGCCGCATTTGCGGCGCAGCCGAGCTGGATCGAAGAGAGCAATCGTCACGCGCAGATCCTGCTCGACGTCATGGCGCGCTACAACGCGGAAACTGCCGCATCGCTCGGGGTGGAAGGCCACGACAGTGAGATCTTCGATCTCAAGCCGCGGTTCTCCGAGCGTCAGGAAGCGGACCTCGGCGGCGCGATCGCGAAGCTCGAGCAGTTGCGCGGCAGCGCGACGGATCCGCTGGTCCGTCGCGATCTCGATGTCCTGATCGGCGCCGCGCGCGACCAGAAGCACAGCACTGAGTTGGGACGGCAACTTGCGCTGCCGTTCTTCGATCTGGGGCAGGCAGTGTTCCGCGGCTTTCAGGATCTGCTCGACCCGCGCATTGCGAAAACGCGGCAGAAAGCAGTGCTATCACGCCTGCATCGCTACGTCGGCGCGGAGAAAGGTTACGAGCCGGTCACCGCGCTCGCGCGGGCGCGCTATGAGGAGCAGGCCGCCAATGCCCAGCTGATCGGTCCGTGGATCGTCGAGGCGCAGCAATATCTCGACAACCAGCCGCGGTATCTCGACGGCATCCAGAAGCTGCTGGAAGGCAGTGGACTGAAGGGGTGGCAGAAGGACCTGCAGACTCTGCGCGCTCAGTTCGACGAATACGGCAAGTGGGTGACTGCGACGGTCCTGCCGCGCGCGCGCAAGACGAATCAACTACCCGCGGAGTTGTATGCGGACTCGCTGAAGCGCTTCGGAGTGCAGATGGATCCGCACGAGATCATGGCTCGCGCGCTCGCGAGCTACCAGCAGTCGCGCAGCGAGCTCGAGCCGCTCGCGCGTCGCATCGCCGAAGAACGCAAGTGGCCGAAGACGGACTATCGCGACGTGATCCGCGAGCTGAAGAAGCAGCGCATCGCAGACGACAAGCTGCTCGCGCTCTACACCGGGCGGTTGGAGCAGATCGAGGCCATCATCCGCCGCGAGAACTTCGTGACGCTGCCGAATCGCAAAGCGGTGATCCGGCTCGCAACCGCGGCTGAATCGGCTGCGACGCCGGCACCGCACATCGATCCGCCGCGCTTGATCGGCAACACGGGCGAGCCCGCGGAGTTCGTGCTGCCGACCAGCAATCCGAATGCGGCGCCAGGCTCGGTCATGGACGACTTCAACTACGACGCGATCGCGTGGACGCTGACCGCGCACGAGGCGCGGCCGGGCCACGAGTTGCAGTTCGCGAACATGCTGGAGCAAGGCGTGTCGACGGCGCGGGTGGTGTTCGCGTTGAACAGCGCGAACGTCGAAGGCTGGGCGCTGTATGCGGAAGCGGAGCTCAAGCAATACCTGCCGCCGGAAGGTCAGGTCGGCGCGCTGCAGATGCGCATGATGCGCGAAGCACGCGCCTTTCTCGACCCGATGCTGAATCTGGGACTGATCGAGCCGGCTGCCGCCAAGCGCTTCCTGATGGAAGAAGTGATGCTGTCCGAGCCGATGGCGAAACAGGAAGTCGACCGCTATACGTTCCAGGCGCCGGGCCAGGCGACTGCCTACTTCTATGGCTATTCGCGCCTGAACGCTTTGCGCACGCGCCTCGAGCTCGCGCTGGCGGGGCGCTTCGACAGGCACCGCTATCACGACTTCATCGTCGCGCAGGGACCGTTGCCATTCGACTTGCTGGAGCAGGCCGTGGAGGAGGAGTTCCTGGGCAAGCCCAGGAGCTAGCGGAACACGCGAGACGGCCGGCCGTTTCTTTGCAGTCAGGAGCTGCGAAACGGAGGCCGTCATGCGTAGTCAAAATCTGCTGCTGGTAGCGTGTATCGCGATGGTGTGGAGCGCGGCCGCGGCGGCGCAGGGCACGCCGCAGGGCGGGGCGCAGACCGCGCGCGGTGGGCAAAATCAGTCTGCTGCGCCGGCGACGAGCGCGGGAACGACTACACCTGGAACGCAGACGCCTGTGCGTCAGCCGAACACGTCGCCGCCGCCGTCGGCTCCGACGCCGGCCCCGGCGAACACCTCTCCACCGCCTTCGACGCCGACCCCGGCTCCCGCGAATACATCGCCGCCACCGTCGCCTTCGAACTCGATGCCGCAGCAGACGGTCGTTCCCAATCAACCCAACTCGGCGAGTAACG
>DATNFA010000020.1:0-39737 GCA_035606615.1 Steroidobacteraceae bacterium
GAAATCGAGAGGTCCATCATTGAACGCAGTCCCACGCCCCCTGGCAGTCGTGATGCCAACCCAAGTGAAACGCAAAGCTCGTCTACTAGTCGTTGACGACGATCCTGGGCTGCTGCGGCTGCTCACGATCCGTCTGCGCGCAGAGAACTACGAAGTCGACGCCGTCGAGAGCGCCGCGGCTGCGCTCGCAGCGCTCGGCCGCGTGCGTCCCGATCTCGTGATCACCGACTTGCGCATGGACCAGATGGACGGCATCGGCCTGCTCAAGGAGATCCAGAGCCGCGCGCCCGGGCTGCGCGTCATCATCCTCACCGCGCACGGCACGATTCCCGATGCGGTGCAGGCGACGCAGAGCGGCGCGTTCGCATTCCTCACCAAGCCGGTCGACAAGCAGGAACTGCTCGATCAGGTCGGCAAGGCGCTCAAGGTTTCCGGCTTCGCCGACACGACCGAAGATTGGCGCAGCGAGATCGTCACGCGCAGCGCGATCATGGAAGAGCGGCTGGCGCAGGCTCACATGGTCGCGGGCACCGACGCGCGCGTCATGATCACGGGCGAGAGCGGCACCGGCAAAGAGTTGCTGGCACGCGCGATTCATCGTGCGAGCCCGCGTCGCAACCGGCCGTTCGTCGCGATCAACTGCAGCGCGATGGCCGAGAACCTGCTCGAGAGCGAGCTGTTCGGTCACGCCAAAGGCGCATTCACCGGCGCGATCCGCGAGCATCGTGGCCTGTTCCAGGCCGCCGACGGCGGTACGTTGATGCTCGACGAGATCGGCGACATGCCGATGCGCCTGCAAGTAAAGCTGTTGCGTGTGCTGCAGGAGAACTCGGTGCGTCCGGTCGGCAGCACCGAAGCAACGACGGTGAACGTGCGCATCATCTCCGCCACGCACCGCGACCTGAAGCAGCTCATCATGGGCGGGCACTTCCGCGAAGATCTCTACTACCGCTTGAACGTCGTGCACATCGAGATGCCGTCGCTCAACAAGCGTCGCGAAGACGTGCCGCTGCTGGTCTCGCACTTCCTCGAGAAGATCGCGCAGGAAAGCGGTCAGCAACGCCACATCTACGCGCCGGAAGCGGTCGAGCTGCTCGTCAGCGCCGACTGGCCGGGCAACGTGCGGCAGCTGGAAAACGTGGTGCGTCAGAACGTCGCGCTGGCGACCAGTCCGATCATGAGCGCCGAGCTGGTGCAGGCGGCGCTGGGCGGCGGCCCGACGCGCCTGCCCTCCTTCGACGAAGCGCGCGACGAGTTCACGCGCAATTACCTGTCGCAGATTCTGCAGATCACCGGCGGCAACGTCAGCCAGGCGGCACGCCTCGCGAAGCGCAACCGCACCGACTTCTACAAGCTGCTCGCGCGTCACCAGCTGACGCCGGAAGACTTCAAGCAGCGCTAGCGTTCAGCGTCGAGCTGGCCAGGCAAAAAAAGAGAGCCCGTCTTGCGACGGGCTCTCTGTTTATGTGCGTCGAATTTTTGCTTAGACGCGGCGACGGCGAGCCAGTCCGATCGCGAGCAAGCCCAGGCCGAACAGCGCCAGCGGCGTCGGCTCCGGTACGCTGCGCGAAATCGTGGCGCGTACGGTCGCAGTGCTGGTCGTCAGGCCGGACAGGTTGCTGAACGCGACGCTGTACGACGTGCCGTCCGCCAGCGTGTAGTAGCTGACCGGGCTGTTCCACGTCAGGTTGCCGCCGGTGATGAAGCCGAGGAACGTCGCGAAACCGCCGTTGCCCGTACCGCCGACCGTGGGTGCGCCCGTCGGTGCATCGAAGCCCAGCGCGGCGCTGATGGTGCCCGTGCCGCCGCCGATGCCGAAGAAGGAGATCTCGAAGAAGTCGAAGGTCCACGACTGGCCGACGTCCAGCGAGCTGTGCAAGTTGCCCAGGCCGCTGTTGAGGTCGACGTCGATACCGCAGAACAGGCAGATGAAGCCAGGATCGAAGTCCGTCACTTTGACGTACGACTTCGGCCCACCAGCCAGATCGAATTCCACCGGAACCGCATTCGCGTAAAGCGGGGCAGCCAGCGCCACGGTTGCCACGATCGCCTTCAAGAGTGCTCGCATTTTCTTCTTCCTCTACTTTCCGTTGCGGCAGCCATCATGGCTGCTGCTCCTGTACCACCTTAGTGCAGGGTTCGTGCCGGAACTAGGAAAGGTTGCGTATTCAGCAACTTGAACGATGGAAGGCGCAGCTGCTCGGGGCCCGTTGTAAGGCGCCTCGACAGACCTGCGAGAGGAAGGCAGAAACCCCGCCCGCGCGGGGTTTCTGCTCGGCTCGATCAGCGTTGCGCGCCAACGCTGCGGTTGCGACGTCCGGCGGCCATGCCCAGACCGAGCAAGCCGAGGCCGAACAATGCCAGGGTGCCCGGCTCCGGAACTGCGGTGACGGACTCGACATAGACGACGAAGTCGTCGAAGTCACGGTCGCTGCCGCCGTAAGGCAGGTCTTCCCACGCGAGGATGTAGCTCGACGGACCCCAGATGCCAGCCGGCTTGGTCGGCAGCTTGATGCGGTCGCCATCGCCCTGGAAGGCAACCATCTGATCGCTGCCGCCCGGGTTCAGGAACGCCTGCGAGTAGAAGATGTTGTCCGGCGTCTGCAGGTAGTAGCCGAAGTAGCCGCCGGCGAAGCTGACGCCGGTAGAGCCGAAATTCCGGTACACCAGGCCGGTGTCGTCGAAGCTCAGTGCGACCGAGCTGCCCGACGACGCGGCGCCGCCGAACAGCTGCACCCTGCTGGACGGGTTATTGATGTCGTACACGCCGAGGATGTTCTGATCGGCGTAGCCGGCGAGCTCAAGCACGATCGTCGCGATGGACGAGCCTGAAGCCTCGATCGCCCATGCTTCGTCCGGAGCCGCCTGACCGGTCACGACGTCGGGCGCCTGGCCGACCGACGAGCAGGTTGCGCACGAATACAGCCCGTTGATGATGTTCTGAAGGGAGGCCCCGTTTATTGGAGTAGCGTGCGCACCCGTTGCTGCCGTCAGCAGCACTGCACTCGCCAGAGCCGATTTAACAAGATTCACTTTCGCTCCTTATGTCCTGTTCTTACAGGTTTTTCCAACCGGCCCATTTGCCGTGTCGAGTTGTATAAGCAAGCGCTGTGCCACCCCCTTGAAACAATCACTTGCGCGCTGCCGCAGAGCCGTGCGTAAGAGACCTCGACGGCTGGCTCATTCGTTCTCGCATCGAGCAGACATAAGGCGACGAAAGCGGATGGGAAAAAGAGGCCGTTGGCCCCGGACCCGGGACCCTGCTTCGAGGTGACGAGGGTCAGCCTGCGAGCAGGCCGTTCGCCTGCAGCACGCGGCGCATCGAGGTGAAACGGAACTCGCCCAGGAGCCGCTTCAGGCGCTCTTCGCAGCGATCCAGATTGGTGTAGTGACGGACTCGCGACAGCAGGCCGACCTTCATGCGCGGCTGCTGCGGATCGATCTCCCACGGATGCAGATAGAACGTGAACGGCATGCCGTCCCGCTCGTTGATCCGCCGCAGGCCGGCGCGCACGAAGCGGTACGGGAGCAGCCGGAAGTAGCCGCCGCCCGAGACCGGAACGGGGATGCCGCCGAACAGGGCGGTGGACATCGGGAACTCGACGATCTTGCGGCCGGAGGGCGACTCCACCGTGCCGGGCGAGCGCGCCGCGCCGGGCATGCCATAGCGGTCATGGCGCACCGGGAAGATGGACGAGTCGTACTCGAACCCGAGGTCGATCAGGGTATCCAGCGCCCAGCGCGACTTCGGCGTTATGGAAAAACTCGCCGCTCGATAACCGCGTACGGGCTCGCCGATGAGATCTTCGAGCAACTGTTTGGCGTGGCGGGTCTCGTCCCGGAACGTCTCCTGGGACTGCGTATAGATCAGCTGGTGCGAATACCCGTGGCAGGCGATTTCATGGCCCGCGGCCGCGATCCGCCGCACCAGCTCCGGCACGCGCTCGGCGACCCACCCGAGGACGAAGAACGTTCCGGAGATCCCCCGCTCGCCGAGCATGGCAAGCAGCCGCTCGGTGCTGGCGGATACGCGGAACTCGCGGCTCTCCCACGAGGTGCGCGAGATCGCAGACGACAGCGCCGCTACGTGGAAGTAGTCCTCGACGTCGATCGTGAAAGCGTTGAGCGGTGTCGTGCGCAACTTCGCCGGCGTCCCATCCAGGGACTCCGGGGCCGCCGGCGGGGCAACAGCAGACTCGTTGCCTTCAAAACGGGCAGGCGTGCGCACAGCGCTCATGCGGTGGTGTCCAGTGGATTCATGGGGATGATCCGAACTGCAGCATCGATCGTACCACTGGTCGATTAGCCTGTAATTTCATCAGCATACGCGAACGATCGAACACATTGCATCGCATTTTGTAAGCGCCATCGACACTCAAAGCCGGATGAAGATTCGGAATCGATGCAACACCAGTGCGAGCGCCCATGCCGACGCCATGAACGCGATTGATTCGAGCAGCGGCTGCCAGGCACCCGAGAACACGTGCGCGCCCAACACGTCGTGCCAGCGATTGAGCACCCACCATTTGTAGTTCGATGCCAGCACGTACAGCAGGATGCTGTTGCTGCCTGCAGCGACGAGGAGCCAGATGCCCGAGCGAACCTGCAGCTCTTCACAGACGAAATAGAACAGCGCAAACACCAGCAAGACGATTCCGCCGCTGAACAGCACCCAGGTCGGCGTCCAGATGCTCTTGACGATCGGGCACGCGAACGTGCCGAGCACGACTCCGGCCAACAGCGCCGACACACCTGCGACCGTCACGCCTTTGCGCACTCGCGCGGGAGCGGGGCCACCCTTCAGCAGGAAGTGTCCGACCATCATGCCGATGAGCATCGTGGCCGCCGTGGGGATGAAGTTGAGCGTCGTATAACCGTGATCGTCGCCGACGAACTGTACCGAGCGCGGCAGCAGATTGATGAACCAGAGATCGAAGTCCGCGGCGAGATTCGCGTTCATGTTCCAGTGCGCGAACCAGCCTGTGTACGGCACCGACACGTGAGCAGCGTCCAGTGGATACAGCGCGAAAGCCAGCCAGTATCCGAACAGTATTGCGACGAATGCCCACACCTGGACTCGCAGCGGCCGATGCACGAGCGGGTAGATGAGCGCGTAGGCAAATGCCACCTGCGGCAGCAGCGCACCCAGATCGTAGTTCCCGAGGCGATCGACCTCGAGCGCGAGCCGCACGGCGGTGGCGCCCAAGACAATCGCCCAGACCGCCAGATGCACGACAGACGGCAGCCGCGCATTGCTCGGGCGCAGCGCAGCTCGCGTCCAATCCTCGAGCGGCAGCCCGGGCAGCAACAACAGAAATGGCCAGATGAAATCGACATTGCTGCGGATCGGCAGCCGCAGCGTCAGCCCGAGCAGGAGCAGCGTGATCACGCGCAACGCTGTGTGCAGCGCCATCTGTCCGGCAGTGTCTCCTCGTCGCACCCGGGCCGCGTGCGACAGCGGCATCGCGATGCCGATCAGAAACACGAACGACGGCATGATCAGGTCCCAGAGCGCAGCGCCGCTCCAGACCACATGACTGAATTGAGCACTGAGCGCTCGCCACGTCGGGTCGTCAGGAAAGCGCCTTGCCATCTCGTAGAACGAGAAGCCGCCCCGCGTGTCCGAGACGAGCAGCAGCATGACGAGTCCGCGGAAGGCATCCACAGAGACGAGTCGAGGAACCGACCTGCGCTCGCCGGCCGCAGCGATCGCAGGTTCGGTTGCCGCTACCGGTGACGATTCAAGGCGCACAGCTGGCGACGCTCGAGCGCGGCCGCAGACGGCGCAGCACCTTCGCCGCCAAGTTCATTGCAGTCCGTTCGCCGCTGTCCGGTCGTCCTGACATCACCCACAACAGCAGCAATGCCGTTGGATAGATCAGCGCGCCCGTCGCCACGGCGACGACGAGACGCACAGCCTCGATGGAGGCGAAGTGCAGAGTCGCGGTGTACGCGAGCTCCCACTTGACGATCGCGTACATCAAGAGAGCCGCCACGGTCGGGCGCCAACACTGGCGCACGAAGCCCAGCGGTGAATAGCCGGTGAGCTTGTGTGCGGCGATGATAGCGATCAGTACCGTGAGCACGTTCGCCGCGAGCGTTGCCACGGCGACGCCCTGGGGTCCTGAATAATAGGCACCCAGCATCAGCAGCGGCACGAGGATCGCAGCGCCCACTGCATGGATTACCGCGTTCGCGGTGTAGTGTCCGAGCGCCAACAAGCCAATCCCCAGATTGGATCCGAGTGCCGAGATCCAGCCCGAGAGAGCCAGGATCTGCAGCACCTGGGCCGTAGCCGCCCAGCGCGTTCCGAGAAACACCTCGACTATCGGCCCTGCGCAAGCGGCGAGGCCGAACGAAGCCGGAGTGAGAATCGCCGCGACGAGACCGGTCACCTGATCGACGCGGCTGAGCACGCCTTCACGCGTCGGGATGCTGCTGAACTCCGGCAGCGCCACGCGATTGATCGGCGCCACGAGCTCGCTGCTCACCATGGTGGCCATCTCCGAGCCGAGCGCGTAGGCGCCCACGGCCGCGGTTCCCGCAAGGCGACCCAGCAGGATGTCCGAGGAGCGCGCCCGCGCGAACTGCACGAGGTTCGCCATGAACAGCCACCACGACTTGGCGAGCAATTCGCCGCGCGCCGCGAGCGTGAGCCGCGGAACGTAAGGACGCATCCAGTAGCCGACCATGACGCCGATCGTCTTGCCGCTCAGGATGCCGATCGCGAGGGCCCATTCGTTTTTCAGGATGACCGCCAGCGTCAGCGTGACGGCGATGCCGCTCAGGCGCCGGATCGACATGTAGACGAACTCGCGGTCGAAGCGCATCTGCTTGCGGAATTCGACGATGCGGATGTTCTGCAGCCCATCGACGCAGGTGGCGCACGCGAGCACGTACATGATCGGCGTGATGCGCGGCTCGTTGAAGAACCAGCTGGCCGGGATGGCCGCCGCAGCGAGGATGAGCCCGCAGATCGATGCGATCCCGAGCTGAATCGTCCACGCCGTATCGAAATGCTCGCGCGTCGGATCCTTCTTCTGGATCAGGATCGTGTCGAGCCCGAGCGCGCCGAGCAGCTCGACGAACGCGAGCACCGACGTCGCCAGGGCGACGATGCCGAAATGCTCCGGCAGCAGCAGCCGGGCGAGCAGCAGCATGCTGATGACGCCGGCCGCGCGATCCAGCACGCGGAAACCCACCGTCCATGCGACGCTTTTCAACATCAGGAAGCCGCCAGCAGATGCCGTGTATAGCTGAGATAGCGCAGACCGCCCGGACCTTTCAGGCTTGCAAGATGATGCCGCCACGCCTGGCGGCGATTGCCGCGTCTCAGCTCGAACGTGGAGCAGTCATGGTGGGCGTGCGTCAGGCGGCGCTCGATCTCCTTGCGCACGGTTGCCGTCGAGGACAACCGTTGCAAGGCATGCAGTATTGCGGGTACCGCGAGCGTGCTGCCACCTTCCTTGGATAGGGAGACAGGACTCTCGTGCAGCCGGTAGCCGTAGTCCTCCACGAAACCGAAACGCCGCCCGGCCGCGGCCAGGCGGAAGGCGAGCAAGGTCCACTCGTAGTACTTGGTCTCGCCGTCGAAGAACTCGACGCCGACCCGCTCGGTCGTAAACAGCGCGGCCGGTGAGGCGAGCCAATTGTGTCGCAGCAGACTCACGAGTAACTCGGAGTCGGAGGTTGGGAACGCGGCGCCATCGGGTTTGTCGACGCCGTCGATGCAGCGATAGCCGCGCGCGACGACGGCAGCGACGTCGGGATGCGCTTGCGCATGCGCGAGACGTGCCGCAATGGAGCCAGCAAGCAGTTCATCATCATCGTCCAGGAAGCAGAAGTAAGGAGTGGCGACGTGCGATCGCCCGAGCCGCTGCGCGGCGGGATAACTCGGCACCTCGGAATAAACGAGCGTGATGGCCTGCATGGCCTTCAGCTCTTCATACATCGCAGCGTCGTACTTGAGGCCGTTGACAACTACAATCACTGCAGGCCGCGGCTCCTGCGCGAGCACGCTCGCAATGGAGCGGCGCAGAGCTGCCGCGCGAGCCGCCACTGCGGTCGTGGCGATCACGACCGAGGTCGTCGGGATTGAGGTGCCGCTGGTGGCCACGGCAGCTCTACGAGGGCCGCAGCGAGAGGTCGCCGAGCAGCTCATCGTGGTGCCAGTAGCACCACTTCGCGAGAAAGCCGAGACAGCGCCGCTTCGCCGTGAAGCCCGGCGCGAACTTCAGCGCGGCCGACGCGAACCACAGCAGATACTCGAAGTGCGGCATGACGAGCCGGCGGCGCTTGCTCGGGTCCACCCAGCGATAGCGCGACCGCAGGCTAGGATAGGCGCCGACCGACTGGTTTTCATGCTGCCGCCGCAGATACAGGTTCTGCGGCACCTGCCGCAGCTTGCCCATCAGGCCGAGCTCGGCGAACAGGATGCGATCGAATCCCGGGTGGCCGCACATCAAGCGCGTCCGGCGCAGCACGTCCAGCCGGATCACGCCGTAGAACGGCTCGATGGCGCGGTAGATGTCGACGAGATGACGAAAGCGCTCCACCACGTCGTCCGCATCCAGCGGCGGACCGGGCGTGACGTCGCGGACGTGTCGCCCGTCTGCATCGATGATCGAGTTGCGCGTGTAAGCGACCACGACCTGCGGATCCTTGCGCAGCACCTCGACGCAGGCCTGCACGTAGTCCGGGTGCCAGAGATCATCGTTGGAGGCCCACATGAAGAACTCGCCGCGGGCGAGCTCACGGACATGATTGTGGTTAGCAACGCCGCCGATGTTCTGCGGCAGGCGCGTGTAACGCACGCGCGGATCGCGCGACGCGTACTCGGCACAGATCGCGCCGGTGGTGTCGGTGGATGCGTTGTCGGAGATGATCAGCTCGAAATCCGCGAACCGCTGCGCGAGCAACGAATCGAGCGCGCCGCGCAGAAAATGCTCGCCGTTGTAGACCGGCAGGCCAATGCTCACCGTCGGCCGCGGCTCGCTCACTGCGATTTCCCTCGCGTCAGCCACGCCTCGCGGAAGTAAGGAGGAATCCGCCGCGGGCACAGCAACGCATCCGGATGGTAGCGCGCCTCGCAGTACACGTTCTCGAGCGTGATGCACGGCGATTTCATCGTGATCAGCTCGCCGGTCTTCTCGTCGACGATGCGCGTGACCCGGCGATGCACTTGATGCTCACCGCCGCAGAATGGCGCCATTTCCGGATTGAAGGCCAGGCCCTTGTTGCGATTGCGCGTGTTCAGAGTTGCGGTGATTTCTTCCAGGCTCTTCACGTAGACGCGCTCGCCGGCGCGCAGTGCGAGCTGCACGTCGGGCGTCGGTTTTCCTTCGGGAATGCGGCCGGTGACGTGCGGATCGGGCCCGCCGTAGATCGCGCGATGCAGCCGATCGTACAGCCGCGTCGCCACGCTCCAACCGACGCCGAGGAAGCGCAGGCGCCAGATCGACTTCAGGAACACCGCACGCACGACCTCGCGCACACTCGCGTTGCCGCTGGTGATGTCTTCGACGTACTGCCAGATGTCGTACGACTTGATGGGCTTGCTGGCCCGCAGGTGCTCGGTTGCCTGGCAACGGAAACGCGGACTGCCGTTGACGGGCGCCGCATGCACAGTGCGCTGCAGCCATTGCTCGTCGCGCGTCGAGGCGACGCTACTGGCGCTGCGCTTGCCCGGGCGCGTCAGCCACGCGGTGTTCCAGAAAGTCAGGCACTCAGCCTCGCATCCCATGTGCGCGACGCCGTCGCAGCGCAGATTTTCCAGAAACACGATGTTCTTCATGCGGCGGCCGACGCCGTACCAGGTGCTGTCGCAGGTCTTGTGTCCAGCCTTGAAGATGCGGAACTGACGGCCGCAGTACTGCAGCATCTCCGGCATGAAGGGCATGCCGTCGAGGCAGCCGTTGTCATCGAGAGTCGCGAGAATCTCGGCAGCGCTGCGTACTTCGACCAGGTCTCCCGCCTTGAATGCCATTGCTGTTCTCTCTGCTGCTCAGCGCCGACGGCCGCGAGTGCCGTCGAGGACGCGCTGTGCGGCGTTCTCGCCGCTCACGAACGACTGATCGGTCCAGATGTAGGCCCAATCGCCGTAGCGGCCGCAGTACGCGATGCCGACGTCGTCCAGATAGCCGTGCACCGTTGCGAGCGCCGGTGCGCACTCCAGGTCGAATATCACGTTCGCGTACGGAATGTGCATCGCGTGCTTGAACAGGATCTTGTCCGTCTCGCGCAGCACTCCGGTACGAATCAGGTCGCGGATGCAGGGGTCGATGCAGTCTTCGGGCTTGCGATCGAGCGGCCGATACTTGCGCGAGTAATAGCACTCGGCCTGCAGGCTGCCGCAGCCCGGCGGCACGGTGTTCGGCGATTGCAGGTGCGGCGTGCTCAACCGCGTGAAGAAAACGTCGCGGTCGTAGAAGTAGGTCCAGTGGGCATTGATCAGGTCGGGACGATCGACCCCGAGACACACGATCACGACATCGGTGCAGGCCAGTGCCTCGGCTGCGCGCAACACATCCGGCGGCGCTCCCTTGATCATCGGAATCAGCTCGGGCAATGGGATCGAAGACACGATGTGCTCGTGATTCGCGGTCGCGCCGTTGGCAAACGACACCGTGCGCGCCTGCGGATCGATCTGCACGACCTCGTGCTGCAGTTTCAGCTGCGTGCGCTTCACGAACGGCCCGAGGTAGCTGACGAAACCGCCGTGCGTCGGGTAGCGGAAGCCGCTGATGTAGTGCACATCCGCGGTACTGGGCTCGAGCGCGCCGCGCAACACTTCCTCGAGCTTCCCGCGATACAGCCGCGGGCCGATCCAGTCGGTGTTCATGTTCGCCGCCGTCGTCGTGTGGTACTTGACGGTGTACTCCATCGGGAACGTCTCGGCGAAGGTGTCGCCATAGCTGGCGCGCAACCAATCCTCGTAGTTGTTCACCTTGACGTCGGTGCGATTCTGCGCCGCGATGAAATCCCGCAGGATCCGCACGATCAGGTCGGTCGGCAGCCCGTGCAGGTTGACCTGCGCCGGGTGCTTGATCCAGTGCCCGCGCCAATGATTGTTGACGTACGTCGCCAGCGTCTGGAACTGACCGCCGATGTTCTCCGCGAGCAGGTCCTGCACGCGCTTGTCGGCGGTGAACGAGACGTGCGGACCTTCGTCGAACAGCCAGCCGCCAGGGAAAGCGTGCGTCGAAGTGTGGCCGCCGTAGTAACCGTGCTTGTCGTACATCACCGAGGGCGCGCTGTTTTCGAACAGCCGCTGCGCGGCGCCGCAGCCCGCCATGCCGGATCCGAGAATCGCTATTGGAGTCGAGGTGGTCACTTGGTTACCTGAGATTCGTTGCGCCACCAGTCGATGGTGTTTTTCAATCCCGTCTCCAGGTCGATGCTCGAGCGCCAGCCGATCTCGCGATGCGTCTTCTCCGGATCGCCGAGCACGAGCGCGACGTCGTTGGCGCGCGCAGGCAGTGCGCCGATCTGCAGCAGCTCAGGGCGGCCGATGATGTGCCCGATGCGCTCCACGATCGTGCGAATCGAGGTCGCGTTGCCGGAAGCAATGTTGAAAGCGCCGGTCGCCGGCGACTTGAGCAACGCGACCAGGCCGTCCGCGACATCCTGCACGTGCATGTAGTCCCGCACCTGCTTGCCATGCGAGGACTTGGCCGGTTCGCCGCGCAACAGCGACAGGATGACCGACGGCACCAGGCGCCGCGGATTCTCGAACGGCCCGTACATGAAGAACATTCGCGCCCAGGCGCCCGACAGTCCCACGGAGCGGCAGTACCCCAGCATCGCTCCCGAGAGTGCGTTCTTTGCCGCGCCGTACAGCGTGTCCGGCCGCGTCGGCGTCAACTCTTCGGTGCAATATCCGTAGCGCCAATCGTATTCGTAGCCCGATCCACCGAAGACGCAGCGCTCACCGCCGTGTGCCCGAAACTGCCGCAGCAGCTCGAGACTCGCCGCGGTCCAGCGCAGATTCTCTTCGCTTTCGATCATCTTGCCGGGCTCGACATACCACGCCAGGTGCAGCAGGAGCTGCGGCCGGAAGCGAGCCATGAGCTCGGCGTGCCCGCTGGCCTGCAGCAGATCCGCTTCGACCCACGTTACGCCTTCGACGGCGCGCGCGCGCGTCGAATTGCGGGTGGCAATCACCTCGTAGCCGGCTGCGAGCAACGGCTTGAGGCAATGCATCCCGATGAACCCGGATGCGCCAGTGACGAGAACGCGAGCGGCCACTACCTGCCCCTCGATGAGTCGAACGCCGGATGGCCGGGCCCGAAGTCCGGCCAGCCGCGATCCTGATCGGAGATCGTGCTGACCGGCAGCGGCCAGCTGATCTTGAACCGCGGATCGTCGAAGCGCACGCCGTGCGCGCTCTTCGCCGCATAGACAGCCGAGGTGGAATATTGCAGCTCGCTGTCCGGCACCAGGGTCTGATAGCCGTGCGCAAAGCCCTTCGGAACGTAGAGCATGTGACCGTTGTCGGCCGTCAGCTCGGTCGCGTACGCCTGGCAGAAGGTCGGGGAGTCGCTGCGCAGGTCGACCATGACGTCGAACACCGCGCCGCGCGTGCAGCGCGCGACTTTGACTTCCGCGTGCTCACCGATCTGCAGGTGCATCCCGCGCAGCGTGCCAGCCGCGGGGCTGAACCCGGTGTTTATCTGCTCGATGTGGGTGTCGAGCCCCGCTCGGGCGAATTCGGCAGCACACCAGACGCGCGCGAAATACCCACGGTGGTCGCTGCGGCGCTCCTGCGCGATGAGGAAAGCGCCGCCCAGCCCGAGGGGCGTGAAGATCATTCAGGCTCCTCGGCGCCTGCAGGCAGCGAACCGTTCCACACGGCCCACGGACAATCGCCGCGCGCCTCCCGGCGATCGAAGGCGATCTTGTCCTTGAACGTATCCATCGCCTGCCAGAAGCCGTTGTGCCGGTAGGTACCGAGCAGGTTGCGATCGATGAGCCGGTGAAACGGCTGCTCGACCAGCTCCTCGCCCTCGTTGACGTAGTTGAAGACCTCGGGCCGCAGCACGAAGAAGCCGCCGTTGATCCAGGTGTCCTGGTTCAGCGGGCCCATGGCTGTCACCAGTCCGTCGGGCGAGGACTGCACGAAGTGGAAGCTCTGCAGCGAGCGCACGGCCGCGAAGCTCGCGACCAGCTTCTTCGCGCGAAACTCGTCGACCATCGTGTCGAGCGGCACATCCGAGAGGCCGTCCGAATAATTCGCCAGGAACATCTCTTCGCGCTCGACGTACTTGCGGACGCGAAGCAGACGCTGGCCGATGTTCGAGTGCATGCCGGTATCGACGAACGTGATGCGCCAATCCTGGATGTCGCTCGAATGCAGGTCGATCTGCTTGCCGCCCTTGCTCAGGGTGAAGTCGTTCGACATCGCTTCGCTGTAGTTGAGGAAGTACTCGCGGATCTGGTGGCCGCGGTAGCCGAGCGCGAGGATGAAATCCTTGTGGCCGTAGTGCGCGTAGTAGCGCATCAGGTGCCAGATGATCGGCCGGTAGCCGACATTCACGAGCGGCTTCGGGATGGTGTCGGAGTGCTCCCTCAGTCGCGTGCCGAGACCGCCACAAAAAAGCACTACCTTCATGATTGCGACGCCGTCGATTGGGTGGGCCGCCAGCCGATCCCTTCGTAGGCGGAGAATTGATCGCGCTTGAGCACGCGGCGTCCGTCCACGACCAGCGGCTTGCTGCCGAGCCGGTCGAGGACCTGCGACAGGCGCTCGAACTCGCGCCAGCGCGTGACGAGCGCCACGACTTTCGCTCCCTTGACCGCGTCGTCGAGCGAATCCGCAAGCCGCACGTCTTTCATGTCCTCGTGGCTCGTGGGCCGCGCGATCGGGTCATAGGCGGTGACTTTGGCACCGGCACGCTTGAGCAGGCGGATGATCCGGAACGCCGGCGACTCGCGCACGTCGTCGGTGTCGGGCTTGAAAGCCAGGCCGAGCACCGTCACCGGCACGCCGCTCAGATCGGCGACGTGACGCTTCACGAGCGCCACCATCTCGTCCGCCTGCCCTGCGTTCACGTCGAGTACGGCCCGAAGAAGCGGCATCTGCACGCCGAGCTCCTTGCCCTGCGCCGTCAGTGCGGTCACGTCCTTCGGCAGGCAACTGCCGCCGAAGCCGCAGCCCGCTTCGAGGAACGACGAAATCGAGGCAGTGACCGGCTCGCTCTCAGGCGAGCGCGTCGTCAGATACAGCGACTGATGCACGCCGCGCATGACATCCGCGATGTCGACGTCGCCAACAGCAGTGCACAGCCTCGCCAGCTCGTTGCTGAACGAGATCATGGTCGCCAGCAGCGAGTTGGAGGCGTACTTGATCATCTCGGCAGTCGCGTTGTTGGTCAGGACCCGCGGCACGCCGGCGAAGCTCTCGTACACCGTAGCGATTGCCGCGTGCGTGCGCGAGTCGATGCCGCCGATGACGATGCGATCGGGATTCGCGAAATCCTCGATGGCCCGACCTTCGGTGAGAAATTCCGGATTCATGCCGAGGCCGAAATCCACGCCCGCCCGCTTCCCCGATGCGCGCTCGGCGACCTGGCGCACGACGCGATCGGTGGTGCCGGGAATGACGGTGCTCTTCACGACCAGCGTGTGGTAGCCACGCTTGGCGCGCAGCGCCTGGCCGACATCGGCAGCAGCCTTCTCGACGAAGTGCAGATCGATGCGCCCATCGGTCGCAGGCGTCCCGACGGCGATGAACGTGATGTCCGACGCGACCACGGCTGCCGCGAGGTCAGTCGTTGCGCTCAAGCGCTTGCCGATGTTTCGCGCCAGCAGCTCGGGCAGACCGATCTCGTAGATCGGCGCCTCGCCGGCGTTGATGCGCGCGACCTTGGCTGCATCGACATCGATACACACGACGCGATGACCGCAGTCTGCCAGGCACGCACCGGTGACGAGCCCGACGTAGCCGGTACCGACGATGGAGATGTTCATTACGCGGCTTCCGCGACCTGATTGTGGTAGTACCAGACCAGCGAGCGGTACACGCCTTCGTCGACGAGCACCTTCGGGTCGTAACCCAGGTCCTGGCGCGCCTTGGTGATGATCGGGCAGCGGCGATTCGGATTGTCGACCAGATAGTCGGCTTCCTGGGCCTGGCCGAGCACGACCTTGCCGCGGTAGCCGAACAGCTCGCCGGCGGCCTTCACGACCATCTGCGCGAGCTGAGCCATGGTGATCTCCGGCTTTTCGATGCCGATGTTGTAGGCCTCGGCCGCGCCGCCGCGCACGAGCACTTTGTAGTAGCCGACGATTGCATCGGTCGCGTAGCAGAAGGTGCGGCTCGGGCTGCCGTCGGACAGCATCACGATGTCGCGCCCGGCCAGCACGTCGGCGGCAAAGTCGGGCAACACGCGCCGGTCAGTGATCTTCAGGCCCGGGCCATAGTTGTTGAACGGCCGCGCCATCGTCGTCTGGATGCCTTCCTGCTTCGCGAATGTCACGCACAAGGTCTCGCCGAAGCGCTTCGACTCGTCGTAGCACGCGCGCGGACCGGTACACGACACGTTACCGCGGTAGGTCTCGGGCGTGGGAATGGCGCTCGCCAGCGGATCGCCGTAGATCTCGCTCGACGAATAGAACAGAAAGCCCTTGAGCGCACGGCCGGCATCGCGCTCGGCCACGGCGTAGTCGAACAGATTGCGCAGGCCGATGATGTTGGCATCGATGCACTTGAGCGGATTCTTCCGATAGAAGATCGGCGAGGCGATGCCCGCGGCGTGAATGATCCAATCGAAATGGCCCATGTCGCGCGGCAACGGCAGCGTCATGTCGTGACGGACCAGCTGCAGGTCCGGATCGCCACGCAACGCCTCCAGCCACGTCGGCACGCCGCGCGCGTAGTTGTCGTACACGGTGACGTTGATGCGCGCCCCGCCGGCCTTCGTCTTGTTCCAGTGCAACGCGCTCTGCACGAGGTAGTAGCCGAGGAAGCCGCCGCCGCCGGTGATCAACAGGCGGCCGCCGCCCATCGTCCGGAACTCGCTCGCAAGGTCGGTGCAGATGGAGTCGAGGTCCTCGCGCAGCAGCTCTTCAAGCGGGATGATCTTGCTCAGGCGATGCATAGGTTCTTGTCGTAATTCGGAAGGATGTCAGTTTAGCCGACACTCGCAGTCGGATAGGACTGGCCTGAAGGCCCAGCGTCCAACTCGTATCGTAGCCAACCGTGCCGCAGCACAGTGGGAGCCAAATCACAGGGTCAGCTTCCGGGCGTGGAAAGCCTCGGCAAATCCAGACTCGGCGTTGCACTCGATGCCGCGCAGGCGCAGATGGGCGAGGAACAAGTCGCGGCTGAACCACGAGCGCTGGTGCTGTGACGGAAAACTTTCCATCAGCATGTCGACCTTGCGCTCCACCACGGCTTTCGCCAGGGGCACGTACACGTTCGGATGCCCGAGGTCGCCCTCGTACTTCGGGATTTCGTATTCGAGGATCAGGTGGCGGCGGAAGGTATTCCAGGTCAGCTCGGCCAGCAGGCGATGGTCCTGATGGCGGTCTTCCAGGTAATGGGTGAAGACCACGTCGGGCTTGACCCGGGCGGCGATCGTTTCGAAGTAGTCCTTCACCGCGGCACCCTCGAACGGCAGGTAACTGCCCCGGAAACGCTGCACGTCGACAGTGCAGGCGGGCGCCGACCCCAGCATGCGCTCGGCCGCATCGCGCGATTCCTGCTCGCGCTCGCCGTCGCTCGAGAAGATGACCCAGTGGAAAGCGAGGCCGGGGGTGCGTTGCTGCAGTTCGAGCAACGCTCCCGAGCACCCTATCTCGATGTCGTCACAATGCGCCCCGATGCACAGGACGGTGGCTGCCGGCGTGAGGTCCAGTTTCAGCTTGCGCATGGCGCCGCACTTTACTGCACCTTCGAGCGGCTCGCTCATGTGACACATGTCACACGCACACGAGCCGGCAAAAGTCGCGCCTTTTGACGGCCTCGTCGAAAGGGCCTTGGCCGCTTTCGACCAGAAGACTATGACGTCCAGTACATGGCTCCGAAGGCGCCCGTAGGTTAGCCTTCGCGCCGGACGTATTTCGGGAACCAGGCATCGATGTCGCAGCTCCTCCACCAGCTCCCGCTCCGCGCGGCCGAACGCACTCCGGACGCAATCGCTTTGCGCTACAAGGACACGTCGCTGTCCTACGCGGCGCTCGCGCAGGCCATCGATGCGTTCGCCGACGCGATGCTGGGCTTCGGCCTCGCCCGCCACGATCGGGTTGCGGTGTACCTGCCGAAGCAGCACGAAACGGTCATCGCGTTCTTCGGCGCCGCGGCCGCCGGGTGCACGTTCGTGCCTGTGAATCCGATCCTCAAGCCCGACCAGGTCGCGCACATCCTGCGCGACTGCAACGTGCGCGCGCTGGTGACCTCGCCGGAGCGCGCGAGCGGGCTGTCGGAGATTCTCGCGCACTGCCCCGACCTGCGTGCGCTCGTCTGCGTCGGTAGCGCCGCGTACGAAGCCAAGGGCACTGCACTCGCCTCGCACACGTGGGACGCGCTGCTGAAGGTGGCGGGCAAGACGGCGCGGCACCGCGTGATCGACACCGATATCGTTTCGATCTTCTATACGTCCGGCAGCACCGGCAAGCCGAAAGGCGTCGTGCTCAGTCATCGCAACATGGTGACCGGCGCGCTCAGCGTCGCCGAGTATCTGCGCAATGTGCCTGAGGACCGGCTGCTGGCCGTTCTGCCCTTCAGCTTCGACTACGGCTTCAGTCAGCTGTCGACCTCGATGAGCGTTGGCGCGAGCGTCGTGTTGATGGACTACCTGTTCCCGAAGGACGTCGTGAACATGGCGGCGCGCGAGCGCGTCACCGGCCTCGCCGGGGTTCCGCCGCTGTGGGCTCAGCTCGCGGATCTCGAGTGGCCGCAGGCGGCACGCGACTCGCTGCGTTACTTCACCAACTCCGGCGGCGCCATGCCGGTCGCAACCTTGCGCAAGCTACGCGCAGCGCTGCCGCGCACCCTCCCCTATCTGATGTACGGCCTCACCGAGGCATTCCGTTCGACCTATCTGCCGCCCGAGGAAGCGGACCGTCGGCCCGAGTCGATGGGCAAGGCGATCCCGAACGCCGAGATCCTGGTCGTGCGTCCGAACGGCGAGTCGTGCGCGCCGAACGAGCCGGGCGAGCTCGTGCATCGCGGCTCCCTGGTTTCGCTCGGCTACTGGAACGACCCGGCGAAGACGGCGGAACGATTCAAGCCCGCGCCGGGCACGCTTTCAGGATTGGTGCTCACCGAGATGGCGGTCTGGTCCGGCGACACAGTGCGGATGGACGAGGACGGATTCCTGTACTTCGTCGGCCGTCGCGACGAGATGATCAAGACTTCCGGTTACCGCGTCAGTCCGACCGAGGTGGAAGAAGTCGTGTTCGCGACGGGCCTGGTCGCGGACGCCGCGGCGATGGGCGTGCCGCATCCGACGCTCGGCCACGCGATCGTCGTCGTAGTAACGCCTGCTCCCGGCGCCAGCTCCGATGCAGACGCACTGCTGCTCGCCTGCAAGCGCACGCTGCCGCAGTTCATGGTCCCGCATCACATCGCCTTCCGTGAATCGTTGCCGCGCAATCCCAACGGCAAATACGACCGCGCGAAGCTCGCCGCGGAATTCAAGGACCTCTTCCGGGAAGCAAAGCCTTGAGCCTGGAACTGCCGCAACACTCTGCTCATCCCTTTTTCGAGGTGGCAGCTGACACGTTGCTGGTCGACGGCCGACCGCTTACCGACATCGTCAGCGCGGCGGGACAGACACCGCTGTATATCTACAGCCGGCGCTACATGAGCGATCGCGTCGCTGCCTTGCGTGCCGCGCTTCCCCGCGAGCTGCATCTTCACTACGCGATGAAGGCGAATCCGATGCCCGACGTCGTGCGTCATTTCGCACAGCTCGTCGACGGCATCGACGTCGCCTCCGGACGCGAGCTCGATGTCGCGCTCGCCGCAGGCGCCGCGCCCGCAACCATCAGCTTCGCCGGTCCCGGCAAATCACTGGCCGAGCTGCGGCAGGCAGTCCGCGCGGGCATCGTGATCAACGTCGAGTCGGAAACGGAGCTGGCGCGCCTCGCGACGATCGCAACCGAGACCGGCGCGCGGCCGCGAATTGCGATTCGCGTGAACCCGGACTTCGAGCTGAAAACCTCCGGCATGAAGATGAGCGGCGGCCCGAAGCAGTTCGGCATCGATGCCGAGCGCGTTCCGGACGTGCTCGCGAGTCTGCGCGGCGGCAACCTCGAGTTCGTCGGCTTTCACATCTTCAGCGGCTCGCAGAACCTGCGCGCCGAAGCGATCATCGAGGCGCAGCAGAAGGCGGTGCAGCTCGCGAGCGAGCTCGCGCAGTCCGCGGCGGCGCCGGTCCGCATCCTGAACATCGGCGGCGGCTTCGGCATCCCCTACTTTCCCGGCGAGCGTCCACTCGACATCGCGCCGATCGCGACGCATCTCGCTGCACTCGTGCCGCGCGCGCGGGCCCTGCTGCCCGAGGCGCAACTCGTGATCGAGCTCGGTCGCTATCTGGTCGGCGAGGCCGGTTTGTACGTGTGCCGCGTCACCGACCGCAAGATCTCGCGCGGCAGCGTGTTCCTGATCACGGACGGCGGTCTGCATCATCACCTGTCCGCGTCCGGCAATTTCGGGCAGGTGCTGCGCAAGAACTATCCCGTCGTCGTCGGCAACCGGGTGCGCGGCACAGCGCGCGAGACAGCGTCGGTCGTGGGGCCGCTGTGCACGCCGCTCGATCTGCTCGCGGATCGCGCCGATCTGGCGCGCGCAGACATCGGCGATCTCATCGTCGTCCTACAGAGCGGCGCCTACGGACGCTCCGCGAGCCCGCTCGGCTTCCTGAGCCATCCCGAGCCCGGCGAGGTCCTGGTCTAGCCGGCGAGCGCTCAAGCGCAAATTTACAGAATGAGCCGCGTTTACGCGGCGACGCCGCAGTGTGACGTTCGTCACAGTCTCGGCCGTCAAGCTGTATGGACGCAGCGACAGTGGCACACGCCGACTCGATGATTCATCCTTCATCCTAACTATTGCGAAACAGCTCTCAGGCACACTTCGTGCGCCTGTACGAGGAACCTCGATAAATGAAGCGCAGAGATTTTCTCATCACGTCCGCGGGTCTGACGGGCTCGCTGTTGCCGGTACTCGCTTACGGTCGCCCGTGCCCGCCGTCGACTCTGTCGGTCGAGGGCGGCACGACGGCGAACACCACCTGCACCAGCGGGAATATGGAAGCCGATTGGCGCCTGCGAAGCGGCCAGGATCCGGGCAATCCGCAGCCCGGCGTGGTGTGGTTCCATGACTTTCGCAGCGACGCGGAAGTGAACGCCTTCCGCTGGTCCGCGGGCATCGGCAATGATCCGAACGCCACGGGCGGCGAAGCCCCGCGCCTGCGTCGGAACACTACCGACGGCTTGGCGAGCGGCTCGTGTCTGGAAGTGCTCGTTGGCCCAGGTGGGTCCGGGCAGAGCTCGTACTGGTGGCGTCCGTTCTCGCCGTTCGTCGCTCCTGGCAACGGCAAGAGCGCGAACGACCCGGGAGCAGGCGGCACGATTGGGGCGCGCCCCTGGAACTCGTCCGATCGCAATCAGCTCGGCAACACCAACACGGGGTGGTATGGGCATCCGAGCTATGCCGCCGCCGATCCGTCGCACTTCGACGGCACGGACTTCTATCTGCAGGTCGTCTGCAAAATGGACCCCCGCCGCATCACCGGCGGCAATTCCGCGTTCATCACCGGCAAGTTCATCTGGTTCACCACCGCCGAAGGCGAACAGTCGCTGTCGAACGCAGAACACGTGTTCATGTCGTACGGCCCGAGCGGTAATGACGGCAACAAGAACTACCTGCGCGCGTATTCGCTCGGAGTCAACGGTATCGGCTCATTCGACGCGCTCGACCAGGAAGAGCCTGGCGACCGCATTCAACCGGGAAGCTCGTCAGCTACCGACTGGTCGTATAGCGGCGGATGGGATGTGCTGTTGTTCCATCTTCGTCTCGGCCAGAAGAACGTCACGAGCGGTGCCAACGCCACGCTGCTGGAGGTGTGGGCCGCGCACCCAGGCCAGACCAGTTACACCAAGATCTGGAATCAGGAATACGGCAACAGCGCCTATGAGGCGCGCAACGGTTTGCAGGCGCTGATCCTGGGTGGCTACAACAACAACGCCAACTTCCCGCAACAGTTCTATCACCGCTACGCGCAGGTCATCTTCTCGAAGCAGTTCATCCCCTGCCCGCAGGTTTAATACGGTAATAGTCATGCAGAAACTCCCGAACATGTTCCGCAAGTCGCTCGCCCAGCTCCCGCTGCTGCTCCTCCTCGGTGTGCTCGCAGTGCAGGGCGCACACGCGCAAAGCATGGGTGCCGCGCCAGCGTGGGCACAGAGCATGACGCCCGGCACCTGGGCGGCGATCAGTCAGAACACGATGGCGGATGTCGATCCGGCGAACGACGCGTCGACGAATTCACGCTATCCGAGCGCTCCGGCCTACAACGGCAACACGGGTCAGGCCGGTGTGGTAGGGGCTTGGAGCGGCGGCGCACTCGCCACTGGTCTTGGCACGAAGGGGTCGCTGATCACGTGGGGCGGCGGCCACCAGGACTATTACGGCAACGAGGTGTACGCATTCGATCTCGCCACGCAGCGCTGGCGGCGCCTGTCGAATCCGTACCAGAACATCAGCTTTCCCGCGAACAGCAGCGGCCTGTGGCCGGACGGCTCGCCTTCAGTGCCGCACAGCTACGGCTTCGCCGGCTACCACCCGGGCTCGAACAGCTTCGTCTCGCTGATGACACAAGTCAGCAACTCGCCGTCGAACGCGACGACCCCGGTCCTGTTCGATCTCAGCACCGGCAAGTGGCGCTCGGGTCCGAAGGACAGCGGCGGCTTCCTGGTCTATGGCGGCTGGGCCGTTTATGACCGGTCGCGCGATGCGTGGTGGGGCGAAGGCGGCGACTCCGGCGGCAACTTCGTCAAATACACGATGAACGGCAACGGCACGGCCGGCTCCTGGACCAACTTCTCGGCGAAATTCTCCGCGCTCGACAGCCGCGCTGCGATCGATCCGGTGCACGACATGCTGGCGGTGACGCTGTTCAATCACGACGACAGCATCCGCGGCATCGACCTGAAGAATCCGGGCAACGACGCGGTCACTCTGCGGCAAGGCGGCTCGATCCCCTCGCGCTCCGGCGCGGCCGGTTGGGAATGGTCAGATGCACGCCAGGCGTTCATCTACTGGCGTCAGGGCACGGGCGTGTACGAGGTCAAGCTCAGCGGCAGCGACTGGCGCACCGGGACCTGGAACTGGTCGAACCTGAGCGTCGGCGGCGGCGCCACGCCGCAGGATCAGGGCACGGGCGTCTACAACCGCTTCCGTCTGGCGCGCTACGACGACATGGAAATCGCCGTCGTCGTCAATCAGGTAAACGGGCCGGTGTACGCCTACCGCATTCCGGGCGGCGGGCCAGTCAAGCACCCGAACCCGCCGACGGACGTCTCTGCGAATTAATTAGGCGAATTAAGTCGCAAACGTAGCAACTCGCAGCCGTGTCCTGCCGCCAGCGGCGGTAAGGACACTGGCCAAGGCGGTACAGTCGCGCTAGATTCGGGGTCGATCCTGCGCGGCCCCGCACATCCATGGCGCGACTCAGATTACTCACGCGATTGACCCTGCTCCTCGCTGCTTTCTTTTGCGCGAGCGCGCATGCCTACGAGTTCGTGCCGACCACCAGTGAGTTCGCGGCATGGCCGCGTCACTGCCAGGCACGCTACGTCACCACGGACATCGGCAGGCAACAGCCGTGGGCGAACCAGTTTCCACAGAGCATCGTCGACCAGCAGATCGCGGACATCGGCTGGGACACGTTCGAGCGGCTGCATCACTACTGCGCCGGCATCATCTGGCTGAATCGCTCGCGCATGGAGCGCGACCTGGCAGCGAAGCGCTTCGACCTGCGCACGGCGATGGCGGAAGTCAGGTTTACCTACGATCGCCTGGACAAGCAGCATCCGATCGCGACCAGCGTCATGATCGCGCTCGCGCAGGTCTGCCAGGCCACCGACGATAACGCCTGCGCCCAAGACACGCTCGAACAGGCGATCACGCTGCATCCGACGGCTGCGGGCCCCTACTCCGCGCTCGCCGTCATGTATCGCGACCGCAAGCAGTTCGATAAGGCGAAGGAAGTGCTGATGCGCGGCGACGCGGCCACCGAGGGTAAATCGTCGGAGATCAATTACAACCTCGGCCTGCTGCTGGTCGACATGAAGGACTACGACAGCGCCGTGGAGCGCGCCAAGCGCGCCTACGAGCTCGGTTATCCGCTACCGGGCCTGAGGAACAAGCTCGTCCGGCTCGACAAGTGGCCGCAGGGCGAGTGAGCGGTTCCGCGCGCCGACTGCTGCTTATCGCCTTTCACTTCCCGCCCATCCAAGGCAGCACGGGCGTAACGCGCACGCTCGCATTCGCCAAATACCTGCGCGACTGCGGCTGGGAAGTCACCGTGCTGACGGCGCACCCGCGCGCCTATCCGGAAAGCCGCGCCGAGAATCTCGCCATCATTCCTCCGCACGTGCGTGTCGAGCGCGCTGCTGCGTTCGATACGCGCCGGCATCTGTCGCTGGCGGGCAAGTATCCGCTAGCTCTAGCGGTGCCGGATCGCTGGCAGAGTTGGATCGCCGGCGGCTTCCTGCGCGCGCGGCGCGTGATCCGGCAGTGGCGCCCCGACGTCATCATGAGCACGTATCCGATCGCCTCGGCGCATTACCTCGGCCATCTGGTGCACAAGTGGTCGGGCCTGCCGTGGGTCGCCGACTTCCGCGATCCGATGGCACAGGAGGGCTATCCTCCCGAGCCGCGCTTGCAGCGCGCGTATCAGCGCATCGAGCAACACGTGTTCGCGAATGCGGCGCGCGTGATTGCAACTACTGCCGGCACGGCCGAACTGTATCGCGAGCGCTTCCCCGCTTTTCCCGCGGCGAACATCGTCGTCATTCCCAATGGCTTCGATGACGAGCTGTTTCCCGCGCCAACAGGCACGCCGCCCGCGGCGCGACCCGAGCGCCGCAAACTCTCGCTACTGCACAGCGGTGTTCTCTATCCGAGCGAGCGCGATCCGCTGGAGTTCTTCGCCGCCGTTGCCGAGTTGCGCGACGCAGGCGCGCTGCGCGCCGAGGACGTCGAGTTCCGCCTGCGCGCAACAGGTCACGACGAGCTGTATGCGCCGCGACTCGAGCAGTTCCGCTTGAACGATCTCGTTCGACTGCTGCCGCCGGTCCCATACAAGGAAGCGCTGGCGGAAATGAGCGCGGTGGATGCGTGCATGGTGTTCCAGGGCAGCAACTGCAATCAGCAGGTGCCGGCCAAGGTTTACGAATACCTCTACGCGGGACGCCCCGTGCTCGGACTCGCGGAGCCCGCAGGCGACACCGGCCGGCTGCTCGCCGACTTCGGCATCCGGCACATCGTTTCGCTGCACGACCGTGCGGCGATCAAGCAGCTGCTGCCGGGCTTCCTGGCCGAGCTGCGTGCCGATTCCATAGAGCCGGTCGAGCGCGGCCGCGTCCTGGGCTTCTCCCGACGTGCAACGACCCGCTCACTCGGTGAACTGCTCGATGGTGTGCTCTCACAGCGTCAGCTACCCTCTCGGTCAATGCCATAACCGCATGATCGGCCTTACGATGCACTCTGCCTGGCACAACCTGAACCACAAGGCCCAGACGTAGTCGCGAAGCAGCAGGAGACTCACTGATGACGGTCCGATCCGCCACGCGCTCTCGTCGTGTCCTGTTGTTCGCGTTCGCGGCATGTATTGCGCTGGCAGTAATCGCGTGCGTCGCGATCCCACAGCTTCGCTGGCGCATCCAGGTGCTGGCCCTGCACATCGGCGGCAGGATTCCCGACATCCGCTTGAGCGAAGTGGTCGCGTACATGATGCCTGGCTCCGATCAGGTCATGACCGACCTGATCGAGCGGCGCAATCCGTACGCGGTGATCAAGAACGCGAAGCTCTCGGACCGCGACGTCGCGAGCGGCGCGGTGCTGTTTCTCAACAAGTGCTCGTCGTGTCACGGACCGGACGGCGGCGGCAGCCAGATTGCGCCGGCGCTGGTCGGGCGCGATTTCAAGCACGGCGACAGCGACTGGGCCGTGTATCGCACGATCCGCGATGGGGTCGCGAACACGGCCATGGCCGCCACGCCCGACTTGAGCGAGACGCAGCGCTGGCAAGTCATTTCTTTCGTCCGCTCGCTCGGCGCGGCCGGCAACAACAACGTCGCTGAAGCGGCGCGTCCGGTCATCGACGTCTCCGCGTCCTACGAGACCATCGCCGCGAAAGCACAGCCCGATGCGGACTGGCTGACCTATTCCGGCTCCTACACCGGCACCCGACACAGCTCGCTGCAGGGGATCGATCGCAGCAACGTCAATCAACTCACGCTGAAGTGGAATCATCAATTCGACAATTCGCCGCCGCTGGAAGTGACGCCGCTGGTGAACCACGGCTTGATGTTCGTCTCCATCCCGCCTTGTAACGTGCAGGCGTTCGACGCGACGACCGGCCGTACGGTGTGGAGCTGGCGCTGCGAGCCGTTGAACAAGCTCGGCGGCGAATTCGGCAGTCAGAATCGCGGCCTCGCGCTGCTCGGCGACAAGATCTTCTACGCGTCGGCCGATGCGCGGATGTTCGCGCTGCAAGCGTCCACAGGAAAACAGGTGTGGCAAGCGACGGTGGAGCCGGACCACACCGTCTACTACATCACCGCGGCGCCGCTCGCGTTTCGCGACGTGGTGGTCATCGGCACTTCGACGCGGCAAGTCGGCCGCGGCGCGATCGTCGCTTTCGACGTCAACACGGGCAAGGAGCGCTGGCGGTTCAACACCGTGCCGGGCCCGGGCGAGCGCGGCCATGAAACCTGGGAAGGCGATTCGTGGCGCAAGGGCGGCGGTCCCGCCTGGCTGGCAGGGTCGTACGATCCGGAGCTCGACCTGCTCTACTGGGGCGTGGGCAATCCGAAGCCCGACTACGATGCCAACGTCCGCAAGGGCGACAATCTGTACACGAACTCCGCGGTGGCCTTGCGCGGCACGACCGGCGAGCTGGTATGGCACTTTCAGTTCGTGCCCGCCGACAACAAGGATTGGGGCGCCAACCAGATTCCCGTCATCGTCAACTATCCGGCAGGGGGCGGCGTCGAGAAGCGGCTGCTATGGGCGAATCGCAACGGCTTCTACTACGTCTTCGACCGCGAGAAGGGCACGTACCTGCTCGGCAAGCCCTTCGTGCAGGTGACCTGGACGCCCGGCTTGAGCGAGAGCGGACGACCGTTGCCGCTGCCTGCCGCTGCGGGGAACGAGGGACGGTTGCTCTATCCAGGAAATGTCGGCGGCACGCAGTGGTCGTCGCCGACGTACTATCCGGCGCGCGATCTGCTGATCGTGCCGGTGCTCGAGCAGGGCATGGTCTACTTCCCGTCATTCTTCAGCCCGCCGAGGGCAAGCGGTCGCGCGTTCTACACTGCCGTCCGTGCGCTGAATGCACACACCGGCGAGCTGGTGTGGGAACACCGACATACGCCGCGTTTGAACGACAACTTCATGCCGGGTCTCGTATCGACCGACGGCGGCGTGGTGTTCGGCAGCGATCAGAGCACGTTCTTCGCGCTGGATATCGATGACGGCAACTTGTTGTGGTCGGTCGAAACCGGCGGAATCATTCTGGGCAGCCCGATGACCTACGAGGCCAACGGCGAGCAGTTCGTATCGATCCCGGCGGGTGGCGACTTGCTGACGTTCGGCCTGCCGCATGCAATCAGCGCCGCACCGCCGTCGGGCGCTGGCGATCGCACTCGGACGAAACGCTAGCCTTCCGTTGGCGCAGCGGCCGGCGCCGGCGCCGCGGCATCCTTGCGCTTGCGCCGCCGCGCGACCAGCTCGCCTACGAGCCCGCCGCGATAGACGCTGACGTCGTCGATCGAGCGCGTATCCGTCGCCCACAGCAACCAGTCGCGCGTCGCTTTCGTGTACAGCTCGACCACGCGCTGCTGGTCCGCGAGCATCGTGCGGAACATCTCGTAGAGCTGCACATGGCCGGGAGCGAAGTTGCGCAAGCTCTCGTCGAATGTCGTCTTGAGGATCACGTACATCGTCGGCCCGCGGATCACGATGCGCGACGCGGCGAGCCGCTCCCCATTCCACAGCTCGAACATGCCGGCATCGCCGCTCGCGGCGTACGCCTCCATCATCGCGCGGTAGAAGCGCCCCTGGACGTTGTCGGGGTGCAGCGCCGTGCCTTCCTTGCCTTTCCAGCCGCTGCTTTCCAGCTGGCCGTAACGGTCGACGGCCGCGCCGATCGACGCTGGCTCCGTGACGGCGGCCAGCCGGAACTGGATTCCTTCCTCGCCGGCCTTGCGCTGACGGCGGCGCACGTTGTCGCGCAATTCCTTCGGCCGCTCGGCCCAGTACTTGTCCAGGCCCTCGGGTGCGCGGATGCGGATCGTCGTACCGAGACTGACGCGATGCAGACAGGCGTGCGGCGCCGTCTCGACCCACGAATACGGCTCGTCCTGGTACGGCACGTCGAGCACCAGCCCGATCCCGGGCATCCGCCGCAACAGGCGCTGCAGCCACTGCATGCCGTCCGCGACCGAGCGATCGAACACGAGCAGCGCGACCGCCGCCTGTGCCGGGCAGAACACGCGCCAGCGGCCGAAACCATTCGGCTGCAGGATCGTCGCCGCGAGCGGCTCGCCGTTGCGGCGGCTCAATCGCGCGAAGCGCAGATCTTGCGAGCCGAAAGACGCGGCCAGATTGCGGGCCCAGCGCGAGCTCAGCAGCGGATGCGACTGCAGATGCGTGTCGTTGAGCCGATCCCAGTCGGCCCACCAGCGCTCATCGACCTCCTGCGACGCGGCGATCGTCCAATGCGCATCGCCGCTCATGCATGCCCCCGCGTCAGTGCGCCCGCCGACGATCCGCTCGCAGGCTCGGGGCGCGCGTCCGCACTGGTCGAGCGCCGCCGGGTCGCGCCGAACACTTCGTCCACGCACTTGATCATCCAGTCGAGCTGCGCGCGACGCAGCGATTGATGACAAGGCAGCTGCACCAGCGCCTGCGCATACCAGTCGGTCACATCACATACCCCGCGCACGCTGTACTCCCATCTCCACATCGGCATGCCTCGTCGCTTGAGCTCGTCGAACTGCCGCCCCGGCTGATCGAGCAGCAGCGCAACCATGTAGGGAACGGTGCCAGTGGTGCGCGGATCAGTTGCATCCAGAATCTGCGCGCCGGCCACATGCCGCAGATTGCGCACGAGGTAATCGTAGTTCTCGCCGCGCCGCTGCATCGCGTCCTGCGTCAAAGACCGGCGCAACAGCACTCGCGTCGTTGCGGCAGCGTGCGAGATCTCGATCTTCGAGCTTGGTGCAACCGTAGCGCTGGCTTGCACGGCGCTCGTGTCGGGCACTACCGCGCCGGAGCGTGCGATCGTCTTCAGCAGCTTCACGGCCGATTGAAGGCCGCGCAAATGATCGAATCGGGCGGCGACGTCCACGCCATCGAAGGCGAGCCGCGCGGCGCGCACGAGACCCGGACGCGGTACGCCGTTCGGAACGGTCACCGGGCGCGATGCACTCGTCAACAAACCGCCTTCCATGAGCGGCAGAAACTTGCGCGGGCTCGCCGCGGCGAAATGCCCGACGCTGCCGACTGCGACTGCTCCAAGCGCACCGAACATCGCATGCGCGCAATCCTCGATGAGCAATGCGCCGCGTTGCTGGCACAGCTCCTTGATCGGCAGTAAGTCCTGCACCCGGCTGAACAAGTGCGGCACGAGCACAGCGCGGGTGTCGTCGTTGAACGCCGCGCTGACCTCCGCGACGCCAATCGCGAGATCCGCAGCGATGCGATAGAAACGCGGGGTCGCACCGGCCGAGACGACGGCGTCGACCATGGCCGGACAATTGAACGCAGGCAGGAGCACGCTGCTGCCCGAGCCGACGCCCGCGAGCTCGAGGGCAGCCCTGATCGCGGCAGCACCGCTGTTGAGAAGTTGTGGCGCGCCGATGCCGAGCACGCCATTCGCGCGCGCGCGCGGCGCGCCGGCCAGCTCGTGCCACGAGAGCACGGGCAGGATCGGGATGCGCGGCAGATCTGCGGTCACCGCCGTCATCGCTGTTGCACTCGCGTGCTCAGCGCGCGAGCCGCTGCTGGTTCGGCTGCTGACACCGCAGGTTTCGTTTGTGCGACAGACTTGCGAGCCTCCATGGTGGCCGCCGCCGCCAGCAGCGCCGTCATCCAGACCTGCACTTCTGCCTTCAGGTAGTCGACGAAGATTCCCGCGATGAAGATGCCGGCGAGCGCGGCCGCCACTCCGGCAATGTCGCCGGCAAAGCGCGGTTCGGCGAGCTTGTGCGTGTAGTTGCGCAGACTGAAGCTGGTCTTCGCGCACCACCACCACAGCACCAGGAACATGAACGCGCCGATGAAGCCCTGTTCGCTGAGCGCCGTCATGAACGTGTTGTGCGAGGATCGCCCGGCCTGCCCGTTGGTATCGCTCGCGACCGTCAGATACTTGGTGTCGATGTATTGCGGACTCAGCACTTCCGTGCCGCGATGACCGCTGCCGAACGGATAGCGCAGCGTCATTTGCCATTGCGCAGCGGCGATCGCGAAGCGACTTTCGGCGCTCGTGTCCATTTGCTGAGTGTCGTCGACCGCCGCGGTGATCGTGTTCATGCGCTCCCAGAACATCGTGCTGGCGAGCATTCCGAACAGCACCAGCCCGAGCGCGGCAAGCGCGTAGAACGCCTTGCGATGACGCTGCGGCTTCATGACCGCGAGCACCAGGCCGGCGACCAGGATCGCGAGAAAAGCGCCGCGGCTGCCGGTGAGCACGATCCCGTTCAATATGAGCGGCATCCCGAGCACCGTCGCGATCCGCTCCCACTTGTTGCCGGTCAGCAGCAGCATGGCGCCGACCAGCACGCCCGTGTCGAGCTGCATGCCGAGCGCGTTGGCCTCGTCGATGCCCGGTCCGCCGACGCCTTCGAGGCGGCCGCCGCCAGCCGAGCCGAATGCCAGCCAGCCGAGATAGACGCAGCCTGCGAAGTGCACCCACAGCACGCGACGCATGTCGGTCGGGTTGTCCACCAGCCGGTAGAACAGATAGAAACACATCACGTACTTGCTGAAGAGGATCGACGCTGCCAGGTGCGCCTCGGGATTGAGCGCCCAGACATTCTGGATCCACAGCCAGATCGTGTACGCGATCAACACCTTCGCAGCGGCGTTGCCGTACCACGGCGGCCGGTTGGGCTGCGCAGGCAGCCGCAGCATGCACAGGAGCGTGACGATGGCGGCCAGCAACGACCAGCGCAGATCCGGCAGGAACGCGCCCCACCAGCGCGACGGCGGATGCAGGTAGAACACCGCGACGTACGCGTACAGGCCGTAGATGGGATGACGAACGAAGGCGAGCGCGAGGGCGCCGAAGAAAGCCAGGACAAATGCGAGACCGGTGAGCGTCATGGTGCGCGACCCGGCTCAGCTGCGCGCCGCGCTGCCCGGGCTGTTACCGGCCCGCAGCCAATCGATCGTGTGCCGGATCGCACGCGCGAGCGCCTCTGCATTCGAGAATGTGTGGTCCGCATCCCTCAGCGCGACCTGCTCGACCGTGCCTCTGGCGAGCTGACGCTGCCAGCGCTGATCGACGCCGCACAGGTCGACGAACTCCTGCGCGGTGAGATCCTTGCCGCTGATCAACATCAGTATACGTCCGCGGAACCCGGCCATGCCCTGGTACATGCGGTCGATGAAGCCGAGCGGCGCCGACGCGCCTGCCGAGTTGCCTGCTGCGCGCAGCTTGCCTAACCAGTCACGCAGCGAGCCGACGACGTCGAACTCGAAGCGTGCAACCTTGCTCCAGAATTCGCGCTGGGTCAGGCGCTGCCAGTAGTAGTGGCGCAGAAACGCACGCGCCTCGCCACTGGTCGTGCGGACCCAGGGGTTGGCGAGCACGAGCCCGACGACGCGCGGATCGCCGACACAGTACATGAGCACCGCCGAAGCAGCGTCACACAGTCCCCACAGCACTACCGAGCTCATGCCCGGGACTGCGTGCACGAACTGGTCGATTGCCGCGCGAATGTCTTCGTGAACGGCCTCGAAGCTCCGCGGCTCGCCCCCGCTGTCGCCCATGCCCCGGTAGTCGAAACGCAGCGTGGGATAGCCCGCCGCGGCAAGGCCGCGGGCCATGAGAGTGAATTGCCGATGGCTGCCGACGCGGTACTGCGGCCCGCCGACCACCACGAGCACGCCGACCTGCTCGCGTTGCGCCGGCGGCAGATGCAGGATGCCGACCAGGCTGGAGCCGCCGCAATCGAAGACGATCGGAGTCTCGCTCATGACGACGCGCTCAGGACGTCTGCAGTGCGTGCGACCAGATCGGCATTGCGCACGATCTCGACCGAGGACCAGAACGGCTCGCCGACCACCGCCTGCTCGACGACATCGACGCCGCGTGCACGAGCAGCCTCCATTGCGTTCCGGCTCGCGCCGCCCACGGCGCCGGCGGCGTCGCGAATCAGCTCGATCCAATGCACGCGCCCGAGATGCGCGCCCAGCTCAGCGGCGAGATTCAACTGCTCGAGCTGGTCCGCAAGGGTTGCGCCAATTTCGTAGCCGGCTATCTCGACAAAACTGCCACTGCTCATCGCCGCTCGCAGCTGCTCGGCCGTCTCCTTGCCGGTGTCGGACATCATCGACGCGGCCACGCGCAGACGCATGAACTGACCGAGGAATCGCTTGCCATCGAGCACCGGCTGCCACAGCACCGTCGCTCGCAAGTTGAGACCGGCTGAGCGCGCCGCTGCGGCACCGAGAATGCTGCCGAGGCGGACGGCGAGCATCGACGTGACGGGCCAGCCTTGTTCCGCCGACCACGCGATGCAGCGCTCGAGATCCGTGCGCCACACCGCGGCATTAGCGTCGCGAAACTCACCTTCACTGTCGCCGGTGCCGTAGAGATCAGGCAGCAGCGTTGCGACACCGCGCGCAGCGAGCGCCTGCGCCACATCGCTGAACAGCGCCCGCGATTTGTTCATCTCCTCCGCGAATGGCGGCACGAGCAGAACGCAACGACCGCTAGCCTCGCTCGCCGGCTTGCGCAGCAGCACGAACAGTCTGCCGCTTTGCCCATCGATGAACCGCGCGTCGAAGCTCGCCGACGTCAAGCTGCAGCCTTGGCATCGACGAACGCGACCAGCGCTTCGAGCGTCTCGAAGGAGTCCGCGGACACTTCGTCGTCGGCGACCGTGATGCCGAACTCTTCTTCGATCATCGTCAGCACCGTCACGACTGCCATGGAGTCGAACTCGGGAATGCCGCCGAGCAGCCGCGTGGACGGCGTCAGCGTCTCGGCGCGCGGGCCGAGTTGCAGGGCGTCGCGCAGGATGTGGCGGATGCGGTCGGTCGTGTTCATGAGCTAGGTACCGGGCGTGCGAACCGTCGTCCACGTGGTGTAGGTCTTGCCCCGGAAGGCATCGAGAATGCCGCGCGCGCTGGCCACGTTGACGAGGCAAAAGTAGTACGGAATCGACAGCAGCGCCGGCATGCGGGAGCTGCGGCGCGCGGCATACCCGGCCAGCGCCAGCAGATAGAACGCAACCTGCGCCGCCAGGGCGAGCGAGTAGATCCAGCCGCTGTCCAGCAACGCCGCGTTCACCAGCAGCAGCGCGACGAGAAACAGCGGCACGAGCCAGCGCAGCACCTTGTGCGACACCAACTCGAACGAGAAGAAGCCGTAGCGCAACGGATTGAGCAGGCTCTTCATCGACCACATCGCGCGCCACGCGCGATTCACGATCCGCACCTTGCGGCGGAACTCCTTCTCGAAATCGCCGGCCGCCTTCTCGACGGACACGGCCCGCGGCTCATACACGCAACGATGGCCGCTCTGCACGATCTGCAGCGGATTGACGAAGTCCGACAACGCATCGGCGCGCATCGGCCGATACAGCGATTTGCGGATCGCGTAGATCGCGCCGTCGCCGCCGACGGCGGAGCCGAGCTCGGATTCGAGCCGCTTGATGACGACTTCGTAGCGCCAGTACAGCGACTCCTTCTCGTCGGCCGCGCCTTCGAGCTCCGAATACGTCGACTCGCCCACGACCGCGCCGACCTGCGGATCGGCGAGGTTGCGCGTCAGCGCTGTCACGGCGTCGCGCCGGTACATCGCGTTGGCGTCAGAGAACACGAGCACTTCGCCGCGCGCCGCGCGGACCGCGGCATTCAGGCCAAGAGTCTTGCCGCCGCGCTCGGTCATGCGCAGCAGTTTGACGCGCGGATCGTCGATGCCCTGCACGATCGCGTCGGTGCGGTCACTCGAACAATCGGAAACGACCATGACCTCGAGGCGATCCGCCGGGTAGTCGAGCGCGAGGCTGTTGGCGATTTTTTCGCCGATGACGCCGGCCTCGTTATAGGCCGAGACGATGAGCGTGACCGGCGGGCGGTAGTCGGCGGCCTGGACCGGGCGGTGGCCGCCGCAGGCACGGATCAGCGCGAGCAGCAGCGGATAGCCGGCGTAGACGTAAATGATCAGCGCGGCGATCGCCCAGAACAGGAATTCCATGAACGGCAGGTCTCGAGGCGTTATGTTGCGCTTACGGCCGAAGTCAATCCCGGTATCGAATCTAGTACTTTCGGCCGGAGTCGCGGTCGATTCACGACGGACGCGGCAGAATAGCCGATATGAAAGCGCGGCACATTGGATCTTCGTCAAGGTTTCGCGACCGCCGGATTCGGTAGGATCGCGTTTTTTCCCTTAGGATCTCCTCGCCTGCAATGCTGAATCTCACGGGTTGGATCGGTGACCCCGGAGTCGCCCCGGACGCTGCACGTCGCGCCCTCCTGGACGCGCACGCCGGCAGTGAGCCTGCGGCGTCGGCCGCCGCAGGCACGCACTGGGGGTGCTGTGGGCCGCACCTCAGCCAGCAAGGCTCGGTCAGCGTTGCCCTGCGCGGCGAGCCCCTGTGGCGCACCAATGAAAGCGCTGTATTGAGCGCAGCCAACCCGGCCGACGCGGTCCGCGAGGCGTATCGGCTGTGGGGACCGGCCCTGCTCGAACGGCTGTATGGCCGCTTCGCGCTGGCCATCATCGATCACGGCGCGAACACCGCGCTGCTCGCGGTCGATCGCATGGGCATCGAGCCGTTGGCCTACACGACCCGAGCGCGGGCATTGCTGTTCGCGACCTCCGCCGAACTGCTCGCACGCTTTCCCGGAGCCAATCCGCGAATCGAGCCGCAAGCGCTGCTCAGCTACATCTACTTCCACATGATCCCCTCGCCGCAGTCCGTGTTCGCCGGCGTGCGCAAGCTGCCGCCGGCAACGGCGCTCGAATGGCGCAACAACACGGCGCGCGAGTTCACGTACTGGAAACCGACGTTCGTGCGCTCCGGCAACGGTGCCCAACCGTACGAAGCGCTCAAGGAAGCGCTGCACTCGTCGCTGACCACGGCAGTGAAGAGCACGCAACCTGACGCACAGACCGGAGCGTTCCTGAGCGGTGGCCTCGACAGCTCGACGGTCACGGGCTTCCTCGCTCGCGCGAGCACTGCGCCCGCACGCACCTTCTCGATGGGCTTCGGCTTCGGCGACTACGACGAGCTGCACTACGCGCGCATCGCCAATCGACAGTTCGGCTGCGACGCGCGTGAATACGTGGTGACTGCCGAGGACATTTCCGATCTCCTGCCCAAGGTCGCGCGCGCCTACGACGAGCCGTTCGGCAACGCGTCCGCGATTCCGACCTTCTGCTGCGCGCGCCTCGCGACCCAGCACGGCGTGACGCATCTGCTGGCCGGCGACGGCGGCGATGAGATCTTTGCGGGCAACAAGCGTTACGCCGAGCAACGCGTGTTCGAACGCTATCAGCACGTGCCGGCGGCGCTGCGCTCGCTGCTGCTCGAACCGATCCTCGGCGCCCTGCCCGGCCCGCTGCAGGTTTCAGTGCTGCGCAAGGGGCGCAACTACATCGCGCAGGCGCGCACGCCGCTGCCGGACCGCTTCGAGAACTGGAACTTCCTGCATCGCATCGGCTTCGACACGATGCTGCACCCGGATTTCCTCGCTGCCGTGAACGTGCAGGGTCCGCTCGAGCACATGCGCGAGGTTTACGGATCAGCGCCCGACGCCGGGCTCGTCGACCGAATGCTGTACTACGACTGGCGCTTCACGCTTGCGGACAACGACCTGCGCAAGGTGGGCCGCATGTGCGAGCTCGCCGGCGTGCGCGTTTCCTATCCGATGCTGCACCAGGACGTCGTCGACGTCTCGACCAGCGTGCCGCCCGACCTGAAAATGCAGGGCACGCACCTGCGCACGTTCTACAAGCGGGCGATGGCCGGCTTCCTGCCGGACGAGATCATCAACAAGAGCAAGCACGGCTTCGGCCTGCCGTTCGGCTTGTGGCTACAGCAGTCGCCGCGCCTGGCGCAGCAGATCGACAGCAATCTCGCCGGCCTGCGCTCGCGCGGCATCGTGCGCCCCGACTTCATCGATCGGCTGCGCTCGCTGCATGGCGAGGAAGACGCGCGCTACTACGGCGTGCTCGTGTTCACGTTGTCGATGCTGGAGCAGTGGTTCCAGGATCACCGCATCGCGCCGTAACAGCAGCGCGCATCAGGTCTCTGGAGCGAGCACCACCGTATTGCTCGGCCGGCGGCCAGCAGTGCGGTGGATCGAGGCGAAGTGAATGAACCCCATTTTCTCGATGACGTGGCGGGACGCCGCGTTGGATGCGAGACACGAGATGTACGCGTAACGGATGTTAGGCACCCGCATCGCGTCGGCGAGCATTCTGCGCAGCGTGCTCTGGTACAGACCCCGCCCGCGCGCGGCGGGCAGCGACCAGAAGTCATAGAGAACCGCCCCGACTTCCGGATACTCGAAGGACTGCTGCACCTCCGTAAAGAACGAAGCTTTCTCGTCGAGAGACATCCAGCCGCAATGCAGGAGCCGGCCGCCCTCGGCAACTGTGTACACATTGTGCCCCGCTTCGATGCGCGCCAGAGCCGTGCTCAGAAACGCCTGCTTCTCATCGAACTGCGCGGGGTACTGCAGCAGGTCCGAGGCAACATTGCGGCGCGCGGTACTGCTCGCGCCCGGCTCGCTCGTCAGTGCCAGCCGGTAGACGCGGTATTCCGCCGCCTGCGGCCGCAATCGCCTCACGATCTTGGCAGGCGTGAGCCGCAGGAGCGAGGAGCGAAGCTGCAGCGCTGCACGCACGGTTTCTCGCGTTACGCCGACTGAGCCAGCCAGCCGCTTCAGCATGTTGCGGGTCTCGCTGCGCAGCTTCCACACGTACCAGGCGCGCCGCTGCGCGAACAAGGTCAGCTCGACGACGTGGTCGATTTGCGTGGCGTGGCGCGTCTTCCACTCGTCATCCCCCGGCGTCAGGTCCATGCATTGCATGCCCTGCCCGGCGAGCGCCCTCGCGAGCAGCAGCAAGTGCATTTTGTTCACCGAATGCTCCGCGAAGTCCGCACGATGAGCGACGATCGCCAGATGAATCTGCGTGCCGGTCACGAAGCCGAGCACCATCGAGACCGCAGTGCTGCCCACGCGCAACTCGCTCGCGTGCAACATCGGCGGCGACAGCTCGAAGAGCCGCTCATGAAAGTCATACTTGCGGTCGTCCTCGACAAAAGGCGCCGACCCATGCAGGGCGAGCTGCCGGAAATCGTAGAGCGGCGCCATCTCTCGCAAGGACGCTTTGAATTGCTCCGCGCTGTGGATCTGCACGAGCTCCACGGCGCCGCCACGGCCCAGGCGGCTCAGCTTGCTCTTGTTGCTCTTCTTGCGCAGCGACTCGTCCGCGCTGCGCTCTGCGAAATTCCACAACGCACGCTGTTGCTGCCGCACGGCCATGCGGGAACGCAGGTTGCGGCTACGCTGCAAGGCATCGATGTTCATTGCGCCCGGCAGATACTTGAATACGAGCGTCCGCAAGCGGAACCGGCGCGCGAGCTCTGCCAGCGCGGACGCGACGAAGTCATCGGGCGCCTGCGCCGACTGCAGCCAGGCTTGGTATTCACATTGCTGCAGCCCCGGCGCACCCACGATGCGGCCCTGCGGGTCGGCCGCCAGCACCATTAGAGCGTCCAAGCCGCCGCTGGCGGCCGCCACGCTGACGATGACCGGCGCGTAACGCGGGTAGCACGCGAACCAAGTGCGGGCGAAGGCGATCGACTGGTAGATCGTGGCCCACGGACACTGCCCGGCGAGGCTGCCCCAGGCGCGCTCAAAGGATCCATCGGCAAGCAGGCGAGACGCGGCTGCGCCGGAAGTAACGTCGATCTGCACTGAGTTGCCTCGGCTACGCCACGACTTGGTCTTGGGGACTGCGCGCGGGCGGCGGCCTGAACCACCCGACGACGCGTTTGCCGAGATCGATCACACCACACAACTCGGCTTCGAATTCGATGTCAGTCTTCGTCTCGCTGTCCAGGAAGCGGCTCAACAGCAGCGGCTCCGCGCGCGGCCAATTCAAGCCCGAATCGGTCGTCGTGGCCGTCTCGATGTCGAGCGCACGGATCAGCGGCAAGTGTTTCGGCTCCCATTCGCCGCTCGGATAACAAAGGTGTTTCAGCGGCTCGCGAACCAGAGGACCGAGAAAGCGCGCGTTAGTCAGCAACTCGTCGCGCAAACCGGGCTCGTCGGTCGGCAGCCGGTGCCGGTGCGTATGCAGCTGAATGTCGACACCGCTGCGAACCATCTCGGCGATCTGATCGTCGGTGACGAGTCTGAAGAGCGGCGCCGCGGACCATGCCGAACCGACGACCTCGAGCCCGAGGCGATCGAGCAGCGCCTCGCGCTCGGCGGGCGGCAGGGCTTCGCCATTGTTCAGGACCTGGGCGATGTCGAAGCCTTGCCCGGCTTTCCAGTGCAGGTAGCTCAGGGCGACGTTGAAGACGCGGGTTCTGGTTGAAACATAGTAGGTCGTCACGTACAGCGACGCCGGCAACCCGTGCTCGGCCAGGACCGGCACCATGTGCTGAAAGGTTCCGAGCCAGCCATCGTCGATGGTGATCACGACAGCGGCGGCCGGCAGCGTTCCTTCGCGAAAGCGCCGCGCAGCCTCCGCGAGGGGCAGCACCTCGAAGCCAAGCTTCTTCAGCAAGCGCATTCGCCGCTGAAAGGTCGCCGCAGACATGAACGTGCCGGGATTCCACACATGCTCGTCGGCGAGCGCAGCACCGTGGTAACAGAGGATTCGCAGCGCCGAACGCGTAAGAAACCGGGCGATGTAGAAGCAGCCCGTAGCCTTGAGCAGATACAGACAGAGAAGCTTGAGTTTTCGGATCACGGGCGCAGCAGCTTCAAGAATTGCTTCGGGCGACCAGTCGCCCGACCAGGAGCAGCCGCGATCCTACGCGATTTCTGCGCCTTCGGTGCGAGCGACGGGAACGTGCGCTGGACGTGGTGAGCCGCTCGCTCATGCAGTTTCCGGAATGCAGTCACGATAAGTCCATAGCAAGCGCAGTGAATACCTGACCGCCGTCGGATCCCACGGCAACATGCGCGGCAGCTGCAGTAAATCTGCAGATCGTCCGGCGGCACCGAACGCCGTCGACACTGCTGCTTTGAAGCCCGCCTTGCGTACGAGCGCAACGTGCGAGGAGTCGTAGTCCTGCTTTGGCCGGCCGTTCGGATACGCGAACAAGGGCACCGGCGCAGCTGTGATCGCCTCTAGTGTCGCCTTGCTCGCTGCGATCTCGCGCTCGGCAAACGCCGCCTCGACATTCTTCAGGATCGGATGCGTCACCGTATGCGCGCCGACTGCTATACCGAAGCTGTCGAGCCCGCGAACCTGCTGCTCCGACATCATCAAATCGTTGGGCAAGGCAGCGCCGACGTGCTCGGCAATCTCCTCGGCCCGCGTCAGGCGCTGCGACGGATCGAGATACCTGAGCGCTCTGAGCAGAGTCACGACAGCACGCGCACGCGCCGTGTCGTCGTGCAGCTCGAAGCGCGGCAGCTCCAGCGCAGTGAGATCCAAGATGGACGGTGCACGCCGGACGCTTTCGATCACCGTATCGTTGAACATGCGCCTGGCATTGTTGGTGTAGCCGGTTGCGACGAAAACGGTTGCCGGCAACTTGCGCGCCCGCAGAATTGGCCCGGCGACCGAGTAGTTGTTCGCGTACCCATCGTCGAAGGTGATGCACGCCGCGCGCGGCGGCAACGCGCCACGCTGCAGCCGCTCAGTCGCTTCCAGCAGCGGCAGCACATTGCAAACCGCGCTGAGCACGTCCATCTGCGCGGCAAACGCGCTGGCATCGGGTTCGTCCGGCAGCAGTGGATCCGGTTCCGCCAGGACCCGATGATAGATGAGGATGAGCAGTGCGCCGCGCGAACCTCCGGGCGCGACGAAGTCGCCGAAGGTGCGCAGCAAGCGGGCCTGCAGTGCCGGCAGCGGCTTCACGTGCGCACCTCGATCGCGTGCGTTGCAGAGTTCGATATGAGGCTGTTGTAAACAGGCACGTAGCGCTCCACGACTTTCGCCCACGTGCGTTCCTGCCGCACGTATTGCGGTCCAGCGGTCGTCAGCCGCTGGCGCAGCGCTGCGTCGCCGGCGACTTCGATCACTGCAGCAGCGAGCGCTGCTGCGTCGCCGGCTCGGAACAGCACGCCGGTTTCGCGA
>DATNFA010000021.1:0-38674 GCA_035606615.1 Steroidobacteraceae bacterium
CCCGCCGCAATTAGCCCGACCGCCCTACATATATATATGTAGCGGCTTGTCTTCGCCGGGGCCGATGACGAAGATACAGCCCTCGACGGCGAAGGCTGTATGGCAGAACGATCCTTCACGCACGAAGTCGGTAAATTGCGCCTCGGCGCGGGACAGGAATTCCGTGGCGAGGGCATTCTCGCCGTTACCAAGGCACTGCTGCAGTCCGGCGTTGGCTATGTCGGCGGTTATCAGGGCGCGCCGATCTCCCATCTCATGGACGTGCTCTCGGATGCGCAGGGGCTGCTGAAAGAGCTCGGGATCCACTTCGAGGCCAGTGCTTCGGAGGCAGCGGCCGCGGCGATGCTCGCAGCGTCGGTCAATTATCCGATCCGCGGCGCCGTGACCTGGAAGTCCACCGTCGGTACCAACGTCGCCTCCGATGCGCTGGCCAACGTCGCGTCCGGCGGTGTCACCGGCGGCGCGCTGGTGATCATCGGCGAAGACTACGGCGAAGGCTCTTCGATCATGCAGGAGCGCTCGCACGCCTTTGCGATGAAGTCGCAGATGTGGTTGCTCGATCCGCGGCCGAACCTGGAGAGCATCGTCGCGATGGTCGAGCGCGGCTTCGAGCTGTCGGAGGCATCGAATACTCCGGTCATGCTGGAGCTGCGCATACGCGCGTGCCACGTGTACGGCTCTTTCATCGCACACGACAATCGCCCGCCGGCGTTCACGCTGCAGGATGCGCTCGACAATCCGACGCGCGACGTGAATCGCATCGTGCTGCCGCCGGCGAGCTTTCTGCACGAGCAGGAGAAGATCAATCAGCGGTGGCCCGCTGCGGTGAAGTACATCCGCGAGCGTCGTCTCAACGAATTTCTGGGCGGGACGAGCGGCGAGGTCGGCATCATCTTGCAGGGCGGCCTGTACAACACGGTGAGCCGCGCGCTGGAGCTACTGGGGCTCGGTAATTCGCTCGGAGAAACGGACCTGCCGCTGTACGTTCTCAACGTGACCTATCCGCTGATCGAGAGCGAGATCGTCGATTTCTGCCGCGACAAGAAGGCGGTGCTGATCGTCGAGGAAGGTCAGCCAGAGTACATCGAGCAGAATCTCAACTCGATCCTGCGCAGAGCGGACGTCGCCGCGCGGGTCGTCGGCAAAGACGTGTTCCCCAGAGCGGGCGAATACACCGGGGACGTGATTCAGCGTGGCGTGCGCGCGTTCATGCGCGCCTATGCGCCGGAGCAGCTCGAACGCGCGAAGCCGCTGCTGCCGCCGCCTCCCGCGGAAGTTCCGAAGGAAGTGCAGGCGCTCGCGCCGCTGTTGCCGATCCGGCCCGCCGGTTTCTGCACGGGCTGTCCCGAACGGCCGATCTTCACGGCGATGAAACTGCTGCAGCGAGAGCTGGGCCCGGTGCACATCAGCTGCGACATCGGTTGTCACCTTTTCTCCATCCTGCCGCCGTTCAATCTGGGCAACACCACGATGGGGTACGGGCTCGGCGCAGCCGGCGCGTCGGCATTCAACGCACCCCGCAACAAGCGCGCGATTGCCGTGATGGGCGACGGTGGTTTCTGGCACAACGGCCTGACCTCCGGCGTCGGCAATGCCGTCTTCAATCAAAGCGACAGCGTGCTGGTCGTAGTCGACAACGGTTACTCGGCGGCAACGGGTGGGCAGGACATCCTCTCCTCGCGGGCCGACAACCGCTCGAAGAGCACCAAGCATCCGATCGCCGAAGCCGTCAAAGGCGTCGGCGTGAAGTGGCTGCGCGTCGTCGACCGGACCTATGACGTCGGCCGCATGCGCGACGTGTTGCGCGAGGCGATGACGACGCCGGAGAAGGGACCGAAGGTCGTGGTCGCCGCGTCCGAGTGCATGCTCAACCGGCAGCGTCGCGAGAAGCCTGCATTCAACAAGGCGGTCGCTGGCGGCACGCGGATGGTGCGCGAGCGATTCGGCGTCGACCCGGATACCTGCACCGGCGATCACTCGTGCATCCGCTTGTCGGGATGCCCCTCGCTGACCATCAAATCCAATCCCGATCCGCTGCGCCAGGATCCGATCGCGCACGTGGACAACACCTGCGTCGGCTGCGGAGTGTGCGGCGAAGTGGCGCACGCGGCAGTCCTGTGCCCATCTTTCTATCGCGCACGACTGCTGTTCAATCCGACGCGCTGGGATCGCGTGCTGCAGCGTCTGCGCTCGCACATCATCGGTTTCTTCCAGCGGCGAGCGGAGCGCCGCAGGCTGCGACATGCCTTCTGACGTCGCGCGCCCGATATCCATCGCAATCGCGGCGCTGGGAGGACAGGGTGGCGGGGTCCTCGCCGATTGGCTGGTCGCGGTCGCGGAGCTGCATGGCTGGATCGTGCAAGCGACGTCCATTGCCGGCGTGGCGCAACGAACCGGAACCACCGTCTACTACCTAGAGATGAGTCCGGCGCCGAGCACGCCGGCGCGGCGGCCGGTGCTCGCGCTGATGGCAGTGCCTGGCGACGTCGATCTGGTCGTTGCCGCGGAGCTGATGGAAGCGGGTCGCGCAGTGGTGCGCGGTCTCGTCACGCCGGATCGCACGACGGCTGTCGTCTCCACTCATCGCATCTACGGCATCACCGAGAAATCGGCGATGGGCGACGGCATCGTCGACGCCAATGCCGTATTCGCCGCGCTCGAATCGCGGTCGAAGCGGCTGATCAGCTTCGACATGCAGGCGTTGGCCGATGAGCATGGGAGCGTCATCAGCTCGGTCTTGTTCGGCGCCATCGCCGCATCGGCTGTGCTGCCGTTTCCGCGGGCGCTCTACGAGCAGGCGATCACGCAGTCGGGCGTGGCGGTCAAGACGAATCTGGCGGGCTTTGCTGCCGGCTTCGAGCGTGCGTTGACTCGCTCGCCGCTGACGAGCCTCGTACCGCCGAGCACCGGTCCCACGACTGAGGTGGGCAGCAAGCTCGACGAACGGATCAAGCGCGAGTTTCCGGCGCACCTGCACGGTCTGCTGCAGGAGGGGGTCAAGCGCACACTAGACTTTCAGGACGGCCCCTACGCCAAGCTTTATCTCGATCGCTTGCAGGAGATTCGTGACAGCGGCGGCTACGCGTTGACGGCGGCTGTCGCCCGCTACCTGGCGTTGTGGATGACCTACGAGGACACGATCCGCGTTGCCGATCTGAAGACCCGCGGCACTCGCTTCAATCGCGTGCGCGAAGAGGTGCGCGCTCCAGCCGAGCAGATCGTGTACGTGACCGAATTCATGCACCCTCGCTTCGAAGAAGTGTGCGAGACATTGCCGGCCGGGCTCGGCGCACGGTTGCAGGCGAGCAGCAGGGCGCGTCGCTTGTTCGCGCCGCTGTTTCGCAAAGGCAGACATATCCAGACCGCGCATGTGGGCGGGTTCCTGTTGTTGTACTTCGTGGCGGGCTTGCGGCGTTGGCGTCGCGGCACGTTGCGCTATCGCCTCGAGCAGGAACGCATCGGTGCATGGCTGGAGCACATCAAAGCTCTGGCGGCCACGCCGGGCGGCTATGACGCCGCGGTCGAGCTCGCGGAGTGTCAGCGCCTGGTGAAGGGTTACAGCGATACGCACGAACGCGGACTGAAGAACTATGGCGTGGTGATCGACGCAATCCGGCGGCTCGCGGGTCGACCGGATCTCGCCGCAATCATCAAGCGCCTGCGGATTGCCGCGCTGGCGGACGAAGAAGGCAAACAGCTGCGAGCAGCACTGAACGAGCTGGGACAAAATCAATGACATCCAGATCGATACTGATCGCAGTTGTCCTCCTGCTCGCGCCGCTGTTCGCAGGCGCGGCTGAGCGTTTGATCATCGACCATGTGACGGTTATTGAAGGCACAGGTCGCGCGCCGCAGCCCGACATGGCCGTCATCGTCGATGGCGCCCAGATTGCGGCGGTCACGCCAAGTCAGCTCGCGGGCAGCGAGCCCGGCCGGCGTCTCGACGCGCGCGGCAAGTACCTCATCCCCGGGCTGTTCGACGTCCACATCCATTTGCGCGGCGCGGCGCAGCCTTCCGGCCCCAATGTGAAATGGGAAGAGGCGAGCCGCGGCGAGGCGCTCGCCGCACTGGCAAGCTATCTGTACTCCGGCGTGACGACCGTGTTCGACGCCGGCAACATGCCGAAATTGATCCTGCCGCTGCGCGCCGACGAGCGCGCCGGGCGGATTCTCGCGCCGCGCATCTTCGCCACGGGTAACGCGATCACCTATCCCGGCAGCCACGGCGATCGCATCTCGATCGGGATAACTGACTTCGAGAAAGACAAAGCGCTGCTCGACGCGCACATCGCCGAGCAGCAGCCCGACATGCTCAAGCTGATGATGGAGGAGGAGGGCTGGGGCTCGCGGCCGATGATCACGCTGCTCACGGCCGACCTCGCCGAGAAGATCGTCCGTTACTACAACCAGCACGGCATTCGCACGACCGCGCACGTCTCCAACGAGTTTCGCGCGCTGGAGGCGATCTACGCCGGCCTCGACACGCTCGCGCATCCGGTCATCCAGGGGCCGGTCAGCGATTCGTTCGTGAAGCTCATGGCCGCGAAGAAGATCCCGTTCGCGAGCACGCTGACCATCGGCGAGAACTACAGCCGCCTCGCAGAGCATCCGGAGTATCTCGATCAACCGCTATACGCGGCCTCGCTGTCAGTCGCGGAGCGCAACAAGCTCAAGACCGAGACCGCCGCGGAATACCGCGCGCGCACCTGGACGACGTGGATGAAGATCATGACCCCGATCGCGCAGGAGAACATCCGCAAGGTCCATGCGGCAGGCGGAGTCGTCGCCTGCGGCACCGACCAAAGCAGCGGCCCTGCCGTGCATCGCGAGCTCGAACTGCTGGCCGCGGCCGGCATCGCACCGCTCGACGTGATCCGGATCGCGACCTACAACAGCGCTGTATTTTTGGGCAAAGCCGATCAGCTCGGGTCCGTGCAGGCCGGCCGGCTCGCCGACCTGGTCCTGCTCGATGCCGACCCCGCGGTCAGCATCGACAACGTCAAGGCGATCGCACTCGTCATGAAGAACGGCGAAATCATCGACGAGAGCAAGCTCCCGCTCGCGGGTGGCAAACAGCGAGCGCGCTTGACCGTAAGATGAGAATTACTCTCGCAAAGATCGCAAAGACGCAAAGAAGAACCAGAGATTCAAATCAGACCGCAAAATCTTCAGACTTTAAAATCTGAATTCTCTACCTTTGCGATCTTTGCGTCTTTGCGAGAGTTTCTCTGGGCAACGTCTAACCTGGCACCAGCGCCAGCACGCGCAGCGGGCTGCCCGATCCGTTGACGATCTTCAGCGGCGGCGCGATCACGACCGCGCCGGTCGGCGGCAACTGATCGAGGTTCATCAGGCTCGCGAGGCCGAAGCGGTTCGAGCCGTGCATGATCGTGTGGCACGGGAACATTGGATCGAAGGTTGCAGCCTGTCCTGCATCGGTGCCGACGGTCTCCACGCCGACGCCGAGAATGTCGCGCTCCTTGGCCAGGAACGGCACGCACTGCGGATGAAAGCCCGGCGTATGCGGACCGTCTTCGCGGATGTTGAGAAAGGGCCCGGCGCCGGTGCGCTTCGACCAATCGGTGCGGATCAGCACCCAGGCGCCGCGCGGAATGCCGCCGTGCCGCGATTCCCACGCTTTGATGACGTCGATCGTCACCAGGAAGTCGGCGTTCTCACGCACGCGGTCCGACACGTCGATGACGCACGCCGGGCCGATGAACTTCTGCACCGGAATGTTGTGCGTGGCGTTGTTCGGATAGTCCTTGCCCGTGACCCAGTGGATCGGTGCGTCGAAGTGCGTGCCGGTGTGCTCGCCGCACGCGATGTTGTTCCAGTACCAGGCCGGGCCGCGCTGGTCGTACTTCGAGATTTCCTCCAGCGAGAACGGCTTGGAGGGCGCGAACATCGGCGGCAGCTGAATGGTAGGTGTCGCCGGCTCCAGGGGCACTGTGAGATCGACGACGCGAATGCCGCCGCTGACGATTCCCGCAGCGAGGTCGGCGAGCAGCGCAGAATTCTTCGTCATGGCTCTTTACCTCTCCTCAGATGCCGAACTGCGGACGCAGCTCGCGCAGCGCTTCGATGAGGACGTCGACGTCCTCGTCGTTGTTGTAGAAGTGAAAGCAGACGCGCAGGTTGTCATCACGATTGGACGCGACGATGCTGCGCCTCATCAATTCCTGGGCCAGCGGGCCGCTCGCTCGCGACGGCACGCAGATCATGGCGCCGCGTCGCCCGTCCTGCTCCGGCGTGACGCTCGCCCAGCCGATCTCCTGCAGCTTTTCCATGCAGCGACGCGTCAGCGCACGAATGCGCCGTTCGATCGCCGGCATGCCGACATCGAGCATGATCTTCAGTCCGGCTTCCGAGGCATAGCAACTCACGACCGGCGGCGTACCGGCCTCGAAGCGGCGCGCGGTCGGCGACGGACGGTTGGCGCTGATGTCCATCGCGAAAATGTTCTCCTGCGCGAACCAGCCGGTATGAGTCGGGTGCAATGAGCGCAGCAGAGAATCGCGCACATACAGGAAGCCGATGCCTGCAGTGCCGAGCAGGTACTTCAACATGCCGCCGACTGCGAAGTCGACGTCCAGCGCCTTGACGTCGATATCGACGGAGCCGACGGATTGATAGCAGTCGAGCAGCACCAGTGCGCCCTTGGCTCGCGCCAGCTTTACGATGGCCGGAATGTCGAGCCGCGCGCCGTTGCGGAAGCAGACGTGCGTGATTGCGACGAGCTTGGTCTGCTCGTCGATGTGCTTCGCGAAGGATTCGGGCGGAATGTAACCGTCCGCGTCGCGCCGCACGTGCACGACGCGTGCGCCGCGCTGCTCCTGCGCGTGCCAGATCTGCGCGTTGGTCGGAAACTCGAAGTCGCTGATGACGACCTTGTCGCGGCCCGGCAGGAACTGAAGCGCGGTCGCCAGCGCGTTCAGGCCCGCCGAGGCGGAGGCGGTGACCGCGATCTCGTCCGGCGTCGCGTGCAGCAGCTGAGCCATCAGCGTGCGGACGGCTTCATTCTTCTTGACCCAGACGTCCCAGTTGGCACCGACTTGCAAGCGGTCCTGCAGGTAGCTGTCGAATGCCGCCTTGACGTCGTTCGCCAGCGCGCAGTACGAGCAGCTGTTGAGGTAAGTCATGTGCTGCAGTAGCGGGAACTCCCGGCGCAGCGCTGTGAAATCAGGTTCCATAGTCAGTAATTGATACCGGGATTGTCGCCTGGATGGATGACGCCGAGGACGTCCATGCCATCGGGTGAAGTGCACTGCAGGGAGTGCACGTGCTTGCGCGGGAAGAAAATCACGTCGCCGGGAGCCACCGCGGCGCGCACAGTCTCGTTCCAGATGACGCCTTCGCCCGAGACGATGATCACTGCTTCTTCGTAGAGATGACGGTGCATCGATGCTTTGGATTGCGGAATGTGGCCGATGAACTGCACCGCGTTCTGCGCGCCGTGCTTCCCATCGACGAGGTGCTGGAACCACCGCGTGCCCATCGCCTTGCGTTGCTCTGCGTCGATGCATGCGACGCGCTCGGGTTGCGTCTCGTTGAACGGCGGCATCGTCGCGACCGTCTGCAAGCCGCCGGCGGCCGAACAGACGGAGACGAAGGCCTGCAAGCGGCCGCCTGCATCAGCGGTCAGGCGAAACCCTTCACCGGGAAGCACCATGACTCCGTCCAGCGGACCGACCGTGAAGCGTCGTGTCCCGATCTCGACTGTGCCGCTGCCGGCGGCGATGAAGAGGATCGCTTGCGCCGGTGTGCTCGGCGACAAGATGGGCGACGGCCGATCGCGGACTTCCACGTAGACCTGTGTCTGCCACGCGGCGCCCTGCTGCGAGTCGACGAGGGTGCGGATCCAGAATGGCCCCGGGTTTGCCGGACGTGTCGCAGTAGCGCGGATCGTGTAGCAGACACCGTCCAGACGATGGATGCCACCCTCCAGTTCAGGAGCCCACGGCACTTTGCTCGCCGCGATGCTCTCTGCGGTCTCGACTGCGTAGCCGCCAGGAAGGTTCGCGTGCGTGCCGTCGCAGAACGGCGGTGTCCCGGTCCGCTTGCACATGCAGAACAGCGCTTCTTCCTTGTCGCACTTGGCGACGTACGCAACCGGTTGGAAGCCGGTCCCCTTGTGCGAGCCGTCGCAGAACGGCTGACTCTTCGAGCGTCCGCAGCGGCACCACAAGTAGCGCCGGCCGGCCTCCAGCTCCTGGTAGGACGGCATGCTGCCGGCGATCAGCGCCTCCGAGGGATCATCCGAATTCATGAGGTCTAGTCTAGTCCTTACTCAGATCCGACAGCACGTTACCGAAGCGATGGATCTCCGCCACGGTGTTGTAGTGAACGAGCGAGACGCGAATCGTGCCGCTGTCCTGCGCCAGCCCGAGGCGTTGCATCAGCCGCGGGCAATAGAGATGACCGTCGCGAATGCCGATTCCCGCGCGGGCCATCGCTTCCGTCACGGCCGCAGGTGTGTGACCCGGAAGCGTGAAGCACAGCGTCGGAACGCGCCCCGAGATTCGAGCAGGGTCAGTCACGCCGTAGACGTGCGCTTTGCACTGCTGCAGAACCTTCAGCATCACCAGTGTGAGGATGCGCTCGTAGTCGAGAATTGCGTGCATGCCGCGTGCAATGTCGCCGCGCATGTCCGCCGGAGCTGACGCAAATGATCGCCCGAGCCGGGCGAGATAGCCGACCGCGGCGTCCATCCCGGCGACGCTTTCATAGCTGACGGTGCCGGCCTCGATCTTGCCGGGCGGCGCATCCGGGATGAAGTCTTCGCGGAACGTCGGCAGCCGCTGCAGCAGCTCGTAGCGTCCCCACAGGAATCCCATGTGCGGCCCGAAAATCTTGTACCCGGAGCAGACCAGGTAATCGCAGTCAAAAGCCTGTACGTCCACGCGGCCATGCGGCGCGAAGTGCACGCAATCGAGAAAGATCTCGCCGCCCGCCGCGTGCACCAGATCGGCCGCGCCGCGGACGTCGACGATCGTGCCGAGCGCATTCGATGCTACCGAGCAGGCGAGCAGGCGCGTTCTCGACGACAACAGCGGAGCGAGGTCTTCCAGGTAGAGGTTGGCGTCATCCCGCATCCGCCACCAGCGAATGGTGGCGCCGAGCGGCGCGAGCGCGAGCCAGGTAGCCACGTTGGCCTCGTGATCGAGGTCGGTGACGATGATCTCGTTGCGCTCGCCGAGCGTCTGGGCGACGCCGAGGCTGACCAGGCGGATGAAAGAGGTGGCGTTCATGCCGAACGCGATCTCGTTCGGATCGCGGGCGTTGACCAGCGCGCCGACGCTGGCCCGGGCCCGCGCCAGGACCTCGTCCACCGCGATACTCTGCGAGTAGCGTCCGCCCCGCTGCACGTTGCGCACCAGCAGGTGCTCATTGATTGCGTCGAACACGGCCTGGGGCACCTGCGCACCGGCCGCGTTGTCGAAAAACACGCCATTTCCCGCGCGCTGCAAGGCGGGAAACTCCGCTCTCAGCCGGTCCACCGGAAATGCGTGCTCGGGCGTACTCAAGGCAGCCTCCTGCGTTATTCTATTCATGGTCTATTCATGTCCTAACTCCACCCCTCATGGCCTGACCGAACGATCCATGGCCACGCGCGATACACAGACCCGCATCGTCGATGCCGCATTGGAGCTCTTCAACGAGCACGGCACGGCCGCTATATCCACCAATCGCATCGCCGAGCATTGCGGTATCAGCAAGGGCAATCTTCACTACCACTTTCATAACAAGCGGGAAATCATCCGCTTCCTGTTCCAGCGCGCCGTCGACGAGATGGACTCGGGCTGGTACCGCGATCATCTGGCGGCCACGCTCGAGCACATGGCGGAGATGTTCGTGCGCCAGTTGAAGCTCATCCGCGACTACCGGTTCTTCTATCGCGAGATGGCGGACCTTCTGCGGCAGGACCGGGTGCTGCGGCAGCGCTTCGCACACAATCGCGAGCGCCGTCTGGTCGAGATCGAGAGATTCTTCGGCGCGCTCGCGGCCCGCGGCCACATGAAGCTGCCGGCGGACCCGCGCCGGCTGCGCTCCATCGTCGACATCACGTGGATCATCTCGGAGAACTGGCTGAACTACGTGGAGTACCATGACCGCGAGCTGACGGTGGAAGCGGTGGTGGCCGGGTACGACGAGATCCTGGAAGTGTTGCGTCCGTATCTCAGCGCCGACCCGCAACGGATCACCAGCGAGTCGTACAGCACCATCGAGCGTCTCACCTCCCAGCCTGCCGGGCCGGTGCGATTATCCGCAGGCCGGAGCGGCGCCGGCCAGGGAAATTAGGGCTTCCGGGCTAAAGTGAATGGGGCAGGTGCCGCACGGACGCGGTTAAATCCTGTCGGCGAACCAGCCATTCGCGGACGCAGAACGGGGGGACCATGAAGACGCGCTGGAAACTCAATAGCGGCCGTGCGGTGACGATGCTCTGCGCTGCGGCGTGCACGCACGCGTATGCGGCAGATTCGTCCGAGTCACGCGCGCTGGAAGAAGTCGTGGTCACCGCCACCAAGCGCGGTGAGACCGACGTACAGAAAACAGCGGAATCGATTTACGCGCTCGGCGGCGAGGATCTCACCCTGAAGCGCGAGACGACGTTCGAAGCCTTCGCCGGCAGCGTCCCCGGCCTGCAATTCCAGAACCTCGGGCCCGGCGATTCCGAGTACATCATCCGCGGCATCAACGGCAGCGGACCGTCGGTCGTTGGTGCGTATCTCGACGAGTACGTCATCACTGCGAGCGACCAGCAGGACGGCGGCGGCAAGAACGCGCCGGTGCAGCTCGTCGACGTCGAGCGCGTCGAAGTGCTCAATGGTCCGCAAGGCACGCTGTACGGATCGAATTCGATGGCGGGCAACATCCGCTTCATCACGCGCAAGCCGGATGCCTCGAAGTTCGACGCTTACGGCGAGGCCGACTTCAGCTCCATCGAGGACGGCGGTGACGGCTACGGCATCAACGCAATGGTCAATATCCCGTTGTCGCCCGACAAGCTCGCGCTGCGCATCGTCGGCTATCGCGAGGACCGCGATGGCTGGATCGATCAGAAGCGCCTGGAGCGGACGTCGGGGACGACGACAGTCTTCAATGGCACGGCCGAGGACATCAACTCGACCGACATCACCGGCGGCCGCGCGAGCGTGCGCTGGACGCCAAGCGAGGCGCTGACGATCGATGCCTTGTACGTGAAGCAGAATCTGGACAGCGATGGCTCGCCGCGCTTCACCAACAAAGGCGTGCCCGCGTATCCCGACCAGCCGCCGGAGATTGCTTCGCTCCCCGGCAATACCGGGTTCGCGCCGCTGCCGGGCCTGTCTTCGTTCACGCCGAGCTCGGACTTCATCAACACCGACATCACCAAGAGCCCGCGCAAGGACGACTTCGATCTGTTCGGCGCGACGGTGCGCTACGACGCGGGTGTCGGTGCCGTCTCGCTCGCCGCTTCGCAATACAAGCACGACATCGACTTCACGTTCGACAGCACGCCGATCCTGCTCTTCTTCGGCGTGCCGATCGCAGGCATCACGCAGCAGCCGCAGGAATACAAGACCAAGATGGCGGAGCTGCGATTCGCGTCGAACTTCGACTCGCCGTTCAACTTCGTGGCAGGCGGCTACTATCAGAAGGACGAAAACGAGTTCAACGTGCACGTGGTCACGACTGACGGCAGCGGCGGGCCGATGCCGTTCAATGCGCTGAACTCGGACGATGCGCTGCTGGCTGGCGGCAACACGTTCTTCGGGCGCACGCGCGCGGATGAGGTCGAGCAGAAGGCAGCATTCGGCGAGGCGACTCTCAAGTTTGCCGAACGCTGGACGTTGCTCGCCGGACTGCGCTGGTCCGACGCGAAGCTCGAGTCGGTGCAGGCGACGTTGCACGCTTTCGCGCCGACCGGGCCGGCGCCGGTTGCGGGTGAGCAGATCGGAACTACGGTGAACGGCAACGCCGTCGGTCTGCTCAAGCAGGACGGCAGCGACACGCTGCCCAAGATCAGCTTGTCGCTGCAAGCCACTGACGACATCCTGTGGTACGCGTTGTACTCGGAAGGCTTTCGCGTCGGCGGCATCAACAACGGCAACCAGCCGTTCGCGCCGGGCATCCCCGACACCTTCGACTCAGACGACCTGAAGAACTACGAGGTCGGCATCAAGTCGCGCTGGCTCGACCAGCGCCTGCAGTTCAATGCCACGCTGTTCCACATCAAGTGGAACGACATTCAAGTCGAGCCGCGCGATCCGGTCGGCAACATTCCGTTCACCACCAATGGCGGCGCCGCCGACGTCACCGGTATCGAATGGTCGCTGGACTCGCTGCTCACCGATCAGCTGTCGCTCACGTTCACGGGAACCTACTTCTTCGAGCACGAGCTCTCGGAAGATCAGCCGGTGCTGCCGGGCGCCTCGCCGTTCGTGATCATCGGACGCAAGGGCGACGAGATTCCAAACACGCCGGATGTGCAGCTCTACGCGGCGTTGCGTTACGACGTGCCGATCGCCGGCCGGGACACGACGTTCTCGCTCGACGCGACCTATCGCGGCGACACCAACACCGAGTTCGTCCCGAGCAGCCCGTTCAACATCTCGCTCGGGTCGTACACGATCCTGGATGCGGTGGCGCTCATGAACGTCACCGAGAAGGTGCAGGTCGGTCTGTTCGTGAAGAATCTCACCAACGAGGTGGCGCTCTACGATGGCCTCGGCACCTTCCAGGATCCCGAAGCTGTCGTCGCCGCGCAGCCGCGAACTATTGGTGTCAACGCACGCATCAGCTTCTGAGATTGAGAACGCTCGCGGTCTCTTGCGCGGCGTCGTGGTACGCACACCGACGGTGCGGTGTGCCGCCGCGGCTGCAGACCGGCCCGTTCATCTGAAGCTGGAGAACCTGCAGCCCGCGGGCTCCTTCAAGCTGCGTCCGATCGCCAACGCGATGCTCAGCCGGCCGCGCGCCGCGCTGAGCGCAGGCGTTCACACGTTCAGCTCGGGCAACAGCTCGGTTGCAATGGCGTGGATGGCGCGCCGCATGGGGTTGACCGCAACAGCAGTCGTGCCCGACGGTACGCCGCAGTCCAAGCTCGAGCTGTTGCGCAATCTCGATGCCCGCATCGTCAGCCAGCCGTTTGCGCAATGGTGGAGTGCGGTCACCGCCGGCGGCGGTTCGCAATTCGAGAGCGTCTACATCGACGCCGTGCGCGATCCCGCGTCCTTCGCAGGCAATGGCACGATCGCGCGCGAGATTCTCGAAGACGTTCCCGACGTCGAGGCGATCTTCGTGCCATTCGGCGGCGGTGGCCTGGCCTGCGGCATCGCCAATGCCCTGCGTGCTGCGGGCAGCGCGGTGAAGGTCATCGTGTGTGAGTTGGAGACTGCGCATCCTTTCAAGTCCGCGCGCGCGGCGGGCCGTCCGGTCGAGTCCCAATGCGATCCCGGCTTCGTCACCGGAGTCGGCTTCGGCGCCGTGCTGGCGGAGATGTGGCCGCTCGCGAGTCGCCTGATCGACGATACTTTGACGGTCTCATTGAGCGAAGTCGTCAATGCGATCAAACTGCTGGCAGAGTCGAACAAAGTCGTAGCGGAAGGCGCCGGAGCGATTCCGGTCGCGGCGGCGCTTTCGAAGCGGCATCAGTTCAGCAACGTGTGTGCAGTGGTGTCCGGCGGCAACCTGGATCCGGCGCTGCTCGCAAAAATCCTGCGCGACGAACCCATCAGGTGAGGCAGTGACACAGACCGACGACCGCGAACGCGGGCTCGACCATGCCTTGACCCGCTCCCAGGTGGTGATGATCGGCCTCGGCGGCGCGATCGGCACCGGGCTGTTCATGGGCAGCGGCATCGCCATCGGCTACGCCGGGCCGGCGGTGATCCTGAGCTATGCCATCGCGGGCTTCATCGCGCTGGTCATGGTGTTCAGCCTGTCGGAGATGGCCGTCGTGCATCCCGCCGCCGGCTCGTTCGGCGTGTACGCGGAGACCTATCTGAATCCCTGGTCGGGATTCGTCGTCCGCTACACCTATTGGTTCTGCCAAGTGATCGCCATCGGCGGCGAGGCGGTCGCTGCCGGCATCTACATGGGCTACTGGTTTCCGGACGTGCCGGTGTGGCTCTGGTCGGTCGCCTTCGCGTTCATCCTGCTTTACGTGAACGCGCGCTCGGTCAGCAACTTCGGCACATTCGAGTACTGGTTCGCGATGATCAAGGTGACGGCGATCGTGCTGTTCATCGTGCTCGGCACGGCGCACATCTTCGGTCTCGGCGTGCCCGCCGTCGGCTTTCACAACCTCACGGAATTGCCGGGCGGGTTCATGCCGCACGGCTGGGCCGGCGTGTGGATGGCAGTCATCATGGGCGTCTTTTCGTTCAACGGCATCGAGGTCATCGCGGTGACTTCGGGCGAAGCCCAGGATCCGGTGAAGGCGATTCCGGCAGCGTTGCGCACCATGCTGCTGCGGCTGTTCCTGTTCTACGTCCTCGCGCTCACGATCGTCGTCGCCTTCATTCCCTGGACGGAAACCGGCGCGAAGGTCGTGGAGCAGAGTCCGTTCGTGAAGGTGTTCGCGCAGTCGGGTGTTGCGTACGCGGCCGGCATCATGAACTTCGTCGTCATGAGCGCCGCTCTGTCGAGCATGAACACGAACGTCTATCTCTGTTCGCGGATGCTGTTCTCGCTCTCGCGCGGCAACTACGCGCCGCAGTTCCTCGGCAGGCTCGGTAAGGCGCACACGCCGATCGGCGCGATCATCGTCTCGGGCGCCGGCATCCTGACCGCCGCAGCGGTTTCGGTGTTCACGCCGTACGCTTACAACTACTTGTTCGGGGTGGCTCTGTTCGGTGCAATGATCGTCTGGATATTCATTCTCGTGAGCCATCTCAGCTTCCGGCGTCGACACACGACGACCAAGCTGCCGGTGCGCATGCCGTTGTTTCCATGGCTGCAGCTCACTGCGCTCGGCTTGTTGGTCGCCATACTGATCACGATGGGACTGGACCGCGAGTTCTGGGGAATCTCCTGGATCGTCGGCGTGCCGTGGCTGGCGCTGCTCTCCATTGCGTACTTAGTCTGGCGCCCGCGCCGCGACCGGGCACTGCGCGCGGGGATTCCAGTCCGCGAAGATTCCTGACGGGTTCCGCTCCCAGATCCAGGCGTGCAGATACCAGATGCCCTGGGCCTCCTCGCGTCGCATCTGCTGGCCGAGCAATACCGGTGGTTCGGCCTGCGTCCAGGCCGTGAGCGGCACGACGTATTCGACGCCGTTCAGGCGCAGCGTGCCGTCCGAAAGTCTCTCGTAAAGCAGGATCTCCGGCTGCTCGAGCTCAGGCTTCGCGTCGCGCAGCGCCGGATTCTTGTAGTGCAGCCCCATGACGCCGTGAGTCGGATGCTGCACGCAGCGATCGGTTGCAACGTAGCCCGCCGCGAGGGCGGTGGCCACAGTCTTGAAGCGCTCGGTCGCGGCGCGAACCCGCGCGACGTCCCGATCGATCGCTGCACCGAGCCCCGTCGGCAAGATTTCATCGCTGTATGCGAGGCTGCTGGCGAGCAGCAACGAGCTGGTCAAGACCGCGAGCACCAAGCGTTTCATCGAAAGCCTCCTGCATCCGTCCATGCAGAATTCTAGGATCGCGTACTGCGCTGGAGGCAGGAGCGCTGGTATTCATTCGCCCTTACGTGTTCAATGCGTCGCAATGTGCGACGCCTGAATGAGCTGATGGCAGGATAGGCTGCATATGGATGTAACCGCGCCGTATGACTGGCAACGGCTCTTCGCTCGTTGCGAGCGCTGGGGCCATGACCGGGCCGAGTGGGAACGAGGCAAAGGCAACGAACTCGCTGCCGATGACTTGCCAGCGACGTTTGCACCGGCAACCGAGGCACAGATCGCTGTCGAGGAAGCGAGGCTCGGTGTCCGGCTGCCGCCGTCGTTGCGATCGTTCTATCTGCAGTCGAACGGGCATGGCGTCGCGAGCAACTTCATCCGGGCTGTCCGGAGCGTCGAGCAGCTCGGCTGGTTGCGCGAGCTGGAGCCGAAATTCCACGAGTTCATCGTCGAGATCGATCCCCCGGTGGCGCGGAGCCTCGTCATCAGTCGCGAGGCAGATGCTTCGTGGTGGTTGCTGGATCCGGGCGATATCGATGGTCGCGGCGAATGGCGAGCCGGACGCTGGTCGTCGTGGACTCCGGGCATGACGTGGCTCGCCGCAGATTTCTTTGGACTGTTCGAAAAGGAGGTCGCGTCCTCGGAGCAACTGCTGGCGAAGGAGCAATCGCCTCCGCCGGTCCCAGGTGCAGGCCGCCCCAGGAACGAGCTGTCGGTCGGAGACATCAACAGCAGCAGGATAGTCGACGGAGCGCGGCTGGCCCGCGACGGTTACCGGTACGTCCGAGCCGAAGGCTTCGCGTCGGTAGTGACTGTGTCGGCGCCTGCCACTGCACGAGTCGGTGAATGGGTGGTTCTCAAAGCAACCCGCAGAAGCGGCCCCTGGAACCCCGTGAGAGAAGCGGAAATCCGCCCCGACGAGCTCGCTGCGTTCTCACCGCCGATCTTCGAGAGCGAAGTCGGCGCCAATCTCGCGTGGACCGTCGATCCACCGGGGACCGCCGCATTCAATACAGACGCCGTGCCAGGCGCCGATCCCTCTGCCCGCAGTGTGATGTTTTCGGAGCCTGGTACCTACCAGCTGCAGGGGCACAGCGCCTACCCGCTCCGGGTATGTAGCAACGTGATCACAATCAGGGTGCTGTAAAGGATCCGGAGCAGGTCGGCCCTGCCTTGCCCGTTCCTCGTATGGCCGAACGACGGGCGTGACACTAAACAAGCGAGGGTGAGGCGGTTCGTTGGCACCGTGTTGCTCCTCGTGGCGAGTGCGCCGCACGCTCAAGAGCTAGAGCCGCGGCTGTATGCGAATGCGCCGGTCGGCCTGAATTTCGCCATCGCCGGCTATTCGTACACGACCGGCGGCGTGGCCGCCGATCCGTCGATTCCGTTCGACAACGCCAAGATCGACGTGAGCAGCGCCGTCCTGGCTTACGCGCATTCCTTCGCGGCGTGGGGCCGCTCGGCCAAGTTCGATGCGATCGGCTCGTACTCGTCGCTCTCGGGCAGGGCCGATGTCGCGGGCCAGACGCAGACCCGCGATGTGAGCGGTTGGAACGATCCGCGCCTGCGCTTTTCGATCAACCTGCATGGAGCGCCGGCGCTGACGTTGCGCGACATTCGCAGCTATCGGCAGCGCTTGATCGTCGGCGCGAGTCTGACCGCGTGGGTGCCGGTCGGCCAGTACGACGAGCAGCGGCTGGTCAATATCGGCACGCATCGCTGGTCGCTCAAGCCCGAGCTTGGCATGTCGCAAGCGGTCGGTCCGTGGATCGTCGAGCTGATCGGCGCTGCACAGTTCTATGAGGACAACGACGACTTCTTCGGGAATCGCACGCGCGAACAGGCACCGGTCTATTCCGTGCAGGGCGGCGGTATCCGGCTCTTTTCCTCGGGCGCGTGGCTCGCGCTCTTCGCCACGTACTACAGCGGCGGGCGCACAACCGTCGACGGCAGCCGCGGCTCGGACTTCAAAGACAACTCGCGAATCGGCGTGACGTTCACGCTGCCGGTCAATCGCAACAACTCAGTGAAGCTCTATGCGAACACGGGCGTATCGACCCGCACGGGCTCCGATTTCGATGCGCTCGGCATCGCCTGGCAGTACCGATGGGGAGGAGGGCTATAACAATGAATACGAAAATTTGCGTGGCGATGCTCTGCGCGCTACTCACGGGATGCTCGTCGTCGCCGCGCTCCGCCGAGGCGGGCAAGGTGTCGGCAGACCAAGTCGGACGTCCGACTGTCACAGGCGCGCAAGCGCAGAGTCTGCAGAGCAGCGTCATGGCACTCGCGGACACCTCCATGCAGCGCATCGCCGCTGAGATCAATCTTGCGCGAGCGGGCACGACACCCGAAGCCCGGCGCGACGAAATGTCGACGCGCCTGGCCTTGTCATCCTCCATCGTCGCCATCGCGATGCAGCCGGATCCCGTGGACGCGCTGGCAGACCTGCTCACCTTTACGACGCTGACAGCCGACGCCCAGCGAGTGGCGGCTCTGGGCAAAGCCGCGGACGGTCCCGAGGCAAGGCTGCTGCGCGCGCTGGAACAGAACGACGCCGATGCCTGGCACGTCGCGGAGCGGTGGGTGAACGAGCCGACTCGCGTTGCGTTTCGCGAGCTCATTCTTTCATGGAGTGGCTCGCGCGAGTCGGCGGCGCAGGTGGCATTCGTCCGTCTCGCCGATCTGAAGCGCGGCGGATCCACGTCGATCGAATCGGATAGCGGTCTGTTCGACTCGCTGCACGCTGCGAACCAGCAGGTCGATCAGATTCGCTTGCTTACCGAGCGCTCGCTGTTCCTCGCGCAGCGCATGCCGTTTCTCGTGCGCTTGCAGGCGGAGGTCTACACCGGTAACGCGCTGGCGACGAGAGAAGCGCAGCAGACGCAGGCGCAGCTCGAGCAGATGTCATCGATCATGGAGACAGTGTCCGGCCTGCTGGGGGGATTGGCGCAGCAAGTGTCCACCGAGCGTCAGGCGGCGCTCGACGATCTGTTTGGGCACATCGAGACGGAGCGGAAGGCGTCGCTGGAGCAGATCGAGCAGATCGTGCGCGAGGAACGACAGTCGACACTGGAGCAGGCGACAACCGCGATCGACGCACAACGCAAGGCGATCCTCAAGGACTTGCTGCAGGTCAGCGACTCTGCGACGCGTACCGGCAGTGCATGGATCGGGCGAACGTTGATGATAGGCGTCGTGCTGATCGCCTTCCTGCTTGCGGGACTGCTGGGAACGATGCTGCTCTATCGTCGACTGTTGCCGCGCGTCGCTCCGTACGCACGAAGCGCGCTCGCCTGACGACGAGCGCGCTCCTTCAGCTCAAGGCGCCGGCGTTGCGGTCAGCGCCGCATCAGCCCGCAGGACGCCTGCACCGACTGCGTCGCAGGCAGTGCCGTCGCAGTCCGTGTCCCACGTGATCGTGGCGGCATGATCGAAATCGAAGATTTCACGCGAGCCTGACGTTGCCAATGGCAGCGCTGTGGATTTCAGAATGCTCTCCACCTGCGCCTGCGTCAGATTCGGATTCTTCTGCATGATGAGTGCAGCCACTGCGGACGTGTGCGGCGTTGCCATCGACGTGCCGCCGACATAGAAGAAGTTGCCGGAGTTGTGCCCACCCTTCACGTCGCCGATGCCATTCGACCACCACGGCAGGTGATTGAAGCCGGGGTCGCCCGGAAATGGGCCGCGCACCCACGAGCCCGGCGCAAGCACGTCGAGTTCCTGTCCCGGCAGCTCGCGACTGCTGAAGTCCGTCACGTAGATATCCGATGCAGCGGTTGGATCGGCAACCTCGCCCGTGTTTGGCAGCAACGGCGGCACGTGGTCACCGTCCTTCAGCCACCACATGCGATAGCGCGGCAGACCGTCAGTGGGTTTCAGCCATTCCTTGGTCCAGCCGATCGCGCCGGCCGAGATCACCGGCGCATAGGCTCCGGGGAATCCCATGCCTGCTTCGCCGTCGTTGCCGGCCGCGGCGACGACGATGACGCCGTTGGCGATCGCATAGTCGACCGCGTCTTTTTCGATTTGCGCGAGCTCCGATCCGCCGAGGCTCATGTTGATGACCATCGGGCTGTAGCCGGCCCGTTTCAGATCGGTCGCGTAGCGGATGCCGGCGGCGACCTGCGCATCAGTGCCGAACACGGCATTCGTCGAGGGCTGCGGGCCCGGGTCGGTGCACTTGGGCAGCGCTGGAATCTGGTGGTCGGAGAGCACACGCACCGGAATGACGGTCACGTCCGGCGCGATGCCGCGCACGACGATGGCAGGCAGCGGGAAACCGCCCGCCGCATCGGAGTTGGAGCGGTAGGTGTAGCCGAGAATCGTACTCGCGACGTGCGTGCCGTGGGTCGAGCCCGTCGAGCCGACCCAGGTCGACTGCTGCAGGTTACCGACTTCGGTTTCGAGCCCGCACGGATTGTTCTTGGAGGAGGAGCGGAACGTCACCGGCTGATCGAATCCCGTGCCCAGGTTGGTCGCGACGCGCGCGTTCGGAAAATAATCCTTCCAGTTCGGAACGAGACCGGTGTCCAGCACTGCGACGTACACGCCATGACCGGTCTGGGACACGGCATCGACATTGATCAGATCAGAATCCCAAGTGTGATAGCCGCCTTCGGTTGTCGTCAGGTCCTTGAAAGGATTACCCGCCATCGCTGCCGAGCACACTGCGACCGTGAGCCCTGCGGCCACAGCGCAAGAGCCAGATTTGTTGAACATGCTGAACCCCGTGAATTGAAGTGTTTGCGTGTCGTCGCAAGTGTTGCGACGCGAACACGAGGCTCGGAATGCTATCGCCGGGGTCCCGGCGTTTGGATACCACTAAGGGGGTACAAGCATTCGGCTGTCAGAGATCTCAAGAGCCCTGCACGATTCTGAGATCGCGTACGGCTGCGCCTTTCAGCACCACCAGAGCTGCTTGATACGCGGCACCGTCGTGAGCAGCGACAGCTTGATCGACGGAGTCGAACTCGATGATAACCGTGCGATCGAGCTTGCCGTCCTCATACGCTTTCGCAGCGACCCCGCGCGCCAGAATGCGGCCGCCGCCCGCTTCGATTGCGGGGCCGGCGAGTTTTGCGTAGGCGGCCAGCTTGGCGGGATCGGAGATCTCGCGGTAACAGGCGATCCAGTAGGCTTTGGCCATGAGAGTCTCTGCGGTGTTGCCCGCGGCCATTATCACCTGACGAAGGTTGCAGCCCTAGTCGCGCGCTCCAGGGAAGAAGACCACGGTGTTGGCGTCCGGCAGCTCCAAGCTGCGCTTTCCCGCAGCGGCGGGTGAGGGCGACTTCCAGCGCTCGCCGGTCTCGAATGCATCGATGCGCTCATAGGCGCCAACGACTTCGAAATTGCGGAAGACATAAGGCAGGCCTTCCGCGGCGAGCTCGCTGCGCGCGTCGCCGACGTGAAAGTGCAGATGCGGTCCCGATGAGCTGCTGCCGGAATTGCCGAGCAGCCCGATGACGTGACCGCTCTTCACTCGATCGCCGCGCTTGACGGTGATGCTGCCGTGCTTGAGATGCTCGTAGAACGCGTAACGGCCGCTGCCCAGGTCGAGAGTCACAGAGTTGCCGCTGGCGTTTTCGAGAGCGAGCGGGGCTTCGCTTTCCGACAGCGTTGCGCTCTCCGCCATGTCATCGAACGCTTCAGCGACGACGCCATCGGCGACGGCCAGAACTTCTTCTCCATAGCCGTACCAGTTCGCAATGCTGGTGGCGTCACCGCGCGCATGCGTCGCATCTTCCCCGAGCTTGACCCAATCGATCGCGAAGCGAGCGGGAATGCGCGCATGGCCGTCGAGCGTGTAGATGGATGTGCGATGGCCGCCGATCATCATGGGGTCATAGAGCGCCACCCATGGCCCGCCGCGCAATGGTGCGTTCAGCGTTATGGGCTTGTCGCTGCTTACGGTGCTGCCACTGTCTGTGACGACGCTCTGCAAGCGACCCGTTGGGCGCATGAGATCGAGCTCGATCCTGTGCTGCAGCCGGGTCGGAATCGCGACGCCGTTTGCCAACGGCAGCCAGAGATAGACGATCGCGCGTCCGCCGGCGGGGACGGTCTGGCGCTCAGCGCCCTCGACTCGCGCGCCGACTCGGCCGAGCTTGGCCGCGAGCTGTGAATCGCGGAACTCAGCGACGCGGCTGCCGCGGGCCGCGTCGATGACTTCGAGACGATTCAACACCACGTCGTACGGACGGAAATTCGTCACGTGCAGCTCATAGGCGAGATGCCGCGTGCTGGCGATCGTGACGGACCTCGGCGGTGACGGGATCAGGATATCGATCGTCTGCACCAACGGTGGCCGTGGCTCGGAAGCTGCCGTAGCGGCGACGATCAGGAGCAGTACTGCGCTGGCTGGGATGATTTTCATCCAACCATCGTAGCGAACGGCCGATAGGAGTTGCTCAGTCCGTGCGACGAGTTGTTGCCCTGGTGCGGCAGTAGTAGCCGTCGCAAGGAACGGCGGCACGTACGATCCAGCGGACGAGTCTGCGCACGAAGCTACAGAATCTCGAAGACATCGTAGCTCGCACCGTTGGGAAGACGCTCACCCACACCGACGGTCACGATGCGATTCAGCCAGTCGTAGGCGGGCGCCGCAGTCTCGAAGAACGGCGCAGTTCGCAAGTAGTACTGATCCGAAGCTACCGACTCGCCGCGCGCGAGCCGGGTCGCGACCTCGGACGAGCTGTGGCGGATGCCGCGATAGGTCATGAGGATCAGTGCGCCATCATCGGTACACAGCGCGAGGCGGGCATCCTGCTGAAACGCGTCGTCGGCCCGCTCGAGCAATAGATCGGAACCGGCGTACCGCCAGACCTCGCCACGCAATCGGTCGCCGCTGAAGCGGCCACCCGAGACTGGCACGATGCGTCGCTGGCCAAAGGGCGTGGCACCGAGGTTGAGAATGGGAGCAAGCTCGATGGCTATCGTCAGCAGGTGTCGTGATCTGAGCTCCTTCATGTGCCGGCAGTATGCGTGCACGCACTAGCGGCGACGGCGAGCAATCTTGCGCGTGACCCCAAGCTGTGCTTGAAATGTCCCATGTCCCGACGCTTGCCCCCGATCGAATCGCTGCGAGTTCTCGAAGCGTGCGTGCGCTATTCGAGCTTCACGCGCGCTGCCAGCGAGCTTGGCGTCACGCCTGCTGCCGTCAGCCTGCGCATGCGCAATCTCGAAGCAGAGCTCGGCAAGCGCCTCTTCACTCGCTCTGGACCGAAGCTGCAACCGACTCCCGCCGCGGTTGCGCTCGCCGCGAGTCTCGCGGAGGCGTTGCGCATGATGGAGGACGCGGTCGGCAGTTACCGGCGATCTGGCCAGCCCTTGCGGCTGACAGTCGTGCCGTCCTTCGCGGCGCGCTGGCTGGCTCCGCGTCTGGCGCGGTACTACAAGCGGAGAAATGCGACGCCGCTGCAGCTCGACGTCTCGATCGACGTGCGGCCGGGCAGGGAGTTCGACATGGCCATCCGTACGGGCCATGGCGACTGGCCGGACTTCGAGGTGACGCAGCTCATGCCGGTCGACGTCACGCCCATGCTCGGCCCGCAGCTCGCAGCGAGCGTGCGCCTGGAGTCGCCTCGCGACCTGACGAAACTGCCGCTGCTCCAGCACGATGATTGGCCGCTGTGGTTTCGCCGCGCCGGAGTGCGATCGCCGCACATGCGCTACTGCGCTTCCGCGTATCCGACCTACGAGCTCGATGCAGTGGCTGCTGCCGAGGGAACAGGTGTCGCGTTGCTTTCGCCCATGCTCTTCGCCTCCCTGGTGCGCGAAGGCAAACTGATGCAACCCTTCAGTGAAGTCCTGCGAGGCTCGAGCTGGCACTACCTGTTGGTCAAGCCGGGCGAGGGGCGAGCCGCAGTACAGGATTTCCGCGCCTGGCTACAGGAGGAGATGACCTGTGGTCGCTAGCAGTGTTCTCGAAGCTATCGGCAACACGCCGCTCGTCCAGCTCCGCAAGGTCGTCCCGCCCGGCTGCGCACGCATCGTCGTCAAGCTCGAAGGCGCGAATCCGACGGGCAACATGAAGGACCGGATGGCGAAGGCCGCGATCGAAGCGGCAGAAGCTGATGGACGACTGCGGCCCGGCAACACGGTCGTGGAGTACACCGGCGGCTCGACTGGCGCATCGCTCGCGCTGGTATGCGCGGCGAAGCAGTATCCCATCAAGATCATCACTTCGGATGCCTTCAGCGAGGAGAAGACGCGCACCACTCAGGCGCTCGGCGCGCAGATCGTCCTCATCCCGAGCGACAACCGCCGAATCACTGCCGAGCTCATCAACGCAATGATCGATGCCGCCCGCAAGCTCAGTCGCGAGCCCGGGCACTGGTGGTTCGATCAGCTCAACAATCCCGATGCCGTTGCCGGCTACTCTGCGATGGGCGAAGAGATCTGGCAGCAAACGGCCGGACACGTCGACGCGTACGTACAAGCAGTTGGCTCGGCCCACTCGCTCAACGGCGTCGCCAGAGTCTTGCGCGCGCACAATCCGAGGCTGCAGGTCATTGCAGCCGAGCCTGCAGAATCGGCGGTGATGTCCGGCGGAGCGAAAGGCTCGCACCGGATCGAAGGCATCGGGATCGGATTCGTTCCGCCCCAGTGGCGTGCCGAGGAGGTCGACGAAGTTCAATCGGCCACGACGGAAGAGGCGATGAGCATGTGTCGGCGGCTCGCTCGCGAAGAAGGCATATTCGCGGGCACTTCGTCGGGACTGAATGTGATCGCCGCGCTGCGCGTTGCCAGGACGCTCGGCCCGGCCGCGACAGTCGCGACGATCATGATCGATTCCGGGCTCAGATATATGAGCACGGACCTGTATCGGTAATCACGCCCGGCGCAGGATGCCGAGCTGTGTCAACGCGGTCGCTCCGTCGTCCAGGCCGATCTCCTCGGCGATCTTGCCGTCCACTACCTTGATGACCGTCGTACCGGTGAAGAGCATCTTGCGACCCGAAGCGGCGGGCAACGAACCAGCCAGAAAATCGCTGAACGCCGGGCCCGTATGAGTGCCGCCGCCCTTCCAGCGACCCACTACGTAGTCGCCTTCGGCAATGAGATCGTGAGTGCCGGCGAAGCCGAGGTCGGGGAATGCCGTGCGAAACCCGACCATGAAGGCTCTGATGTCATCGCGGCCGCGCCGCGGTGCGTGCAACGAGTATTGCAGGAGCATGTTCGGAGCCGCCAGCTCATCGATGACCTTGGGGTTCCACGGATTGCCCCAGAATTCCGTGAACCAGCGGCCGACGATGGCCTTGTTCCGTTCAAGCTTGGACGCGCTGCCCACGGCAGGAGTATCCGCGCGAGCGGTGATCGTTGCCGCGAGCGCTGCGGCGGCGGCAGTACCGTTCATGAGCATCGCTCGGCGAGAGATGGATCTGGTCATTGGTAAACACTCCGCATGTGATATCGCGGAGTCGAGCGTATTGCCGACGTGGTGCGTCGTCGCTCCGTTTCTTGCGGACGATGTGCGAACTACGGGATGCCCGACAGGGCTTCGAGCAAGACGCTGTCAGCTTTCGCCAGCACCGTGCTCCGCGCGACGATCTCGCCGGTCGGCGACAGCAGTGTAATGACGCTGGAGTGATTGAAATTGCCGTCGGGCAGCTGGCGATACTGCACATTCAGGACCGCGGCGATTCGACGAACTGTTGCCGCGTCGGTGCGTGCGAGCATCCATCGAGACAGGTCGATGTGACGCGATCCCGCAAGTTCCTGCAGGTTCTGTGGGGTGTCATGCTGCGGATCGATCGAGATCATGAGCACTCGCAGTCGCTGGCGCTGCGCCGGCGGTGCCGCGCGTTCGACTGCGCGTAGCGTGTCGACGAGCAGCGGGCACGCGGCAGGACAGCTGCCATAGAACATGGTGACGAGCACTGGCTGCCCTGCGAAGACATCGAGGCCGTGCTGAGCGCCTGATTGGTTCGTCAGGACGGCTTCGAGCTGATAGATCGATTGAGATGGATAGGCGACATCTGCCCGAGCGACGCTCGCCATCACCACTAGCGTCAGCACCATTAGTCTACTGAGCACAGCGAAATCCCATCGACGGTCCCGTGGAGCGCGCCTGCATGCTCGACAGCAGAGCGATACGCATCAGCGTCGCGTAATTTTCCTTCTGCTCCATCGTGAGCGCGCCGGGCCCGCAGAAGCGCAGCGAATCAGGATCGCTCTGCTGGCGATTGTCGCCAGCGACCAGCATGCCCGCGAAATCCTCGACCCACTCCCAGATCACTTCGTGCAGGTCCAAAGGCGCCCTCGCGCTGGCAGCTGCCGCATATTCCCACTCGTACCACGTTGGGAGTCTCGCGCCACGCGCTTCACAATAGGCGCTGGCGGCAAACCAGCTGACGCGCACGACGGGTTGATTGCGAATCCGCGCGCCGGGCTCGACTGCCGAAGACCAATGCGCGAGGTACTCAGTGTCGGCGAATAGTGCCGCGACCTCGTCGCGGCGCCACTGCGGATGGAGCTGCACGAATCGCGCGAACTGTGCGTTGGTGACCTGCGTGCGATCGAGACGGAAGTCGGCGACGCTGACCTGCTTCACGCCCGCGGCCGGCGGCAGCACCGACTCGAACCTGCCGCCACGAACGAGCACGGTCTGCGCTGGCTCGTCCGCGAAAACCTGCGACGCCAGCAGGCCACAGAGGACCGCAGTGAGCCAGCGTCGCGTCGTCCCGTTCATTCGCTCGTACTCAATGCGCCGCGCCCTCGGGGCGCTTCGTCTTCGCGCGGACTTCCGCCACCTGCTTCGCAGTGATCTGTGGCCCGTTGTTGCCCCAGCTGCTCAGCACGTAGGTCAGGATGTTTGCCACTTCGTCCTCGTTGAGCTGGCTCATCGGCGGCATCACGGAGTTGTAGGTCGCGCCGTTGACGGTAATCGGACCCGTCAGGCCGTTGAGCACGACTTCGATCGCGCGCTGCGGCGTCTTCGCCAGGAAGTCCGACCTGGCGAGGGGCGGGAACACATTCGCAAGGCCTTCGCCATTCGGCTGGTGGCAGGTCGAGCAGGTGCCCTTGAAGAGCACGCTGCCCGCCTCCGCCTGCTGCTCGCGAGTCAGCGTACCGGAAACGCTGGCCTTCGCAGCGGCCGCGACGGGCGCGAGACTCTCGAGTTTGTCGCCGAGATACATTTCATCGACCTGCTTGCCAGAGTAGATGTCGGCGCGCAGGTCGCCTTTCACTTCGAGCAGTGCGAGCGCGCCCTTGTTGAAGGCGCGGAAGATCGAGTGGTCGACGAGGATGTAGTTGCCGGGCACCTCGGTGTGGAACTCGACGGTGGCGGCGCCGCCCGCGGGAATCAGCGTCGTCTGCACGTTTTCCTGGAAGCGCGTGCCGCCTTCGTACTGCACCTTGTCGAAGATCTCGCCGATCACGTGGAAGCTGGAGATGAGATTCGGTCCGCCGTTGCCGACGAACAAGCGGATGTGCTGGCCGACGTCGGCCTTGAGCGCGCGCGGGCCGGTCAGTGCCGACTCGGAACCGTTGAACAGCACGTACGTGGCGTTCTCATCGATGGCCTTCTGCATGTCGAAGGCCTGGTAGCCTTTCTCGCGATACTTGCCGACGGTGTAGAAGTCGCCCTGCATCACGTAGTACTCGTGATCGACGGCAGGCAGGCCTTCGGGCGGCTCGACCAGGATCAGGCCGTACATGCCGTTCGCGACGTGCATGCCGACCGGCGCGGTCGCGCAGTGATAGACGAAGACGCCCTGGTTGAGCGCCTTGAACGTGAACTGCGACTGGTGGCCCGGCGCGGTGAAGCTCGACGCTGCGCCGCCGCCAGGTCCGGTGACGCCGTGCAGGTCGATGTTGTGCGGCATCTTGCTGCCGGGGTGGTTCTTGAGGTGGAACTCGACCGTGTCGCCCTGTCGCACGCGAATGAAGCTGCCGGGCACCGTGCCGCCGAAAGTCCAGAACGTATAGGTGACGCCTTCGGCGATCTCCATGTCGACTTCCTTGACCTCGAGATCGACGATGACCTTTGCAGGTGAATGCCGCTGCGTCGGCGGCGGCACGTTCGGCGGACTGGTCAGCACTGCATGGACCGGCTCGCCCTGAGGGGGTCCGAAGTCGCCCTGGCGCGAGCCACCGGTATCTCCAGCTGCGACAGGCGCCTTGGGTGCGGACTCACGCCCGCAGCCGACGAGTGTCAGCGCGGCAATGCATGCGAGGAGAGCCAGCCGTTGTTTGTTCACGTTCGTCCGTCCTGACGTGTGGGATGTATTCGCAGTCTGGCGTACGCAGGCGGCGCGCACCCTACGAGGATCCACCATACGGTACCGGGGCGGCCGCAGTGGCCGCTCAGCGCATGAGCAGCGCGACGATTCCGAGAGGGTGGTGAGCGCGGGCGATACTGACGATGAACAGATAGACGAGCAGGGCAGCGACCCAGCAGGACGTGCGCACGACGCGCGTGCGGCCCCGCTTCAGCGCAAAACTGCCGAGCACGACATAAACGACGAGCAGCAGCACTTTGGCCGTCAGCCATCCCTGTACGAACGGAAATTGATGAATGATCGTGGCGAGCATGAGCGCCGCGGTCAGCAGTGCCGTGTCGATCGCATAGCTCAGATAGCGCAGCGGCGCCGCCATCGCCCACGCGGCGCCCAATTGCACAGCCGCGCCGCGCACCAGGAACAATGAACCGCTCGCCATGACCGCCGCGATGTGCACGGCCTTGATCTGCGGATAGAACTCGAGCATGGGTCTAGCCGGGTCGTCCGTCGGCGCGTGCCGAGAGATAGATTCTGCCCGATCGGAGCACCCACGGCAGGAAGGCGACGATCCAGCCCATTCCCGCAATTGCATGCCAGGCGAACGAATCGGGCAGCATCTCGGCGAACACACGCATCACCGCGACTGCTTGCACGACCACGAACGCGAAGCCTGCGGTGGTGCCAAGCACCAGCGGACGACCCGAATGGCCTTGAGTCACGCGAGTGACCATCGCTACGAGCAGACTGCCGAAGAATCCGATGAACAGTGCGTGCGCCGGCGCGCGGCCGAGGACGAAGTCTCCGGTGGTGAGATACCAGACGCTCTGAACCGAGTAGAGGGCGAACGCGATCGGCAGCCAGGCGAAGCCGATGAACAGGACGCGCAACAGCGCGGGCATCCGCGACGCACGCGGCCACCACAACCAGAGCAGCCACGCAGCGAGCATTGCAATCGCGACATCCGGCACCCACAGCCACGCGTAGCCGTGGCGCAGCTCGAGCCAGGCGTGCAGCAACGACAACGGCCAGAGAGCTGCGAGTGCCCACAGCGGACGTGGCGCCTGATACCCGGGCAACGCCGCGCCGGCGAAGAACGGAATCATGCGATGGCACACGGTGAAGTAGATGGGCAGTAGTACCGCGACGCTGCCGATCTTGATCGACGCAAACAGCAAACGCGGATCCGAGCGATAGAGGAACAGGATGTGCAACAGCAGTCCGAGCAAGCCGAAGCCCAGTGCGAACACGCAGCTCACGGCATGCCACGTGCGTCCCTTGTCGAGATGCACGAGGCGCAGCAGGAACATCGTGCCGAGTGCCCACGACGTTGCTGTCAGTAGCGCGCCGAATTTGAGCAGCGGCATGCCGCCGAACAAACCAGCCAACGAGCAGAGCTGGCCCGCGAGCAAACCCACGCCGACAGGCACGTAATGCCTGCGCGTCAGTGCGGGCAAGCTCATCCATCGCGGGAACACGGTCAGCAGAAAGCCAAACATGAAAGCCGGCAATACTTGGTACTGCATGATGATCGCGTGCAGCCAGCCGGCCGGAACGGCCGGCTGGGGCATGCCGATGACGTGCCAGCGCGTATCGATCAGCCACAGCGCCCACCATGTCATCGCCAGCAGCACGTTGCTCGCGCCGACGAAGAACAGCAGGCGATGCGGGGCCGCCGCGAGCAGGCGCATCGGCGACTCCATCGTTACGGTTCCACCGGCTGAGTGACGCCGGGCACGGTGGCATGCACCTGCGGAGCAATCCACAGGCGCAGCACGAACCACGCGAGGGCGAGGGCGCCGACGCTGAAGATCGTATCGCCAGGCACGCGCAGCCACACCAGCAGCTGGATGATCGGCTTCTGCATGAGCTCGGCCGAGCGCGCGTACCAGTAGCCGTGGTCGATCGCAGCCGTGAGCTGGATCAGGCCGATGGGCAACAGCGTCAGCAGCGCCATGCCGCCGAGCCCAATGTTGAACGCCCAGAAGCTGGTTTTGAGGATGCGCTCATTCCACGCGATGTTCGGCCGCAATCCGCGCAGGCAGAAGAGCATCAGACCGATGCCGAGGAGGCCGTAGACACCGAACAGCGCCGTATGCCCGTGGAGTGGAGTGAGGTTGAGGCCTTGCATGTAGTACAGCGGCAGCGGCGGGTTGATCAGGAAGCCGAACAGTCCGGCACCCACCAGGTTCCAGAACGCCACTGCGGTGAAGAACATGATCGGCCACCGGTAGCGTTGCATCCACGGCGTGGCGCTGCCGAGTTTGAAGGTGTGATAGGCCTCGAAGCCGATGAACGCCAGCGGCACCACTTCGAGGGCGGAGAAGCTGGCGCCGAGCGCGATGACTGCGGTCGGCGTGCCGGCAAAGTACAGGTGGTGCAAGGTGCCGAGCACGCCGCCCGACAGGAACACGATCGTGGCGAACAGCACGGCGGTCACTGCGCTATTCACACGCAGCAGTCCAAGCCGTGTGAACAGGAATGCGATTACCGCAGTCGCGAAGACCTCGAAGAAGCCCTCGACCCACAGGTGTACGACCCACCAGCGCCAGTATTCGACCATCGACAGGTGCGTGTGCTCGCCCCACATCAGCCCGGCGCCGTAGAAGAGCCCGATGCAGATGGTCGAGAGGAACAGCAGCACTATGATCGACTTCGACTCGCCGCCTCTGCGGATCGCAGGCCACAGCGAGCGTCCGACGAGCGTCAGCCATACGCCGAGGCCGATGAACAGAAAGATCTGCCAGAACCGACCGAGGTCGACGTACTCCCAGCCCTGGTGACCGAACCAGAAGTTCTTGGCGAGGCCGAGCTTCTGCATCACGGCCAGCCACTGTCCCGTGAAGGCGCCGACGACGATCACCAACAGGCAGATGAACAGGAAGTTGACGCCGAAGCGTTGGTAACGCGGCTCGTGGCCCGAAATCGCGGGGCCGATGTACAGGCCCATGCCGAGCCATGCGGTCGCGATCCACAGCACCGCGAGCTGCGTGTGCCACGTGCGACTCAGCGAGTAGGGCAGGATGTTGGAGAGCGCGAAGCCATACGCCTCCTGGCCTTCGACCTGGTAGTGAGCGGTGATGGCCCCGAGTAAAATCTGTGTCAGGAAGAGCGCGATCACCAACCAGAAGTATTTCGCGGTTGCGCGCATCGACGGCGTCACGCGAATCATCGCGAGCGGGTCGCTGGCCGGCAGTGCCGGCGGAGCCTCCTCGCGCTGCCTCGCATGATGCCAGCCAAGCAGAGCGATGCCCGCGATCAGGAACAACATGCTGAACACGCTCCACAGCAGCAGATGCGATGGGGGTGTGTTGCCGACGAGCGGATCGTGCGGCCAATTGTTCGTGTAGCTGATGTGCTTGCCCGGGCGATTAGTGACTGCCGACCACGACGACCACCAGATGAACGCGGTCAACGCAGTGCGGTTGTCTGCCTCCAGCACCGTGCCTTCCTTCATCGCGTAGGCTTTGCGTAGGTAGTGCAGCTTCGGGTCATCACCGAACAACGCCGTGTAGTGCTGCTGTACCGTTGCGATCGCGGCAGCACGATCAGACGACACCGTGATGTTGCCGGTGCGCTCGTCGAACGTGTTCGCACGCATCCGCGGCTGTAACAGCGTCGCCAGCGAAGCCTGCTGTTCCTCACCGAGGCGGCTGTACGGCACCGCGTTTTCTCGCAGCGACTCGATATCGAGCCACGCCGATGCCTCGCGATGCAGCCAGTCGGCAGTCCAGTCCGGCGCGACGTAGCTGCCGTGTCCCCAGATCGAGCCGAGCTGCTGGCCGCCGATGGATTGCCAGACCTGCCGGCCCTTCTCGATGTCGGCGCGAGTGAGGATCGTCGCGCCTTTCTCGGTCACGACGGCGTTCGGAATGGGAGGCATGACCCGATGGATCTCGCCGCCCACCCACAGGAGCGCCGAGAACGAGACGGCCAGCAGCGCCGCCAGGCCTATCCACAATCTTCTATGCATACTCATTTGCGAAGTCCTACTTTGGAAATCCGTCAGATGACGCGCGAGAACTGCGGCCGGCTCGCCGGCAGCGGCGCAGCGTCGAGATAGCGGTCGAAGCACATGGCGATTACGCGCAGCAGCAGGCGCCCGCGCGCAGTTGCAGTGATCGAGCGTGCTGTGAGGGTGACCAGGCCGTCGGCGGCGAGCGGGCGCAACTGCGTCAGCGCGCCCGCGAAGTACGATGGGAAGTCGATCGCAAAACGCGCCTCGATTTCGGGCATGTCGACGTGGCCTTGGCACATCAGCTGCTGAATGACCTCGCCGCGCAGAACATCGTCGAAATGCAGCTCGCGGCCACGCCAGACAGGCAGGTGCCCGCTGTCGATGGCGCGTTGCCAGCCGGGCAGATCGCGTGCGTTCTGGCTGAAGCTGCCGCCGACGTGACTGATCGCGCTCATGCCGAGCCCGACCAGGTCGCAATTCGCGTGCGTGGTGTAGCCCATGAAGTTCCGCTGCAGCGTGCCGTGCACTTGCGCGATGGCGAGATCGTCGTCAGGCAATGCGAAATGATCCATGCCGATGTAGCGATAGCCCGCCTCGGACAGCTGCTCGACCGCGAGTGCCAGCAGACCGAGCTTCGCTTCGTTGCTGGGAAGATCGGCGTCGTCGATCTGACGCTGCGCCTTGAACATCGCGGGGAGATGCGCGTAGCTGTAAACGGCCACCCGATCGGGTCGGCTCGCGAGCACCGTATCGAGCGTGCGAGAGAATCCGCCGATCGTTTGCTTGGGCAGGCCGTAGATCAGGTCGACATTCACCGAGCGGAAGCCTGCAGCGCGGCAAGTGTCGACGACGCGCAGTGTCTCCGCGACGCTCTGAATGCGATTCACCGCACGCTGCACTTGCGGATCGAAGTCCTGCACGCCAAGGCTTGCCCGGTTGAACCCTAGGCGCGCGTACTCGGCGATGTCGCCGGCCTGCACCTGGCGCGGATCGAGCTCGATCGAGAAATCGCGCTCTACGCTCGTGCTCAGTCGGAAGTGGCTGGCTGCGGTCTGCAACAGCGCGTTCAGGTCCGCGGGCCGCATGAAGTTGGGAGTACCGCCGCCGAGGTGCACCTGGACGACTTCGCGATTGCGATCGAACAGCGGACCGAGCATCGCGATCTCGCGCTGCAAGCGCTCGAGATACGGGCGCGCGCGGGATTGGTCGCGCGTGATGATGCGATTGCAGCCGCAGTAGAAACACGGACTGAAGCAGAACGGCACGTGGACATACAGCGATAGCCGCCGCGGAATCGGCCAGTTGTTGCTGCGCTCGGCTTGTTCGCGAAACATCGCCTCGGTGAACTGCGGGCCAAACTGCGGCGCTGTTGGATAGGACGTATAGCGAGGACCGGGCCGGTCGTAGCGGCGCAGCGTTGCGGCGTCGAACTGAAGTGTGTGCATGGCGCCAAGTGTGTCGGCGCACGCACGGGCACGAGCATCCGGAATTCCGCGTGGGAGGTTTCGGGTGAGCCGCGGTTGCCGCGGGAAAGGACACGATGCGCTAAGGGGGACTCCGGAGAGCCGCGCGGTGCGATCGATCGTAACGTCGGCGCCATGAACAGGCCAGCTGACCGACACGAACCGAAGGAGTGAACCGATGCGCCGTGCCCTTGCCATCCTCTGCGTCTGCTGCATCAGCTGGGCCAACGTCGCGGCTGCCGCGAACTATGCAGCCATGCCCGGCGAGGACCTGTATCGACGCTTCTGCGCGTCCTGTCACGGCGTCGAAGGCCGTGGCGATGGCCCAGTAGCTGCGTCCTTGCGCGTCGGGGTACCGGACCTGACCCTCATTGCACAGCGCGGTCACGACGGCGAGCTGCGTGATCGGATCATCCGCATCATCGATGGCCGCTACGTCATCGGCGCTCATGGCACGCGAGTGATGCCTGTGTGGGGAGAAGATCTGACGCTGCTCGAGCTCGGCAATCCCGATGCTGAGCGTTCTACTGAGATCATCATTGGGCGGCTGGCCGACTATTTGCTCGGCCTGCAGCGAACGACATCCAAGTGAGTCGGGGGACAACGTGAGCACGAAGCACTGGCAGACGATCATGGTGGTTGTCACGAATCCCTTCGCGCACGAGCAGCTTGCCGCAAGCAAGGCCGCGGCCGTGGCGCGGCGCTGCGGCGCACGGGTCGTACTGTTCAACGCGTTCATGATCCCGCAGCCTGTCGCGGACGTTGCGATGGGCTCGCATGACGCGATCATCCAAGCCGCCATTCGGCAGCGGCGCGCGGCTCTGCGGGCGATCGCAGCGCGCCTGCGTTTGCCACGCAACACCGAATGCGTGGTCCGCTGGGATCATCCGATCGATGAAGCGATCGTGCGCCAGGTGCGCAAGACGAAGCCGGACCTGCTGGTCAGCGAGTCGCATCGGCACGGGCGTCTGGCGCGGCTCGTGCTTGCGAATACCGATTGGCTGCTGATCCGCGACTGCCCGTGTGCGCTGTGGTTCGTGCGCTCGAAAACGCTTCCCAGCAGCCCGCGACTGCTCGTCGCTGTCGATCCGCGGCATGCGCATGCGAAACCCGCGAGGCTCGACGATCGGCTGTTGCAAGCTGCGCAAGCGTTTGCACGGCAGCTCGGCGGCCGCATCGCTGTCGTGCACGCCTATGAGCGTTTCGAGAACGTCGTGCCGGGGGTCTGGCGCAGACCGTTGCGGCGTCAGCAGCCTTCGGTGGCGGCGCGCCGCTTTGCTGCGGACACGAGTGAGCTCGTCACGAAACTCGGCGAAAAGCATGGCGTCAGCGCGGATGAATGCGCTGTCCGCGAAGGTGCAGCCGAGGATGTACTGCCGGCGCAGGCCGCTCGACTGAGCGCCGACGTATTGGTGATGGGTGCGGTGTCGCGGAGCTTCCCGACGCGTCCGGTGATCGGCAACACCGCGGAACGAGTGATCGATCGGGTGGAGTGCGACGTCTTCATCGTGAAGCCCGCCGGCTTCAAGGCACGCAATACCGCGCTTCCCCGTGCGCAGCGGCTTGAAAGGGCACGAACATGGCAGCCGCAGGCGACGTGAACACGCTCGAGCGCTGGGTCACGCAGGCGCGCAGCCGCAGGGGCGCTGCTCTGTGCGTTCGACCGCTCCGTGCCGACGATCGGCAGCGCGAGGTTGCGTTCCTCGCCGGGCTGTCCGAACGATCACGCTACATGCGGCTCTTCACGCCGCTGAAGTTCCTGCCGCGTCATCTGCTCGACCAGCTGATGGACATCGACTATCGGCAGCGGATGGCGTTCGTGGCCACGACGCAGCAGGGCGGAGTCGAGCAGTTCGTCGGCGTCGCGCGCTATTGTGAGACGGACGAGTCCGGCACCGCCGAGCTGGGCATCAGCGTCACAGACGCATGGCAACGCACTGGCATTGGCAGCTTGCTGCTGCAGCAACTCATCGCTTATGCACGGGAGCAGAACATTCACCGGTTGATCGGTCTGGTCCTGCCGGACAATGAAGGGATGATCGCCCTGGCGAGACGCCTCGGCTTCACGGTGCGGTACGATCCGGCGCAGCACCTGTTTCGGATGTCCTGCGAGATCAGGCCTGTCCGCCGAGAGTCAGGTGCATCTTCACCAGGTGAGCGACCGAGCGCGCGCCCATCTTCTCCATGACGTTCGCGCGGTGAATCTCCACGGTGCGCTCGCTCAAACCTAGATCGATCGCGATGACCTTGTTGGCCTTGCCATCGACGACGTGCTCCAGCACTTCGCGCTCGCGCGGCGTCAGCGACGCCGAGCGTTGTCGCAGGTCCGCCAACCGGTCGACGCTCTCGCGATTCTGCGCGTCCTGCTTGAGCGCGGCGTTGATGCGGTCGAGCAGGTCCTGGTCGCGGAACGGCTTCTGTAGAAAATCGAACGCGCCGTCCTTCATGGCCTGCACCGCCATCGGAATGTCGCCGTGGCCGGTGATCAGAATGACCGGTAGCATCGCTCCGTTGCGGTTCAGCTGCTGCTGCACCTCCAGACCGCTCATCTCCGGCATGCGCACATCGAGAACCAGGCAGCTCGCCTGATTCGGATCGTACTTCGCCAGGAACTCGGCCGGGCGGGCGAATGCCGCGGGCTGATAGCCCACGGTGGTCATCAGAACCGTCAGCGCGCGGCGCATGCCATCGTCGTCGTCGACGATGTAGATGACTGGCTTGCGCTTGGTCTCCTTGGTCATGCGTCGCTTTCCTCTGCTTTGGCCGAGGCGGGCAGCCGCAGATAGAAGCGCGTGCCGCCGCCTGCCACGTCCTCCACCTCCAGCGAGCCCTCGTGCGACTCGGCGACTGCACGGCTCGATGCCAATCCCAGGCCCGTGCCGTGGGTCTTGGTCGTAAAGAACGGCCGGAACAGCTGTTCGCGAGCCTCGTCCGGGATTCCCACGCCACTGTCCTCGACGGTGACCCGCACGCTATAACGATCGCTGCTGACGTCAATGCGCACCTTGGGTGCTGCGCCGTCTTGCGTCGGCGCTTCGAGCGCGTTCTGGACCAGTGCGAACAGCACGTGCTGAATGCGCAAGCGGTCGATGGCAACCGCTGGCAGCGAGCTCTGCGATGAAAATTGCAGCGTTGCGCCGCTGCGGACAACGAGCAGCTCGAGCACCGGCAAAAGCTCCGTGATCACGTCCGCCAGGTTGCACTGCGTGCGCTCGGCGTGATGGCCGTGGAACAGGCTGCGAATCCGCCGAATGCCTTCGCCCGCGTTCAGTGCCTCATGGCTGATGTGTCGCATGACCTCGGCTGCCTGTCCGACCATCGGCTCGGGGCGCTCGAGCATGCGCTGGCCCGCCTGGGCGAATGTCGTGATGGCGCCAATCGGTTGATTGAGCTCGTGGGCGATGCCGCTCGCCATCTCCTCCAGCGCGGACATTCTCGCCACCTGCAGCAGCTGTTCGAGCAATGCCCTGGAGTCTTGCATCTGGATGCCTGTGCCCATGGTGCCAGCCTGCCCGAGGCCGGCGCGAACCACACCCGCGAGTTCCACGCAGAGACCTGTGCCTGTCCCGTAGAGACAACCTGCCGGTCCGGGGCGATCTTACGTCCGTCATCAGATCGGAGCGAGAGCGATGCAGACATCCACTCCACAGGACTTCGGCAAAATCAGGCATGAGCTCCTGGCGCGGCGGGCTTCGCTGAGGCACCGGCATGAGCGAATTCAGCGGGATTTGCAGCGTTGTAACGATCCGCTGGTAGCGGACGCGCCCGACCGGGCGATCCAGCTGCAGAACGACGCCGCGCTGCTGGTGATCGACGACGCTACCAACGACGAGCTGGCGACCCTCGAGGAGTCCCTGCAGCGTCTCGAACGGGGCCTGTACGGCATCTGCAAGGTGTGCGGCGGCGATATCGAGGACGCCAGACTCCACCTGTTGCACGCAGTGACCTGCTCGGACTGCGCCAGAGACTGAGCTTGCGCCATTTTCGCGCCTCCCGGGCCGAGGCATACTTGCAGCCGTGGACGAGCTTCGCGAAATCACCGAGCATCTGCTGCAATTCGCGCCCGATGCGCTAATCGTCATCGACGACGCCAATCGGATCCGCTTCGCGAACGAGACGGTCAGAGAGCTGTTTGGCCATTCACCGGAATCTCTGGTCGGCAAGCCGCTCGAACTGCTGATCCCGGAGCGGCTGCGCGCGAATCATGGCGGGCATACGGCCGGTTTCATGCGCAACCCGAACAGTCGCGAGATGGGCGCCCGCATTGCCGATCTGTTCGCCTTGCGCGCCGATGGCAGCGAGTTTTCGGCCGGCATCCGCCTCGCTCCGTTTCGCATCGGCAGCAGGCTGTTCATAGCTGCCGCCATCCGCGACAGAACGGAGCGCAGACTCGCCAGTGAGGAGCTGGTCGCGGCCCGCATGGAAGCCGAACGGGCCAATCGAGCGAAGAGTCGCTTCCTCGCGACCGCGAGTCACGATCTGCGCCAGCCGATGCAGACGATCCAGTTGCTCAATGCATCGATGATGAAGTTCGTGCCGGATCCGCAGGTCCGCGAGCTGCTGCAGCAGCAGCGGCAGGCCATCGAGAGCATGACGCGCCTGCTCAACGCGCTGCTCGACATCAGCCGGCTGGAGTCCGGCGCGATCGAGCCCGTCAACGTCGAAGTCTCCGTGGCGGACATTTTCGAGGAGCTGCGCTCGGAGTTCTGCTCGGTCGCCCGCGCACGGGAAATCGATCTGCAAGTCGCGGCGCCGCGCATCGCTCTGTCGACCGACCGGACTCTGTTCTACCAGCTGCTGCAGAACCTTCTCGGCAACGCGCTCAAGTACACCGATCATGGTTGGGTGCGGGTCAGGTGCACGACCGAGGCGGACGGCGTAGTCATCGCCGTGGAGGATTCCGGCATCGGCATCCCCGCTGACAAGCTCGAACGGATCTTCGATGAGTACTATCAGGTCGACACGCACGGCAGCAAGCGCATGGGCGTGGGCCTGGGGCTTGCGATCGTCAAGGAAGTGGCGCGCCTGCTCGGGTTCGCGGTCAGGATCAATTCCAGAGTCGGCGAGGGGACGCAGGCAGTCCTGCGAATCCCCAACAAGTACCGTGTCGCGTCCGCAGTGGCGACCGTCGAGCCAGCCGTGGCGCAGGCATCCAGCGCCGCTACGCGCAGAGCGCGGCTGATCCTGGTCGAAGACAACGACGGCGTGCGCATCGCGACCGAGCTGTTTCTCAAGCTGGAAGGTCACGAAACGTTGAGCGCCCGAACCGTGGCCGAGGCAGAGGTGCTGCTGGAGCACCTTGCGCCCGGCGACGTGCTGATCGCCGACTATCACCTCGACGGCAAGAATACGGGCCTCGACCTGCTCCTGCGCCTGCGCGAACGCGTGGGCTACGATGTTCCGGGCATCGTGCTGAGCGGCG
>DATNFA010000022.1:0-16868 GCA_035606615.1 Steroidobacteraceae bacterium
GTCACGCGCACCAGCTCCGAGCCTGCGCGTGCCAGATCCTGAACCTGACGGACGGTCGACTCGACGTCGGCCGTGTCGGTATTCGTCATCGACTGCACGGCAATGGGTGCGTCGCCGCCGACGACGACGGTACCGATGTGCACGGGGATGGAGCGGCGGCGGGGAAGCGTGGACATGGGGCAAATTCTATAGCGCTTCTCTGCTACCATACCGCACCCATCGCAAGGCATGGCCGGAGAGAGTCGAAAGGGCCTCCTTTCGTCCGCCGAAGGCGCAACCGCCCGGAAACGCTCAGGCACAAGAACGGCATGTCGACGGACTCAACATCCTCGAGGGGCTCTGGAGAGTAGCCGCCACTTCCATGTGGCCGGCTCACCGAAGGGGAGAGGTAGCGGCCCGCGCCGCGCGCCGGATCTCTCAGGTAGCAGGACAGAGGGCAGCCCGCGCAAGCGGACCGCTGCCATCATTTGTTTTGCTGGAGCAACGATGGGCTTCAAGACGCCTTTGTACGAAACGCACGTCGCGGCGGGTGCCCGCATGGTGGACTTCGGCGGCTGGGACATGCCGGTCCACTACGGCTCGCAGATCGAAGAGCACCACGCCGTGCGGCGCGATGCCGGCATGTTCGACGTGTCGCACATGCTGATTGCCGACGTCAGCGGCGCACGGGCACGCGATTACCTGCGCTATCTGCTGGCGAACGACGTCGCGAAACTGAAGGATCCCGGCAAAGCGCTCTACAGCTGCATGCTCAACGAGCGTGGCGGCGTGGTCGATGACTTGATCACGTACTTCGGCGACAACGAGCACTTCCGCGTCGTCGTGAATGCCGGCACGCGCGACAAGGACACGGCGTGGCTGAAGCGCTGGGCGCCGCCGTTCAAGGTCGACATTCAGCCGCGCACCGATCTGGCGATGGTCGCGGTGCAGGGGCCGAACGCACGTGCTAAGGCCGCGAAGGTCATCGGCAAGAGCGCCGACTCATTGCTCGGCATGAAACCTTTCTTCTCGCGCCAGCTCGAGCATCATTTCGTCGCGACCACCGGTTACACGGGCGAAGACGGTTGGGAAGTCATCCTGCCGGCGCAGGACATCGCTGCGTTCTGGGCGGCGCTGCGCGATGCGGGTGTTCAGCAGTGCGGACTCGGCGCGCGCGACACGCTGCGCCTGGAAGCGGGGATGAACCTCTACGGCAACGACATGGACGAGAACCTCACGCCGCTCGAATCGGGCATCGCCTGGACCGTCGCATTCGATCCCGCGGATCGCGATTTCATCGGCCGCGCAGCGCTCGAGGCGCAGCGTCGCGCCGGCGTGGCTCGCAAGCTGGTCGGCCTCGTGCTCGAGGATCGCGGCGTGCTGCGCAGTCACCAGAAAGTCGTCGTGCCCGGCGCAGGCGAAGGCGAAATGACCAGCGGCACGTTCTCGCCCACATTGGAGCGCTCGATCGGCTTCGCGCGCGTGCCGGCGGCGACCGGCGAGCAGGTGCAGGTCGATATCCGCGGCAAGCTTCTGGCGGCGCGCGTCGTGAAGTATCCATTCGTGCGCAATGGCAAAGCATTGATCTGAGAAAGCTACAGGTGACAGCCATGTCCTCCATTCCAAACAATCTCAAGTACCTCGACTCTCATGAATGGGCCCGCGTCGAGAGCGACGGCACCGTGACCATCGGCATTTCCGATCACGCCCAGGGCGCGCTCGGCGACCTGGTGTTCGTGGAAGTGCCGGAGGTCGGCCGTGCGCTGAAGAAAGGCGGCGCAGCAGCAGTCGTCGAGTCCGTGAAGGCAGCGTCCGACGTCTACAGCCCGGTGACGGGCGAAGTCATCGCCAACAACAGCGATGCGCTGAGCGCGACGCCCGAGCTCGTCAACAGCGACCCGTACGGTCAGGGCTGGCTGTTCAAGGTGAAGCCGAGCAACAGCGGCGAGCTCGCGAGCCTGCTCGACGCGAAAGCCTATGAGAAGGTGGTCGAGGAGGCGGGGCACTGACATGCCGTTCATTCCGCACACCGACACCGACGTGCGCGAGATGCTGGCCGCCATCGGCGCGCCCAGCATCGATGCATTGTTCGAAGAGATTCCCGCCGCGCTGCGCATCAAGTCCCTGGCCGGCATTCCCGAAGCGCTGACCGAGATGGAAGTCGGCCGACTGATGCAGCAGCGCGCAGCGCGCGACGGTCGTCCGCTCAACTTCCTCGGTGCTGGTGCTTACGAGCATCACATCCCGGCCGCGGTCTGGGCGATCGTGACTCGTGGCGAGTTCTACAGCGCTTACACGCCTTATCAGGCGGAAGCGAGCCAGGGCACGCTGCAGCTCCTGTACGAATACCAGTCGATGATGGCGAGCCTGACAGGCATGCAGGTCTCGAATGCATCGCTGTACGACGGCGCATCGGCGCTGGCCGAGGCGTGCCTGATGGCGGTGCGTGCGCATCGCAAGTCGAAGTCAGCGCGCATCCTCGTGCCGGCGGCGGTCAATCCGACCTATCTCGACGTGGCGCGCGCAATCACCGAGGGACAGAATCTCAAGTTCGACGTGCTGCCGTACGACGCGGCGAACGGCGCGTTGTCGACAGCTTCGCTGGATGCCTACAAGGGTCAGGACATCACCGCGGTCGTCGTGCAGCAGCCGAACTTCTTCGGCCTGCTCGAAGACGTGGATGCGATTGCCGATTGGGCCGCGGCCAACAACGCGCTGCTGATCGCTGTCGTGAATCCGCTGTCGCTCGCGCTGCTGAAGCCGCCGGGCGAGTGGGGCACCAAAGGTGCGGACATCGTCGTCGGCGACGGCCAGCCCTTCGGCGTGCCGTTGTCCTCGGGCGGTCCGTACTTCGGTTTCATGACGACGCGAATGGAGCACGTTCGCCAGATGCCGGGCCGGATCATCGGCCGCACGGTCGATCTCGACGGCAAGCCCGGCTTCACCCTGACGCTGCAGGCTCGCGAGCAGCACATCCGCCGCAGCAAGGCGACTTCGAACATCTGCACGAACCAGGGCCTGCTGGTCACGGCGGCGACGATCCACATGTCGCTGCTCGGTTCGGCCGGTCTGGAAAAAGTGGCCGCGGCGTCGCAGACGCAGACGAGTGCGCTAGTCGCGGCGCTCACGCGCGTCAAGGGTGTGAAGCTGGCGTTCGGCGGTCCTCGCTTCCACGAGGCGGTGCTGCAGCTGGATCGCAAGGTGAGCGACGTCCTCGATGCGCTCGCCAGGCGCGGGGTCGTGGGCGGCTACGACCTGTCGCGACAGTATCCCGACCTGGGCAATGCGTTGCTGGTGTGTGCGACGGAGACGCGCACCGATGAGGACATCGCGCAGTACGTCGCGGCCCTCACCGAAGTCATGAAGTGAGCGAACCCATGCAAGAACCGTTGATCTTCACGCATTCACGCACCGGTCGCAGCGCCGCCGGGCAGTATCCGCAGGCTGCCGCAGCCGAAGTGCCGGAAAAATTCCGCCGCAAGCAGCGCGCCGCGCTGCCGGAAGTCTCCGAGTTGCAGGCGGTGCGCCACTTCACGCGCCTGTCGCAGCTGAACTTCTCGATCGACACGCACTTCTATCCGCTCGGCTCGTGCACGATGAAGTACAACCCGCGCGCGTGCAATCAATTCGCGATGCTGCCGGAGTTCCTCGGCCGGCATCCGCTCGCGCCGGAGTCGGTCAGCCAGGGCTTCCTCGCCTGCATGTTCGAGCTGCAGGAGATGCTCAAGGAAGTGACCGGTATGAAGGGCGTCTCGCTGACGCCGATGGCGGGCGCGCAGGGCGAGTTCGCCGGGGTCGCGATGATTCGTGCGTATCACAAGGCGCGTGGCGACTTCGAGCGCACCGAGATCATCGTCCCGGATACCGCGCACGGCACGAATCCCGCAACCGCTACGATGTGCGGCTGCACCGTCATCGAAATCCCGTCGCTGCCGAACGGCGACACGGATGTCGAGGCGCTGAAACAAGCGCTAGGTCCGCGCACCGCCGGGATCATGCTCACCAATCCCTCGACGCTCGGCGTGTTCGAGCGTCGCATCCAGGAGATCGCCAAGCTCGTGCACGACGCTGGCGGCCTGCTGTACTACGACGGCGCGAATCTCAATGCGATCCTCGGCAAGGTGCGGCCGGGCACCATGGGCTTCGACGTCATCCACATGAACCTGCACAAGACGTTCTCCACGCCGCATGGCGGCGGCGGGCCGGGCTCCGGTGCGGTCGGCGTCGGCGAGCGGCTGCTGCCGTTCCTGCCGATTCCGATCGTCGGTCGCGAGGGCGATCGCTATCGCTGGCTCGATGCGCGCGACGTGCCCCAGACGATCGGTCGTCTGTCGGCATTCATGGGCAACGCCGGCGTGCTGCTGCGCGCGTACGTCTACATGCGCATGCTCGGTCGCGCCGGCATGCAGCGCGTCGCCGAATACGCTGCACTCAACGCCAACTACATGCTCGCGCGTCTGCAGCAAGCAGGATTCGACGCCGCCTACCCGGGACGTCGTGCGAGCCACGAGTTCATCATCACGCTCAAGCGGCAGGCGAAGCAGCTCGGCGTCAACGCGATGGACTTCGCCAAGCGGCTGCTCGATCACGGCTTCCACGCGCCGACCACTTACTTCCCGCTGCTCGTGCCGGAGTGCCTGCTGATCGAGCCGACCGAGACCGAGGCGAAGGAGGAGCTCGACGGGTTCATCGAGGCGATGGTTGCGATTCAGCGCGAGGCCGAACAGGATCCCGCGAAGGTGAAGGGCGCCCCGTATACTCTGCCGGTCCGCCGGCTGGACGACGTCCGCGCCGCGAAACAACTCGACCTGATCTATCAACGTGGCTAGCGACGTCCCCTCAGTCATGCAAGACCGTCCGAAGCTCGCGGGCCTGCGTCGGCTGATACTCGCTTTCGTCAACTCATGGCAGGGCTTCAAGGGCGCATTTCGCGCCGAAGCCGCGTTTCGCCAGGAGGTCGCTCTGGCGGTCGTGCTTCTGCCGCTGGGCGCGTGGCTCGGCAAAACCCCGGTCGAGAAGGCGCTGCTGGTCGCCTCGGTGCTGCTGGTGCTGATCGTCGAGCTGCTGAACACGGGAATTGAAACTGTTGTCGACCGCATCGGTCTTGAACGTCATGAGCTTTCGGGCCTGGCGAAGGACGTGGGCTCCACCGCCGTGCTGTTATCCTTCGCCGTCCTCGGAGTGATCTGGGGCTTCCTGTTGCTGGGCTAAGGGGCCTTCCTCAACGGTTTCTGCATGCAAAGAACTGCACTGTTCGTTCTTCTGGCCGCGTCCCTCAGCAGCCCGGCCTGGGCTGCCACCGAAACTCCCCCAGCCGGTCAGGGCATGCCGAGCACTGTCGCTACGGAGGTGCGCGAGCCCGCTGCCACCAACAGCGTCGTGCCGGTCTCCGAAGCCGAGGACTCGCGCTGGACCCGCACTCTGGAGAGGGTTGCGACCGGCGTCGTGACCATCCAGGTCGATCTGGCCCGCGCGTTCGACACCGAATGGAACATGTCGAGCCAGGCGACGGGCTTCGTCGTCGACGCGAAGCGCGGCTTGATCCTCACCAATCGTCACGTGGTGACTCCGGGTCCGGTCACTGCGCAGGCGGTGTTCCTCAATCGCGAGGAAGTCACGCTCTACCCGGTGTATCGCGACCCGATCCACGACTTCGGTTTCTATCGCTACGATCCTTCGAAGCTGCGCTTCATCAAGCCGACTGAGCTGAAGCTGTATCCGCAGGGCGCGCTGGTCGGGCGCGAGATCCGCGTCATCGGCAACGACGCGGGCGAGCAGCTGTCGATTCTCGCCGGCACTCTCGCGCGGCTCGACCGCGAAGCGCCGAACTACGGCATCGGCAAGTACAACGACTTCAACACGTTCTACTACCAGGCGGCTTCCGGGACGTCCGGCGGCTCATCCGGCTCGCCCGTCATCGACATCGATGGGCGCGTGCTGGCGCTCAATGCCGGCGGCAGCTCGGCCGCGCAGTCTAGCTTTTACCTGCCGCTCGATCGCGTCACCCGCGCGTTGCAGCTGATCCAGGAGGGCAAGCCGGTCGTGCGCGGCACGCTGCAGACGGTGTTCAACTACACGCCCTTCGACGAAGTGCATCGTCTCGGCCTGCGTGCCGAGACCGAAGCGGCCGTGCGCCGCAAGTTCCCTACCAAGACCGGCATGCTGATCGTGACGGAAGTGCAGCGCGGCGCGCCGGCGGAAGGACCGCTCGAGCCCGGCGACATCCTGGTGCGCATCAACGGCGAGCTGACGGCCGATTTCGACCTGCTCTCGAAGGTGCTCGACGACAGCGTCGGCAAGACCGTGAAGCTCGAAATCGAGCGCGGTGGCCAGGCCCTGGAGCGCGAGCTGGCAGTTCAGGACCTGTACTCCGTCACGCCGGACCAGTTCCTCGAGTTCGGCGACGGCGTCGTGCACAACCTGTCGTGGCAGCAGGCGCGTCATATCAACGTGCCGATCCGCGGCGTGTACGTCGCGAACCCCGGTTACATCCTCGGCGCGGCGGCGGTGCCGCGCGGTGCCGTCGTCATCGAAGTGGGCGGCAAAGAGATCGGCTCGCTGGGCGATTTCGAGCAGGTCGTCGGGGAGCTGCACGAGGGGCAACGCGCGCCGGTCCGTTTCTTCACGCTCGACGATCCGAACACGGCGCAGGTGCGCGTCATGCGCATGGATCGTCGCTGGTTCCCTGCTCGCTCGTGCAAGCGCGACGATGTGAAAGGTACTTGGCCGTGCAAGCCCTGGGCGGACAGCGATGGCGACCAGCCGCTCGCGCCCGCGACCACCAGCTACGCGAAGACGGCCGATCCGATCGTCAACAAGCTCGCGCCGTCGCTGGTGCTGGTCAACTTCGACATGCCGTACTCCGTCTCCGGCATCACCGAGCGGAGCTATTACGGGACGGGGTTGATCCTCGACGCCGAGCGGGGGCTCGTGCTCGTCGATCGCAACACCGTGCCGAGCCCGCTCGGCGACGTGCGGCTGACGTTCTCCGGCACGATCGAGATTCCTGGTCGCGTCGAATACGTGCATCCGCTCCACAACCTCGCGGTCGTTTCGTACGACCCCAAGCTCATCGGCACCACGCCGGCGAGGGCCGCGACGCTGCGCTCCACGGAGCTGCATCCCGGCGAGCAGGTGTGGGCGGTAGGCGTTCGGCCGGATGGCAAGGTGCAATCGCGCTCGGCGAACGTCGCGTCGATCGATCCAGTTGCCTACCCGCTGTCGCGCACGCTGCAGTTCCGCGACGCCAACCTGGAGACGATCGCGCTGATCAACGGGCCAAGCGACTTCGATGGCGTGCTGGTCAACAAGAGCGGCGAAGTGGTCGCGAGCTGGGCGAGCTTCGCCTATGAGCAGGGCCGCGACGTCGTGCAAGAGAATCGCGGCATACCGGCGGACGTGCTGGTCGAGATGCTGCCGCTGGTGCGCGACGGGCGCGCTCTGTATTCGCTGGAAACGGAGCTGCAGCCGGTGCCGCTCGCGAGCGCGCGCAAGCTGGGCTTGACCGACGAATGGGTGCAGCGCCTGGAGCAGCACAGTCCCGAGCGGCGTCAGGTGCTCGGCGTGCAGCGGCTGGTCGGCGGCGCGCCGGCTGCGAAGCTGCTGAAGTCCGGCGACCTGATTCTCGATGTCGACGGCGTCGTCGTGAACCGTTTTCGTGAAGTCGAGCGCGCCGTGCAGAAGTCCTCGGTGCGCCTGACGGTCCTGCGCGCCGGCAAGGAGCAGGCGGTCGAGGTGCCGACGGTCATGCTCGGCGGCAAGGACCTCGACCGCATCGTCGTGTGGTCGGGCGCAGTGCTGCAGAAGCCGCATCGCGCGCTGTCGGCTCAGCGCGGTATCGCCCCGGACGGCGTCTTCGTCGCCTACTTCTCGTACGGCTCGCCGGCAACGCGCTACCAGCTGTGGGCCGGCCGGCGCATCGTCGAGGTCGACGGTCAGCCGATCTCGGATCTGGACGCGTTCGTCAAGGCAGTCTCGGGCCGCGAGGACCGCTCCTCGTTGCGCGTGCGGACGGTGAGCTGGAACGGCTCGGTGGAAGTCATCACGCTCAAGCTCGATCAGCGCTTCTGGCCGACCTACGAGCTGCGACGGACGGCTCAGGGCTGGAAACGCGCCGCGCTGCCTTAACCTGAGTTGTAGCTAGAACGCGACGGTCCGGCATCCCGCCGGGCCTTGTTATCATTCCCTTATGGCGATCGGACGAGTACTGCAGGAGGAGATCCAGGAAGCTGTCGAAGCGCTGCGTGCCGGCGAGCTGGTCGCGTTTCCGACGGAAACGGTCTACGGCCTCGGCGCCAACGCCAACAATCCCGACGCCGTCCGCAAGATCTTCCGCGCCAAGAACCGCCCGTCGACGCACCCGGTGATCGTGCACATCGATCATCCGCGCTACCTGCAGCGCTGGGTGCGCGAGATGCCGCCGGAGGCGAAGAAGCTCGCCGATGCGTTCTGGCCCGGCCCGCTGACGCTGGTCGCGAAGCGCGCACCGGCTGTGAACGACGTCATCACCGGCGGCCAGGACACCGTCGCGATCCGCGTGCCCAACCATCCGGTCGCCCAGCAGCTCTTGAACGCGTTTGGCGGCGGCATCGCGGCGCCGAGCGCCAATCGTTACGGTCATCTCAGCCCGACTCGCGCCGAGCACGTGCGCGAGGAGTTCGGCGATGAGATCAAGTTCGTGCTCGACGGCGGCGACTGCAAAGTCGGCCTGGAGTCGACGATCGTCTCGTGCATCGGCGACGGGCCGCGCGTGCTGCGTCCCGGCAGCATCACGCTGTCGCAATTGCGGGCCGTCGTGCCGACGATCCAGACCGGCCCGAGCCCGAACGCGCCGCGCGTGCCGGGCTCGACGACGCGCCACTACTCGCCGGTGACGCCGGTAAACGTGGTGCCGAGCCGGCGCCTCGAGCAGGTGATGAACGAGTTCACCGACAACCACGAGAAAGTGGCGGTGCTGGCGCAGCGTCCGCCGGGCCGGGCGAACCCGTACATGACCTGGATCAACGCCGGCATCCGGCCGGATGCGTATGCGCGCCAGCTCTACGCGAACCTGCGAACGCTCGACAAGGCCGCCGCCAAGATCATCCTGGTCGAGGAAGTGCCGCCGGGCGAGAAGTGGGATGCGGTGCGCGACCGGGTGAAGCGCGCTGCGACCGCCGAGAACATCGTGACCTACGATCAGGACATCGCCGCCTGGGTCGCCGACTACGGCGAAGAGGGCGGCCCAAGCTAATTCGCCGCGACGGTCCGCTCAGCGGCCCATTCCCGCAGCTCTTCAACCTTCTCCCCCATCACCACCGAGAGCGGCCGAGTGGCTTTGAGCTCCCGCAGGATGTCTCCCGCGCCGACGGTGCGGCCTGCCGCGTGGGCTGCGTAGACCGCCGACACGACAGCCTGCTCGATCTCCGCGCCCGAGAACCCGTCGCAGAGCCCCGCGAGTTGCGTTGCTTCGTCGTCGCTCAGCGGCAGCTGGCGCTTGCGCGTGTGGATGCGCAGGATCTCGGCGCGCACGGCGACGTCAGGCAGGTCGACGAAGAAGATCTCGTCGAAGCGCCCTTTGCGGATCAGCTCGGGCGGCAGCGCGGCAATGTCGTTGGCCGTCGCGACGACGAACACCTTGGACTTGCGCTCCGCCAGCCACGTCAGAAACGCGCCGAGCAGCCGGCGGGACGTGCCGCTGTCGCCGTCGCCGGTCGCCACACCCTTCTCGATTTCGTCGATCCACAGCACGCAGGGCGCCATCACGCTCGCAGTGTCCAGCGTCTCGCGCAGGTTGCGCTCCGACTCGCCGATGTACTTGTTGTGGATCGCGCCGAAGTCGAGCCGCAGCAGCGGCACGCCGAAGATGCCGGCCGCAGCCCGCGCTGCGACGCTCTTGCCGCAGCCCTGCACGCCGAGCAGCAGCAAGCCTTTCGGCGACTCCAGCTGCGGCGCGGAGCCGTCGAACGCCGGCTTGCGCAGCTTCAGCCATTCCTTCAGGCACGCCATTCCGCCCAGATCGGCGAACTGCGCCGTGTCGTACTCGAAGCTGAGCACGCCGCTGCGGTTGAGCAGCTCGTACTTGGCCTGCATGACGGCCGGCAGGTCGCTCGGCAGCAGCGCGCCGTCGTCGAGGATCGCCTTGCGCGCCAGCCGCTCGGTGTCGCCGACGCACAGGCCGGCGAGGTTCTCCACCAGCAACTCGAGCGACTTGCGGTCGGTGCGCACCCTGCCGCCGTTCGTGCGAGTCCACTCAGCTGCGACCTTTTCGATGATCGCGCGGCGCTCGCCGCGGTCGGGAAATGCCAGCCGGAAGCGCGCGGCGAGATGTTCCAGCTCGCGCGGCAGCGAGATCTCGGCGCTGATCAGCACCAGCGTGCGGGGCGTGCGGTCATAGTCCAGGCAGATATCCTTCAGCAGCCGCACGTGCACGGGATCGGCCAGGAACGGATGGAAGTCGAGCAGGATGTAGATCCCGCCGACGTTCGAGGCGCGAACCGACTTGAGCACGGCGGCCGGCTCGGCATTGTGTTGCTGCGCGCCGCCCAGATTGACGTCCAGGCGTCGCAGGCCGTCCGTGACCGTCCACTGGAAGACCGGCGTGTGAGCTGCTGCGAGGCGCGGCGCGAGCGAGGCGAGCAGCTCGAGCGCGCGCGGCTCGTCGCGCGTTTCGATGATGACCAGTGCCACGCGGCTGCGAAGCAGCGCTTCGAGCTCCTGGCGCGCGTCGGGCGATGACGGAACGGCTGTCATCCGCGAAATTTAGCAGACGCACGCTTTCGAAATGTGATCGGTGTCGCGCGCGCGAGCGGACAAAGCGTGCGCTGCTTCTTGCATCGCTGCGCGTTTTTGTTACATTGCGCGCGACTGTGTAAGAGAGCACCCCGATGCGAACAGCTGCAGGTGCCGCTCGACCAGAACTTTTGAGAGGTTCGGACGTTCGAAGCTCTCGTTGGTTGGTTAAGTGAGTCCGCAGCTTTTTTGCTTCATGAGGTGCCCGAACGGTGTTGCCACGCGCAGCCAAGCAGTCCCTAGCTGTTTCTCCCGCTTACTCCTTCGACTCGACGACGCTGACGGAAACTGAGATCCGTCGGCTGGCAGCCCGTTTCGGCTCGCCGCTCCTGGTCGTCGATTGCGAACAGGTCCGCCGTCAGTACCGCGCCTTGCGCGAAGCTCTGCCGGGCGTGGATCTCCACTACGCGCTCAAGCCGCTGCCGCACGCGTCGGTCGTCGCGACCCTGAGCGACGAAGGCGCGTTCTTCGACCTGGCGACGACTGGTGAGGTCGAGCTGGTCAAGGCGCAGGGCATCGCCCCGGAGCGCTGCATCCACACGCACCCGATCAAGCGCGACAGCGACATCCGCGACGCGCTGCGCTTCGGCGTCACGACCTTCGTCGTCGACAACCCGGACGAAATTCGCAAGTTCGTGCGCTACCGCAAGCGCGCCGAGCTCCTGCTGCGCGTCTGCTTCCGCAGCCCGACAGCGGTCTGCGACCTGTCCAAGAAGTTCGGTTGCGAGCCGGGCGCGGTGCTCGGCCTGATCGAAACCGCCCGCCGGCTCGGCGTGCGCGTGCGCGGCCTGTCGTTCCACGTCGGCTCGCAGGCGACCGATCCTTCCAAGTACATCGAGGCGATCCACGCCTGCACCAACCTCATAGCTGAGGCGCTGCTGGCCGGTCTGCCGTCGCTGGACGTGCTCGACATCGGCGGCGGCTTCCCGGTGCAATACACCGACGCTGTCATGCCGATCGGCGAGTTCTGTGCGCCGATCCGCGCCGCGCTGGCGAAGCTGCCGAAGCACGTGCGCGTGATCGCCGAGCCGGGCCGGTTCATCGCCGCGCCGGCCGCGATCGCCGTCAGCACGGTGATGGGCAAGGCCAAGCGTGACGGTCGCTGGTGGTACTACCTCGACGACGGCTTGTACGGCTCGTACAGCGGTCAGCTGTTCGACCACGCCAAGTACCCGGTCGCCGCCTTGCGCGACGGCGGGGAGCTGTTCGCAAGCGTGCTTGCCGGCCCGACCTGCGACTCGATCGACGTCATCGACGACAACATCTCGCTTCCGGAGCTGGAGGTCGGCGACCTGGTCGTGGGCCGCATGATGGGTGCCTACACCTGGGCGAGCGCCACGGACTTCAACTTCTTCAAGCGCGCCAGGGTCGTCGTCATGAACGAGCAGCCGGTGGACGCCAAGCGCGTCGTGAGACTGCAGCGTGCCAAGCGGATGGCGGCCGGCTGAGATCCGCACTGCCGACTTCGTCGCGGGCGCTCGCAGCGCCCGCGGCCTTGCGGTCATCATCGACGTCTTTCGCGCCTTCTCCCTGGCGCCTCACGCCTTCGCTCGCGGCGCACGCGCCATCGTTCCGGTCGCCGAGGTCGAGGCAGCGCGGGAGCTCAAGCGTCTTCATCCTGACTGGCTGCTGATCGGCGAGCGCCATGCGCGGCCGTTACCCGGCTTCGACTCCGGCAACTCGCCGGCCGACCTGGAGCGGTTCGACCTTCGGGACCGCACGCTCGTCCACACGACCCACTCGGGAACCCAGGGCCTCGCCGCGGCCAGCGGGGCGGACGAGGTCATCACCGGCTCGTTCGTCAACGCCGCAGCCATCGTGCGCTACATTCGCGAACGAGCGCCGCCAGTCGTCACGCTGGTGCGCATGGGGAAACAAGCGCAGGAACGCTGCGCGGAAGACGACCTCTGTGCGCAACTCCTGCAGCAGCGTCTGGCCGGCGAGACGCCACCGGTCGCCGATGTGCCGCAGCGCCTGCGCGGCGCCGACAGCGCGGCCATGTTCTTCGACCCGGCGTGCGACTGGGCGCCGCAGCGCGATTTCGAGCTGTGCACCCAGGTCGACGCATTCGATTTCGTGCTGCGCCTGGAGCGGGGCGAGACGCCGCCGCGACTGAAGCGCATCGAGGTGTCGCGATGAATCCGCTCGTGCGTACCGTCGTGCTGCTGACCCTGTCGAACGTCTTCATGACGTTCGCCTGGTACGCCCATCTCAAGCATCTCAACCAGAAGCCGTGGCTGGTGGCGGCGCTGGTGAGCTGGGGGATTGCGCTGTTCGAATATCTGCTGCAGGTTCCCGCCAACCGCGTCGGCTATACGGTGCTGACGCTGCCGCAGCTGAAGATCCTGCAGGAAGTGATCACGCTGAGCGTGTTCGTGCCGTTCGTGATGATCTACATGCGCCAGCCGCTGAAGCTGGACTACCTGTGGGCGGCGCTGTGCATACTCGGCGCGGTGTATTTCGTGTTTCGGAAGTGACCCGCGTGACTACGGCGATCCATCGTTGCGTCGAAGCATGTCGTGCCGGAACCGAGCCGGCGGTGATTGCGCGTCTGCCCTCCGGCTGGGCCGTTCTCGGTCAGCGCCAGGTCCTGGCCGGCTACAGCCTGCTGCTGCCGGATCCGGTAGTGCCGCACCTCAATGTGCTCGGTGCGGCCGAGCGTGATCGATTTCTGGCGGACCTCGGCCGCCTCGGCGATGCCGTGCTCGCGGCGACCGGAGCGGTGCGCATCAACTATGCGATCTTCGGCAACCTGGAGCCGGCGTTGCATGCACACGTCCATCCGCGCTATGCGGACGAGCCCGAGGCACTGCGCACCAACAACCCGTGGGCCTACGACTGGACGCAGGCGCCAAGCTTCGATCTGCAGCTGCATGGGTCGTTGCGCGATGCGATCCGCGCGCGACTGAGGTAATCTCCGCACCGCCTGGACGCGAGTCGGGCCGAATCGGGTCGTTCGCGCTTTCCGCCAAGCAGCCAATTCAGGAAGAAAAGAGTCGCTCGCATGCGGGTCAGATCGGAGCTCGCCAGTTACGTCGAGGAGCAGCTCGCGTTCCTCGGCCGCATCTCCACGAAATCGATATTCGGCGGCATCGGCATCTTCGTCGACGAGCGCCTGCTCGGCATCGTGATGGAAGACAAGCTGTACCTGCACACTGACGCGAACAATCTGCAGGTCTACCGGCAGCGCGGCATGCCGCAATTCAAGCCGTACCCGAACGCGTTCGATCTCACCACCGACCATCACCAGGTGCCGCCGGAGATCGTAGACGACCCGGCGCAGCTCAAGCGCTGGGGCGAGGAGGCGCTCGCCGCGGCGATCGAGGCTGCGAAGGTCAAGCAGCTCGCCGGCATCGAGCGCTCGCGCCACATGAAGCAGGCGCGCAAGAAGCCCCGCGACGACAAATAACTCGTTAGCCCGCCAACGCCAAGAGCGCCGCCAACGCGCGTATTGGCTCCGAACACACCGTCCCCCGACACACATACGCGACGGTCGCATCCATCGCCCGCTTGGCCGCAAGCATCTCCGGCAATCCCTGCGCCTGCGCCTCGATCGCGAACACCTGGCGCATCGGCGAGTACTTCTTCGCCAGCGTGTCGCGCCAGCCAGCGGCTTCGTCGCGCGGTCCGCGGATGATCACTTGCTGCGGCGGGTCGAGATGCTCGGCGAGCGCGACCAGCATGGACGCGTGTGCGTGGGGGTAGTGTTGCAATGGAGCCCACGCGGCTCGCAGCGTTCTGGCCGACGCGTCGAGGTAGCGCGTTTCACCCAGCAGCAGCCCGAGGCGCGTCAGCGCCTGTGCTGCGATCGCGTTGCCCGCAGGCACTGCCTCGTCGCCGAACGACTTCGAGCGATGGATCAGTTGCTCGTGATCGTCTGCCGTGAAGTAGAAGCCGCCGTTCTCGGTATCGCCGAAGTGCTGGAGCAGGGCGTCGGCGAGCGCCGTGGCGAGCTGCAGGTCGGAGCTGCGCCAGCGTGTCTGCAGCAGCTCCAGCAGCGCGTCGAGGAGGAAGGCATAGTCGTCCAGATAGGCCGCGAAGCGCGACTGACCGTCCTTGTGGACCGCAAGCAGGCGACCGTCACGGAACAAGTGCTCGCGGATGAAATCCACCGCGCGCGTCGCAGACTCTGCGAAGTCTGAGCGCCCCAGCGCGCGCGCCGCCACGGCCATGCCGGCGATCGCCAGTCCATTCCACGACGTGAGGATCTTCTCGTCGCGCCCCGGCCAGACGCGCGCATTGCGTTTGGCGAGCAGGATCTGTCGCGCTTCGGCTAGACGTCGCTGCACTTCGGCCGTCTCGATGCCGAGCTCGGTCGCGATGTCTTCGTCCGCGCGATATGCGTGCAAGTGCCACTTGCCCTCGAAGTTCGCTGTGCCATCCAGTCCGAAGCGACGCGCGAACGCCTCGTAAACGGGTTGCGACAGGAGCGCGCGCACTTCGGCCGCGTCCCATACGTAAAACTTGCCTTCGTGACCTTCCGAGTCCGCATCGAGCGTCGACCAATAGCCGCCCGACGGTGCCTGCATGTCGCGCACGATCCACTCGGCGGTTTCCGTAGCGACGCGACGAAACAGCTCGTCGCCGGTCGCGAGCGCCGCATTCGCATAGATGCGCAGCAGCTGGCCGTTGTCGTACAGCATCTTTTCGAAGTGCGGGATCATCCAGTACTGGTCGACGGAGTAGCGTGCGAAGCCGCCGCCGAGGTGATCGTAGATGCCGCCCTCGGCCATGCGCTTCAGCGTGAGCGTCGCCATGTACAGCGAATGCAGGTCGGGCGTGTCGCTGGCGGCGGTGGCGCGCCATTGACGCAGCAGGAACTCGATATTGGTGGGATGGGGGAACTTCGGCGCCGCGCCGAAGCCGCCGAACTGCGCATCGAACTCATCGGCAAGCCGCTCGCGCGCCGCGTCGAGCGGCGCGAGCGTGAGCGCTGTGTCCGCGGCTGCTGCAGGCGGAGACATCTCCGCGAACGCCTGCTGCAGGGCTTCGCTCTGTTTCGCGATGTCCTCACCGTGCGTGCGGTAGAACCCGCTCACCCGGCGCAGCAAGTCGGTGAACGCGGGCATGCCATAGCGCGGCTCCTTCGGGAAGTAAGTGCCGCCGAAGAAAGGACGCTGCGTGCCGGGCGCCAGGAACATCGTCAGCGGCCAGCCGCCCGAGCGCTGCGTCAGCATCTGTTGCGCGAGCTGGTAGATCTTGTCGAGGTCGGGCCGCTCCTCGCGATCGACCTTGATGTTCACGAACAGCTCGTTCATGACCGCGGCGCTGGCTGGATCTTCGAACGACTCATGCGCCATCACGTGGCACCAGTGACAGGCGGAGTAGCCGATCGACAGCAGGATGGGCTTGTTGTCGGCGCGCGCCCGCTCCAGCGCCTCTTCGCTCCAGGGATACCAGTCGACGGGATTCCCCGCGTGCTGCAGCAGGTACGGGCTGGTTTCACCGGCGAGGCGATTGCGATGCGTGGTCATGACGATGCTCGGCTAGAATGCGCCGCCCATTATGAGCCACCCGATGAGCCAATCGCCGCAAGCCGAGAGTCCGTTGCCCGAGCTCCGCCTGAAACGCGGCGAGGACCGCCGGCTGTCCGCGGGCCACCTGTGGGTGTTTTCCAACGAGGTCGACACGGCGCGTACGCCGCTGCCGGGCTTCACGCCCGGCGCGTTGTGCCGCGTCGTCTCGGACCGCGACAAGTTCCTCGGCTACGCGTATGTCAATCCGCATTCGCTGATCTGCGCGCGCATCCTGGGGCGCGATCCCGAGTACCCGCCCAACAAGTCGCTCATCGTGCATCGCTTGCAGGTTGCGCAGTCGCTGCGCCGCTCGCTGTACGACCGGCCGTTCTATCGGTTGGTCTACGGCGAATCCGACGCGCTGCCCGGCCTGGTGCTCGACCGCTTCGGCGACGTCGTTGTCGGCCAGATCGCAACGGCCGGCATGGAAGCGATGCGCGCCGACATTGAGACAGCGGTTCACAAGGCGATCGCGCCCGTGGCGATGCTGTGGAAGAACGATGCCGGCGTGCGCGAGCTCGAAGGGCTGCCTTCGTACGTGGAGCCGGCATTCGGCGAAGTGCCGGAGTTCGTCGAAGTGGAGGAGGGCGGCGTCACGTTCCG
>DATNFA010000023.1:0-11417 GCA_035606615.1 Steroidobacteraceae bacterium
GTCCCCGCACGCATGATGAAGTGCTGCGGATCGTGCGGTGTGATGACGACGGTGCGCTTCGCGTAGCGCAATACGACGGCACGACTCAGATCGGTTGCGAACGCACGGTGCCAGCCCAGCGTCTTGTTCCAGTAACGGCCAGTGATTGCAAAGAATCCGTCGTTACCCGTCAGCCGGAACGAACCGACCATCGCATCGACTTCGCCTGTCACGGAGCGCAGCCCCGCGAGCGGTAGCCGCGTCGTCCCGATGCCGCGCCGAACCGTGATCGCATCCTCGGTCAGTGTGTAGCCGCGCACGCAGCGAGCCAGCGAAACCGCAACGATCAGCAGCGGCAATCCAACCAGTACAATCCTGAACGGCACCGGTTCTATCGGTGTCAGAACTGCTGACAGCATGATCACCACGAGCCCCACGAGTCCGATCGCTGTCCTGACGCGCACCGTGCGACCCCACGGCGCGCGGAATTCAATCGTGGTCACCGCAACCTCCGACCAGAAAACTTAACTGATCGTCATCCGCTCGCCCACCGCCCGCGCGGAACTCGACTGCGCCGCCCACGTTCCAACAAGCGTGGGGGACTGAACGAGGATTGTCCCATGAAACATCTCAAGCTTTCGCTCGCAGTGTGCGCGGTCGCTCTCGCGACGCTCGCCGGTTGCGCGAGCACTCCGAAAGCAGACATCCATGTGCACGCTGCGCCGGATGCGAACTTCTCCAAGTACGCGACCTTCGGCTTTCCTGAGCAGACAGGCACCGACCGTGGCGGCTACTCGACGTTGATCACGAGCTACTTCAAATCCGCAGTCCGCGAGCAGATGGAGCAGCGCGGCTATCACTACGTCGACGAGAACCCGGACCTGCTGGTGAACTTCTATGCCAAGGTGCACGAGCGCACGGAAGTGCGTTCGGATCCGACGTATTCGGCAGCGTATGGCTACTACGGCTATCGCTACGGCCTGTACGGCGCGTGGCCGCTCTACGACAACGACGTCCGCACCGTGACGTACCCGATCGGCACGGCGAACATCGACGTCGTCGACGCGCGCCAGAAGCAGATGATCTGGGAAGGCGTCGCACAGGGCCGCCTGAGCGACCAGGACATGAACAATCCGCGCGACTCCATTTCGCAGGTCGTGACTCAGTTGTTCGCGCGCTTCCCGGGCCGCCCGGGGATCGACGCGAACTCGCGCGCCTCGGACGTGCAGTAACAGTTCTTCACGAAGTAGCCGTCAACGCGCATCCTTGCGGAGCGTTGAGTCAAGCTCCACGCTCCGGAGGATCTAGTCGATGTTCACCAAAGTTACGACCGCTGCCGTTCTGCTGCTCTCGAGTTGCGTAGTGCTGGCCCAGGGACGCGAAGGCCCGGCGCTCGAGCAAGCCGATGCCGATCATGACGGCAAGGTCACGAAGCAGGAATATGTCGACGCGCGTGCCGCGCAATTCTCGCGCTTGGATCGCAACGGCGACGGCTTCATCGACGACGCCGATTCGCGCGCAGGCGGCAATGAGCGGGGCCAGCGCGCAGCGAAAGCGCTACGCGGCCGCATCGATAGCAACGGCGACGGCAAGATCAGCAAGGAAGAGTTCGTCAACGCTCCGACGATGCTCTTCGACAAGTTCGATGCGAACAAGGATGGCGTGCTCGATGCCACGGAGCTGGAAGCTGCGCGCAACGCCGCAGGCCGCTGGCGCGAACGTACTACGCAGTAAAGCTCACAGCTTCAAGACCACGCGGCCGACTGGATTGCCGGTGCGCAGGTGCTGCAAGGCTGCGTCGAACTGATCGAGCGGAAACACCTTGTCGATCACTGGATGCAGATGGTGCTGATCGATGAACGCGCCCATGCGCTGGTAGTCGGCACGCGAGCCCACGTAGACGCCGCGCGCGCTGGCTGTCTTGTTCAGCAGACCGAGCGAGGAGATCGCGCCGTCGTAGCCGGACAAGCCGCCGACGATCGATAGCATGCCGCCGTAGGCGAGGCTCTTCACGGACTGTTCGAGCGTCTCCTTGCCGCCGACATCGACGACGACATCGGCGCCGTGGCCGCTCGTCAGCTCCATCACCTGCTCGCTCCAATTTGGATGCGTGCGATAGTTGATGCCGTCGTGAGCCCCGAGTTTGCGCACGAGCTCGAGTTTGTCGTCGGAGCTGCTGGTGGCGATGACGCGCGCCTTCGCCGCATTCGCGAATTGCAGCGCGAAGATCGAAACACCGCCGGTGCCTTGCACGAGCACGATGCGATCGCGCAGTTCGTTCTTGCCAACGGTTGCGTTCCACGCAGTCAAGCCTGCTGTGGGCAGAGTTGCTGCCTCCTCGTAGCTGAGGCTCTTCGGCGCGGCCACGATTGCGGTCTCCTCCAGTACGATGTACTCGCCGAGCACGCCGTCCACGTCGAAGCCGTGCGCACCGTTGAGAATTTCCTTGCTCGCAGTGCCGTCGGTCCAATTGCGGAAGTACAGGCTCGTCACACGCGTGCCCGGTCGAAACCCTTTCACGCCCTTGCCGACCGCGACGATGTCACCTGCGCCGTCCCCGCTCGGAATGCGCCCGACCAGCTTGCCACTCTTGTTGTCGACGCCGAGCACTTCCCAATCGCCGCGGTTCAGCCCGACCGCACGCATGCGAACGAGCACCTGGCCGTCGCCCGGTTGCGGCACCGGCGCCTCGATGAGCTTCCAGCGATAGCCGGTCTCGGCCTTTTCCAGAACGACCTTGCGCGCGGTGGCGGGTATTGGTTCGCCCGCATGCGCCACGCCGACTAGCAGAGCGAAAATGCAAAGCGCAATCGATCCGCTGAATGTCTTGATCATCGTTGTCATCCCTTGGTGATAGTGGCGCCGCGCTGCTCGAAGAGCTCACGCAGCACCGATCGATGGCAGCGAGCTTCATTCTCGCAATAGCAGCCAACTGCGAACGAACCGTGATGCGACAGCGCCGCAAGCGTGTCGAGCAGCCGCGACGTGTCGGGGTCTTTCATCTCGGCGAGGTAACGGCGCTTGAAGGTCTTCCACTGCGCGTCGCTCTCTGCGGACTGGCCGAGTTTGAGCAGCGCTTCGCTCGGCGCCAGCGACGGCAACCAGACGTCGTAGAAGTCGCGCCGCGCCCAATCGGCCTTCGGCACGCCGCGTGGCGGCCGCCGCACAGTGCCGATGCGCAAGCCTTCGCCGGCGGCGCGAGGGCTGCCGAGCCGCACGATCGAAATCGCCATGAAGCACCTCCCAGCTAAATTTTATGACAGATTCGGACAGGGCTCCCGTGCAATGATCCCCGCCCCGTTTGGAGATTCGCCATGACTGCAACTCAAGCCACCAAGGCAGCGGCCTTTCAGGCGCTGCATCGAGACCCCGGCACTTTCGTCATCGCCAACGCCTGGGACGGCGGGTCCGCGCGCCTCCTGCAAGCCGTCGGCTTCAACGCAATCGCAACGTCGAGCGGCGCTGCTGCCGGTGTGCTCGGCCGGCTCGACGGCAAGATCACGCGCGACGAGGCGCTCTCGCAGATTCGCATCATCGTCGCCGCTACCGACCTGCCCGTGTCGGCGGACCTGGAGAATGGCTTCGGCGAGACGCCGCAGATCGTGGCCGAGACCGTGCGACTCGCAGCCGGCGCAGGCCTGGCTGGTTGTTCCATCGAGGATGCCACCGGTCAAAGCGATCGGCCGCTGTTCGATTTCGGCCTGGCGGTCGAGCGCGTCGCCGCCGCGGTGCAAGCGGCCCGTGCTGTGTCCTTCCCGTTCACGCTGACCGCGCGCTGCGAGAATTTCCTGCGGGGAAACCCGAACCTCGACGACACGATCAAGCGCCTGCAGGCCTTCGAGAAGGCGGGCGCGGACGTGCTGTTCGCTCCGTTGCTGCCGGACCTGGCCGCCGTGCGCGCGGTCTGCTCCGCGGTGTCGAAACCCGTCAATTTCATGGTCGGCGTGCCGGGCAAGTCCTTCAGCGTCGCGGAACTGGCGGACGCCGGCGTGAAGCGGATCAGCCTTGCCACGTCGCTGTTCCGCGCCGCCATGACCGGCCTGCACGAGGCGGCCCGCGAGGTGAAAGACAAGGGCACGTTCACGTACCTCGACCGCCTGATCGACGCGAACAAGTTCATGCGGCGCTGAGTCGGCTATCATCCCCACGCACTTCGTGGGGATCTCTAAATGGCCATTCCTGAATCGCTGCGCGGGCAGCTGCGGCTGCCCGTCATCGGCTCGCCCTTGTTCATCGTCTCGAACCCGCGCCTCGTCATCGAGCAATGCAAGGCCGGCGTAATCGGTTCATTTCCGGCGCTCAACGCGCGCCCGGCGCCGGTGCTAGAAGACTGGCTGGTGCAGATCACCGAGGAGCTCGCCGCCTGCAAGCGGCAGCATCCCGAGCGCAAGGTCGCACCGTTCGCGGTCAACCAGATCGTGCACGCATCGAACGACCGGCTCGCGAGTGACGTAGCGCTGTGCGAGAAGTATCGCGTGCCGATCCAGATCACCAGCCTGCGCGCGCCGGACGAAGTCGTGCAGTCAGCGCACTCGTATGGCGGGCTCGTGTATCACGACGTGACCAACGTGAAGCACGCCAAGCGTGCGCTGCAGGCCGGCGTCGATGGTTTGATCCTCGTCTGCACGGGCGCCGGCGGACACGCGGGCTCGCTTTCGCCGTTCGCGTTGCTCGCCGAGGTGCGCGAGTTCTACGACGGCACCGTGATCCTGTCAGGCGCGATCGCGAACGGCGCGGCGATTCTCGCCACCCAGGCGATGGGCGCCGACTTCGCTTACATGGGCACGCGTTTCATCGCGACCGAGGAAGCAAATGCCAGCGCCGAGTACAAGCAGGCGCTGGTCGACAGCCAGGCCGAGGACATCGTCTACACCAACCTGTTCACCGGCGTGCATGGCAACTATCTGCGCTCGAGCATCGTCAACGCCGGGCTCGATCCGGACGCGCTGCCGGTCGCGGACAAGACGAAGATGAACTTCGGCAGCGGCGGCAACACGAAGAGCAAAGCGTGGCGCGACATCTGGGGCAGCGGCCAGGGCGTCGCGGACATCCACGAAATCGTGCCGGTGAGCGCGCTGGTCGACCGCCTCGCAACCGAATACGAGGCCGCGAAGTCTCAACTCGACAGTAATACCCGCGCATTCATCTAAGGAACGGAAAATGAAGCATGTCTGTCTGCTCGTCCTGCTCTCGTTCGCAAGCTCTGCTACGCCCGCGGCCGATCTGCTGATCGAGCACGTCACGGTCATCTCGCCGGAGCAATCGCAGCCTCTTACGGACCGCAACGTGCTGATCCGCGACGGGCGCATCGTCTCGGTCGGCCAGCAGGCCGTCGCTGCGAAGGCTGATACGCGCAAGGTCGACGGCCGCGGCAAGTTCCTGACGCCGGGCTTGATGGATTCGCACGTGCATGCAAGCGACTCGGCGGGCATTCCGCCGCTTGGCGACGATCCAGCACTCGTCGCGCTGCGCGATGCGTATCAGCGTCAGCAACCGCGCAGCTATCTGTATTTCGGTGTCACGCAGGTGCTCGATCTCGCCAGCTTCGGCGAGGGTCTGAAGCGCTTCGAGAGTCAGCCGGTCAAGCCGGATCTCTTTCATTGCGGCTCCGCGCCCGTGCTCGACGGCTATCCGACAGCGATGATCCCGCAGGCGGTGCGCTACCAGGCGTTTCCGGAGTACATCTACGAGCCCGCGAACGCCAAAGAGCATCCGTTGCCCGCCGGTGCAAAGGAAGCCGATCACACACCCGAAGCAGTGATCGAGCGCGCTGCGCAGAATGGCGCGCACTGCTTCAAGATCTTCATCGAAGACGGCTTCGGTCCGGCGTCGGACTGGCCGATGATGAGCAAGGAAACGCTCGCCCGGGTCCGCGCGGCCACGCGCAAGCACAAGATGCTCCTGATCGCGCACGCGAACGCGCTCGACATGCAGCGCATCGCGCTCGACGCCGAGGTCGACGTGCTGGCGCACGGCTTGTGGAACTGGGGCGAGTACGACGGCCAACCCGACCTGCCGGCACCGATCGCCGAGCACATGCGCAAGATCCACGCGAAGAACATCGGCTATCAGGCGACGCTGCGCGTTCTGCCCGGCACGGCGGATATGTTCCGGGAAGACACGCTCAAGGATCCGATGTACGCCAAGGTCGTGCCGCCGACGGTGCTCGCGTGGTACTCGACCGAGCCGGGACAGTGGTTCAAGCAGATCATGCGTGACGGGGCTCCGCCATCCGTGGACGTGAAGATCATGCATGGCTGGCTGAAGCAGAATGAGCAGGGAATGCGCGCGCTGCGCTACCTGCAGGAGCTCGGCCATCCGCTACTCATGGGCAGCGATACGCCGTCGGCACCGACGTATGGAAGCCAGCCCGGCTACGACTCGTATCGCGAGATGCGCCTGATGGCGCAATCCGGCGTGCCGCTGCCGGCGATTTTTCGGGCCGCGACGATCAACAACGCGCGTCAGTTCGGCCTCGACAAGGACTACGGCACGGTCGAACCCGGCAAGACGGCGAACCTGCTGCTGTTGACGGGGAATCCGTTGGAGACGATGCGTGCGTGGTCGCAGATCGAGAAGGTGATCCTGCACGGCGAGGTCATCGAGCGCGAGACGTTGGCTGCAGACCGGGAACGGAAATAACTCTCGCAAAGGCGCAAAGATCGCAAAGGGGAGAATTTCGAATTTGAAACTCTGGTTCTTCTTGGCGCCTTTGCGATCTTTGCGAGAGATCTTTCTTACTTCAGTAAAGCATTGGCGCTGACGTAGTACATATCTCGCAGCCCATTCCCCGGCGCGTGCAACTTGCGCTCGAGCCCATCGAACGTGAGCTTACGGTCGACCGCTTGCGACTCGAAGCGGCGGTTACTCGTGAAGATGAAGATCTTCCCGTCCGGCGACAGGCGCGGTGCGAAATCCCAGCCGGTCGAATTGATCGGCGGGCCGGGATGGCGCGGCGTGTCCCAGTGTTGGCCGTTGCGCTTCGCCACGTACACGTCGTACGCACCGACCGCGTCACCGCGATTGCGCGCAGCAATGATCAGCGTCTGCTCGTCGGCACTGATGAACGGCTCGATCTCGTCGCCCTTCGAGTTCACTGGAGCACCGAGATTCTCCGGCGGCTGGAACTTTCCATTGACGAACCGCGCGCGCCAGATATCCGTGCCGCCCACACCGCCGGGACGATCTGATCCGAAGTAGATCGTGCCGTCAGCGGTCAGCGTCGGAAACCATTCGTCGGTGGGGCTCGACAGCTCGGTCACGTGACGCGGCTCGCTCCACTGCCCGCCCGCCTCGCGCTCGATCGTCCAGATATCCCCATCGTCGCGGGGCTTGCCGTCGACCGGACGTGCCGATACGAAATACGCGCGGCGGCCGTCGGCGGTGAACACGATGTCGCAGTCCGAATAGCGGCCGGAGAACGGCGCGACCTGCGGCTTGCTCCACTTCCCGCCGCGCAGCTCGCTGTAAACGATGGTGTAGAAGTCGAACGACGGTGTGTTCTTGAGGAAGTACAGCGTGCGGCCGTCTGGAAAGACGCTGGCGTGAGATTCGTCGTCGCCCGTGCTCAGGACGTCGGGCGCCAGAACTTTTGGAGTCGCGTCGCTCGCTGGAAACAGAGCGTCCCAGCTGGCGGCGCGCGCAGAGTTACAACTCAGGATCGCAAGCAGGAACAGCGGGATCGAGGTACGCATGGCGCACATTGTGCCGATCTCGTGGCGCTCGCGCTTTCAGATTCTTTCGGTACGCGGACGGCGTCTCGCCATAGGTGGCGCGAAATGCCGTCGAGAAGTGCGCATGACTCGAAAAGCCCAGCTCCAACGCGAGCGCCGCGATGTCCTCGGTGTCTGGCAGCTCGACCAGCGCACGACTCAAGCGCAGGCGTCGTTGATAACGCGCGATCGAGAGACCTTCGTGGCGGCGGAACAGGTCCGTGAGATATGCGGCCGAAACGCCGAGCTGCGCGGCGATGCTGGTGAGCGAGCGCGGCACGCGAGCGGAGCCGATCAACTCCTTGGCGGCGCCGATCAGTTTGGCGGCTTGGGTTCGGTGGACCGGTGGCTCGATGCCGGCCGCTTCCACGATGCACGTCAACAACTCGACGACCGACTGCTCGACGTCCAGGTCATCCGCGCACTCGCGCGAACACAAATTCCACAGAGCCGATCCTTGGCGTTGCAGTTTCGCTGTCGCACCGCCGACTCGCGTTTCACGTGCGAGCTTGCCGAGTCCGGCAGCCACAGCGTCGCCCAGCATCGCATTCACAGCATCGACGTGAGGCGTGACCAGCATGTAGTCAAGCGGTTGATCATCGACGAACCGGTCGCGGCTCACGTCGCCCGCCGCGATGAACAGCGCATGGTTCGCGGTGAGCAACGAATGTGACGAGCCGAGCTCGTACATGAACGCACCGCGCAGCGTCAGCACGATCTGTAACTCCGGCGTGAGCGCTTCGGGCGTACGGCAATTGCGTGCACCTCGCGCAGCGGCGCCTTCGACTCGCACCGCCGGGTGGTCGAAGAAGCGACGGCGCGTTTCCTCATAGGTTTGCAGCACGTGCCAATTGTAGGTTGGTACACTGGCCACATGCACGACGACTTCGACCTCGCTGCATATTTCGAGCGCATCGGTTACGACGGACCGAAGACGGCGCGGCTGGAAACGCTGTGCGAGATCCATCGGCTGCACCCGCAGGCCATAGCGTTCGAGAATCTGAATCCGCTGCTGCGCTGGCCAGTGCCGCTCGACGCGCGATCGTTGCAACAGAAGCTCGTAACGCAACGGCGCGGCGGCTACTGCTACGAGCACAACCTGCTCATGAAGCATGCGCTCGAGAGCATTGGCTTCAAGGTCGTGGGCCTCGCGGCACGGGTGCTCTGGAATCAGCCGGAGGATGCGATCCGGCCGCGCACGCACATGCTGCTGCAGGTCGACATCGAAGACGCGATATGGATCGCCGATGTCGGCTTCGGCGGTCTGACGCTGACTGCGCCACTGCGTCTCGTCGAGCACACGCCGCAGGCGACGCCACACGAGCCGTTTCGAATGACGAGGATCAGTGGCGATTACGCAGTGCAGGCAGAGGTGCGGGGCGAGTGGCGCACGTTGTATCGATTTGATCTGCAGGAGCAGGTGCTGCCGGATTACGAGATGACGAGCTGGTATCTGTCGAATCATCCGGAGTCGCATTTCGTGCGCCGGTTGATTGCGGCGCGGACGGAGCCGGGACGGCGGTATGCGCTGCTGGATAATGAATTGGCGACGCACACGCTTGGAGAGGAAACGGTGAGGAGGAAGGTGAGGAGTGCGGAGGAGTTGCGCGGAGTATTGGGTGAGACGTTGCGGATCGTCGTGCCGCAGGGGCCGGAGGTCGACGCGAAATTGAAAGAGATTGCAGAGTCGGGCTGAAGCCCGACCTACAGGTCAACCACAGGCCGTTGTAGGGGACTTGTAGGTCGGGCTTTAGCCCGACTCCGAAAGCTCCCGCAACCGCCCCTGCAGGAATCGCCGTTCCGTCTCATTCGTCGCCAGCGCCAGCGCGCGGCGATACGCCTCCACCGCCGCCTCGCGTCGATTCGACCTTCGCAACATGTCCGCACGCGCCGCGTGCAACAGGTAATACTCCGACAGCGCGCCGGAAACTCCGAGGCTGTCCATCAGCATCAACCCGCGCTCCGGCCCTTCGCTCATGCCAATCGCCACCGCTCGATTGAGCAGGATCACCGGCGATGGATTCAACTTCGCCAGCTCCGCGTAGAGCGCAGCGATCTGCGGCCAATCAGTCTCTGCCGGCGTCGCTGCTTGCGCATGCAGCGCGCCGATTGCCGCTTGAATCTGGTACGGACCCGGAGCGTGCAGACCCAATGCCAGCTCGACGAGCGCGAGACCTTCTCCGATCTCCTCGCGATCCCACGCGCTGCGATCCTGTTCCTCGAGCGTGATCAAGGCACCGCCAGCATCGACGCGCGCGTGGCGACGCGAATCGTGCAGCAACATCAGCGCGAGCAGGCCCGCCGTCTCCGCGTCTTGCGGGTACAGCTCGCGCAGCAAGCGTGCGAGCCGGATTGCCTCGGCGCACAGCTCGCGCCGCACCAGGCTGTCGCCGCTCGTGGCCAGATATCCCTCATTAAATATGAGATAGATCACGGCCTGGACGGACGCGCGCCGCTCGGGCAACGCATGTTCGGGCGGCACTTCGTACGGAATTCGTGCTTGCTGGATCTTGCGCTTGGCCCGCACCAGCCTCTGTGCCAGCGTCGGCTCCGGCAACAGAAACGCGCGCGCGATCTCGTCGGTCGTCAAGCCGCCGAGCGTTCGCAGAGTGAGCGCGACCTGCGCCTCGCGATTCAGCGCAGGATGGCAGCAAGTGAAAATCAGCCGCAGCCGGTCGTCGGGAAGTCCGGCTGCGGCCTCGTCGAACGACGCTGCATCTTCCGACGCCGGCTCATCGGCGCCATCGCGCATCAGCTCGCGCTTCTCGCGCCGCGTTCGCTCGCGGCGCGCGACATCGATGAGCTTGCGATGCGACGCAGCGGTGATCCACGCACCGGGACTGTCCGGAATTCCTTGCTCGGTCCAGTTCGCGAGTGCGGAGGCGAACGCGTCCTGCATCGCCTCCTCCGCGCGATCGAACGAACCGCACAGGCGGATCAGCGCAGCGATGATCCGCCCATGCTCGCGCCGGAACGTCGCCTCGGCGACTGCACGTGCGCGTTCCGCATTCAACGCGGCGGCAACTCCAGCAACGGCCGGATCTCGATGCATCCCGGTGCGCCGCGGCAGCCGCTCGGAATCTTCTGCGCCCACTCGATCGCCTCGTCGAGATCGCGACAATCGATCAAGTAGTAACCGGCGAGCTGTTCCTTGGTTTCCGCGAACGGGCCGTCGACGATCAGCGGCTTGCCGTCCTGCATGCGAACCGTCGTCGCAGTGTTCGTCCGCTGCAGCGGCTGCGCAGCGTGCAGGACACCCTTGCGCCCGGCTTCATCCTGGACCCCGCGATGCTGCGTCCTGATCGCCTGGTCCTCTTCGGCGGAAATGCTCGCGGGATCCGTTTCGCGGCTGTAGATGAGAAAGATGTAGCGCATCGCTCACTGCTCCCAAGAACTGACGCCGGCGCGCCTTAAGCAACTTGTGCCAGCACGTGCACGAAGCGCTCCGGCATCGACTCCGGATAAGTCTGCCTGACGCTCGGCCGCTCGATGTGGCGGTCGAAGTACGCCTTCAGATGCTTCGCCTGCGCCAGCATGACGCGGCTCTCCGGCATCTTGTTCATATAGAAGAGCGTCGGCAACAGGTCGATGTCGGCGAGCGTGAACGAGTCGCCGGCGAGATAGCCCGTCGCACGGACTGCTTCGTCGAGCACCGCGAACTGCGTGCGCATATCGGGCAACGCCGCGTCGATCGCCTTGCGATCCGGGCTGCCGTCGGCGGTGTCC
>DATNFA010000024.1:0-6627 GCA_035606615.1 Steroidobacteraceae bacterium
AGCAGGTAGATCACCATGATCATGCCGTGCATGGTGATGTACTGGTAATAGTCCTGCGGCGCGATCAGCGAGAACGTGTCGGGGAAGCCCAGCTGCAGGCGCATCAGCACCGACATCACCAGCGCGACCAGGCCGATGCCGATCGCGACCAGTGCGTACTGGATCGCGATTACCTTGTGGTCCTGGCTCCAGATGTACTTGCGGATGAACGTTTCGGGATCATGCAAGGCGTGCTCATGATCGCGGTCGGCGATTGCGACGAATGCCATCGATGATTCCTCTAAAGCGTGTGTACGTAGTCGAGCAGGTCGTTGATCGACGCCTCATCCTTCAGGGCCCGTGCCATCGAGCGCATCTGCGCGCCGTGGAAATCCTGACGATGAGTGCCGCGAATGCCCTGCCGGAAATTCTCGAGCTGTCGTTCCAGGTACCAGTCGCTCATGCCCGCGAGCCGGGGCGCGTTCGTCGACCAGATGCCCTGACCCTTGTCGCCGTGACAGGCCGCGCACGTTGCGTACAGCTTCGCTCCGCGCTCCGGGTTGCCGCCGACGCTGGTGTCGGGCCGTGTATCCGGCAACGTGCCGATGTACGCGACGACGTTGCGGACCGCGGTATCGTCGGCGAGCATCGACGCGAACGGGATCATCTGTTTGCCATACTGGTCGTTCTCGTTCGAGCCGCGTACGCCGTGCTTGAAGCTGTCCAGTTGCCGCGCCAGATACCAACCGCTCTGGCCGGCGAGCTTCGGCGCGCCGAGCTCCTTGTTGCCCTGAGCATTCTCGCCGTGACAGGCAGTGCACGTCGTGAACAGCGCCTTGCCCGCCGCCGCATCACCGGCGACTTGCCCTGACAACTGCGAGAACGTCGGCTGCGCAGCGAGCCACTCCTGGAACTGCGCCTCTTCGTCGACGACGACGCGGCCGCGCATTGCGAAGTGCGCCACGCCGCACAGCTGCTCGCACAGCGCATCGAAGGCGCCGGTGCGGGTCGGCGTCAGCCAGAAATGCGTGACCATGCCGGGCACCATGTCCATCTTCACGCGGAACTGCGGCACCGCGTACTGATGGTTCACGTCCTTCGCGCGCAGCAGGAATTTCACGCTCTTGCCGACCGGCAGGTGCACTTCAGGGGAGTTGACGATGACGTCGTCGCCCGACTTCGGATCCTTGGGATCGACGCCGAGCGGATTGTCGACCGTCACGAGCCGCATGTCGGACGCGCCGAGCTCGCCGTCGCGACCCGGGAAGCGATAGCTCCAGGCCCATTGCTGGCCGACCACTTCGAGGATCGACGCGTCGTCCGGCGGCGTGACGAACTTCGCCCACACCGCGAGGCCGGGTGCGAGCATCGCGGCGATGCCGACGGAGGTGATGATCGTCAGCCACCACTCGAGCTTCTTGTTCTCCGGCTCGTACGAGGCCTTCTCGGTGTTGCCCTTGCGATGGCGGTAACGAACCACGCACCACGCCATGAACAAGTTGACGACCACGAATACGAAACCAGTAACCCAGAAGGTGACGTTGACGGTCTGATCCATCATCGTCCAGTTCGAGGCGATATCGGTGAACCACCACGGGCTCGCGAAGTGAAACACCACCGTCGCGACTACCAGCAGGATCAGTGCCCAGGCAAATACCATTCGCCAGCCCTCCCGGCGCTCGTCCAGCGAGCGCTAATGCATGTGGTCAGATAGGTCGAGCCGAACTCGAGTCGGCTTCGGCTTCGATGATTGGACTCTCACGCCTTCTTCAGTGTCCCGGCCGCGCCGGCGCCGTCGTTCAGTGGTGCGACCTTGCTGAACGGATTGATGAAATGGGAATCGACGCCGACCAGCTCGGCCTCCGGATGACGCTCCTTCATCATCTTCACGACCGCCTCTTCCAGCTGCTTGCGTACATAGACCAGCACTACGAATTTGCCGGCTTCGATGTCGTCGTGGAAGCGCGCCAGTTTCTTGTTTTCCGCGCCGATACCCGCCAGCCCGCCTTCCCAGGCGCCGAAGAGCGTCGCGACCGCGACCAGGATTGCGTACACGTACACCGGTACCTGGTATTCGGGGCCGAACGGATCGAAATACTTGAGCAGCCCGACGCCGATCAGGCCGGCGGTGAGGCCGAGCGCGGCACCGATGAAGCCGTCGCGCACGACGTCGAGCGTTTCGAGGTAGTTGCTGGAGTGGATGTGCTGTTTCCGCAGGCCCGATTCGTCCTTACAGATGACGTGTAAGTAGAAATCTTCCACGCCGACCTCGTGCAGGTCTTCCGAGACGTCGTGCGTGCTCGCGAGCGTTGGGGCCAGGAAATACAAAGCCTTCATTGAATCCCCCGAGACAAAAACCTTCGACTACAAAGCTCTACCTCGTCAGAAATCTAGTCTTTATGGGAGCGGAGCCGCTCGGCGGCGAGTTTCGCACAGGGATTTTGGGTTGGGAAGATAAGGGGGAACCCCTGAACCCACTATCCAATATGAGAGAGCCTCAGGAGCTTGCGCAGATCCTCCAGCAGGTCCTTCGACAGCCCCGCGGACGGCGCGTGACGCATCATCAGGTTGCCGAGCGGATCGACGATGTAAATCGAGCCGCTCCCCGCGTCGGGAAATGCCGCGAGCAGCGCCGCGCCGGCGTCGTTGTCCACTTGCTCGACGCCCAGGTCGGGATGCTCTGCTTCGAGATATGTCCGATCGCAGCAGTTGCCGGTGGCCAGGAAGATGCGGCGGACGCGCGTCGTGTCGGCGTTGAGAGCGAGTCGCGTCTGGCGGGTCAGGATCAGCGCGGCGCGACACCGCTCGTCACAGCGCCCGTCGCCGACGTACACGAGCGTCCACTTTCCGTGCCACGCAGTGGCGGGGCTCGGCAGCGGCCGCGGCGGCGAAATCAGCTCGCCTCTATTGGTGCTGCCGGGCGGCCGCCACCCGGCGCCGCCGTAATACAAAAGAAATGCCAAGGCGAGCGGCGCGAAGAACAGGGCCACCAGGATCCAGATCTGCGTACGCGAGCGCGGCTTCTCCGGAGCGCTCATCGCGACTGCTCGTCGAGCAGCTGGCCACGCCGGAACCCGAGCACGATGAACAGCGCGATGGCCGCGATCGCGAAACCGAACCATTGCACGGCGTAGCTGAGGTGTCGCTCCGATCCCATGTCGGTGCGCGCCTGCCACGCACGCTCGTAGCCGTCCGGCTGATCCGCATCGAGCAGCACGAGACCCGGCAGCACTTTGCGATCGAGCGCGCGTTCGATGGTTGCGTGCTCGGGATAGTTCAGGACGCGCGGCCATTTGTCGTCACCGCCTGGTACCGCTGCGAGGCGGACGCCGGGACGCGGCACGACGCTAAGTTGGCCCGACACCGTCCGCGCGCTTTCCCCTACGGCTACATCAGGGAGGTCGGCGCGCGTTGCACCGGGCCGATGCCAGCCGCGATCCACGAGCAGCCATCCGCCCTGCTCGAGCTCGAACGGCGTGACCACCCGATAGCCAGGCTGACCCATCGCAGACGGCATGCTGTCGAGCAGGATCTGGTGAGCGCTGTCGTAGTGGCCGCGAGCGCTGACGCGCTGATATTGCGTTAGGGTCGTGGCGTTTGCCGCGGTCAATTCGACGACAGATCGCTGCCCGGCTGCGTACTGGGCCTGCAACGCATCCTTCTCGGCGGCGCGGCCGAGTTGCCAGAAGGCGAGCCGCGCGAACAGCAGCACTGCCGCGATCGTCAGCACGACGGCGAACAGCGTCGGGGCGAAATTGCGATTCGCGATACGCATCAACTGCCGTGCGGCTGGATCCAGCCCAGCCACCACGCGACCAACAGCAACACGAACAGCAGAATCGACAGGCCGACGCGCAGGGTCAGCGCACGCGCCATCTTCTGCGACGACTCACCCTTGTTGCGCACCAGATGCACCAGTGCCGAGCCGAGACTCAGCACGATCGCCAGCAGTCCGGCGAGGATGAGAAGCCGCGTCACCTACAACCAATACACGAAGATGAACAGGCCGAGCCATACGACGTCGACGAAGTGCCAGTACCACGCGACGCCTTCGAACGCGAAGTGCTGCGTCGGCGTGAAGTGGCCTTTCAGGCAGCGGAACCAGATCACCACCAGCATGATGGCGCCCATCGTGACGTGGAAGCCGTGGAACGCGGTGAGCGGAAAGAACGTCGAGCCGTAGATGCCCGTGCTCAGCTTGAGGTTGTGATGCGTGTAGGCCTCGATGTACTCGGTGGCCTGCAGGTACACGAACAGGAAGCCGAGCAGGAACGTCAGCGCGAGGAACAGATTGAGCATCTTGCGATTGCCGGCGCGCAGTGCGTGATGCGCGATCGTGATCGTCACGCCGGAAGCCAGCAGGATCGCAGTGTTGTACGCCGGCAGACCCCACGCCGGAATCACCTGGAACTCGCCGCCGATCTGACCGGGGCCGTTGGTCGGCCAGACGGCTTCGAACGTGTCGCCGCGCAGCACCTTGGTCATCAGCTTCGTGCCCTCGCCGCCGAGCCACGGCACCGAGAACTGCCGCGCGTACAGCAGTGCGCCGAAGAAGCCGGCGAAGAACATCACCTCGGAGAAGATGAACCACATCATGCCCATGCGGAACGAGCGGTCGACCGCTTCGTTGTACAGCCGGCCTTCGCTCTCGCGAATCACAGTCCCGAACCAGCCGATGAACATGAAGGCGAGCAGCGCGAGGCCGAGCGTCACGACCCACGGACCGGCGTGCACGTGGTTGAGCCACAGCGCACCGCCGCCGACCGTCGTGAACAGCGCGATCGAGCCGATGATCGGCCACGGGCTGCCGTGCGGGACGTAGTACTTCTCGGAAGCAGTGCTGGTCGGTGCGTGTGCTTGGGCCATGGGTCGTCAGTTTCCTGTTTGCGAAACGATCTGCTTCTGCGCGGGCGCGTCGTACATCGCGTAGCCGAGCGTCAGCCGGTCGATGGTCGCCGGCAGTTTCGGATCGACGATGAAACGCACCGACAGCTCGCGCGCCTGCCCGGCGGCGAACTGCTGCGGCGTGAAGCAGAAGCATTCGGTCTTGTGGAAATACTGCGTCGCCTGCAGTGGGGCGATGCTCGGTACCGCCTGCGCCGTCACCGGCTGCGCGCGCAGATTGCGGGCGTAGAACTTCGCTTCGTAGAGCTTGCCCGGATGCACCTCGAGCTGCGCGCGCTCCGGACGAAACTCCCAGCTGCCGAACGTCGGCACGCTCGAGACGAGCTCGAGCGTGATCGTGCGCGTTTCGTCCGGCGCTTCGACGACACTCGCTGCCTGGCGCAGCTTGCTGCGGTCGCCATAACCAGTGACGTCGCAAAGCACGTTGTACAGCGGCACCAGCGCGAAGCCGAACGCAAGAAAGCAGGCCGCGAACAGCCACAGCTGCCACGTCAGCTTGCGATTGGCTTTTTGCGTGTCGTTCTTCATCAGTGCACGCTGCGCAATACACCCATCGCGATGAATCCCAAGTAGAACGCGACTGCGACCAGCGCGAGCCACAGCGCCGTGCGCCGCACGCCGCGTTTGCGATCGTCGTGTCCTGACGTTTCGGCAGCCATGAGCTATTTCAACTCGGGCGCGGTCTCGAAGCTGTGATACGGCGGCGGCGAGCTCAGCGTCCATTCCAGGCCGTGCGGCGCCGCCTCGTCCCACACCTTGTCGGTGGCGTTCGCGCGGCCGCGGATCGAGCTGAAGATCAGGTATGCGAACAGCAGCTGCGACAAACCGAAGCCGAACGCGCCGATCGAAGAGATCATGTTCCAGTCCGCGAACTGCGTGTTGTAGTCGGGGATCCGGCGCGGCATGCCGGCGAGGCCGAGGAAGTGCTGCGGGAAGAACAGCACGTTGACGAAGATCGTCGACAGCCAGAAGTGCCACTTGGCGAGCTTCATGTTGTACAGGTGGCCGGTCCATTTCGGCAGCCAGTAGTACACCGCGGCCATGATGCCGAACACCGCACCCGGCACGAGCACGTAGTGGAAGTGCGCCACGACGAAGTACGTGTCGTGATACTGGAAGTCCGCCGGCACGATCGCGAGCATCAGCCCGGAGAAGCCGCCGATCGTGAACAGGAACAGGAACGACAGCGCGAACAGCATCGGCGGCTCGAACGACAGCGAGCCTTTGAACATCGTTGCGGTCCAGTTGAACACCTTCACGCCGGTCGGCACCGCGATCAGCATCGTCGCCAGCATGAAGAACAGCTGGCCGGCGAGCGGCATGCCCACCGTGAACATGTGGTGCGCCCACACGATGAACGACAGGAACGCGATCGACGCGATCGCGTACACCATCGAGTCGTAGCCGAACAGTTTCTTGCGCGCGAACGTCGGGATGATCTCCGACACGATCCCGAACGCCGGCAGGATCATGATGTAGACCTCGGGATGCCCGAAGAACCAGAAGATGTGCTGGAACATCACCGGGTCGCCGCCGCCGGCGGCTTCGAAGAACGTCGTGCCGAAGTAATGATCGGTGAGCAGCATCGTCACGGCGCCGGCCAGCACCGGCATCACCGCGATCAGCAGGTACGCCGTGATCAGCCAGCTCCACACGAACATCGGCATCTTCAGCAGCGACATGCCGGGCGCGCGCATGTTCATGATCGTCACGATCACGTTGATCGCGCCCATGATCGACGAC
>DATNFA010000025.1:0-3484 GCA_035606615.1 Steroidobacteraceae bacterium
CTGCAGAGCATCGTGCGCGAGATGGGTCACACGGTCGCCGCGATCGCGACCACGCGCGACGAAGCGGTGCGCGCCGCTCGCAAGACCGAGCCCGGACTCGTGCTCGCGGACATCAAGCTCGCGGACGGCAGCTCCGGTATCGACGCAGTGCGCCAGATCCTGAGCGAAGTGCAGGTGCCGATCGTGTTCATCACCGCCTATCCCGAGCGGCTGCTGACCGGCGAGCGGCCGGAGCCGACGTTCCTGGTGACCAAGCCGTTCGTGCCGGAAACGGTGCGCGTGGCGGTGAGCCAGGCGTTGTTGTTTACCTAGAAAAGTTGTCAGTTACCGAAATGAAGCGGGGCCCCAGTGGGGCCCCGTTTGCATTCCGGTCTGTCGGTGCAGCCTGAGCTGCTCAGACAGGCGGACGTCCGCGCAATGCGCCTGCGACCAGTGCGACCAGCGTCAGCACGAGAAAGATGAAGAACAGGATCTTCGCGATCCCGGCTGCAGCACCCGCAATCGTGGTGAAGCCGAGCACTGCGGCGATGATCGCAACAATGAAAAACGTCAAAGCCCAAGACAGCATAAAAAACCTCCGAACCTCATAGCCGTTTTGTCGACCGGAAGCCCCGCGGCATCCGCGCTCCTGCCCCGACTCGAACCAGAAACGCGCGACCATTCATCGGGTTCCCCGCGCTCGCTGCAGGAGTCTGCGCCGCGCATGCTGGCAGTCGCTGCGGCGTGCATGTTTTACGGACGATCGAAGAAGCGTTCGAGCAGCGCGGCGGTTTCTTCGGGCCGCTCGTGGTGGATCATGTGGCCGGCGCCGCGGATCGTCTCCATCGTGAGATTCGCGAACAGGCTGCGCAGATGATCTGCGCCGAGCTCGCCCGCCATGCGCTTCGTCAGCTCGGATTCCTCCGCCAGGACCAGCAGCGTCGGCGCGACGATCGCGCGCCAGCACGCCTCGGCCTGGTCGCGCTGATACAGCACCGGATTGACGTGCTTGTGTTTCGGATCGGCCCACAGCTCGATGCGGCCGTCCGGGCCGGGACGCGCCCATGAGCGTGCGACGAATTCCAGCCGGTCGGGCGGCGTGCGCGGATTACGACGTGCGAGTACGCGCATGAACTGCTCATACGTGTCGTAGATCGCGAAGGTGTTGCCGCGCTTCACGTCGTCGAGCCACTCTGCATAGCGCGCAGGCGCCTGCTCCACGTTCGTGCGCGGCAATCCAAATGCTTCCAGGCTCGCGACCTTGCGCACGCGCTGCGGGCGCACGCCCGCGTAGAGCATCACGATGTTGCCGCCCATGCTGTGACCGACCAGATCGAGCGGCGCGTCGGGCGACAGGTGGTCGAGCAGCGCGTCGAGATCGGCGAGGTAATCGGGAAACCAGTAACCGTCGTCAGGCCGCTGCGTGCGGCCGAAGCCGCGCATGTCCATTGCGACCACAGTGCGCGCCGGCGAGAGCTGATCGACGACGAACTGCCACGTCTCGCTGGTGTCGCCCCAGCCATGCACCAGCACGATCGGCTGCGGATCCTCGCCGGGCCAGCGATACAGCTGAAACTTCAGCCCGCGCAGCGCGAGTGTTTCCGTCTGCGGCACGCGGCGCGCTTGGTAGGACATTGCGATTGCTGATGTTTGCGAAGCAGTGCTGCCCGCGCGAGCGCAGGCAGCACCCGGACCTCACGCTACTGCGGGAGGCGCACGATGCGCGAACGAGCCGGACCGCGCTTCTTCGCCGATTTTTTCTTCTTGGCGGCCTTCTTCTTGCCAGCCTTTCTCTTCTTCGTCGCCATGAATGACTCCTACTGTTAGTCCCGTTTTCATTATTACACGTGAGGGCGTGGCTGATGCATGATTGCCGCCCATGAACCCGGCCCCCGACAACGCTGCGACGATCATCGAGCGCGCTCTCGCGCTCGGTCCGCGTGAGCGCTCGGAATACGTGCGCCATGCCTGCGGCGCCGACGAGACATTGTTGTCGCATGTGCTGCTCGGCATCGGCGAGGACGTTTCGCAGTCGGGTTTCTGGGACGAGGTCGCGGCCGGCGAGAGCGGCTCGCACGATCCAGGATCGCTCGAGGGTCAGCGGCTCGGTCCGTACCGGATCCTGCGCAAGCTGGGCAGCGGCGGCATGGGCGACGTCTATCTCGCCGAGCGCGCCGACGAGGAGTATCAGCAGCAGGTCGCGATCAAGCTGGTCCGCAGCGGCGTGTTCTCACGCCAGGTGCAAGGCCGGCTGCGCATGGAGCGGCAGATCCTGGCGACCCTGCAGCACCCGAACATCGCGCGACTGCTCGACGGCGGGCGCGCGCCGGACGGAACGCCGTACCTCGTGATGGAGTACATCGACGGCGAGCCGATCGATGCTTACTGCGATCGCCGGCGCCTCTCGCCCGCGGAGCGGCTCGCCCTGGTGCGCACGGTGTGCGCAGCGGTGCACTACGCACACCAGAACCTGATCGTGCATCGCGACCTCAAACCGAACAACATCCTGATCACGCCGCAAGGCGTGCCGAAGCTGCTCGATTTCGGCATCGCCAAGCTGCTCGACACGCGGCAGTCGGCCGCAACGCTCGCTGTGACGCATGCCGAGTACCGCGTCATGACGCCAGCGCACGCGAGCCCTGAGCAAGTGCGCGGCGATGTGATCACGACTGCCAGCGACATCTACGTGCTCGGCGTCTTGCTGTACGAGCTGCTGTGCGGACTCAAGCCGTTCCGCCTGCTCGGCTCGAGCCTGCTGGAAATGGAAAAGATCATCTGCGAGCAGGAAGCGCCGACGCCCAGCGAAAGAATTGCGCGCACGGCGCGCGAGTCGCCCGAGATGCTCACGGACATCGTCGCGTGCCGCTCCACGACTGCCGCGCGCCTCGAGAAATTCCTGCGCGGCGAAGTCGACAGCATCATCGGCATGGCGATGCGCAAGGACCCGGAGCGACGCTACAGCTCCGCCGAGCAGCTCGCCGCGGATCTCGAGCGGCATCTCGATGGCAAACCCGTGCTCGCGTCGAAGGACACCTGGCTCTATCGCACACGCAAGTTCGTCGGCCGGCACAAGCTCGCAGTCGCAGCCTCGACGGCGGCGATCATCACGCTCGCGGCCTTTGCCACGATCACATTCGTTCAGGCACAGCGCATCGCCTACGAGCGCGACCTCGCCAACGCCGAACGCACGCGCGCCGAGCAGGTATCGTCATTCCTGGTCGAGCTGTTCGAGCTTTCCGATCCGTCGCGCAGCCGCGGCAACCAGGTCACCGCGCGCGAGCTGCTCGATATCGGCGCGCGCCGCGTCAGCCTCGGGCTCGCCGATCAGCCCGAAACGCGAGCGACGCTGCTCGGCACGATCGGCACGGTCTATCAGAGCCTCGGCCTGTACTCGGATTCCGTCGCGCTGCTCGAGCAGGGCCTGCAATCGCGCATCAGCATTCATGGCCCGCGGCACCCGGCTGTCGCGCAAGCGCTGCGCGAGCTGGGCGACGCGTTGTGCGAC
>DATNFA010000026.1:0-48767 GCA_035606615.1 Steroidobacteraceae bacterium
AGTCTTGAAATTCGCCGTGGTCCGATCGCGCGGACGCTGCGTCAGGTACTGCACCGCGCCGCCGATGGCGTTCTTGCCGAACGTCGTTCCCTGCGGACCGCGCAGCACTTCGACACGCTCGGCATCGACGAGATTCATCAAGAGCCCTTCCGCGGAGCTGTGCACGACGCCATCGACGTAAAACGCAACGCCGGGAATTCCTCGCACGCGAAACGCACCGGTCGAGCGACCGAAGAAGTTACCGCCGTTCACGGCGACGCCGGGGACCCGTGCGTTGAGATCATCAGTGCTCTGGATGCTGCGCACCTCGATCTCATCGCTTTCGAGCGCGGTGACCGCGACGGGTACCTGCTGCAGATTTTCATCGCGCCGCCGCGCCTGCACGATGACTTCCGCGATCGCGACGTCACTGGTGTCGATCAATCCCGTTGTCGATTGTTCTGACGGCGGTGCGATAGGTCGCGGCACATCGGGCAACAACGCCAATCGCTCGCGCCGCAGAGCGACGCTGCCTTGGCCGTCGATCACGAACTCGAGACCACTGTCCTGCAGCAGGTGCGCGAGACCTTCTTCGACGGTGTAGTAGCCGAACAGCGCGCGCAGCAGATCCTTCTGCACGATCTCCGATGGATAGAGCAGCTGATGACCCGATTGACGCGAGAACTCGTGCAGCGCGCCGCTCAGCGGCTGGCGCGGAATGTCGAAACGAACTTTTTCCCCGGGCGCCGGCGCACCATGCGCCGCGATCGAAGCAATGAAAAACAGCAGAGCACCGACCGTAGCGGCACGGCCTGCAACCACTCCCCCTCCTCGCTACGCCTGCCCAATCGTCGAAGTGCCGCAGCGGTGCGGTCTGCTTTGCAGGCGATGCCGACGCAAGATAGCACTCCAGACAGAGTGCCCCAACACAGCGAACGCTCACCGCGCACTGTCGTCGACATTTTTTCTTACGAGAAAGCTAAGTCATTGATTTGCGCGCAGCGCGCGCTGCTGTGCTTCCAGTGCCTTGGCCCCCGGATACCAGAATTTCAGGTGGCACGCCTCGCAGACCTCGTCTAGCGGATAGCCGGCGTCGAACAGTGCCTGCGTGTCCTTGCGGTCCGCCGCGGTCAACATCGTCACGCCCACTTCGCGCAGCGCTTCGGCGAATCCGATGAACGCTGCGCGGTCGGCAGCGATCGCCTGCTCCGATTCCGCGGCCGTGAGATTGCCGGGCACGCCGTGATCTTCGAGGATCGCGCCCTCCTTCGCGACCGGACGTCCTTCCACCATCAGGAGATTGGCCGCCTCGGCCAGGATCACGGCCTGACTGCGCACTGCCTTCCAGTCCTCGTCGGTCTTCGGACGCTTCTCTTCGACTCCTTTTTCGTTCGCGACTGTGGCCACCGATTCCCAGAGATGATCGGCCGCCGGATCGATCATCGAGGCCATGATGTCCTGGATGCCGGTCACCGGCTTGAGATGCGTTGCGCTCGCGGCCGGTGCTGGGGCCTTTGCCTCCACGGTCGTCGCGCGAGGGCCGCACGCTGCCGTCAGCGTCATCGTCGCCAGAGCGAGCGAGAATGACAGCAGATCGATCGATCGAAGGTTCATTGGTAGATCTCGCGACATTGGAGGACTGCTGCAACTTACCGGCTGTGGCAGGACAATCCAGTTACTAAGCGTTCGGAACGGTTCCGGTAACGTCCGGTCACTGCGCTCACAGCGCCATGCCGCCAGAGACTTCGATGCGCTGACCGTTGATCCAGCGATCGTCGTCCGAGAGCAGCGCCGCGATCATCGGTCCGATGTCTTCGGCCACGCCGACGCGGCCCAGCGCAGTGTCCGCAGCAATGCGCCGATTGAGCTCCGGGTTGTCGCGGACCATGCCGCCGCTGAAATCGGTTGCGATTGCACCGGGCGCCACTGTGTTCACGGCGATGCGGCGTGGGCCCAGCTCTTTCGCGAGATAACGTGTCAGCACTTCGACGGCGCCTTTCATGGAGGCATACGCCGCGCTGCCGGGTATCGTGAGGCGGGTCAATCCAGAGGAGAGATTGACGATGCGGCCGCCGTCGTTGAGCAGCGGCAGCAGCTTTTGGGTCAGGAAGAACACGCCCTTGAAGTGCACGTTGTAGAGAGCGTCGAGTTCAGCCGCGGTCGTTCGGTCGAATGAGTTGTGGTGCGAGGTGCCAGCGTTGTTGACCAGATAGTCGAAGCGTTGCGCGCCGAGGCGATGCAATGCATCGCGCACGCGAGTGACGAAGTCGTCAAACGCATCAACGTTGCCCGTGTCGAGCTGCAGGGCAATTCCCTTTGCGCCAGCCTCACCGACCAGCGCGACGACCTTGTCGGCCTCGGCCCGATTCGAGTGATAGGTGAAGATCGAATGAACGCCGCGCTTGGCCAGACTGAGCACGGTGCTGCGACCGAGTCCACGGCTACCGCCGGTCACGAGGGCGATGCGGGCCGGGGCACTCATATATATGGCTCCTTAGGGACGACGGTAGTCGGCCATCCCTACTACCAACGCTGCAAGGGGGTGCTCGCAGACATCGATGGGAGTATCGGCGGGGGTACGCGAAGTGGCTGGTCAGCGCAGTCCGTTATGTATCAGGAACCTGCGATGGATTTGGAATCCGGCCCGGGGAATCGAACCATCCACGCCTGACGCGAACTTTGGAGCGCCCTACCCAGCTGTCTCTGCTTCCAGTGCAGAGCTTTTGGAGCGCGTTCACCGTTGTCGGAATTCGTTGCAACTAGTCGCAGGCTGTCGCATCAACTACCGTTCGGCAGCCGTATGGGAAAGAGTGTCCACCACGGTGTCCACCAGACCGAAGGCGACCGAAGCACGACGCAGCTAAGCGATTGTTGTGTGTGCGCGAATGGCGGTGTCGCATGGGTTCGCGCACTTGCACCCATGCAAGTGCGCTACCAGGCTGCGCCACGTCCCGACTTGGAAGGAGCGCATCCTAAGGGTCGGAACCGCAAGTTGCAATCTCCGGTCAGTTCGCACCCTCGATGAGCCGCTTCAGATTGTCGAAGTACGGCTCGAGCCGCTCCCGTCCTTCCTCGTGCTCGCGGCGCTGCCGCTCGCGGAATTCCTGGTCACCCTTGCGCAGCGTGACATCCACCATGGCGAACACAACCTTCGTTCGATCGCCTAGATCGGTCAACAGGATGTAGTCGAAAGAGAGGCGCGGCGCTGTGCTTCCGTAGCTGCCGCCTTCCTCAGGAAATACCTCCAACGCGATCAACTTCAGCGGGATCAGTTCCGCGATCCCATAGAGGTGATAGTGCGCCAGTGGCACCTCTGCTCCGATGCCCTTGGGAAACACGCGTTCGAAAAACCCCACCTTGCCCGGCTCACCGTCAAGGGTCTCCAGGCGGTGCGCGGACATCCAGCCACCGATGTTGAGCGCATGCGACCAGACTCTTTCGACGGGGTGATCGATGATCGTCTCGCCATACATGTACATCGATTCGTATGGCTTGTCTTCCAGGGTCCGATAGCCATTCCTCATTGCATTGTTCTCCAACTTGCGCGCACAACCTCGTCCCACGCTGGGACCTCTCAAGTAAGACCGACCTTGACCGCATGCTGCGCCCCGCGATGGCTGATGCTGGCAGTCACGTTCCAGTGGTCGGCGCCTCCGCCAGCCCGAGCCCGCAGCTCATCGTCCCTGGAGATCATGTCTTCCAGACAAAGTGCGAGCAGCTCGTCATTCACCACGGGCGCTACGATGCCGGCATGTTCCAGCTCGGCCGCAGTGCGTGCACAATCGAAGCGGATGTTGCCCGCAACGCGGACGTTGGCCTGGTGCTCGCGGAACGCTGCTTCGTCCATGCCGAACGCGAACTCGATGAGCGGCACGACCGGCAGTGATCTGCCCGAGTGATGCATGCGCTTCATCTCGCGGATCCATTCGAAGTGCGGCAACAGTTCGAGTGGAGCATCGATGATCCTTCCGCAACGCTCAAAGACGTCGTCGATCGCCTGATCCGGCGAAGAGATGTGGAAGATGCCACCGCCGTTCGGGTGGCGCATGGCGAGGCAGGTTATAGCCTGGGCCACGTAGTCGACCGGTGTCGGCGGCATCGAGTACTGGTAGTTCGCGATGCCGTAACCCGACAAGATGCAGCTCTTCAAGACTCGATGCACGTGCTGCAGCTCGTCGAAGCGCCCTTGCTGCGAATCAGCCCAAACCAGGCCTGGCCGAAAGATATTGCACGGAATGCCGCGCTCATTGGCAGTCATGAACATCTTTTCCGCAACCCACTTGCTTGCCAAATATCCCTGAGAGCGGCGGTACTTTTCGCCATCGACCGGCGTCAGCTCGTCCACTGCACGCAGCGGCTCGAGTGCCGACGCACCGAATACGCCCAAGGTCGACACATAGTTGATGACCTTTGGCCGGCCGCTGGTCGCGATCCTCAGCAACTCGCCGACAGCGTCGACGTTCGCAGGCTTGGCCATGGCGTACGTCTCGAGATGGTTCATGCTGGTAGCGCAGTGATAGATGCTGTCGATCCCATGGCTCAGCATCGCGTGCGTATGCTCATCCAAGCCCAGGCGCGGCTGTCGCAGATCCCCGGGCACGGCGATGACCCGACGCTCGCACCCGTCGTCCCAGAGATCCCACTTCAGCAAGGCTGCGCGCAGCCGCGTCGCTGCCTCCGACGTCGATTTTGCCCGCACGAGGCAGTGGACCTGCGTGGTGGTTTGGTGCAAGAGGCTTGCAAGGAGGAACCTCCCCACGAAGCCAGTTGCCCCAGTGAGCAGAATCGCGCCGGCTGTCGCATGTCGCGGCGATGGATTCGCCGTGAGCTTGCTGTCAATGACTGCTTCGCACGCCAGATCGACAAGATCATCCTCGACGGTGTCACCGCCAATGCCGGCCGCTAGTGTGCGCACGGTCGGGTTGCGGTAGATGTCGGTGACCCGCAGGGTGCAGCCGCACGCTTGGTTGACGCGCAGCAGAGCCTTCAGTGCGAGCAGTGAATGCCCGCCGAGGTCGAAAAAATCATCGTCGCGGCCAATGCTCTCCACACCGAGGACTTCCTGCCAGATAGTCGCGACCGCTTGCTCGACCTTACCGCTTGGTGGCTCGCGACGCCCGGCAGCAACCGAGTCGGCACCCGGCGGTGGCAGCGCGCGCCGATCGAGCTTGCCACTGGGCGTCATCGGCAAGCTCGGCAGGAATACAAAGGCAGAGGGCACCATGTACTCTGGCAGCGCTCCCAGCAGGTGAGTACGCAGCTCGTCAGCGCGCACTCCGCCCTGTCCGCTTTCGGTGACGTAGGCGACGAGGCGTTTCAGTCCCGGAATATCTTCGCGCACGATCACGGCGACTTCGCTGATACGCTCGTGCTGCGCAAGTTTCGCTTCGACCTCGCCGGGTTCGATCCGATAGCCGCGAATCTTGACCTGGTCGTCGTTGCGACCGAGATATTCGACCGTACCGTCCGTCTGCCAGCGGCCGAGGTCGCCGGTCTTGTACATGCGCGCGTCCGGATCGGCACTGAACGGGTCCGGCATGAAGCGTTCCGCGGTGAGGTCCGGCCGATGCAGATAGCCGCGCGCGACGTTTGCACCGCCGATGTAGATCTCGCCCTGCGCACCGAACGGCACCAGCATGCGTCTGCCGTCCAGAATATATATCTGCGTGTTCGCAATGGGCTTCCCGATGCTCGGCAGCGTTGGCCATCGCTGCGGACTGCCGTCGAGCGTGAGGGACGTAACTACATGCGTCTCCGTTGGTCCGTAGTGGTTGTGCAGGCGGCAGCCACTCATGCGGTCGAAGAACTTCGCTATCTCCGGACTGATGCGCAGTTGCTCGCCAGCCGTCACGATGTCTTGCAGCGCCGGCAGGTGGATTCGCGATGTGTTAGCCCATTCCGCGAGGTTCTGCAGCATCAGCGGCGGCAGAAACAATCTTTGGATGTGCTGCGCGTTCAGCAGCGTCAGCAAAGCAGGCAGGTCTCTGCGCACTGACTCATCGAGCAATACCAGCGTCCCGCCTCCACAGAGCGTCGAGAACGTCTCCTGAAATGCAACATCGAAGCTGAGCGCCGCAAACTGGAGTACGCGCACGCCAGCGGCGTCCAGAGTACGACGCTGCCACGCGAGCAGATTTGCCACCGCGCCATGTGACATCACCGTACCCTTGGGTCGACCGGTCGAACCCGACGTGTAAATCACATAGACACCGTTGCGTGCACTCAAGCCGGCGGGAGCGGATGGGTTGTCCGATCGGCTTTCGCTCAACTCCGCCGACAACGTATCGAGATCTACGAGCTCGGCGCTGGTGGTAGGAAGGATCGCCTTGGTTCGCCGCTGTACCAGCACCAGCGTCGGAGCGGCGTCCTCCAACATGTACTGCAATCGCTCGGGCGGATAGCCCGGGTCGATCGGCACATAAGCCCCTCCCGCTTTCAGAATCGCCAGCAGGCCAATTGCCATTTCCAGGCTGCGATCGACAGCGATGGCTACGACATGGTCGGCCCCGACGCCACGGCTGCGCAGGTAGTGAGCCAGCCTGTTCGCGGCGTCATTGAGTTCTGCGTAAGTGAGGGACCGCGTGCCCTGCACGACTGCTTCGGCTGCGGGCGTGCGCTCGACCTGCTCTTCGAATAGCCGGTGGATCAACTTGCCGTCGGGATAGATCTCCCGGGTCCCGTTCAAGGTCCGGAGGATCTCAACTCGTTCGCGATCCGGCATCACTGCGATGTCCGCGGCCAGCATTTCGGGCGCGCATTCGAGAGCCTTCGTCATAGCCTGCAGCGCGGTCTGCAGGTAGTCCGCAACGCGTCGCGAATCAATGCGCGGATCGGTCTGAACGAGTACTTCCAGGTCTTCGCCGAAATCGTCTACGGACACGGTGATGGGATAGTTGGTTCGCTCCTTCGTCGCCAATGTGCGGATCCCGTCGGCACCGGACCAACTGCCCGTGGGATCCGGCGTGCTGTGGCGAAAGTTGAATAGGGATGTGAACAGCGGCGCCCCACCTGCAATCCCGCTGCAACGCTGCGCGGCTGACAGTGATGCGTGCTCGTGATTGAGCAGCTCCACCAGTCCTCGCTGCGTCCTTTCCACGACCTCGCGCACAGTGGCGCGATGCAGCTCCACGCGCATCGGCAACGTATTAATGAAGAGACCAAGCATCTCTTGCGTTCCGGCGCCCTGATGGAGTCGCCCGAGCAAGACGCTGCCGAATACGACATCGTCGCGGCCACTGGTGCGTGCAACCACCAATGCCCACGCAGCATGAAACAGTGTCGCTGTACTGACGCTTAGGCGCCTGGCGTGCATTCGCACCCCCCGGACCAAATCGGCATCGAGTCTGCTGCGCGCTTCTGAGATGCCGGTACTGTCGGCCTTCACATTGAGCAAGCCGAACGGCGCTGTCGGCTCGTCGACGCTCCCAAGCTCCTCGCGAAAATATGTTTCGGCATTCTCCGCACGCGCGCACGCCAGCGCCCTGGCAACGTGGTTTCGATACGGCACTGAACGTACGCCCGCGATTTGGGCCTGGCCTTGAAGGTGTGCAACTACCTCGGAAATCACCGCCTCGGACGTAACGTGATCAGTAGTAATGTGATGACTCTGCAGCAACGCGTACCACTGGCCGCTGCCGAGCGGATCCGCAGCCACCATGAGCCGAATCAGCGGTGCACGACGCAGATCCATGTGCTGCTTCCCGGGCTCCAGGCGCATGTCGATCTGCCTCAGCACTTCCTGCGCCGGATCGAGCACGAACTCCTCGATCGGCAGGGTCGCACGCCGACAGACTATCTGGACGGGTCGCGGCAAGCCCTCCCACAGCACTGCGGTCCGCAATATCGCGTGGCGATCGATCACCGACTGCAGCGCTGCGATCAACTCGTCCAAGCGCGCGCGCGAAGCGACGAGCAGCGCGGTTCCGAGCACATAGGTGTCGCCACCGTCGAGCAGATGGTGGAAGAGAATTCCCTCCTGGAGCGGAACCAGCGGATAGATGTCTTCGATGTTCGCAGCGCCGCCAGGCACGTTTCGAACTATGCTTTCGAGATGACGCTCATCCAGCTCGACGAGCGGTAGCATTTGCGGCGTGATCACCTCGCAGCCAGCCGGGATGAGATTCGGCGGGACCTCGAAGTGCCCGCCTCCTTCACGGGTCAAGGTTGCGGCCAGATCGGCGAGGTTCCGGCTCTCGAATACGCATCGAACCTGAATCGACAATCCAACTCGACGCAAGCGCTCCATCATTTGCATGATCAGCAACGAGTGCCCACCGAGCTCGAAGAAATTGTCCTGCCGACCGACACGCTCGACCCGCAGCACTGCCTGCCAGGTGCTCGCCAGGATTTCCTCTACGTCACCGCGCGGCGCCTGATACTGCCGACTTGCATAGGAACCCAGGTCGGGCGCCGGCAACGCCCTCCGATCCACCTTGCCGCTGGGAGTTTCTGGTAATCGCTTTAGCGCGACGAAAGCGCTCGGCACCATGTGCTCGGGTAGCGTGAGCAACAGATGGGCGCGCAATTCCTCGACCGTCGGACAACTCTCAGCTTGCTTTGCAACGTAGTACGCTACGAGGCTTTTTTCGCCAGGGACGTCCTCGCGGGCGACCACGACAGCTTGGCGGATGCGCTGGTGACCGATCAGATTCGCTTCAATCTCTCCAAGCTCGATGCGGAAACCGCGAATCTTCACCTGATTGTCGTTGCGACCGAGATATTCGATACAGGCGTCGGCGCGCCATCGACCCAGGTCTCCGGTCCGGTACATGCGATCGTGTGCGCTCCCAAACGGGTCGGCCACGAATCGCTCAGCGCTCAATGGCGACCTGTTGAGATAGCCGCGACCCACGCCCGCGGCTGCAACGCAGATCTCGCCGGCTACGCCGATCGGCAGAACTCTTCCCTCGGGGTCCAGAATATAGACGCGTCGGTTCGGCATCGGCCGGCCGATGTGGGGTGGACTCGGGTCGCCATTCAGGTGCGCGACGGTGGCATCAACCGTACATTCGGTGGGCCCGTACACGTTGTAGAAGTCCACGTCGATCTGGCTCGACAACCTGCTCCACAGGCCAGCATCAATTGCTTCGCCACCGACGAGCACGACCCGCAAGCCGCGATGGCCGGGTTCGAGCAGGCCAGCATCGATCCATGTCTTCAGCTGCGAGGGTGTGCAGTCGATTGCGTCGATCTGCTGCTTATCGAGGAAATGGATCAGCTCCGCCGGATCCTGGCGCACCTCGTGCGGGACCAGGACGAGGGTACGTCCGGCAAGCAGCTGTACCACCTGCTGCACCGATGCATCGAAGTTGAGCGAGGCGTTCAGGGCGATGCGGCTACAGGGCCTGGAGCCGCGATAGAGATTCTCCAGCCCTTGGAACAGATTCACGACGCTGCGATGCTCGATCATCACACCCTTCGGTACCCCGGTAGATCCTGAAGTGTAGATGACGTACGCCAGGTGATGAGGGCGCAAGTCCGATGCACAGGGCTCGACATCGGTGCCAGGTTCCTGCGCGATCTCTCCCCAGTCACCGTCGAGAGCAACGACCATCCCGGAGGTTGGCGCAAGATGGTCGCGTAGTGCACTTTGCGTGAGCACTACGAGCGGTGCCGCGTCCTTCAGTATCTGTGCAAGCCGCTCGCGTGGATACCGTGGGTCGAGCGGAACATATGCAGCGCCTGCCTTGAGCGTTCCGAGCAAACTCACGATCGTTTCGACGCTGCGCTCCATGAAGATCCCCACGAGCACGTCAGGCCCCGCACCCGTGCGCACGAGATAGCGAGCGAGTTGTCCAGAGCGCTCGTCCAGTTCCCGATAGCTAAGCGAATGCTCACCGCAAATCACGGCGGGCACGTGCGGCGTACGTTGCACCTGAGCGGCGAAGAGCGCTGGAATTACATCGTCGATTCCCGCTGCCCCCTCCGCGCTGCTGAACGACTGTAGGACGCGCGCGCGCTCGGCATCGTCAATCAACGACAGGCGCTCGATGCTTGCGCCGGGGTCTCTCGCCATGCTTTGCACGACGACTTCGAAGCACGCTACCCAACGGTCCATGGTCGCTGCGTCGAACAGGTCGCTTGCATAGTTGAGGGTGCCGCCGATTGCACCTGCCCGCTCCTCCAGGGACAGGCTCAGGTCGAACTGTGCCGTTGGCAGCGGCGTTGTCAGCGGCATGAAGTCAATGCCGGAACGACTGACCGCCCGAGGTGGCGCGCTGTGCCACGCGAACATCGCCTGGAAAACCGGTCCGTAGCTCAAGGTGCGTGCGGGCCGCACCGCCTCGACGATCTTCTCGAACGGAATCTCCTGGTTCGCATAGGCGCCGAGCAGAATCGTTCGCACCCGTCGCAAGAGATCGCTGACTGACTCGCCGTCGTTCAGACGGACTCGTACCGCGAGGGTGTTGACGAAGAATCCGATTAGCGATTCGAACTCCGTGCGGCTGCGGTTCGCGACTGGAATACCGATTACGATATCCTGCTGACCGCTGAGCCTGGACAGCAGAATTGACCAGGCGGCATGCAGGATCATGGGTACCGTGACGTTGTGTTGCTCGGCGAGCTTCTTCAGCTCGAGCGTGAGCTCGACAGACAATGACACTTGCGCGTTCCCGCCGCGGTAACTTTGAACGGCGGGCCGAGGCCGATCCAGTGGCAGCTCCAGCAGCTCGGGCGCATCGCGCAAGTGCTCGCGCCAATACTCCAGCTGCTGGTGCGCATCCGGTGTTTCGAGCCACTCGCGCTGCCAGCACGCATAATCACCGTACTGAATCGACAGGCTCGGGAGGGACTCGCCGCTAGCGGTTTCCTCGGCCTCGTACAGTGCCGTCAGCTCCCGCAGCAGCACGCCCAGCGACCAGCCGTCCGATACTATGTGATGCATGGTGATGAGCATTACGTGCTCACTGGGCGACAGACGTAGCAGCAAGCTGCGAATGAGCGGCCCAGTTGTCAGATCGAACGGCCTGCTCAATTCCTCGTGCGAGTATCTCAGCACCGCTGCTTCACGCTCGAGTGCGTCGAGGGTCGTGAGATCGAGCGACTGCAGCGTGCACGAGCCGATCGGCATGATCTGCTGCACAGCCTCGCCATCGACCTTGACGAAGACTGAGCGCAGCACTTCGTGACGGCACACAAGTGTGTCCATGGCCCGCTGCAGCGCCGGCACCACGAGGTGGCCGACTATCCTCACCGTCAGCGGAGTGTGGTAGGCCGTGCTGGCTCCCTCCAACTGATCAATAAACCACAAGCGCTGCTGCGCGCCGGAGATGGGCAGCTGCACCGGGCCGGACTTGTTGCGAGAGTATTGTCTGATGGGCTGCGCGGACACTGACTTGCGTTGCAGTAGTAGTCCCAGCAGCCGGGTCTTGCTCTTCGACAGTGTTTCGAGCCTTGCTTGCGCCGACACCGAATCCCTCATCGCAATCCTCCTCCCTGAGCAGAAAATCGCCGCAATGCGTCCTCTACATCGGCTTCCGGCATTGCACCCAACAAGTCCATCAGCTCCTCGATCTCCGCGCCGCCCGCTGCAATGCGCTCGCGCAGCTGTACATGGCGCAACTCGTCCACCGCGACCGCCAGGTCGCGCAAAATGGGAGACTCGAACACGGTCCTGACCGGCAGCTCGATCGAGAGCATCGTTCGAACGCGCGCGCTCACTTGCATCGCAAGCAGCGAATGCCCACCGAGCTCGAAAAAGTTGTCGTGTCGCCCGACGCGATCGATCTGCAACAGGGCCTGCCAGATGTCGGCCAGGTGCACCTCGGTCTCTCGCGTCGGCGGCTCGTAGGGAGCCGTGGCGTATGCCTCGAACTCCGGGTCCGGCAGCGCTCTTCGATCGATCTTGCCGTTGGCTGTGAGCGGCATTCGGTCCAGCACTACAAACGCACTGGGCACCATGTATTCAGGCAGCAGAGACTTGAGATGCGTACGGAGCTCACTGCCAGGCAACGCTGCGGCATCGATCGCCGGCAACGCCACTACATACGCGGCCAGCCGCTTGGCGCCCGTCCGATCCACTCTCGCAACGACCAGCGCCTCTCGGACGCGCTCGTGCTTGAGCAATTGTGCTTCGATGTCGCCGAGCTCGATCCTGAATCCTCTGACCTTGACCTGGTTGTCGTTACGGCCCTGGTACTCAAGGGTGCCGTCCGGACGCCAGCGACCCAGGTCGCCCGTCTTGTACAAACGAGCCTGTGGGGCGCCGCTGAACGGGTCAGCGACGAACCTTTCCGCCGTGAGCTCAGGTCTGTTCAGATATCCGCGGGCTACACCGTCGCCGCCGATATAGATCTCGCCCGTGACCTGCAGTGGCACGACATGCATGCGCTCATTCAGCACGTATGCCTGTCCGTTCGCGAGCGGTCGACCAATCGGTATTACGGTGTCGGGAGTCTCGACACTGCTGATCAATTGTATCGTCGAGAGCGTGGTGCACTCCGTCGGACCGTACGCGTTGAGCAGATGCTGCGGCGGGCTGTTGCGGAGAACACGTCGGATAGCCGCCGGATCCACGGCATCGCCACCCACCAACAGGTACCGAAGCCGGACGAACACATCGGCGAGCGCTTCCGTGTACTGATTGAACAGACCCACAGACATGTACAGCAACGTGACGTCGCGAGCTACGAGCAACTCACAGAAGCGCGCAGGTTCGAGCACGATCGCTTGCGGCACGATGAGCACCCTGGCGCCATTCAGCAATGCACCCCAGACTTCCAGAGTGGAAGCATCGAATGTCGGATTGCTGTAGTGTGCGAGGCAATCCTGCGGCACGATTTCTGCGTAGCCATTGTTCACCACGAGGCGAATGACACTGTGGTGCTCTACGATTACTCCCTTCGGCTCACCGGTCGAACCCGAGGTGTACATCACGTACGCGGCGAGCGCGCGCTCTGCCAGGGTTGGCAAGTTGTCGCTTGACTCGCCGGCCAGGGCGGCGTCGGCATCTGCACAGTTGACTGACCGTACACTGAGCCCGCTCAACTCGGCGGCGCCTGTGCCGTCCACTAACAACACCGATGCTGCGCAATCGCGGATCATGAAGGCCCGTCTGATCTCAGGCATGTCCGAATCGATGGGTACGTAGGCGCCGCCCAGCTTCAACACCGCAAGCTGCGCGATCAGCATCTGCATCGAGCGCAGCATCAGCACAGGAACGTACATGCCGACCGCAACGCCTTGCGTTGCGAGGTGTCGGGCCAACCGATTTGCTTTCTCGTTGAGCTCGCGATAGGTGAGCAACTCGTCGTTGTACAGCGCGGCGATGGCGTTGGGCGTACGCTGCACCTGTTCCTCAAACAGTTCGTGGATCAGCTTGTCCCTCGGATAGAGGGCGCGGGTTGCGTTGAACGCCTCTACAATGCGCTGACGTTCGGCTGGCGGCAGGATCGACAGCGTCGTCGCAGGTGTACGCGGCGCCTCCTCCAGCGCCACTACGAGCGCGCGCACCGCCTCCTGCAAGTAGTCGCCGAGTCGACCGGCATCGATCCGCTGATCGACCTGCGCCGTCAGGAGAAAGTCGTCGCCGAGATCGTCGACCGTCATCGCGATTGGATAGTTCGTCCAGGCCTCACCGCGCTCGAGCACGCGAACCGCCTTCGAGTCACCTGCGTCCGCAGCTATCTCGCGATTGTGTCGATAGTTGAAGATGGTCGTGAACAACGGAGTCGTACCGGCAATGCCGCAGCACCGTTGCGCCGTGGTGAGCGGAACGTGCACGTGATCCGCAAGCTCCGCCAGAGAACTGTCGGTGTCTTGCAGTAACTCCTCGACAGTTGCACCTGCCAGCTGTAGCCGCAGCGGCAGCGTGTTGACCGACATTCCAAGCATGCGACCAGCTTGACCACGCCATGCTCTGGCCGCTGAGAGCACAGTGCCGTACACCACGTCGTCCCTCCCGCTAGTGTTCGCGACCACCAGACCCCAGGCGGCATGGAACACCCGCGCAGGGCTCACTAGTGATCGCTGCGCCTGCGCGCGTACTTGCCGAGCCAGCCGTTCGTCGAGGGCCATCCGTACCTCGCGAAGGCGACTGCCGTCTCCGTGCACCTCCAGCAGGCCGAAAGGTGCCGTGGTCTCGCTGATCGCGCCCAGCTTGCGGCGGAAGAACTCCTCCGCTTGTCGAATTCGATCAGTCGTAAGGCTCTGTGCCGCAACGAATTCGCGATACGGCAGCGACGCTGGCAGGCCCTGCGCTCGCCCCTGCAGAAATGCCATCGCCTCCGCAACGAACAGGCGCAACGACTGGTGATCGCAGACCACGTGATGAACCTGAAGCAATGCATAGCAACGGGCGTGCTGCGGATCCGCAACCAGCTGCAGCCTGGCGAGAGGAGCCTGATGCAGATCGAGCATTTGACGCTGCGGCCGCATCATTTCTCGCAGCCTCTCATGCGGATTATCGTCTTCAGCCAACGTCAGTGTCTCGAACGGCAACTGAGCTCGTCGATACACGACCTGCAGTGGCCGAGGCAGCCCCTCCCACAGCACGGCTGTGCGCAGCGCGTCGTGTCGCGCAATCACCGCCTGCAGCGCTTCTTTTAGCGGGTTGGCACAGTCCGCCGATTCAAGTTCGAAGAGCGTCGAGAGAAGGTAGGGATCGCTGTCTTCGCTTAACAGGCGATGGAACAGCATGCCTTCCTGGAGGGCGGATAAGGTATAGACGTCCTGAACGTTCTCTGCGCCACCGGGCACGGTGCGAGCGATTGCTTCAAACTGCTGACTGTTCAAGTCGTAATTGCACTCGTCATTCATCGACTTTTCCATGTCTTGAGGCGACCGCCACTCTCTGGGTAACGGCGAGTATCAGGCAAGCCGACCCTGCGGCAATCGTGAGCGTCCAAAGCGAAGCGTCACGATGGTGCGCGGCGAATTGCGCACAGGGTCGTTTAGGTTTGCCGCGACGCTCGGCGCACTGCCGCGGATCGCCCAGAATTCAGAGGTCTACGAACAGTCGAGCAACGCTGCTGCACAGTGCATGCGCATGTGGTCCCACCGCGCAGGTCCCATGACATGTCCGGGCTGCAGAGCACGCGATGTCGTGACAGGTTTTGATTCTTGGTAAGCGGCCGCTCCACGGAGCAGCTCTGGCGAACAGCTGCGGTCAGTTCAGGCGAACGATTCCTGGCAGAGACCGTCGAGAACCTCGACGCAGTTTGCGATCGCACCCAGGTGCGCAATCTCGTAGCCGTGAGTGTTGAGAGTCGGGAATCCGAGACACGCCGCCCGCGGCACATGTCCTTCCTTCATCACGATCGAGCCGTCGCTTCCGAAGCCGTTCAGAACCGCAAGCTGCAGCGGAATCTGTCGAGCAGCCGCCACGCGGCGCACGATTTCATTCAACGCATGGTCGTACAGTCCATGACTGTCCTCGGCAAGGAGCACCGGAGCGATGCCGTCGACGATGTTGTATTCCGGTGCGATCGGCGAGATCTCCAGCGCGATCAGCGCGTCGACCTGTTCCCGCTGAGTAAAGTAGAGCGCGCCGACTGCACCAACTTCTTCCTTTGCGGTCGCAACCAGGTACACATCCGGCCGGGGATGGTCGATACGTCGCGCCAACTCGAGCAGGATCGCCAACGAAGCCTTGTTGTCCAGCGTGTAACTGGCAATGTGCTGCTGCAAGCGAAACGGCGCCTTGCGGTGCCTGCCGACCACCATTCGCGTACCCGGTCGCACGCCAGCCTCGGCAAGCTCTGCCCCGCTGAGTTTAGTTTCAACCCAGGCGTCGCTCCACCGCAGCGGCGCGCTTTCCTTGTGCGCGAACTGTGGAGACGCGTGCGAAACGTGACGCGAACCGAAGCTCAGGACGCCACTAACCAGCCGGGAATCGCCCAGCAGGTCAACCACACCCTCGCCGTAGACCCATGGAAATGCGCCGCCAAGCTTGCGGATCGCCACGCGTCCACCTTCACGCACCTCAGTCACGATCGCACCGATCTCGTCCTTGTGAGCGGTAATCGCAATCCTGCCGTGACCTCCACGGCCCACAATCTTGACAATCAGGTTGCCGGACGCGTCGCTATACGGAGCAAGCTCCAAGGCCGCAAAGCTTTCTCGCAGCAACTCATCCACATCGGCCTCGACACCGCTGGGAGAATGCCGCAGCACGAGCTTGCCGATGAGTTCGAACAGCTGGTCGTGAATGTCCATTCATCCCTCGGCGATTCGGCGAATCCTTGATTGGCCTGTCAGCCCCAGATCATCGACCCACAGTCGATGAACCCATCGCGATACTCGACCGTCGCGGCCCTGTCCGTTCGCAGGAACACCGGCCCGTCGAGATCCACGAGCCCGCAAAGCTGTCCGACCAGGAAAGCCGGCGCCATCGCCAGGGAGGTTCCGCCCATATTCCCTACCATCGGCGTCAGCCCGAGCTGCTCGCTGGCCCGAGCCATCGCGAGCGCTTCGGTGAGTCCGCCGCACTTGTCGAGCTTGATGTTGACTGCCTGAAAACGTCCCGCGAGCCCATCGAGGTCGGCAACGCCCTGCGCGCTTTCGTCCGCAGCGACCGGTATGGGCGAGCAGAAGCCGTCGAGCAAGTGCTCCTCGCCCACCCGAAATGGCTGCTCGATCAACGCGACGCGCTCGCGCTCAAGCACCATCATCAGGCGTTCGAGCGCCGCGCGGCTGAAGCCCTGATTCGCATCTACACCGAGCCAGACGTCCGGTCTTGCCTCGCGCACCGCGCAGACGCGCTCCGCATCAACGGCCTCACCGGTAAGCTTCAACTTGATCGATCGTGCTCCGGCGTACGCCCGCGCCGCGTCAGCCATCCTGGCAGGGTCATCTGCTCCGCACGTGAATGTGGTCAACAGCGGCTTCGGTTCCTGCAATCCGGCGATCCGCCAGACTGGCGACCTGCAGCGTTTCGCCTCCAGATCCCACAACGCGCAGTCGACTGCGTTGCGCGCACCTCCACACGCCAACAGCGAATGCAGAGCAGTGCGATCAATACCGCCCTCTATCGCTCCACGTACGGCCTCGATGCGGGCAACAATGGATGCTGGGTCCTCGCCAAGGTAGTGCACGCCGGCCGCCTCACCGCGCCCTACGAAGTCCTGCTCCTCAATAGTGACCACGACTACGTCGAAGGCATCGATGGTGCGGCCGGTAATGCGAAAAGGCTCGCGCAGAGACCAGCTTTCGATTTCCACCCTCAATGCTCGCTGCACAGGATTACCGGCGCGCATGGGGACTGGATCCCGCAACCGGAACATAGAGAGCGCTCGGGTGCGCTTCGTCATGCAATAGCTTTACAGTCACAGGTCTCGCGTCGCGCGCCGATTCCTCGGCCACCACGCCTCCGCTGTTGTAGTTCTTCTGGCTGTAGATCGAATTGATGGGCCCAAACACCAGGCGCAGCCGATGGCCCGCACTGATCCTTCGCGCTACGAATGCGAAGGTCTCGAAGTCATAGCGCAGGGGCGCGGCACTCTCGATGAGCTTTGGGGTGCGCAGACTCTCGCGATAGCGCGCCCGCATCACATCCGTGGTGAGCTGTACGACTTCTCCAGTCGAACTCACATCGTAGATGCTTGCAACAAAGTCCGTGTCCGGCTGATCGATCGACAGCCAGACCGTCAGCCGGAAGAAGCCGGCGATGTCGAGGTCCTGCTGATACGCCGCAGTGTGATAGACCAGGTGCTTGCCGCTTCGGGCATGCGCCAACCGCTGGTCGACTCTGTTCGCCGGATCGACCGTGCACTCGAGCGCAGCGAGACTGACATCGCGAGGATCGGAAACGTAGTGGTCCGGTTCGCTGCTTGACGGCGGTTGTCTGCCCAGCCCGCCTGACAGGAACACGTCGGTCGGATTGGTCTGCGATTGCAGGTACAGGGCTTCGAAGCCGGCAGTGACCTCCTCGAGCGAATCGGCGTAACGCCACTCGTCGACGACCATCATGTAATAGGCAACATTGCTCCGCAGGAATGTCGGCTTGGGGCCCTTGCGCATCGTCCAGTCGTACCACTGCAGATGCAGCTCCGCGAGATCGACCAGACTGGCGTCTCCGACGCGGAGTCCGGCGAATTCCCGGACTGGAGTGCGCGTGCCTGCGTGGTCCCACGGGCCTATGATCAAGTAGTGTCTCGACCGCTCTGAAGATGCAAGGCTGTCGATGTGGCGACGATAGTGAGTGAGCGCGCCGAGCTGGTCGCCATCGTATATGCCGGTGATCGTCAGAATCGGCATCGACAATCTTGCGTATTGGTCCGTTGTCGGGTTGTAACGATCCCAGTACTCGTCCTGCTGCGGATGAGCCACCCATTCCTGGAAGCATTCCGACGGATTGCCGAGCATCGCATCCAGCTCCCTGAATGGCAGGCCGCGCTCGAACGAACGTCGAAACATGTCGGCCCAGAAACGCTCGCTGCCGAAGATCCTGTCGTGGGAAGCACGACCACCGACCAGCGTGAGCCATTGCATCCAGTAGGGCATCGCGATGTTGCTGCGGATCGGAAAGTCGACACTGAAGCACGGCGCGGCGACCGGCACGATCGTCGCGAGATGCGGCGGCAGCTGCGCGGCAGTCGCCCACTGGTCGTATCCCGCGTACGACCCGCCCCACATTGCCACTTGGCCAGAGCAATAGGACTGCCGCGCCAGCCACTCGACCACATCGTAACCGTCGCGGCCTTCGTTGATGTTGGGCTTGAACACGCCCTCCGAATCTCCGCGGCCACGCACATCGACTGTCAGAAACGGATAGCCGCGCGCGGCAAAGTAGATGCCGCGATCGTGATAGGTCTGCGCGATGTAGGGGGTCAGCGTGAAGATCACCGACATGGGCGCGGTGAGCTCACGCGGCGCATAGAGGGTGGCGTTCAGCAGGATGCCATCGCGCAGTGGAATCCTTATTCCCCAGCGTACCTCCACGCGGTCGTTGTCTGATTCGCCCAACCGACGTTCCCCCTGTTCCTTCCCTTGCATTGGAGGTCGTCGGCACCTGGCCGACGCAGCTGCTTCAGAGAGCGTAGCTCTGGTCGATGCGTCCACGGCTCTCGGCATGCACGACCTCGGCGGCGTCCGCATGGACGGCGGCCAAATCGCGCGCAACGGTCTTGCTTGCGCGCCAGGCGTGCCAGGCACATACGAGGTATCCCGGTGCGAGGATCAGAAGCGCGTAGCGCAGCGATTCCTCCCCTACCCAAGGCCGGAGCGCGTCGCTAAGCGCGCCCGCAGCCAACGGCCCCAGACCCATGCCGATGAGGTTCGCAAAAAGGTAGACCAGCGCGAATGATACGGCCCGCATGCTTTCGGGTACGAGCGTCTGGATTGTGCCGAACAAGGGACCGTTGGCTGTTGTCAGACCCATCGCGGACAAGGCGATGAGCAGGAAGGCGACGTACTGATTCGAGGAGAGGTACGCCAATACCGACAGCACACCTGCCAATGCGATTGCGCCGGCCATCGCCTTCAGTTGCAAGCCCTCGTTGTTCGCGGCGTGACGAGAAGCGAGATGGCCACCGACGTATGCGCCGATGGTTCCCCCCAGTCCATAAGTGAGTGCCAGCCACGTACCGAGCTCGCCGCTGGTCAGGTTGTAGCTCCGCATCACAAATGCCGGAAGCCAGACGAAGATTCCGTAGCTGAAGAAGAACATGACCGAGAGGCACAACAGCAAGTGGCGAAACGTCGCATTGGCCCACAGGGTCACGCACGTTTCCCTGAACGGCGGAGCAACGGTCTGCGGAGTCGCTCGCGAGTGACGATCGGCGCGCTTCGCGTCGGCGTGCCTCGGATCGCGCAACGTGAACCAAGCCAGCGCGGCCAGTAGCAAGCCGGGAACGCCCAACAGCATGAATGTCACTCGCCAGCCATAGAGATCGTTCAGCCAACCTGAAAAGAAATACCCGATCACGGTACTCAACGGCGCGCCAAGTCCATAGATGGCTGCGGCTCGTGGCCTCTCGGCGCGATTGAAGTAGTCAGCAATCAGCGCAAACGCGGGCGGAATGCACCCTGCCTCACCTACTGCTACTGTTATGCGAATCAACAGCAACTGGACAAACGTGTCAGCGAAGCCACACAGAGCAACCGCTACGCTCCAGAGAGCAGCGGTTACCGAGATGATGAGCACGCGGTTGCTGCGGTCGGCCCAGCGAGCGATCGGGACGCCCATGACTGAGTAGAACAATGCGAATGCGATACCGCTGAGGAAGCCGAGTTGGGTGTCGCTGAGATGAAGGTCGGCCTTGATGTTCTCCAGCACCAAACCCAGCGCTACGCGATCCACGCAGTTGAAAACGAGAATGACCATGAGCACGGCGAGCAGGTAGTTCTTGTAGCCATTGCGTGCCATGTAGATCGCTCAACCGTGATTGAACCAGACGAGTTGCCGGCGCAGATAGCTTTCCATCCCCACAAGCCCTCCTTCGCTGCCGATTCCAGATTGTTTGAACGGCTCCGACGATGTCGCGTGACCTGCGCCCTCACCCGCGGGTGCTGCAGCATTGATCAACACGGACGAGCGCAGACCCTTCGCCATGCGCATGCCAGTCGAAAGATCGGCCGTCCACACATAGGCGGCGAGACCATACATCGAGTCGTTGGCGATCCGCAGAGCGGCTGCCTCGTCTTCGAACGGAATGACACAGAGCACAGGGCCGAAGACTTCCTCCTGAGCTATCCGTGCTCGCGGTGACACGTCGCTGAAGACCGTTGGCTCGACGAAGTACCCTCCGGTTTCTCGCTTTACGCGGCGACCGCCGAAAATCAGCCGGGCCCCGTCACGTGTCGCTGCCTCGATGTACTCTGTGACACGCCCGCATTGCGCAGCCGAGACGAGGGGTCCGAACGTCGTCTTGGAGTCGAGGGCGTCGCCGATCACTATTCGACTCAGACGCGCGGTAATCACGTCGAGCAACCTGGCTTGAATAGAGCGATGTACGAGCACGCGCGAACCGACGCTGCAGATTTGTCCTTGGTTGGTCAGCAGAAAGTGCGCAATCCTTTCGCCTGCAGCATTCAGGTCGACGCCATCGGCAAACACTATCTGCGGTGACTTGCCGCCGCACTCGGTCATCACCACCTTCATGTTCGACTCGCCGGCGTATTGCAGCATCAATCGGCCTACGGCAGACGAGCCGGTGAAGGTGAGCATGTCGACATTCCGATGCAGCCCAAGCGCGCGGCCCACCGTCTCGCCGGCTCCAGGCACGACATTCAGGACACCCGGTGGCAGGCCGGCATGCAATGCAAGATGCGCAATTCTCATGGCCGAGCGCGATGCGAGCTCCGAAGGCTTCAAGACGACGCAGTTCCCCGCTGCTAACGCGGGAGCAATCTTGAGAACCGCAACGTAGGCTGGGAAATTCCACGGAACGACCGCTGCCACGATGCCGCGCGGCACGCGTCGCTGCGCGACGAAGCTCTTCGCATCACTCGCGTAGACTTCGCCAGTTACCTTGTCGACGGCTTCTGCGTAAAACCGGATGAGCTCGGCCGCTGCTGCAGCGTTGCAGAACGCTTCGCTCACGGGCTTGCCCATCTCGCCGGCGTCCAGCCTGTCCAGTGCTGCCGCGTCGGCGGCGATCAGGTCTGCCAGCCGATGCAGCGTTCGCTTTCGAAACGACGGTGGAGCCTCACTCCACCGTCCGTCCTCGAACGCGCGCGCTGCAGATGCCACGGCGCGGTCCACGTCGCCCTGGCAGCCGACGGGTATGGACAGGCAGGGCCGACCGCTCGACGGATTGACGACCTCGAGCGTGGCAGCGCTGTCGGAGCGCGACAGCGTACCGTCGATAAATGGAGCAACGACACAATCGCTCGGCAATACCTCCATCATCAGAACTGATACTCGAGCTGCAAGCCGATCGTACGGGGGCGGGTGCGTGAGGCCCAATCAGGTACGTTCAGAAATCCGACGTAGGCGCCGTCCTCGTTGTTGATGTTGTCGGCAAACAGTGTGGCCGACCATCGCCGCGGGAAATCGATCGAGAAGCTTGCCCGAGAGATCAACATCGGATCACCCTCGTCCACGATCAGTGTGCCACCAACAATGGTGCGATACGCCTGCTCGGAGCTGTAGGTCGCTGACGTCGAGAACCGCCCTTGCATACCGTTCTTTCTCAAGGGAAACGCGTAGTCCACGGACAAGCTTGTCGTGTACTCGGCGGAGTAGCTCAGACGATCACCTTCATGGAATAGCAGGACAGGACCGGATGGTTCCTGCGAGAAAACGTCACTGTCCATGGTCAAGTCATTCCAGCTGACGGTCGCGCCGATGCGCAACCCGCCTATGACTTCCGTGGAGATGCCAAGATCGACGCCAAGGCCACTGGCAGACGCGCCATTGATAATCGCTGCAACTGGAGCACCATTGAAATCGACAGTCAGCGGCTGCTGCACATCCTGCCAATCCATGAAATAGACTGCGCTGTCGATGGCCAGGCGGTCATCGAACAGACCGGTCTTCAGGCCCATCTCATAGTTCTTCAAGGTATCTGCCGTGAGCGGTGGAAACGCCGGGGCTACGGTCAGCACCAACGGATTCTGGTTGAAGCCGCTACGAAAGCCCTCTGCGTACGACACATAGGAAGTGACGTCAGCGTTCGGATGCCATGTCAGAACCAGGCGTGGCGAAGTGGCATCAAAGTTACTTTTGCTGTGATTCAGCGGGGCGTTGGGGTCGCCCGTCAGGCTGGAGTTCTCGCGACCTTCGACATCGTCCTCGAAATGTCGCAAGCCGGCGGTGACCTCGAATCGTCCGTCGAGCAGGACTCGCGTTATTTCGCCAAAGAACGCGAAGGATTTGGAAGTCTCGCTCCAGTCGAGCGGCGAAGGGAGGAGACCGGGCCACGTCTGCACCAGCCGGTCTTCGGCATCGCGGTAAAAGCCGCCCAGCGACCATCGCCAGGTTTCGCCTTGAGTCGAATTGAGAATGAGCTCCTCGGCCTTCACCTTGGAATCGAGCTCCGTGGTCAGCAGCGTAGGCAGGAAAAAGTCGAGGTCGTAGATGTTCTGGTAGTCGAGGTAGCTCGTCGAGCTCGTCAGCCTGATGCCAGCAAAATCGTATGCGATCTTCAGTCCATAGACGTCGTAGTCCGTCGCGATCGACTGATCATGGACCGATGCCACGCGCCCCTGGTCATCCGACGTGGACGGAGCGCCGTAATCGTTGTCCGATCGCCATGCGGACAACCCGATCGACAAATTTTCGGTCGGTCGCGCATTCACCTTGAGCCGATAGCTCACCAGCTTTGCATCGTTGACATCATCCCGGTTCGGAGCATCGACCCACCCGTCCATGTCCTGGTAGCCGACGACTGCACGTGCCGCGAGCTTGTCCTCCACCAGCGGAACGTTGAGCGCCGCGTCCACGCGATAGTTGTCGCCGCCGCCGTCAGTAGTCGAGACGGAGGTGCGAGTCTTCAACTCGAAAGCATCGGGATTTGCGTCGCGTGTGAGGACGCGCACGACACCATTCTGCGCGCTCGCCCCATACAAGGTTCCCTGAGGTCCGCGAAGGATCTCGACGCGCTCCACATCGTAGGCGTTGGAATCTGGAACGATTGCAGTCTTGACGAATCCGAAGGGGACGGAGTCCAGGTAGTAGGCCACAGGACTCGATCCGCTGAACAGAGGCCCTCCGGCCGAAACTCCGCGGACCGCCAGCTGCGTGCCACCATTGACCCCCACTGTATTGGTCACGCCGGGCACGCGCTTCAAGGCTTCGGTGACTCCCTCGACCGTAGACTTATCCAGACCTTCACCACCGAGCACAGCAATGGAGATCGGTACATCCTGCAGCCGCTCGGCTCGCTTCTGCGCCGTTACGATAACTTCCTCGATATTGCCCTTGGCATCCCGCGCCTGCTCCGCCGCCGACGCTGTCGAACCCATACAATAGACGCATGCGGATGCTGCCAGCGATGTGATTGCGATAAGATACCCACCACTTTCCGTGGTCAGATGCTGGCGCGCGCGTGCGTTCATCAAGATCACCTTCTTGTAAGTTGTTACGAAGACGCATAGAGACGCGTGTGACGCTGGCAATACCTGTCATCGCCCGCCATCGAACGGACTCATGTCGTGTGTGCAACCATCGAAACTTTCGCGCTCGGCGCCAGCAGCTTGAATTGCAAAGCTGCCTCGTAGCGATGAAAGTTTGGATACGAAGCTAATAGGTCTAGACGGCCTCACGTGCGCAGGTCATCCCTGCTTTCGCGGCGAATCGCGCCGCTCGCCGTCTGTGGAACGCTGCGCGCGGTTGGAATGCGCGAAGGGAGGTTCAGAACTGCCGGTGTGGCGGTCTCACTCTAGATGGAGACGAGTTGTGGCAGTCGCCAGACCTCAGGCACGCCTTTCACAATATTCTTTGAATGCCAGTGCCAGCCCTTGCAATCCAGTTTCCGTGTCGGAGCGGTGTTTCGCGAGCGCATCCGCACTCATCCTCTCGCGCGCATAACACCGAATATCGAACTGCACGCCTTCTGGCCTCGGTGAGAGCCCGAACTCGAGAAAGTTCCTGAACGAGTCTCCTTCTTCGGGATAGACGTGCCACACGATGTGCTGTTGAGGCACCAGCTTGACAGTTTCTGCGTAGAACGCAGGCTGCGGGTCACCACCCGGAGGGCATGCAACGATGCGAACGATTTCCCCTTCGCAGCGGGCAGTGCCATGGATTCTCGACGTCTGCGCAGTAGCAAAGCTGGGATTCCACGCCTCGTAGCTCAGCAGAATTTCCCACGCCGACAGCGGATCGCAACGGACAATGCTCCGTGCGTAGTACACAGAGCAACTCAAGTCTGCAGTGTCCGTCCTTCGTTCCTGGTCCATCCTGGCCTCCACGCTGCGGTCTCGCTTCGAGCTTACTGCATTACCTTTGTACAGCAAGAGGCGCCATAGCTCTGGCGCCGGTCAGAAACGAATATACCAACACTGACCAGAAGCGGCGCTCGCTCGATTGTCCTGCCTCCGCTGCAGCGCTCGCACACTGTCGAACTGCCGCGTGGCGCCACGAGGGAAGTAGACCTATAAGAGCCTCCCCGAACCGCGAATGTGATATCGCATCGCCCATGCGCCCTTCGTCGACAAAGCATTCATTCGCACTTTTCGAGCGCTCACTGTGGAGCGATGTCGCGCACGCACTGAGCGGCGAGCAACGTGACTACCTCGCCGAACCCCTGAACCGCGCGGTGCTCATGCTGGCGCTCCCGATGATGATGGAAATGCTGATGGAAGCGCTGTTTGCGCTGGTCGCCACATTCTGGGTCGGACGCCTGGGACCGGGCGCAGTCGCCGTCGTCGGCCTGATCGAGGCTGTAATGACGCTCATATACGCCATTGCAGTCGGGATTTCGTTCGCAGCGACAGCCATCGTGGCGCGGCGAATTGGCGCAAGCAATCCACAGCTTGCCTCACAGGCAGCCGGACAGATCCTGCTCTTCGGTGGCGCAGTATCGACGGCGCTCGGTCTCGCTCTCGGCCCGGTTGCGGCGGAAATTCTCGAGGCTATGAGCTCGGACGCTGCCATCGTCGACCTCGGCACCGGCTTTGCCCGCATCATGTTCGGCTGCAATGCCACTGTCTTTGTGATCTTCGTGATCAACGCAATCTTCCGCGGAGCCGGTGACGCCGTCCTCGCCATGCGAACTCTCTGGCTGGCGAATGCGCTGAACGTAATACTGTGTCCCTGCTTCATCTTCGGCTGGGGACCTTTCCCCGAGACAGGCGTCACGGGAGCCGCGATTGCTACCAACCTTGCGCGGGGTATCGGAGTGGCCTATCAACTCTGGCACCTCTGTGGTCGCAACTCTCGCGTGCGCATCCACTTGCGTGATCTGCGCCCTGCGCCGGCACTGCTGAGAAGGATTGCGGTGACCGCCGGGACTGGTGTTGCGCAGATGCTGATCACGACGATCAGCTGGGTCGCGCTATTCCGCATCGTGGCCATCTTTGGCACGGCCGCCGTCGCCGGTTATACCGTCGCGATGAGGCTGGTGAACGTCGCGATGCTCGCTGGTCTTGGACTGGCGAACGCAGGCGCGACTCTCGTTGGGCAAAACCTCGGTGCGCAGCGACCAGATCGCGCCGAGGACGCAGTGCGGATCGCTATGCGCTGGAACGTCGTCTTGTTCTCTATAGTGGGGGCAGTGTTCGTGGTGCTTGCTGAGCCGCTCGTCCAGCTATTCACGAGCGACGTCCGCGTGATTACGCACGGCGCAGATGCACTGCGTATCGTCAGCCTGGGATTTCCTCTGTACGCCGCGGGAAACTGCCTATCAGCTGCGTTCAACGGGGCCGGCGACACCTGGACACCGACACGCCTGAACTTCTGTTGCTTCTGGCTCGGACAGCTTCCTCTGGCGTGGATACTTGCCCATACACTTGGCTTCGGGCCGGTCGGCGTGTTCGTTGCCGTGCTGGTGTCCTTCTCGATACTCGCACTCTGGAACCGCGCATTGTTCAATCGCGGGCAGTGGAAATTGCACAGACTCTAGACCTCATCCCGGCCGTGAGTCACTGTTCGCGAGAATCTCCGCCCGCGCGGTGCGCATGCTCCGCCAGCGCGACAACCAGGTTATCCGGCGCTACGTACCCACCGAGCGAGGTCCCATCCGCCAACACGATCATCGGCGTGCCCGGAATCCCCAGCTTCTGCCCCAACTCATAGTGCTTCGCTATCACCGCATCACTACACTTTTTCTTCTCCTCCTTCACCATCTCTCCCTGTGTCACCCGCGTCAACGCCTCCCGCCGGTCCTCCGCACACCACACCGCCGTCATCGTCTTCCACGTCTTCGTCCCCGGCCCCGACCTCGGAAACGCTACATACCTCACCTCGACTCCCTTCTTCTCCAGCTCTCCCATCTCTTCGTGGAGCTTCCTGCAGTAAGGGCAATCCGCATCCGTAAACACAGTAATCGTGTACTTCGGCTTCTCCGGCCCGAACACGATCGCCTCCCCTGGCCCGATCTTCTTCAACAACTCCCTTCGCGTCTTCTTCCTCTTCTCTTCCGTCACATTCGTCCGCGACGTCAAATCGAGCATGTCCCCAACGATGAAGTACCTTCCATCCGCACTGACGTACCCCGACACGCCATCGATAGTCGTCGAATACAACCCACTGACCGGCGACCCATCCACAGAACTCACTTGCGCAGCAGGATCGTTGGCCTGAACGGCGATCCGAACTTTGGCCTCGACATCTCCGGCGGCACTTGCGCCGAACCCATGCCAGGCCATAAGCAACACCAGCGGAAAAGCCCAAGATCGCAACATGGGCCAATGGTGATCCTCAGCCGCGGCCGGCAGATGGGCAGCAGCTACCCATCTTTCGCGGTGGGACTACCTATCTTTCGATTCGAGGGTTTATTGGACGGATTTATCTTGCGGCTTTGGGCTTACGCGCCTTCGCCATCCGCTGCAAGCGCAGCGGCGCCCCATACAGCTCGCCTTGTCCCAGTTCGCATCCCAATCCCAGCAACGCGTGCGCCTGCTCCTCAGTCGAGATTCCCTGCGCGATCACCGTCAGCCCAATCCTCTGGCACACATCCAGCACCGCCTCACACATCGCTTCCGTACGCGTAGCGTCCACTCCCGCACCAGTAATCCGCGCGTCGAGCTTGATCAGATCCACCGGCAGCCCTTGCAGCTGCGCCATGATGTCGTACCCCGCGAAATCACCGATCGCAACGCGCACGCCACGATTCCTGATCTTCTGAATCGCCCGCGACGCCGCGCTCACATTCTCGATCCGACTCGTCTGCGCGAGCTCCACCACCAGCCGACTTGCCGCCAGCTTGTATCGCCCCAGCGCCCAATCGATCGCCGCATGCAAATCCGGCCGCGCCAACCGCCCCGCCGACACGTTCACATGCACCGGCACATCGAGGCCATACACAGCCGTCAACTCATCCGCATCCGCGCACGCCTGGTTGAGAATGAAATCCTCGAGCACACCCGTGAGCCCCGTCCGCTGCGCCGCCGACAGGAACTGCGCGGGCTCGACCTTGCCGACGATCGGATGCTCCCAGCGAACGAGTGCTTCAACCGCAACGGTCGCGTGTCCCGCGAGCCGCACGATTGGCTGATACTGCACTTCGAATCCGTTGTCTCCCGGATCGCCGGCCAGGACCTGGACGAGCAGCTCGTGCAGTGGGACCTCGGCAGTGTCGCTTTGCATCTCCCGTCTCCCCTTTCTTTCTCTCACCCTTCGGGCAAGAGTGACTCGTGACCGGTCGGCGCACCGCCGGCTATGGCCCGGGGATAGGAACGCCTTTCGTCGAACGGGTACGCCGCCGGCCACGAGACACTGTTCGAAATGGCCTCGTCTCGCCTGACTATCGTTTTTCGGCTGCGGATTCCGCCACGGTAAAAAACAAGCGCAAAAAAAGGACGGCGAGTGCGGGATCTCGCCGTCCAGGAAAGGAGTCAGGCTGAAGCCCGACCCACAATGCGCTTAGAAGTCCGCTGTCAGTCCCAAGAACACGAAGCGGCCGAGCGTGTCGTACACCTGCGGGAAGGTGTTGCCGTTGCACAGAACGCCGGGGCAGCTGTCCTGGCCGATCAACGGCGGATCCTTGTCGAGCACGTTGTTGATCCCGAGTCGGCCGGTCACGTTGCTGAACATCGAGACGTCGCTCATGGTGTAAGCCGCCACGAGGTCGAAGTAGCTGCGCGAGCTGAGCTTGCGATCGCTGAACGGCACGGCGCTCTGCAACTGCGGATTGCTGCTCGTCGCGTCGAGCTCGACGCTGTCGATGAACCGCCACGTCAGTGTCAGATCGAGACCGACCGGCGTCTGCCAGGTCCCGCGCACCTTGTGACGCCACTCCGGAATCGGAGTGCCGCAGACGGTCCCGTACAGCCCGACGCAGTCGTACTTCAGCGCGCCGTCCAGCGGCTCCGTGATGAACTCGCCGATCCACGAGCCGACCGCATTCAGCGCGAGGCTTCCAGCGCGGCCAAGCTCGAACCGATAGTTCGCCTCGACGTCCGCGCCCTTCGCCTGCGACGAGCCAGTGTTGATGATCGGATCCTCGATGAAGCCCGTGTCGCCGAGCCACAACGAGCCATTGGCGTCACGATGCACTTTGCTACAGAACGTTGAATCACCCGTTGCCAGGCAACTGTCGAGAATGAAATCGCCGCCGATCGAGCCGATCAGCTTGTCGACCGTCACATCGAAGTAGTCCACCGTCAGCGAGAAGCCCGGCAACACCCGCGGCGTCAACACGAAACCAAACGAATAAGTGTCCGACTCCTCGGGATCGAGCTGCGGATTGCCGCCGACCAGCCCGTTGTACTGCGCAGCCGGGTTCGCGAGGATGTTGCCGTATTGCGCCGGCGTGACACCCGAACGAATGCACTCTTCGAGCGACGCATCAGGAGCATCGCCCGGCAGACTCGCGCATGGATCGCCGTTGCTGTTGAGCTGCACGCGCGGCTTCAGGAACAGCTCCTGAATGTTCGGCGAGCGAACGGCACGCTGATAGCTACCGCGGAAACGGATGTCTCCGATCGGTGCCCAGTCGAGCCCCAGCTTATACGTATCGGTGTTGAAGCCGAGATTGTAATCCGAGTAGCGATAACCGGCCTCCAACGCGAGCCGCTCGACGAACGGCTTGTCCTGCACCAGCGGGACGCGCACCTCGGTGAACAACTCGCGCACATCGAAAGACCCGCTCGTGTTCAGCGTCGGCGCGCCCTGCCCGGCCAGATCGCCGGTCTGATACGCACGATCCGTGCGCAGATCCGAGCGCTCGGAGCGATACTCCGCACCGAACGCGATGCCGACACCATCAGTCGCAGTCGGCAACTTCAGACCATAGCGACTCAAATCCGCCGAGATCGATCCGCTCAGCACCTGCTCCACTGTCTCGCCTTCCGACAAGCCCGGAATCTGCAAATACGCGAGCTGATCCGGCGTGACGCCGCCCGCTGCCCTGAAGATGTTGTACGGCACGCAGGCCGGATCGTTGTTGGTCAGATCCGCGTCCGCATTCACGCGACATACGATCTGCCCCAGCGTCGGCGAGCCCGGACGATTGTCAGTCACGGCGTTCAACGCCTTGCCCAGCCGCTCGCGCGAGAAGTCGTTCTGGAACGCTTCGGCCAGCACCGACTCGCCGTACAGCCCGTACACGTCGTAGCTCCACGAATCGGCGAGATCGCCGCGTAAGCCGACTACTCCGCGGAACGACGTGTGCCGCAGATCATCGAGGCGGCCGCCGCCTTCTACGTTACGCCGACCGATGTTGATCAGCACATCCGGCGCGCTGCGGTCTCCGCCACAGAACTGCTCCACCATGTCCGGCGACAGAAACGGATTGTCGCAGTTGATCGCGCGGCTGCCGAAGAACGGCGGCTGCCCCGGACCGCTGCCGAGGAACGCACCGCTCGCCGCAACCTGCGAGCGCGTGCGGTCGTCCATGAACATGAACTCCGTATAGACGCTCGCCTTGTCGCTGAAGTCATAGTGCGCGAACAGGCCGCCGGTCTTGCGCTCGTCCGGACGCTGGTAGTAATTGTCCGGCGCGAAATTGAACTGATCGGCCGCAGCGAACGGCCGCAGCGACCCATCCGGATTGATCGTCAGATCGCGACCATCGGCCATTCGAAAGCGCGTGATGGCCGGCGTTCCTGAGCCGCCGCAACCGAACAAGCCCGGCTCGACATCGGACGACGCCAGCGCGCACGCGCTGAAGTCGCGCGCATCCTGGCGAATCGCCTCGAGCTGTCGATAACCGAGATACACCGTCGCGTTGCCGCGCCCATCCTCGGTGTTCACGCCGGCGACGAAAGTGAAGTCGCGCGTGGTGCCGTCGGCCACGTTGCTGTCGGGCAGCTTGAAGTTGCGCGACCGCACGATGTCGGCGACGTCGCTGTCATTCTTGTGCTGGTAGAGGCTGTACTGCGCGTCGAGACGCACACCCTCGAACTTATCGTTCATGATGAAGTTGACGACGCCAGCGACAGCATCGGCGCCATACACCGCAGACGCTCCGCCCGACAGCACTTCGACACGCTCGATCAACGCCGCTGGAATCTGGTTCAGATCAGGCGAGGCCTGGCCGTTCTGCGTCGGATCGCCCGGCATCAGCCGGCGGCTGTTGACCAGCACCAGCGTGCGCTGCGGACCGAGATTGCGCAGGTTGACGGTCGCCGTGCCCGTCGAGCCATTGGAGAGATTGCCGCCGAGGTCGGCGAACGCCTGCGGCAGGTTGTTGATCAGATCCTCGACGCGCGTCACGCCTTCGATCTTCACCGCCTCGGCGCCGATCGACGTGACCGGGCTGATGCTGGTGAGGTTCGGCTGCGGAATGCGCGAGCCGGTCACGACGATCTCCTGAATCGTCGAATCCTGCGCGTGCAACTGTGGTGCAGCGACGACGGCGACAGCGCCCGATGCGCTGATGAGCACACGACGAATCGCGCGTTGAACGTGATGACTTCTGGACTCTTGCTTCATTGACTGCTTACTCCACCGGGAACTATGGCGGACGTTAGCAACGCGTCGAAGCATCGATGACGCTGAAATTGCGGGTTGCGCCGGTGTGGATTGCCAATGCGCTGTGTGCGAAGCGCCACGCATCGGCGCAACCTCACTCAGTCGGAAATCACGCAGTCAGGCGGTCGCGCCCTTCCGTCACACGTGCGCGAACCTGTCGCGGCGTGAGCTGAGTCCAGCGGCGCATCTGGCGCACCAGCGTCGACTCTTCGGCGAAGCCGACGCTCGCGGCGACTTCGCTCATCGTCATGCGCGTCGACTCCAGCAATCGAATCGCGACGCTGATGCGCTTGCGCTGCAGGTACGTGCGCGGCGTCACGCCGTGCACGAGCGAGAACAAGCGCAGGAAGTGATACTTGGACAGATACGCCATCTTCGCGAGCGTCGTGAGGTCGACATCCTGCGCGTAGTTGGTGTGCAGGAAATCAGTTGACAGCGAAATGCGCCGATACACTTCGCGACGCGTCGCCGGGCGGATCAGCGCGATCCGATCGACCTGCTCGAGCAGGCGCTGATGATGGCACTGCATGCGCGCCAGCAGGAACGTCAGCTGCTCGTCGTACCACGCCTCATCGAGAACTCCGCGACTGATGTGCGCGCGGATGAAGCGCAACACCGGGCTGACGGCGTTCTCGTGCGGATGCAGGTTCTCCATGAAATCCGGCGTGCATTCCGCAGGGGCGTCGCCGCGTGCCAGGGCCTGCTCGATCGAGGCGGATGCCTCGCCATTGATCTGCTCGGCCAACTCGGGCTTGAAGCAGATCATCAGCGATTCGACCGGCTGCACCGAGCGGATGCTGGTGCTGTAGATCTGGCCGTGATTCAGGATCAGGAAGTTGTCGTCGTCGACCGCGAGCGTGCGGCCGTTGACGTAACAGTGCTCGACGCCGCCCCAGGCGGCGCGAATCGACAACGTGTGAGTGCACGGCCCGAATTCGGCCTGGCGTGCGCGGCCCCAGATGATGCAGTTCTCCCGGCCCCATTTCGACTGGAACCAGCTCTGGAACTCGGCGGTGCTCTGGGCAAGATCTGGCAGTGAACGTAACAACATCACTCAAGTAATCGGATATCGCGCGCCGGACCAGACATTCCGGCGCGCGAGATATCTCCGAATCAGGACAAAGAAGGCGGACAGGGGGCGAGCGAGCACCGCGCGGCGAGCCCGTTCTTGTCCACAGCACCGGGTCCAGCGGACCCGCTCAGCAGGCGCTCGAACAGCCGGCGCATCAGCATCGGCAACTGCGAATCCGGCGACGATTCGGACAGGCCGATGGCCAGCTTCTGCCGTGCCAGCGTCAGCTCGTTGTCGACGATCGCGATCATCGCCTCGGCATATGCGCGCAGCGCGCGGTTCTGGCTGCGACAGAGTGCCTGCAGATACTCCTTCGCTTCGGCAGGCTGATTGATGTCGAACAGCAGCAGCAGCCCGAGCTGAAAGCGCGCGATATCGAGATCGGGCTCGATCGACAGTGCGGTCTTGATGCCCGCAACCGCCCGCTGCGTGAGGCCGAGCTCGGCGTGCTGAACTGCTCGCAGGTACATCGCCCGGGCATTCAGCGGTTCTCTCTGCAGCACTTCTTCCAGATATTGCATGCACGCGTGATGGTCACCCATCGAGCTGGCGTGCAGGGCCAGATGAAAATATTCCTCGGCGTCGAGCATGGTGGCGGTTCCCGGTTTGAGCAATCGCGCGAGTCGGCGCCGGACGGCGAACAGCGTGCCGAACACAGTCGGTACGAGCAGTGCGCTCACGATTCCAGGCAATGTGCTGACCGCGTAGACCACGATGGCCCTTTCGACCAATTGCTTTCTTGCTTGCATCAATCGCAAACGGCCCGGGGTTTACGCCATTGCTGCGGCGAATGCCTACAGCGGTCTTTTCCAATCGCAATCCGCACGCAATACCCGACACGCGCCGCGACTAATAAAGATCGGCAAGCGCGCCGAGCACGCGCATACACTCGCCATTCGGTATGAGCTTGACGCCTCTCGATCCTTCCCTGTGGCACGAGCTCAGCAGTCAGCTGGATCGGGCGCTCGACCTGGGTCCCGACGAACGCGAGCGCTGGCTGAACGATCTCGCCACCTCGCAGCCGCTGGTCGCGGCAGCGCTGCGCAACCTGCTGGCCGAGCGGGACGCGCTCGACGCCTGCGGCTTCATGCAGGAGCCGCCGCAAGCGATCGCCGACCTCACCAAGCGTCATCGTCCTTCGCTCGCGGGCAAGCAGGTCGGCGCGTACACGGTCGACCGGATGATCGGGCGCGGCGGCATGGGCGAAGTGTGGCTGGCCTCGCGCAGTGACGGCCGTTTCGAAGGCCGCTTCGCGATCAAGTTTCTCGACCGGCTGATCGCGCGACCGCGGGTCGCGGATCGCTTTCGTCACGAAGGACGGCTGCTCGCGCGGCTCGGCCATCCCAATATTGCACGTCTGCTCGATGCCGGATCGACCGACGATGGTCACCAGTTCCTGGTGCTGGAGTACGTGGACGGCGAGCGTATCGATCATTACTGCGCCTCGCACTCCCTCGGCGTCGAAGCGCGCGTCCGCCTGTTTCTCGACGCGGTCGCGGCCGTCGCGCACGCGCACAGCCAGCTGATCATTCATCGCGACCTGAAGCCGTCCAACGTGCTCGTCACGCGTGACGGCATCGTCAAGCTGCTCGATTTTGGCATTGCGAAGCTCGTGGATCCGGAGCGAGCGGCCGAAGGTGCGACGATGACGCGCGCCGAGGAGATCGTGCTGACGCCGGAGTACGCCGCACCCGAGCAGCTCCTCGGTGACGTCCCGTCCACCGCGACCGATGTCTATCAGCTGGGCATGCTGCTGTACGTTCTGTTGACGGGCGGACATCCGTTGCATCTCGCCGGCAGTCGTGTCGAGCGGATCAAAGCGGCACTCGATGGACGTCTTCCGCGCGCATCGCGTTTCGCAGCCAGTAGCGCACTTCAGAAGGAACTGCGCGGCGACCTCGATGCGATCCTCGCGCAGGCCTTGCAGGTGAATCCCGCGGATCGCTACCAGACTGCGGCGGCACTGCGCGACGAGCTCACGCGCTATCTGCATCGCGCGCCCGTCGAGGCGCGTCGCGGCGTCGCCTTCTATGCAACGCGTCGCTTCATCCGGCGTCATTGGCTTTCGGTCGTGACCTCGGCCACCGCGATAGCGGCGCTCTTCACGACGCTCGTATTCGCGCTCAGCCAGGCCGACGCGGCCGCGACCGAGCGCGATCGCGCCTTTGCTCTCGCTACGCGCAACGCCGCCGTGACCGAGTTCCTCGGAGTCTTGATTACGGAAGCTGCCGAGGGCGGCAAGCCGATTACGGTGAACGACATGCTTGCACGCAGCGAGCTGCTGGCGCTCGCCGACACGAGCGGCAGCCCCGAGAACCGAGCCGCCGTGCTTGCGATGATCGCCTCGCGCTATGGCACGCTCGGCGACGACGTGAAGGCTGCACGATTGCTGGAGAATGCCCTGGCGCTCCTCGGCAAGTCGACGGATCAGCCACTGAAATCGAAACTGACGTGTGCCCACGCACTCTCGGTCGCCAGCCTCGGGCGCGTGACCGAAGCAGTCCTGTCGATCGAGCACGAGCTTCGCCAGCTGCAGTCGGACCCTGAGAACGCTGCCTATTGCCTGCTCTACCGCGCGTTCATCGCCGACAGCGATGGTGATGCCGCGCACGCCTCCCGTTATTCCACCGAAGCGCTCGCGAAGTTCCGTGCAGCGCCGCGCCGTGCAGCCGGCGATGAGGGACTGTTCCTCGGCGCCGTCGGCTTCGGCCATCACCTCAACCAGCGCAATGTCGAAGCCGACGAGTACTACCGGCGCGCCTTGCAAAAGTACGCGGAGCTCGGTCGCGACGGCGGCCCCGATGCGATTGCGGTTCGGAACAACTGGGCCGTCGTGTTCGACGACGCCGGCATGCCGCGCCGCGCCTTGGAGATCTACGACGAGACGTTGCGCGCATTCATGGAGCGCAATCCGAACAGTCAGCCGCCCGCCTATCTTGTCGGTAACCGTGCACGCGCACTCGAGCGCGTCGGCCGCCGTCGTGAAGCGGAGGCCGCGTACAACACGGCGTTCGAACTGGCCGGTCAGCAGCACAACGTATTGGGTCAGATCTACTGCCTGCTCGGCCTCGCGGCGACTGCTCAAGAGTCCGATGATGCGGCCGCATCCGCTGCCTATCTCGATCGGGCAGGCACGCTGATGGATCCGCGCGCGCCGGGCCAGAACCCGCCGCGCATGTCGCGTGCGCTTGTCTTGTCGCGATTGCCCGCGCAGGCCACCGCCGCTCTCATTCAAGGCCGCCTCGACATCCTCGAAGGGCGATTCGGCGCGGCACGAATCCAGCTCGGCCGTGCGATCGCCGATGGCAACCCCGCGGTCGTCACTTCGGCAACCTGGGCAATCGCAGAGCTCCAGCTCCGCGCCGGCGACGCTAAAGGCGCAGCCGAAAGCGCGCGGCGCACGCTTACGCGGTCGTTAACGATGCAGGGCGGCCTGCCCTACTCGTCCAACACCGGCCACTCGTACCTGAAGCTCGCACGTGCCTTGCAACAGCTCGGCGAATCGGAGAAGGCGCGGGCCGCCTTCGCCAGCGCCATCGATCACTTGTCGCACACCGTGGACGAGGAGCATCCGCTCCTCGTGCAGGCACGGGCGTTGTCCCGCTAGCAGCGGCTTCCTAGAAGCGATAGTTCAACTTGCCATAGACGAAACGGCCCGAGCGACCGAACGGCGAGTAGTTGCTGAACGACGTCGTCCCGGTCGCGTTCAGCAGCGGCGCCGGCAGCGCGTCGGGGTACTCGTCCGTGAGATTGTCTGCGCCGATCGCGGCACGGATGTGATCGGTGACATCGACCCTCGCCTCGAAATCGACCAGCGTCTTCGCCGTCAGCAGGAAGTCCCCGGCAGGCGTGCCGCCCGCCGCCAACACATCGCCGTAACGCGTCGCGCGCAGAGTCATGCCGAAACGCGACAGCGCCCAGTTCACGGTCGCGGTGTACTTGTCCTCCGGCGTACCTTCTTCGAACGTCAGGATGTTCATGTGGTCGAACAACACGGGTGGCGGCGTCAGTCCCTGGGCCCGCGGCTGCGGCACCTTGGTGACATCGGTGGAATTGAAGTTCGCCGCCAGCGTGAAGTCGACGCGCCCGGCCGCGGCCGTCTCGAGCGGATAGTTCAGCACCAGGTCCACGCCTTCGGTACGCGTGTCGACGCCGTTGATGAAGAAGCGCCCGCCGCCGAGGCCGGGAAAGCCTTGGCTGGCCAGGAACTGCGAGACGCTCGCGGAGATGAGATTCTCCGACAGCACGATGCGGTCGTCGATGTCGATGCGATAAGCATCGATCGTGACGTCGAGCCCGCCGAAGCGCAGCACTGTGCCGACCGAGAAATTGGTCGACTTCTCCGCGTCGAGATCCGTTGCGCCGAGCGCGCGCGCAACCGGATCGGTCACTGCGAAGGTCGTCACCTCCACGAGACCCACGCCCTGGATGTTGTTCGTCGAGGTCGTCTGGAAGAACTGCTGCTGGAGCGAAGGCGCGCGGAAGCCGTTCTGCACGGAGCCGCGCAGCGCGAAGTGCTCGTTGAAGTCATAGCGCAGCGAACCCTTGCCGGAGAGGTTCTCGCCGAAGTCCGAATAGCTCTCGCCGCGCACCGCGATCGAGGCGAGCAGGCTCTGCGTCAGATTCGCCTCGAGATCGACGTAGGCACCCACCGCGGTCCGGTCGTGGTTGCCCGCGTTCGCCGGCCTGAATCCCGGAAACACCTGTGCGCCGGGCGGCAGCGTCGTTCCCGGCGCGCCGGAACGGTAGGAGTCCGGCTCGCCCGCGTGGATCGCGTAGGTCTCACGCCGCGCCTCGAGGCCGACGGCCACGTTGAGCGGCGAAGCGAACGCACCGATCTCGATCCCACGCACGCCCGAGACGTTCAGGACCAGCTGGCCGTAGTCGAAGCCGCCGGAGTCGAACTTCGTCTTGCTGGTGGCTCCGAGCGAGCGATTCAGCGAATGGTCGATCGTGAAGTCCATGGTGTTCAGACCGTAGACCAGCGACGAGTCCATCTGCCAGGCGCCAAGCTCCCAGCGCGTGCCGAATGCAGCTGAGTAATCGCTGACGTCGGCCTCGATCAACGGCAGGAAGCCGTCGGGATAGATCGACGGGACGTTTTTGGGGTCGCCGGCTGGACGATAGAAGCCTGCGCCGACCGAGTGCCGGTCCTGCCAGCTCGCCCAGCCATACAGCGAAACCTGATCGGAGACGTCGTAGCCGGCATTCGCGAACACCGTTTTCTGCGCCAGTTCCGGCTCGCCGTACCAGCCGTTGAAGCGGTTGAACGTCGCCTCGCGTGGATCGACGACGCCATTCACGATCGGATACTGCGGGCGGTGGTCCCATCCGCCGCGCTCGGTGTGCTCCTGATCCTTGTACTCCGCAGCCACGGTCAGAAAGCCCGAGTCCGTCAGCGGCAAGCCTTTCCAGATCGACGCTGTCAGTGTTTCGCCGTCACTGCGGCTGCGAGAGAGAACAGGCGGCGCCGACCAGGTCGCACCCGGCGTCGTCACTGGCGCAGTCCGGACGTCGAAGTCACTGTCTCGCCACCCATACGTCACGTTGGTGCCGCCACCTTCGCGAGCCTCGCGCAATCGCAGGTTGATGACGCCGGCAATGGCATCGGAGCCGTACTGAGCAGATGCACCGTCGCGCAGCACTTCGATCGACTGCACCATGTCGCTCGGAATCGTGTTCAGGTCGGTAGCGGACGAGCCACGTCCAACGGTGGCGTTCACATTCACCAGCGCCGCGACGTGGCGGCGCTTGCCGTTGACCAGCACCAGTGTCTGATCAGGCGCGAGGCCGCGTAGCGTCGCCGGACGCACGGCATCGCTACCGTCGCTCAGGCCCGGCCGCGGAAAATTGAACGACGGCAGGCTCGCAGCCAGCGCCTGGTTGATCTCGGTGATGCCGAGGTTCTGCAACTGGTCGCCCAATACGACATCGACCGGAGCGGCCGTTTCGAGCGCCGAGCGATTCGCGACGCGCGTGCCCGTAACGACAACCTGCTCCAGGGCCTCGTTTTCCCCTTCCCCTGCGGCCCCTGCCGAATGAGCGAACAACAGGCCGATGGACGATGCCGCGGCCGCAATCGAAGCAATGCGCATGATGACTACCCCCATTCAGGAACGATTCCGTGCTACGGGCTAATCGAAATGCAGGAACGCAATCCCGACACGTCGATCCGGCATGCCTTGCGTGTCAGGAATCGCGGCGGTTTTTCGATAGACTTGAGAGGGAGGCACAGCCCTGCGCGCGTCAGGCGCGTTGCCGTTGTCATGACATCACGAGGGTGCCCCGCGATGTCGAGTCGGGGACGACCCAACGATGTCCTTCACATTCCTAGACGGAGAGCGTTAAACCCTGCACGCTATTTGCGGCACATACGCGCATTGATGCTCAGGCCGCGTTCTAGGAGCCCCGCAGTTACGCGGGAGGAACGCGCGCCTGAAGCGGGAGGCCAGGCTCGGCCCCCCGCCCCGAACTGGTCCTGGCAGTAGACTCAAGGGTTGCAAACAATGACGGAAAGCGGGCTCATGGCAATCATGCATGCGGCGGGCACCGGCGATATGGAATCGCGCGATCGCCTGTTCGCAATGCTCTACGAAGAGCTGCATCGGATGGCGCAACGCGAGCTGCGGCGGGGAGCCGCAGTCACGCTGAGCCCAACGACGCTGCTCCACGAAACCTTCCTCAACATCTCGCATCGCGAGTCGCTTGCGTTCGGCGACTGCGGACAGTTCATGTCGTATGCGGCACGCGCCATGCGCGGGCTGATCGTCGACTACCTCCGCAGCCGTCACGCGCAGAAGCGCGGTGGCGAATTCGAGATCACCTCGCTGCCGACCGAACTGCCCCATGCAGTTCACGAGGATCGGCAGTCGGTGGAGATCGAGAAGCTGAACGAGGCGCTGGAGTCGCTGGCGAAGATCGACGCGCGGCTCGCCGAGTGCGTCGACCTCAAGTTCTTCTGCGGCTTCTCGTTCAACGAGATCGCGCAGTTGCGCGATGTCTCGGAGCGCACCGTGCAGCGCGATTGGGACAAGGCGCGCCTGCTGCTCAATCGCTTCATCAACGATCAAGAGACGGGGCAGTGGCAGTCGGCCTGAGAGGGCTGGCGCCATGGCCGGAGATCGACGGATTTCTCGATCGCGCACTGGATCTTGCGCCAGCCGAGCGTGAGCTCTGGCTGACCGAGCTCACTTCGTCGCAACCCGGCATCGCCAGGATCGTGCGCCAGCTGCTCGCCGAGCGCGAGGCGCTGAACGCGAGCCAGTTCCTCGAGGACTCCCCGCTCGCCAATCTGCCACGGCCGACAGGCTCCCAGCTCGAAGGCGCGCGGCTCGGCGCCTACACCGTCGAGCGGTTGCTCGGTCGCGGCGGCATGGGCGAAGTCTGGCTCGCCAGCCGCAGCGATGGGCGCTTCGAAGCCCAGTGCGCGATCAAGCTTCTGGATGGCGCCGTCTCGCAGGAGAAGCTGGCGGAGCGCTTTCGCCGTGAAGGCCGCCTGCTCGCGCGACTCGCACACCCGAATATCGCACGGCTGCTCGATGCCGGCGCGACCGCCGACGGCAGGCAGTTCCTGGTACTCGAGTACGTCGACGGCGACCGCATCGATCGCTACTGCGACTCCCAGGACCTCGATGTCGAGGCGCGTATTCGTCTGTTCATGGACGCCGTGCTCGCGGTCGCCCATGCGCACAGCAACCTGGTCGTACATCGCGATCTCAAGCCATCCAACGTGCTCGTCACTCGTGGCGGCGCGGTCAAGCTGCTCGACTTCGGCATCGCGAAGCTGATCGGCGCGCAACGGCCGGAAGGTGACGATTCGACGCGCACGCTCGTCGACGAGATCGTGCTCACACCGGAGTACGCCGCGCCGGAGCAGCTCCTCGGCGAGCTCCCCTCCACTGCCACTGATGTCTATCAGCTCGGCATGCTTCTTTACGTGTTGCTCATCGGGCGCCATCCGCTGACGACCGTCGGGACACGTGCCGATCGTATCCGGGCAGCACTCTCGGGTCGCGTGCCGCGCGCTTCCGACCTGGCGACCGGTGCGTTGCGCAAGAAGCTGCGCGGCGACCTCGACGCCATTCTGGCGACAGCGCTGCACACCGATCCGCGCCACAGATATCAGACTGCCGCAGCGCTGCGCGATGAGTTGCTCCGGTATTTGCATCGCCAGCCAGTCGTCGCACGACTCGGAGCGAGCTTCTACGGGACGCGCAAGTTCATCGCTCGTCATCGTGTCGCGGTCGCCATCTCGTTCGTTGCGGTGGTCGGCTTATGCGCCACGCTTGCGTTCGCGCTCACTCAGACGCAGATAGCATCGGAGGAACGCGATCGCGCGGTCGCACTGGCAACACGCAACTCCGCGGTAACCGAGTTCCTCGGCATGTTGATCACGGAAGCCGCGGAAGCCGACAAGCCGGTCACGGTCAGTGACATGCTCGCGCACAGCGAGAAGCTTGCGCTCGCCGACACGAGCGGCAATCCGGAAAGCCGTGCCGCCGTGCTGCGCACGCTCGGGCTGCACTATCTCGCCTGGGGAAACCGCGGCAAGGCCGCTGAGCTGCTGGAACGGGCGCTCGCGGTACTTGGCGATGCGCCGGCACATGGGCTGCATTCCGAAGTGGTGTGCGCTCACGCGCTCGTGATTTCTGGAATGGGCCGCGCCAGTGAAGCCGCAACGAAGATCGATCTTGAGCTCTCACAGCCGCCGGCGAACCACGCGAGCTTTGCAGAATGTATGAAGGCACGCTCGGTCGTCGCGGGCACTCTCGATGATGCCGAAGGTTCGTTGCTGTATGCACGCGAAGCCCTGCAGCAGCTGCGCCTGAGCGGACCGACATCGAACGAGCAGGAAGCAGATGTCCTGCAGAACCTCGCGTGGAGTTATCACCGAACCGGCCGTCATCGCGAGGCGATCGACTACTACGAAATGGCGCTGCAAAAGTTCACGTCGGTTGGGCGCGGCAGCAGCGCCGGCGCGATGGTCATTCGTAACAACATGGCCCTGGTGAGTGAGGCTGCGGGGATGCCCAAGCGGGCACTGCAGCTCTATGACGACACGCTCGCGGCACTCGCGGAGCGCTCGCCCGATGCGAACCCGCCTGTCTATCTTGCTGTCAACCGAGGTCGCGCGCTCGAAGCAATCGGTCGCCTTCGGGAGGCGCAGAAGGCGTATGAGTCGGCGATGCAAGTCGCAGTCGACTCGAAACACACCATCGGGCAGACGCAGGTTCTAGCCGGGCTCGCTAGCATCGCGATCCAGCGCGGCGACAGGGCGGCAGCAGCTGCCTATCTCGATCGCACGTCGGAGGTTCTTGGCTCTGTCGAAGAGGCAAATAAGACGCCGCGCGTGGCACTAATGCGCGGGCGACTCGCCCTCGCGCGTGGCGATATCGCTGAAGCCCGACGCCGCTTCGAAGCGGTGGCTGCAAATACCGGCAGCAAGGCGACTGCAGTAGATGGCGAGCTCGGCAAGGCGGACACGCTGCTTGCCGCCGGCGACCCGACTGCCGCGGCGGAAAGTGCGCGAATTGCATTGAGCGCAGCGACGTCTTTGCAGAGCGGGCTGCCGTATTCGCAACGCACTGGACGTGCGTGGTTGCTATTGGGTCGAGCGCTTCGACAACTTCACGAATCGGCGGAAGCCCAGCAGGCGTTTGCCTCCGCCATTACGCAGCTGTCCAACACCGTGGACGAGAGCCACGCGGCTCTGATCGAAGCACGCGCGCTATCGAATCAGCGCTTGAAGCCGTAAGCGCGCTCGACCTTCGCTACCCGCAACTCGTATTCCGCGTACCAGTTCTTGCGGCCTTGCTCGCGCACCAGCGTGTGCTCGGCATTGCGACGCCATCCCAAGATCGCCTCTTCGCTCGACCAATACGAAACAGTGATGCCGACGCCATTCGCGCCGCGCACGCTGTCCACGCCGAGATACCCCGGTTGCGCGCTCGCGAGCTGCGCCATGCGTTCCGCTGCCTTGCCATAGCCTTCATCGTCGCTCGCGGTGCGCACGGAAGCGAAGATCACCGCGTAGTACGGCGGCTGCGGAGTTCTGGCCAGCTCAATGTTTTCCACGTTTTCCCCCGGAGGTCACCTTGTCGGCCATCGCCGGCCGCTTCCTGCGCATCGCAGTCTGCGCGGCCTCGAGATGAGCCAGCAGCGCAGCTGAAGCGGCACGTGCATCGCCTTCCTCGCAAAGCGTCGCCAGTTTGCGATGCTCAGCAATCGCCTTCTTACGCAGCGCGCTGCCTTTCGGCTTCAGCTCGTAGACGCGTTTCAGCGAGCGCCGCAACTGCTCTATCAACCGCAGCAGCGTCGCGTTCTCGCAGCACGAGTACAACGCTTCATGAAATGCGACGTCCGCGCTTTCGAGCTCGGCAGGCGTAGCCGCTTCTTCGTATTCCGTCAGAGCGAAGTTCAGACGCCGCAGCATCGCCGGGGTCGCACGCTCGATAGATGCCGCCAAAGCGACGGGCTCGATCAGACGCCGCACGGCGAAGATCTCGTCGACTTCTTCAGCCGCCAGCTCCCGCACCAGCAGACGCCGATTCGGCAAACTCTCGATCCAGCCCTCTGCAATCAGCAGCGGCAATGCCTGCCGGATCGGTTGCCGGCTGACGCCGAGCCGGTCCGCCAGCTCCTGCTGTCCGATGGCACTGCCTGCGGGCAAAGAGCCGCTTTCGATCGCGCCCTTGATGCGTTCGACCACCGCCTTGGTGAGCATGGCAGGCAGTATGGATTATTGGATCCAATTATTCAATCGGCGCTCTGGCTCCTCACTTCTGTAGCGCCTGCAGGAACTGTTGCAGCGGCGGCGCCATGAAGTTGCGACGCCGGCGATAGACGAAAAAGCGCCGCGGCAACGCCATCTCCTCGCAACGCACCGGGCGAATCAGTCCCGCCGCCTGCTCCGCCGCGAACAGCGGCTCGGGCAGCCAGCCGAGCAGCCTGGTCTGCGCGACGATCGCCTTGATCGTGGCCGGCGACCGCGTCTCGACTGCAACGTGCGGCGGCTTCCCGCGCAGACGATGCACGAGCGCATCGAAGCGCTTGCGCGGCTCCGCATCCGCCGACGGCATGGCCCACGGGTATTCCAGTAGATCGACCAGCGCGACCTTGCGGCGCTCGTGCAGCGGATGCGTAGCGGACGCGATCACCACCGAACGGTCGCTGAAGCGGTGCTCGCACACCTGCATGATCTCTTCCGTTTCGGGAATGGGCCCGGAGAGGACTACGTCGACGTCATTGCCGATCAGCGCAGCGGCCAGCTTGTCCTCGACGGCCTCGGTAATCTGCAGCAGCAGATTCGGCCATTGCTTGTGGAAGCGATCCAGCAGCGCGGGCAGCACGACCGTCGCGGCGCTCGCCACCGTGCCGATGCGCAGCGTGCCGCGACCCAGGCCGAGACGCACGTTGATCTCTTCGATGGCGAGATCGGCCTCTTCGGTCAGGTGGGTCGCATACGGCAGCAATGCCCTGCCGAAGGTCGTGAGTTCCATGCCCGTGGTGCGGCGCTCGAACAGCTGAACGCGCAGCTGACCTTCCATCTGCTTCACGACCCGGCTTAGCGCCGGTTGCGTCAGGTGCAACTCCTGCGCCGCACGGCCGAGACTGCCGGTGTGCACGATCGCCAGAAAAGCCCGCAACTGCCGCGGTTCCAAAGCCATGCAAGGATGTTATGCCCTCGACCAGATTTGGCAATAGTCAGCCGCTGAAGCACGCGCACAGACTCGCGACATGAAGCCAGCGGCGACCGTGCGCGATGCAGTTTTCGACCTGTTCCGTGCCTTCGGCATGACGACGGTGTTCGGCAATCCGGGCTCGACCGAGCTGCCGATGTTCCGCAACTTCCCCGAGGACTTTCGCTACTCACTCGCCCTGCAGGAATCGATCGCCGTCGGCATGGCCGACGGTTACGCGCAGGCGACGCGCCGTGCCGCGCTCGTCAGCCTGCATTCTGCCGCAGGCCTCGGCCACGCCCTCGGCAACGTATTCACCGCCTATAAGAACCAGACACCGCTGGTGATCATCGCCGGCCAACAGGCGCGCTCCATCCTGCCCTTCGAGCCGTTCCTGCATGCGAAAGAAGCGACGGAATTCCCCAAGCCGTACGTGAAATGGAGCTGCGAGCCTGCGCGCGCCGAAGACGTTCCGGCAGCGATCGCGCGTGCCTACTACGTCGCGATGCAGGCACCGTGCGGCCCGACATTCGTATCGGTGCCCGTCGACGATTGGGATCGACCGTGCGAAGCCATTACGCCCCGCACGGTCAGCAGATCGATTCGCGGTGAGCCGGCGCTGCTGCGGGAGTGCGCCGCTGCGCTCAATCGCGCCGAACGCCCCGTCATCGTCGTCGGAGCTGCCGCGGCGCGCGACGGCGCGTGGGCGGAAACCATTGCGCTCGCCGAGCGGCATCGCGCGCCCGTGTGGGTCAGCCCGATGTCGAGTCGCAACAGTTTTCCCGAGAACCATCCGCTGTTCGCCGGATTCCTGCCCCCGGATCGCGCTCGGATCGTCACGCACCTTTCGGGTCATGACCTCGTACTCGTGCTCGGCGCCCCGGTCTTCACTTATCACGTCGAAGGCGTGGGCCCGCACGTGCCGCCGGGCGCCACGCTGTTCCAGCTCACCGACGATCCATCGATGGCGGCGTGGTCGCCAGTCGGCACGTCGATCTGCACCGGTTTGAAGACCGGCATTGCCGAGCTGCTGGAGCAGGCGAAGCCGCGCGAGCGCCCTGCTCCGACTGTACCGCCGCGTGCGCCGCGACTGCCGCGCACACGACTCACCGATGCATATCTGATGCAGCAGATCGCCGCGCTGCGGCCGACGGGCAGCATCATCGTCGAGGAAGCGCCGAGCACGCGCCCGCCGATGCACGACTACCTGCCGATCCTCGCGCCAGAGACTTTCTATACGTGTGCGAGCGGCGGACTCGGCCACGGTCTGCCCGCGGCCATCGGCGTTGCGCTGGGCCGGCCGCGCGAAAAAGTGATCGCGATCCTCGGCGACGGCTCGAGCATGTATTCGATCCAGGGGCTGTGGTCGGCCGCTCAACATGCGCTGCAGATCGCCTTCGTGATCGTCAAGAACGGCACGTACGAAGCGCTCAACGAATTCGGCCGTCACTTCCGGATGTCGCAGCTGCCGGGCGTTCAGCTGCCGCAACTCGACTTCTGCGGTCTGGCCCGCAGCCAGGGCGTGCAAGCCGTCAGCGTGACGAGCATCGAGAAGCTCGACGATGCGTTGCTCGGAGCGTTCCGCGCGGATGCGCCGATGCTCGTCGAGGTCGCAGTGGAGCAGTAGCGAGCCAATGTAACGAACAACTGTCTCGTCAAAGGGGGATCACCATGAAGAGCTCAACTCTGCAATTACTGGCTTCCGGTGTGGGTTTGCTCGCGACGGTCACCACCCAGGCGCAGAGCGAGCAGTCCAGTGCAGCTGCGCGCGGCCAGCTCGAAGAGGTCATCGTGACGGCACAGAAGCGCTCGGAAAACGTGCAGAACGTGCCGATCGCAATGCAGGCTTACACGGCGGATGAGTTGCAGAAGGCGCGCGTTTCGGAGCTGACCGATATCACGCGCATGGCGCCGAATCTCAACGTCGTCGTGCAGAACTCGCTCAGCCAGCACATCGTGATCCGAGGCGTCGGCACCAACGAGTTCTTCGGCAACGCGCCCTCCTCCGTCGGCATGTACATGGACGAGGTGACGATGAACTCCTCGTACATGAGCACGCTCGGGCTGTTCGACATGGAACGCATCGAGGTGCTGCGTGGGCCGCAGAACAGCTTGTTCGGCCGCAATACCACGGGCGGCGCGGTCAACTACATCACTCGTCAACCGGATGCTGGTCAGCCAGCAGAAGGGTACGCGCTGGTGACTTATGGGAGTCACAACCTGATCGAGACTGAAGGCGGCGTGTCGGTGCCAGTCGGCAGCCAGGCTGCTGTGCGCCTCGCCGGCATCTATCACACGCGTGACGGCATCTGGAACAACCTCGACGACGGCAATGACGGCTACGGCGATGAGGAGCGTTACTCATTGCGCGGTACTTTCCTTTGGGAGCCGTCCGACAAGACGCAGGTCACCTTCAGCGCACATCACGCGCGCGCCCGCGATGAAGCCCAGCCGCAGAAGGTTGCCGGCGCGCTGGCGAACAACCCGCCGCTGCGGATCAATGACCTGGTGCCGATCAACGGCAACATCGATTGGGAGCATCCGTCTGCGGCGGCTGGGCTCGTCAATATTGAAGGCTTCGACCATCACACCAACGAGTGGAACGACGTGTATGTCGGCGGCTCGCACCGCGGCGATCTGAACGTCGACGGGGCCTACGTCAAGATCCAGCACGACTTCGGTACGGCGACGCTCACTTCGATCACGTCGTACGACAAGACGCACGCCTGGTACGAGGAGGAGAACACCGGCAACGGCAACATCATCGGCGGCGTGAATCACGATGTGCTGATCATCGACATGGACCAGGAGTACGAGCAGGCATCGCAGGAGCTGCGGCTCGCGTCGGACGACGACGCAGCAAGTTTTCGCTGGATCGCGGGCCTCTACTACTTCCAGGAGGACTCGAATCTCGCGCAGGACATCCGCTTCGGCGCGAACGGCTTCCCCGGCGCGCATCCGTCCGCGAACGGCATTACGCCGCCGAGCCTGTTCGATGTCATACCGAATCCTTATGGGAACACCGTGTCGTTCAGCATCGCGGACCTGGAGGATCGGAGTTACTCGGCGTACGGTCAGACGGACATCGAGCTGACCGACAAAACGACCCTCACGGTCGGCTTGCGCTACACGCATGACAACAAGGGCAACCCGTCTTACTACGCTGGCGGGTTCGACAAGACCGGTCGCAACCCCGCGACCTACTACGATGAAGCGCTGGTCAGGCAGCTCGCCGCTGGGTTGCCGGCATGCGTGCCCAAGACCAACCCCGCGTACATTCCGTTCGTGCATTGCGCGGACGTCAACACCAGCCGCGAGGATCTCAGCACCGACCAAGTCGGCGGCAAAGTCGGGTTGCAGTATCACGTGACGCCCGACTTCATGCTGTACGGCAGCTACTCGCGCGGCTTCAAGTCCGGCAAGTTCGACGTCGAGTTCCTGCACACGGACGACACGCCATTCCCGCAGCGTCCGCTCGATCCGGAGATCCTCAACGTGTTCGAGGTCGGCTTCAAATCGACGGTGAACGATGCGCTGCTGCTGAACGCGGCGGTGTTCTACAACATCTGGAAAGACCAGCAGGTGTTCAACGTCGGGGTGAACGGGCCGGAGTTCTTCAACCTGCCCGAGTCGGAGATCTACGGCGCGGAGCTCGAGCTCGAGTGGGTACCGGCGAGCGACTGGCTGCTGACCGGCAGCCTCGGCTGGTTGCACACGGAGATCACCGATGCCACAGGCATCAACTTCGATCTGCACCAAGGCGACTTCCAGGAAGGTCACGAGCTGCCGCTGGCGCCGAAGTTGACCGGCAACGGAGCAATCGAGAAGCGCTTCGCGCTTGGCACGAACGCGCTCACGTTGCGGGCCGACATGCGTTACCAGAGCACGTCGAAGGTGAAGTTCAGTCCGCAGAAGCCGATCGACGAGTACGACTCGCGCTTCGAAGTCGATGCGCGCGCGACCTACGCGTTCGGCGAGAACGAGCGTCATGAGCTGTCGCTGTTAGGCAAGAACCTGACCAGCGAGAAGTACTGCGTTGAGATCCAGGATCTGCGCGGCGTTTCCGGCTCGTTCTATTGCGTGCCGAACGAGGGCGAGGCGCAGTACGGATTGCAGGCCAAGTTCCGCTTCTGAGCACTCCGCCGGGAGCGCGCTCCTGCGCAGTTGCGCACAATGCGCGAGCCATCTTGAACTGGAGAGCATCATGCCCGAAGCACCCGGCAACGAGTTCTGGCGCACGATCAAGCCGATCGCGAACGTGTTTCGCGACGGCGCATTGCCGGAGGTGTACTTGTCAAAGGTGGCCGATGGCGACGAGCGGTACTTCGTGCCGTTCAGCGAGACCGTGTCGTCGAAACCGCTGTGGATCTCTCCTCAGCGCAACATGTGGGCGGATGTGCTGATGGCGAAGGCCGCTGGATTAGTGAACCGCCACTACCACCCGCATCAAGTTTTCGCGTACACAATTTCCGGCAAGTGGGGATACTTGGAGCACGAGTGGACCGCGACTGCGGGTGACTTCATTTATGAGCCGCCGGGGGAGAGTCACACGCTGGTGGCGTATGACAGCGGCGAGCCG
>DATNFA010000027.1:0-21989 GCA_035606615.1 Steroidobacteraceae bacterium
CGGCGTGCGCGTGCCCGTCGTGGTGCGCATCGAAGGCACGAACGCGGAGCTCGGCAGGAGTCTGCTCGCGAAGAGCGGGCTGGCGATTACACCCGCCTCGGATCTGACCGACGCGGCGAAGAAAGTCGTTGGCGCCGCGAAAGGCAAGAAGTAATGAGCATCCTCGTTAATAAGAAGACGCGAGTCATCTGCCAAGGGTTCACGGGCAAGCAGGGTACCTTCCATTCTGAGCAGTGCCTCGCGTACGGCACGAAGCTCGTCGGCGGTGTTACGCCGGGTCGCGGCGGTGAAAAGCATCTGGGACTGCCAGTCTTCAACACTGCGCGCGAGGCAGTGCAGGAGACGGGCGCGACCGTCAGCATGATCTATGTGCCGGCGCCGTATGCGGCGGACGCGATTCTCGAAGCGGCCGACGCCGGCATCGAGCTCATCGTGTGCATCACCGAGGGCATCCCGGTGAACGACATGGTGAAGGTGAAAGCTGCGCTGTCGAGCTACGGCAGCCTGCTGATCGGTCCGAACTGCCCGGGCATCATCACGCCTGGCGAATGCAAGATCGGCATCATGCCCGGCTTCATTCACAAGCCGGGGCGCGTCGGCATCGTGTCGCGCTCGGGCACGCTCACTTATGAAGCGGTGTTCCAGACCACGAACGCCGGACTTGGCCAGAGCACTTGCGTCGGTATCGGCGGCGATCCGGTGCGCGGCATGAACTTCATCGACGTGCTCGCGCGCTTCGAAGACGATCCGCAGACCGAAGGCATCATCATGGTCGGCGAGATCGGCGGGGCGGACGAAGAAGCCGCCGCCGAATTCATCAGCAAGAACGTCAGCAAGCCAGTCGTTGCCTACATCGCGGGTGTCACTGCGCCGGCGGGCAAGCGCATGGGTCATGCAGGCGCGATCGTGTCCGGCGGCAAGGGCACGGCGGCGGATAAGTTCAAGGCGCTGGAGCGCGCGGGCGTGCGCACGGTGAAGAGTCCGGCGGACCTTGGGAAGGCGATTGCGGAAAAGCTGGGGAAGAAGAGTACTAAGAAGAAGAAATCTCTCGCAAAGATCGCCCAGAGGGTCAACAAGACCGCCAAGAAGAGCAAGAAAAAGGCTCCTGCGCGGAAGAAGTAGGCGGTCTGCAGCGACCGCCTAAACGGCATAGAATTGCTCTATGTCGCTCCGCATTGCTCTTGCTCAGCTGAACCTGTTCGTCGGCGACGTCGGCGGCAACGCTCAGCGTGTAATCGACACGGCTGCCGAAGCGCGCGATCGGCTGAAGGCAGATCTCGTGTTGTTCCCCGAGCTGGCGCTCTCCGGCTACCCGCCCGAGGACCTGCTGTTCCACAAGGGCATGAAGCGTCAGGTCGCGGCGGCGATGGAGCGCGTGCGCAGCGAGGTCAAGGGCGTGACCGTGATGGTCGGTTATCCCGACTACGCCGATGAAGTGATCTACAACGCGGCCGCGCTGCTTCGCGATGGCAAGCTGCTCGCGAATTACCACAAGCAGGAGCTGCCGAACTACTCGGTCTTCGACGAGAAGCGCTATTTCAAGCCGGGACAGGAGAGCCGCGTCGTCGAGCTGAACGGCATCCGTGTCGGGTTGCTGATCTGCGAAGACATCTGGGAGGCGAAACCTGCGCGCGCCGCGCGCGATGCCGGTGCGCAGCTACTCGTCGTCATCAACGGCTCGCCGTACTCGCTCAAGTACCAGCGACGTCGCGAGGACATCGTGCGCGCGCGCATCAAGGACACAGGCTTGCCGGTCGTGTACGTGAACCAGCTCGGCGGCCAGGACGAGCTCATTTTCGATGGCGGCTCCTTCGCCATGAATGCAGCGGGCGAGGTCGTGCAGCGCGCGGCGCCGTTCAAGGAACAGCTTTACGCAGTCGACATCGATCTGATCGACGGCAAGGCAGTGCCGCGAGGCGGTCACGTCGAGCCTGAGTTGTCCGAAGAAGCGAGCGTCTACAACGCCCTCGTGCTCGGCGTGCGTGACTACGTGGGCAAGCATCGCTTCCCCGGCATCGTGCTTGGCTTGTCGGGCGGCATCGACTCGGCGCTCACGCTTGCGATCGCCGTGGATGCGCTCGGCGCCGATCACGTGCGCGCAGTGATGATGCCGTCTCGTTACACAGCGCAGATGAGTCTCGACGATGCTGCGCAAGAAGCCCGAACTCTTGGCGTCGGCTATGACGTGATCTCGATCGAAGGAATGTTCGAAGCAGCGCTCGGCGCGCTCAAGCCAGTGTTCACCGGCCGCGCGCCGGACACGACCGAAGAGAACATCCAGGCGCGCTGCCGCGGCCTGCTGTTGATGGCGATCTCCAACAAGACCGGCCGGATGGTGCTCACCACTGGCAACAAGAGCGAGATGGCCGTCGGGTACGCGACCTTGTACGGCGATATGGCCGGCGGCTTCGCGCCGATCAAGGACTGCAGCAAGATGCTCGTGTATCGACTCGCGCACTATCGCAACTCGATCGCACCAGTGATTCCGCCGCGTGTCATCGAGCGCGCGCCGTCCGCTGAGCTGCGGCCGGATCAGAAGGATTCGGATTCGCTGCCGGCGTACGAGGTGCTCGACGCGATCCTCGAGCTGTTCATCGAAGACAATCTGTCGGTGGACGAAATCTCCGCGCGCGGCTTCGATCGCGCGACGGTCGGTCGCGTGCTGGAGATGGTGAAGCGCAACGAATACAAGCGGCGGCAAGCGCCGCCCGGCGTGAGAATCAGCGATCGTGCATTCGGCAGAGACTGGCGCTATCCGATTACCTCCGGCTATCGCACGCGGTAACCCCGCATGAAGGCCGGGCAATCCGATCGCCCGGTGGCGATGGCGATCCTCGTAGTGCTGGTCATCGCCGAGTGGTCGTTCGTCAGCCCGCAGTTGTTCGCGATTCTGTCGAGCGACGCCGTCGATTCCTCCTGGCGCCTGCTACCGATGCTGAGCTTGCCTCGATTCCTGGTGGGACTGTGCGCTGGTCTGGTTTTCGCGGTGGTCGAGAGTCGCGCAATACGCTTCGCCGCTTTGGCTGCTTACGCCGTCCTGCTGCTCTGGAGCTTTGCGCGCAACGACGTCCATGTGCGCTGGTCCGACGTGCATGCCGTAGCCCTGGCTGTCGTTCCCTATGCCGCCGGGCTGCTCGGAATGGCGCTGGGCTTCGCGCTGCGGCGTCCCGTGCGCCGGCGGCTCAATCTGAAGTGATGCTGTTCTCGCGCCGATCCGGGCTTACCAGATCTTCCACCAGCTCTTCTTCTTCTCGCCCTGCGCGACCTGGTCCGGATTCGAATAATTTTCCTTCAGCACCTTCTCCGTATCCGCAGCGAGGTCATTCATCCCCAGCTTGTGATACGACTGCGCCATGATCTCCAGCGCGTGCTTGATCTGCGGCGCGCCGTCGTAATTCTCGATTGCATACTTCGCGCGATTGATCGCGCCGACCCACGCGCCGCGCTTCAAGTAGTAGTCCGCTACGTACACTTCGTAGCTCGCCAGGCGGTTGCGCAGGAAGATCATCCGCTTGCGCGAGTCCTCCGCGTATTCGCTGTTCGGAAAACGTTCGAGGATCGTCTGGAACGCCTGGAACGACTTGCGCGCGTCGATCGGCGGGCGCTCCGACAGGTCGGCGTTGAACCAGCGCTCGAGGAAGTTCGGGTTGCGCTCGAACTGCGTGAGGCCCTTGATGTAGTACGCATAGTCGACGCGCGGGTGCGCCGGGTTCTCGCGGATGAACTGGTCCGCCTGGTCGATCGCAGACTCCGGCTCGCGGTTCTTGTAGTACGCGTACATCAGGTCCAGCTGGCCCTGACGCGCGGGGTTGCTGAACGGGAAGCGCGCTTCCAGCTGCTCGTAGTAAGTGATCGCGTCCTTGTAGTTGCCGTTGTCGCTGGCCTTCTTCGCCATTTCGTAGAGCTTTTCGGCGTCGCCGACCGGGCGGCGGGGGTTGCCGCCGCAACCGGACAGCGCCAGCAGCAGCGCTGCCGTGGTCAAAACGAGGATGCGCATGCGAGAATTCGTCGCCATTTTTTACGGTCGTTCCAGTCAGTCCGGGCGTCAGGCAAGGCGGGCGAGTATAGCCGGGTCCTTTCTTTGTCGGCAGGCTCGTACTTAAGTTCCTCCACCCATGTCCGAGCCCTCATGTCTGAACCGATCCAACGCACGCTCACCGTTCCCATCGAATATGCCGGCCAGCGCCTGGATCAGGTGCTGGCCGAGCTGCTCAGCGACTTTTCCCGGACGCGTATCAAGGAGTGGATCGAGGCGGGCCAGGTGCTGGTCGACGGTGAGAAGCTGCGACCCAAGGACAAGGTTCTAGGCGGCGAGCAGGTCCGCGTCGCTGCGGTGGTCGAGGCAGCCGGCGGGGTCGAGGCGGAGGAGATCGAGCTGAACGTCGTCCACAAGGACCGTTACATCTTCGTCATCAACAAGCCTGCCGGACTGGTCGTGCATCCAGGCGCGGGCAACGCGGCTGGCACCTTGCAGAACGCATTGCTCCATCTGGACCCGAAGCTGACTCAGGTGCCGCGCGCCGGAATCGTGCATCGGCTCGACAAGGATACGAGCGGACTGATGGTAGTCGCTCGCACACTCGAAGCGCACACAGCGCTCGTGCGCGCAATTGAAGCTCGTGAAGTCGAGCGCGAGTACGCGGCGGTCTGCACTGGCGTGATGACAGGAGGCGGCGTGGTCGATGCGCCGATCGGTCGACATCCCGTCGACCGTGTACGCATGTCGATTCGCGAAGATGGGCGCGAGGCCGTGACGCACTATCGCGTGCTCAAACGCTTTCGCGCGCACACGTACGTGCATCTGAAACTGGAGTCCGGACGCACGCACCAGATTCGCGTGCACATGGCTCACATCCGCTATCCGATCGTCGGCGATCGCGTCTACGGCGGGAGGCTGTTGTTGCCGAAGGGCGCTTCGCCGCAACTCATCGAAGCACTCCGCGCGTTTCGTCGCCAGGCATTGCATGCGGCGAGTCTTGCGTTTGCGCATCCCGTGAATGAGAAGCCGATCCACTGCGAAGCGCCGCTGCCGGAAGACATGCAGCAGTTGCTGCGAGCTCTCGGCGACGATCAGAAGAAAGCATGACCGGCCTCGATCTCATCGCAGCGGACTGGCCGGCGCCGCCGAACGTGCGTGCGGTTGCGACCACGCGCGCTGGCGGCGTGAGTGTCGGCCCCTACGCGAGCTTGAATCTCGGCGCGCGCGTCGGCGACGACACGCAAGCGGTCGGCGAAAATCGACTGCGATTGCGCACGGCACTTGCGTTACCGCGAGATCCTGTCTGGCTGAATCAAGTTCATGGCGCGGTCGCCGTCGAGGCGACGCCGCACGCGGCGCCGCCGACTGCAGATGCGTCGTTCGCGCGATCTCCGGGTCAAGCTTGTGTCGTGCTCACCGCTGATTGCTTGCCGGTCTTGTTATGCGATCGCGATGGCACGCGCGTCGCGGCCGCTCACGCAGGTTGGCGCGGCCTCGCCGGCGGAGTCGTCGAGAGCGCATTGCGCGCGATGGGCGTCGCACCGGATCGTGTGCTCGCCTGGCTCGGGCCTGCAATCGAGCAAGACAGGTTCGAGGTGGGTGCGGAAGTGCGCGAGCAGTTCATAGCGAGATCCGCGGAGAATGCGCACGCGTTCAAGTCAAACGCACGCGGCCGCTGGCAAGCGGACCTGTACGATCTCGCGCGGCGCGAGCTCGCGCGGCTGGGTGTCACGCAAGTGTTCGGCGGCGGCTTGCGCTGCTACGCAGATCGCGATCGGTTCTATTCCTATCGCCGCGACGGTGCGACCGGGCGCATGGCGACGCTGGTGTGGATGAAATAAAAATGCCGCTGCTCGTCTGGATCGTGCTGTTCACCTTGCTCGGCGGCGCCTTGAGTGCGCTGGCGGCATCGCTGTTTCTGGTCGCACCGGAATCACTGCGGGCCCGCGTGTTGCCGCATCTGGTCAGCTTCGCGACTGGCGCACTGCTCGGCGCTGCACTGCTCGGGCTGTTGCCGCACGCGATCGAAGCGGCGGGTATCTCCGGTACGCACAACGTCGGCTTGACGCTGCTGGCCGGCCTGCTCGTGTTCTTCGTGCTCGAAAAGATGGTGCTCTGGCGGCACTGCCACCAGGAAGTGTGCGAAGGCCACGTGCCGCACGTACACGCCAGCGATGCGCAGCGCGATGCCGCGTCGGCGTCGCTCATCCTGATCGGGGATGGCTTCCACAACGTGCTCGACGGCGTGCTCATCGCCGCAGCTTTCATGACCGATGTCCATCTCGGCATCGTGACGGCCCTCGCCGTCATTGCGCACGAGATCCCGCAAGAAGTCGGCGATCTCGCGATCCTGCTCCACGGCGGCATGTCGCGCCTGCGCGCCCTGACGCTGAACCTGCTGACGAGCCTGACCTCCGTGGTCGGCGGCGTCGCGGCTTACTTCGCGTTTGGTCCGGTGCAGCAGGCCTTGCCCTACGCGATCTCGCTGGCCGCGGCGAGCTTTTTGTACATCGCGGTGGCGGACCTGATCCCGGGCCTGCACCGCCGGGTCGATGCGGGGTCGGGGGTCGGGCAGTTCGTGTTTATCGTGCTGGGAGTGGCGGTTATTTATGTGAGCCATTCGTTGGCGCACTAGGTTGAATTCCAGGGGTTATCCCCTACATTTCCCGCCATGCGCATGGACAAACTGACCAGCAAGTTCCAGCAGGCGTTGGCGGACGCCCAGTCGCTCGCCATCGGCCGCGATCACCAGTACATCGAGCCGCTGCACGTCATGTCGGCCTTGCTCGACCAGCAGGGCGGCTCGGTGCGGCCGCTGCTCGACAAGTCGGGCGTCAACGTGAATCTGCTGCGCTCGCAACTCGGCGAGGCGCTGGACCGGCTGCCCAGCGTCGAAGGCAACGCGGGCGAAGTGCACCTTTCGAACGAGCTCAACCGCGTCCTCAACATCACCGACAAGACCGCGCAGAAGCGCGGTGACCAGTACATTTCCAGCGAGCTGTTCGTGCTGGCGGCGCTCGAAGACCGCGGTACGCTCGGCCAGGTTCTGCGCAATGCCGGCGCCGTCAAGGGCGCGATCGAAAAGGCCGTCGAGGACCTGCGTGGCGGTGAAAAAGTGAACGACCCGAACGCGGAGGAAAGCCGGCAGGCGCTGGAAAAGTACACGGTCGACCTGACCGAGCGCGCCGAGCAGGGCAAGCTCGATCCCGTCATCGGCCGCGACGACGAGATCCGTCGCACCGTGCAGGTTCTGCAGCGGCGCACCAAGAACAATCCGGTGCTGATCGGCGAGCCGGGCGTCGGCAAGACCGCCATCGTCGAAGGTCTCGCCCTGCGCATCGTCAACGGCGAAGTGCCGGAAAGCCTGCGCGACAAGCGCATCCTCGCGCTCGACATGGGCGCGCTGATCGCCGGCGCGAAGTTTCGCGGCGAATTCGAGGAGCGCCTCAAAGCCGTCCTCAACGATCTCGCCAAGCAGGAAGGCCGCGTCATCCTGTTCATCGACGAGCTGCACACGATGGTCGGCGCCGGCAAAGCCGAGGGCGCGATGGATGCCGGCAACATGCTCAAGCCCGCGCTCGCGCGCGGCGAGTTGCATTGCGTCGGCGCGACCACGCTCGACGAATACCGCAAGTACATCGAGAAGGACGCGGCGCTGGAGCGGCGCTTCCAGAAAGTGCTCGTCAACGAGCCCTCGGTCGAGGACACGATCGCGATCCTGCGCGGCCTCAAAGAGCGCTACGAGGTTCACCACGGCGTCAGCATCACGGATCCCGCGATCATCGCGGCGGCGACGCTTTCGCACCGTTACATCAGCGACCGGCAGCTGCCGGACAAGGCGATCGACCTGATCGACGAGGCTGCGTCGCGCATTCGCATGGAGATCGACTCCAAGCCCGAATCGATGGACCGGCTCGAGCGCCGCATGATCCAGCTGAAGATCGAGCGCGAGGCGCTGAAGAAGGAATCGGACGAAGCATCGAAGAAGCGCCGTGCTGCACTCGACGAGCAGATCAAGGCGCTCGAAAAGGAATATGCCGACCTCGAAGAAGTGTGGAAGGCCGAGAAGGCCTCGGTACAGAGCTCCGCTCACATCAAAGAGGAACTGGAGCGCGCGCGCCTGGAGTTGGAAGCTGCTCGACGTGCGCAGGATCTCGCGCGCATGTCCGAGCTCGCGTACGGCAAGATCCCCGAACTCGAGCGCCGGCTCGCAGCTGCGAGCAGCACCGAACAGCAGCCGACCAAGCTGTTGCGTAACAAGGTTACCGAAGAGGAAGTCGCCGAAGTCGTCTCCAAGTGGACCGGCATTCCCGTGTCGAAGATGCTGGAAGGCGAGCGCGAGAAGCTCCTGCAAATGGAGGGGGCGCTGTCGAAGCGCGTCGTCGGTCAGAGCGAGGCCGTGCGCGCCGTGTCCGATGCGATCCGCCGCTCGCGTGCCGGCTTGTCCGATCCGAACCGGCCGAACGGCTCGTTCCTGTTCCTCGGCCCGACCGGTGTCGGCAAGACCGAGCTCTGCAAGGCGCTCGCCGAATTCCTGTTCGATACGGAAGAGGCGATGGTGCGCATCGACATGTCCGAATTCATGGAGAAGCATTCGGTCGCACGCCTGATCGGCGCACCGCCGGGCTATGTCGGCTATGAAGAGGGCGGCTATCTGACCGAGGCTGTGCGGCGTCGCCCGTACTCCGTGCTGCTGCTCGACGAGGTCGAGAAGGCACATCCCGACGTCTTCAACGTGCTGTTGCAGGTTCTCGACGACGGCCGCCTGACCGACGGCCAGGGCCGCACGGTCGACTTCCGCAACACCGTGATCATCATGACCTCGAACCTCGGCTCGCACGTCATTCAGGAGCTCACGGGCGAGGCCAACTACGCGAAGATGAAGCAGGCGGTGCTGGAGATCGTGCAACAGCACTTCCGTCCCGAGTTCATCAACCGCGTCGACGACATCGTCGTGTTCCATCCGCTCGGCCGCGAGCAGCTGCGGGCGATCGTCGACATCCAGCTCGGCTACCTGCGGCGGCGGCTCGCGGAGCGCGATATCGATCTGGTGCTCGATGACTCGGCGCGCGACCTGCTCGGCGAAGCAGGCTTCGACCCGGTGTACGGCGCACGCCCACTCAAACGGGCCATCCAGCAACAGGTGGAAAACCCTCTCGCGCAGCGGATCCTGAAAGGGGAGTTCGGGCCCGGCAGCCGGCTGAAAGTCACCGCGAAGGGCGGGGCGCTGGTATTCGGTAAGGGCTAGCTGGCCAGTCGGCCGGTTGGCCTCTATCATCCGCCGGCTTGTTTCAGCGCCGGGAACACTCCATGCCGTTTTACGAATACGAATGCACGAACTGCAAGTTCTACGTCGAGGCTTTACAGAAGATCTCCGACCCGCCGATGCGGAAGTGCCCGAGCTGCAAGAAGCAGACGCTCAAGCGGCTGGTGTCCGCGCCGGTGTTTCGCCTGAAGGGCGGCGGCTGGTACGAAACCGATTTCAAGTCGGACCAGGAAGGCAAGCGCAATCTCGCCGCCGGCGACGAAGCGCCTGAAGCCGCATCGACCGACAAGGCTGCCGACGACAAAGTGAAGCCGGCGGAAGCGGCCCCAAACGCCGACAAGAAGGCCGACAAGAAACCCGCAGCCCCAGCCGAGACCAGCAAGCCGGCCCGCACCAAGTCAGCAAGCGGCAAGACGGCTGCCCGTCCCGCGGCCCGGTCGGCGAAGGCTCACAGCAAAGCGAAACCGAAGGCTGCCAAGCGCGCGAGCAAGCGGCGCCGTTGATGGTTCCAATGCGTTCCCATTATTGCGGTCAGGTCAACGAGTCGCTCATCGGCCAGGAGATCGGCGTCGCCGGCTGGGTGCATCGCCGGCGCGATCACGGCGGGGTGATCTTCGTCGACTTGCGCGACCGCGAAGGGTTGCTGCAGATCGTCTTCGACCCGGACCGCAAAGACGTATTCGCCGACGCCGAGCGGCTGCGCGGTGAGTTCTGCGTGCGCGTCCGCGGTCTGGTGCGCGCGCGCCCGGGCAACACCGCCAACGCCACGCTCGCCTCCGGGCAAGTCGAGGTGCTGGCGCGCGAGCTCGAGATCCTGAACCGCTCCGAGACGCCGCCGTTCCATCACGACGAAGTGACGAACGAAGAGCTGCGCCTGAAGTATCGCTACCTCGACCTGCGGCGCGAAGTGATGCAGAAGCGCCTGCTGCTGCGTCACCAGGTCACGCGCGCGATGCGCACCTGGCTCGACGACAACGGCTTCGTCGACATCGAGACGCCGATGCTCACCAAGGCGACGCCGGAAGGCGCGCGCGACTATCTCGTGCCGAGCCGCACGCACGCCGGCCAGTTCTTCGCGCTGCCGCAGTCGCCGCAGATCTTCAAGCAGCTGCTGATGATGAGCGGCTTCGATCGCTACTATCAGATCGTGCGCTGTTTCCGCGACGAGGATCTGCGCGCCGAGCGCCAGCCGGAATTCACGCAGCTCGATATCGAGACTTCGTTCCTCGGCCAGGAGCAGATCATCCAGATGATGGAGGAGCTGCTGCGTTACGTGTTCAAGGTCGTGCTCGAGGTCGACCTGCCGAACCCGTTCCCGCGCATGTCGTACGCGGATGCGATGCGGCGCTACGCATCGGACAAACCGGACCTGCGCATCCCGCTCGAGCTCGTCGACATCGCCGATCTGGTCCGCGACAGTCAGTTCAAAGTGTTCGCCGGCCCCGCCGCGGATACACAAGGCCGTGTCGCTGCGCTGCGCGTGCCCGAAGGCGGCACGAAGATGACGCGCAAGGAGCTCGACGACCTGACGCCATTCGTCGCGCGCTACGGCGCGAAGGGGCTCGCGTACGTCAAGATCAACGAGAAGGCGAAGGGACGCGAGGGACTGCAGTCGCCGATCCTCAAGTTCCTGAGCGACGATGCGATCAACGGCATCCTGGCCCGCACCGGCGCAGTCGACGGCGACCTCATCTTCTTCGGCGCCGACAAAGCGAAGGTCGTCAACGATGCGATCGGCGCGCTGCGCTTGAAGCTCGGCAACGATCTCGGCCTGGCGCAGCCCGGTTGGCGGCCGCTGTGGGTCGTCGACTTTCCGATGTTCGAGTGGGACGCGGACGCGAAGCGCCTGGGCGCCGTGCACCATCCGTTCACCTCGCCGCGCGATCCGGACCCCGCGGCGTTGCGCGCGGACCCGACGAACGCAGTCGCGAACGCGTACGACATCGTGCTGAACGGCTCGGAGATCGGCGGCGGCTCGGTGCGTATCCATCGGCAGGAAATGCAGTCGACGGTGTTCGATCTGCTCGGCATCGCCGCCGAAGAGGCGCAGAAGAAGTTCGGCTTCCTGCTCGAAGCGCTCACCTACGGCACGCCGCCGCACGGCGGCATCGCGTTCGGCCTGGATCGCATCGTGATGTTCATGGCAGGCACCGACAGCATCCGCGACGTGATCGCGTTCCCGAAAACACAAACGGCCGCCGATCTGATGAGCGGCGCGCCGACGAATGTATCGGACGAGCAGCTGAAAGAGCTGCACATCAGAATAAAAATGCCCGTCAAAGAGTAAGGCAAGGCTGGGGAGGCTCGGAATGCTGCGTCGGAATCTGCGCACGGCTGCGCGTGCATCGTGGATCGTGTTGCTCGCTGCGCTCGGCTCTACATCGTCTGCGATCGCTGGCACGAACCAGTTCACCCTCCTGGGACCGGATGGCGGGCACATCCACAAGGTGCTGTTCCACCCGGCCAACCCTTCGATCGTGTTCGCGTTGACGCAGGGCGGCTACTATCGATCGACGGATTCCGGCCTGACCTGGCTGCCCGTCGGCGACCAGCAGTTCGAGTTCACGCCGGCCGATATGGCGGTGGACCCGCGCAATCCCGACCGGATCCTGTTCGCCGCGCCGGGTGAGCTGATGCTGAGCGCGAACGCCGGTGCCAGCCTCGCGGAGGTGCTCACCTTCCCGCTCAACCCCGCCGGCCTCAGTCAAGTGGAGTTCAGCGCCGACGGCATGGTCGTGTATGTAGCGTCGGGCGTGCGGATCCTGCGCAGCACCGATGGCGGTGTCACCTGGGGCGAGCGAACACCGGTGACCAACGCTTTCGCGAGCTCGCTGCAGTTCCTGCACGTCGATCCCCTGAATGCCGACGTGGTCTATGTGTATGACCTGAATCAGGGCGGCTTTCGCAGCAGCAACGGCGGCGCCAGTTGGCAGCCCGTGCCCATGCCCGCGAATACCGTCGACATCGCGATCACCAGCACGACACCGCAGAAGATCTGGGCCGCATCTACCGACACCGGCGTCCATCTCAGCACCGATGGCGGCGCGAGCTGGCCGGTCGCATTCGGCGGGCCGGCCTTGTCGATTGCGCTCGATCCGCAGAATCAGTCGGTCGTGTATGCGGGCACCAGTGCGGGCGGCCTGGTCCGGACCGCCGACGGCAACGCTTGGGCCAACGTGCAGGGCAATGCGCGCATCGGACAGATCACGACGATCGCCGTCAATCCGCAGGATCCCACGAAACTGATGATGGGCGGCCAGACGGGGGTCGTGGCGGGCGTGCCGGCCCAGGCGGGTGCTGGCGGCGTTTGGGAGTCGCGCAATCAGGGCATCCGCGCGATGGTTGCAGGCGATATGTCGGCGCCGCGTGGATCTAGTCGCATCTACATCAATACGTTCACGGCAGGCGTGCATTTCCTTGCCGATGGGGCTGCCGCGACGGCGCCAGTGAACAACGCAGGGATGATTCCGCCTGCGCCGGCCACGTTCCTGACAACGACGTTCGGCCTGCTAGCGCAAGCGCGGGGCGCCGACCGGGTGTTCGTCGGCATCTCCGGAGGCTACGTGCGTTCCGACGATGGCGGTGGGAACTGGCAAGCGGGCACGCTCGCCATCGGCAGCCCGGACACGGTGCGCTACTTCGCCGACTCGCCGGGCAATCCGGATCTCATCGTCGCCTCCACGTTCGCGGGCATGCACCGCTCGATCGACGGTGGCGACAGCTGGCTGCCGGCGAACAGCGGCCTGCCGGCGCAGTCGCAGGCAACGGCATTGGCATTTGCGCCCGCCGCGCCGAATACGATTTACGCGGGAATCGAGTCGGTGTCGGGAAGCTGCTGCACGCAGCATGGCGTCTACAAGTCGACCGATGGTGGCGTCAGCTGGAGCGCCGCAAACACCGGGCTGACCTCGAGCAATGTTCGCGCGCTCGCCATCGATCCCGCGAACCCGGAGGTGGTGTATGCCGCGTCCAATGCTGTCGGCCTGCTGAAGACCACGAACGGCGGCGCAGCGTGGTTGGGCGTGACGTGGCCCGGCGGCCCGGCGAATGCGCTCGCGGTAGCGGTCGACCCGCAGTTCCCCAACATCGTCTACGTCGGCGGCTTCAATCGCTTAGCCAGATCCGTCGATGCGGGACTGACCTGGCAGGAGCTGCGGCCATTCGCGGCTAGGCCCTCCTGGCAGGCTAACGCACTGCTCGTAGATCCGCGTCGCGCGAGTACGCTGCTCATGTCGACGGGCACGCAGGGCGTCGCGGAAATCACGATTGCGCCGAACCTGGTGCTGGAGCAAGGCGCAATCCCGTTCGCTGCGACAGACCCCGGTCTGGAGACTTATCAGTACCGCCTGGGCAATATCGGCCCGTTCCACGCGACAGGTGTGCGCACAGTTGTGAGCTTGCCCGCTGGCACGACCGATATTGCGCCGACGATCAGCAACGGCAGCTGCGCCGTGCAAGGAACGACGGTGACCTGCCAGACGCAAGTGCTGGAAGTGGCGGCCACGGCGAACATTGTCGTGACGACCACGCGGCCGGCGCCAGGCTCCGTGCAGGTGCTGGCATCGGTCCATGGCGATCAGCCCGATGCGCAGGCAACCAACAACGAGGTTACTTACACGTTCACGGTAGCGCAGCCCACCAGTCCTCCGCCGCCGACCAGCCCGACCAATCCGAGCGGCGGCGGTGGTGGTGGTGGCGGTGGTGGTACCAGCTCCTTCCTCTGGATTCTTGCGCTTGCCGCGATGAGGCTCGCGCGCAGCTACGCCAGACCGAGGCGCTTCAGCACGTCCTGAGTCGGCCCTTCGAACGTCGCCATCGCGACGTTGCCGACGTACTTCAGATCCTTAACCCCAACTGGCGTCGTGTAGAAGCCGCCGGCCGTCAGCGCGCGATAGCGCTCGAAGAACGGATCTTTGACCATCGCGTCCGCGATCGTGCTCAGTTGCGTCGTCGAAAGCTTCGCGAACGCTGTTTTGAAGCGGCGCTGCGCTTCGCCTTCGATCTGGCTCAGACCGTCGAGCACTGTTTTGCGATCGACCGCGTGCTCGGGGTAGGGCGCACTGATCCACTCGTCGATGAAGTCGACCACGCCGACGCTCGACGCGGCCGGCGAGGTGTCATCGGCTGGGATGATCAAGTCGCATAGCGCCGTCGCGGTCGCGCGTTGCTCCTTGGTCAGCGTGAGCGGCCACAATTCGCCCGCCGCATAGACCTTCAGCAGGTTGGGATCCTTGCCGTAGCCCTGCGCCGCCGGCGCGGCCGCGAGCGCATCGAAGGAAGCGCTCGGCAGCCTGAGCGCCGCGCTCGCTCCCAATACCCACTTGATCGCCGTACGTCGATCGATCTCGTACATATCAGAGCTCCCGCCGCTTCATCGCTTGCAGCATGTAATCCGCCGAGCGCCACGCCAGCGCCATGATCGTCAGCGTCGGGTTCTTGTCGGCGTTCGACGGGAACGGCGCGCCGTCGGTGACGAACAGATTCTTCACGTCCCAGCTCTGCAGCCACTGGTTCACGACCGAGGTCTTCGGGTCCGCGCCCATGATCGCGCCGCCGATCTCGTGGATGATGAAGCCGCCCGGCGCGATCGCCTTGCGGCCGTCGAGCTCCGGCTTGCCCATGACCTTGCCGCCCATCTCTTCGATGATCGCGGCGAACGTCTTCTGCATGTGCACGGCCTGGCGTGTCTCGTGCTCCGACCACTTCCAGTAGAAGCGCAGGGTCGGAATGCCCCATTTGTCCTTGCCCGCCGGGTCGATCTCGCAATACGAGTTCTCGTTCGGAATCATCTCGCCGCGGCCGGACAGGCCGATGAACGAGCCGTAGTAGCGCCGCATGTCTTCTTTGAGCTTGCGGCCGTAACCGCCGGCGAAACTGGCCATCGACCCCATGCTGCCGACGCTCGGCATGCGCCGGCCGCTGCCCATCTCGATGTGATAGCCGCGCGCGAAGCCGAGCTTGCCCGCGTCCTTGTAGAGCCACCACGGCGAGTAGACGTGAATGCCGCCCGCGCCGTCTTCGTTCTGCGGCGGCAGGTTCTCGAGCATCGGGATCTGACCCGAGACCGGCGAGCCGACAGTGTCCATCAGATACTTGCCGACCTTGCCGCTCGAATTCGCGAGGCCCTGCGGGAAGCGCGTGGATTTCGAGTTGAGCATGATGCGCACGCTCTCGCATGCGCTCGCAGCCAGCACGATGACGCGTGCCTTCGCGCGATGCTCCTGGCCGCTCGCCTTGTCGATGAACACGACGCCGGAGGCGAGGCCGCGCTTGTCGAGCTCGACTTCACGCACCATCGCTTGCGTGACGATGTCGAGATTGCCGGTCGACATCGCGGGCGGCAGATGGACAGTGGTCGATTGATACGTCGCTCGGATCGAGCAGCCGCGTCCGCAATCCGTCGCCCAGAAGCACGCCGCGCGATCGCGCATGTGCTGGGCGAGAATCTGCTGCGCGCGCTCGTTGCCCGGATGCAGCAGCTTCGGCAGACGCGTGTGATCGAGCTTCTGCGTCAGCACGGCGCGATGCGCGGCAATGACCGGCACGCCGAGTTTTTTCGCACGCTGGCGGATCAGCAATTCGCCGGCGCGCGCCTTCGGCGGCGGCAGCAGCACGCCGGGCGAGGAATTCGGCGTGTTCTCCATGCCGTCGTTGTCGCCGTAGACGCCGATCAGCATTTCCACTTTGTCGTAGTAGGGCGCGACGTCGCCGTAGTCGATCGGCCAGTCGAAGCCGAGCCCGTCGCGCGCATGCGGCTTGAAATCGTACGGACCGTTGCGCAAGGAAATGCGGCCCCAGTGATTGGTGCGTCCGCCGAGCATGCGCGCGCGCCACCACCAGAAGCGCTGTTCGGGATCTGCCGACGCACTCGAGTACGGCTCGCCCGGCATCTCCCAGCCGCCGTCGATCGTGGAATCGTAGAAGCCGAACTCCTTGTCGGGCGTCGACGTGCCGCGCAACGGCGCTTGATCGGGCGTGTTGAACATCGCCGTCTCGGTCTCGGGCACGTAGTTGCGGCCCGCTTCGAGCATCAGCACTTTCGCGCCGTCCATCGTCAGTGTGTACGCCGTCTGGCCGCCGGCCGCGCCGGAGCCGACGACGATCACGTCGTATTCTTTCTGGAGCTTGTCGGGCCGAATCATTGCCATGTTGTTGACCTGCAGCTTCCTTACTTCAGTTTCTTGACGCTGATGTCGCGAAACAGCACGACATCCTTATCGTTGTGATTCTGCAGCCCGAAGTAACCCGCCGCCGGCCGCTGGCCGCGATCCGGCTCGGAGGTCTTTTTCTTCTCCGGCACCGGGTCGCCTTCCTTGTAGTCCGTGATCTTCGTGCCGTTCAGCGTCACGACCGTGCGATTGTCGGTCAGCGTGATCTCCATCGTGTTCCATTCCTTCAGCTCCGGCTTCGCCATTGCCTTGGTGAGCGAATACAGCACGCCGGTGCGGTGATAGTCGTCCTCGCTCGGATCGATCTGCACTTCATAGCCCTTGTTCACCGGCATCCACGGCTCGCTCGGCTCGGTCGGGATGCGAATGAAGACGCCGGAGTTGCCGCCCTTGGCCGCATCGGGCACGCGGAACACCACGCGCAGCACGGAGTTGCTCAGCTTCTCTTTCGTGTACCACAGCAGGCCCATGCCGCCCTGAGTCTTGAGCACGCCATTCTCGATGACGAACTCGCCCGGGCCGACGTGCTGCCAGCCGTCGAGATCCTTGCCGTTGAACAGCGGCGTCCATTGGCCGTAGTCCTTCGCGTCGGAGCTCATGGCAGCGAGCCCGGCGAACGCTACCACGCAGCCGAAAGAAAGAGATCGAAGGGACATGGTCGACTCCTCATGATGCAAGCTTGATCCAGGCCGCGTCGCGGCGGCTCGATTCCACCGCGGCGTGCACGAACTGCACACCACGCAAACCGTCTTTACCCATCGGTACGAGCAACGCGCCGGCCGGCGGCGAAGTTTTCGCATCATACGCCGCGATCAGGTCTGCGATGTCGCGGTACAGCTGCGCGAAGGCTTCCAGATAACCCTCGGGATGTCCGGATGGAATGCGCGTGGCGCTGGTTGCCAGCGGCGTTGCTCCCGGACCGCCGCGCGCGATCACGCGAGGCGGCTGACCGTATGGCGCGTGACGCAGGTGATTCGGTTCTTCCTGCGACCATTCGAGCCCGCCTTTCGCGCCGTAGATCCGCAGTCGCAGACCGTTCTCGTTGCCGGGCGCGATCTGCGTCGCCCACAGGCTGCCGCGCGCGCCGTTGGCAAATCGCAGCAGCATCTGCGCGTTGTCGTCGAGCTTGCGGCCCGCGACGTGCGTCGACAGATCCGCCGCCAGCTGCGCCACGCGCAAGCCGCTCACGAACTCGGCGAGATGAAAAGCATGCGTGCCGATATCGCCGACCGATCCGGCAACTCCGGATTGCTGCGGGTCCGTGCGCCACGACGCTTGTTTCTGGCCAGCCGCTTCCAGCGCCGTGGTCAGCCAATCCTGTGCGTACTCGACCTGCACGAGGCGTAGCTCACCCAGCTCGCCGGCGGCAATCATTTCCTTCGCCTGACGAACGAGCGGATAACCGCTGTAGTTATATGTGACTGCAAGCACGCGCTGTGCGCGGTCGGCGCTGCTCACGAGGTCGGACGCGTCGGCCACCGTCGTCGTCAAAGGCTTGTCGCAGATGACGTGGCAGCCGGCTTCGAGGAACTTCTTCGCACCGACGTGATGCAGATGATTCGGCGTGACGATCGCAGCGACGTCGATGCGATCCGCACGCGCGCTCTCCGCACGCACCATCTCATCGACCGATGCGTATGAGCGACGCGGATCGAGCAGCAGATCGGCGCCGCTGTCGCGCGAGCGTTGCGCATCGGAAGAAAACACGCCGGCGACCAGCTCGTAGCGATCGTCGAGCCGCGCCGCCATGCGATGCACGGCGCCGATGAACGCGCCGCGGCCGCCCCCGACCATGCCGAGGCGCAGGCGACGGCTCATTTCGCAGCTAATCCCTTCAGATAGTCGAAGCTGACCTTCACCGCTTCGAGCGGCGGGCGGTCGAAATTCTCCTGCTCGACGAAGTAGTGGGCGATGCGCGCCGGTTCCATCGCCTTGAACACGTGCTTCCAGTCGATCTTGCCGCTGCCGACTTCGGTGGTTTGCGCCTGTATGCGGTCGACCATCGTGCGCATGTCCTTGCGCACCTCCTTCACGTGCAGCAGCGAGATGCGTTCGGCGTGCTTCTTGAGATATTTCACCGGATCCACGCCGGCGGTGTAGACCCACGCCAGGTCCATCTCCATCGTGACCAGCGCCGGATCGGTCAGGCGCAGCAGCTCGTCGTACGCGACGACGCCGCCGTACGAGCGAAACTCCATGTTGTGATTGTGGTAGCCGCAGCGCAGCCCGCTCTTCGCGGCGACGCCGGCGATCTTGTTGAGCTGTTCGGCATTCCACTTCCAGTCATCGAGCGTGATGCCCGAGGCGAGCGAGACCACGGCCTTGCCCGGGCTTTCGCGGAAACGCGAGTCAGCCGTCCACGGAAAGGAGCAGACCAGGTAGCGGGTGCCCAGCGTCGTGGCGTAATCGATGCGCTGGTTCAGCCCCGTCTGCAGATCCGCCATGCTCGCGTGCATGCTCGGCGCAGTCAGGCCGCAGTCGCTCAGGACCTTGCGCAGGTCCGGCGCGGACATTGCCGGAATGCCGGCGAGCTCGACCTCGCGATAGCCGATGGCTGCGATCGCCCGCAGCGTTCCGGGCAGGTCCTTCGCGGCGGCTTCGCGGACCGTGTAGAGCTGCAGACCGATCGGCTTGCCCAATGGACCCACCTGCGCGTCCGCCGCGCGCGCTGTGTGCAGGCTCATGGCCGCCAATGCCAAAGATCCGCGTTCGAGAAAAGCGCGACGTGACAGCATGGCATCTCCCCTTCCCCCGGGCTGCGAGAATAAATCGACTCGCGGGGCGTTGTATATTGATGCCGATGAATTCGGACTCACCTCCGCCGGCGCTGACGATCCTGGTGCATGGCCTGTGGCAGTCGGGCCTCGAGCTGTTCGTGATGAGGCGGCGCCTCCAGGCGGACGGCTCGATGCGCGCAATCTTCTTCTCCTACCCGACTGTCGTCGGCTCGATGAGCAATCACGTGCGTCGGTTGATCGAGTGCGCGCGCGCTCACAAAGCCGAGCGGTTGCACTTCGTCGGGCACAGTCTCGGGGGGTTAGTGGTCCTGCGCGCGCTCGAGGTGACGGATGACTTGCCGCCCGGCCGGGCCGTGCTGCTCGGCTCGCCGCTGCAAGGCTCGCGGACGGCGCAAAGCCTCGCGCGGCTACCGTTCGCCCGTGCGCTGCTCGGGGGTGCGCTGACGGAGGAGTGCGTCGACTGGTCGCCGCGCGAGTGGTCGGGGCGGCGCGAGGTCGGCGTGATCGCCGGGTCCGTGGGCCTCGGTGTCGGCCGACTGGTGGCGAATCTCGACGACGCGCACGACGGTACGGTGCTGGTCGAAGAGACGCGCCTGCCGGGCGCCAAGGATCATCTGGTGGTGGCTACGACGCACACCGGACTGCTGGTGTCGGCCAAGGTGGCCGAGCAGACGCGGTATTTTCTGGAACACGGAGTGTTCGCGCGCCCTGACTAGCGGCGAGCTCAGCCCGGCACTCTGCCTACCCAGGGTCGATGCACCCGGTACTCCGGTACTGCAGTAGCTGCCTCCTTGCGCATCGTGATCAGCTTGCGCCGCCTGAGCAACGCGACGGCCCGCTGCGCACTCGCCTTCGACAGGCCCGTGTCGGCTGCCATCGTCGTGTAGCTCAGTTGCGCCTTGCCGCGCGCGGCGGCCTGACGCCACAGGTAGAGATATATGAGGAAGGCGGCCGGCGAATGATCGTGTCCGACCAGATCCGGCAGCAGCACATCCACGACGTAGTGATCGACGGCCAGGTTGCTCATAGCATAAATACTATAGTCATTAAGCGCTCGAGGCGCATTACGGCTGTGGCACGATGCGCGCCATCGTCAGTACGGCAGCGCGGAGCGCCCATGATCACGCACCTCAAGTTCGCGAGCATTCCCGTCAGCGACCAGGCGCGCGCCCTGGAGTTCTACACGCAGAAGCTCGGTTTTCGCGTCGTCACCGACCAGCAGTTCGACGAGCAGCAGCGCTGGATCGAGCTGCGCATCGGCAATTCGCAGACGCGGATCGTGCTGTTCACTCCCGAAGGGCACGAGGATCGCATCGGCGGCTTCTTCCCCGGCTCGTTCGCCTGCGACGACGTCGCAGCGACTTACCGCCAGCTGCGCCAGCGCGGGGTCGAGTTCGTGTCGGAGCCGAAGCAGGAGCCGTGGGGGACGTTTGCCATCATGAAAGATCCGGACGGCAATCAGTTCGTCGTCGGGTCCGGGTGAAACTAGCTGGCGCCGTCGATCAAGCGTTTGAGCTCGTACAGCGCATCCTGTGCTTGCCGCGGAGTCATCGTATCGAGGTCGAGACTTTGCAATGCGCTGACGACCGGGTGTTGCCGCGGCTCGTCCGGCACTTCCAGTAGCAGCTCCTGCTGCGGCCGCGGCTCGTGCGCTTCGGCGGAGCGGCGCTCCAGCTCGCGCAGATAGCGCCGCGCGGCGGAGATCACTTTCTGCGGCACGCCGGCGAGCGCTGCGACTTGCAAGCCGTAGCTCTGGTTCGCGGGACCTTCCTTCACTGTGTGCAGGAAGATGAGCTTGTCGCCGTGTTCCGTGGCGTCGAGGTGGACGTTCGTGCAACCTTCGAGCTCTGCCGCGAGCGACGTCAGCTCGAAATAATGCGTCGCGAACAGCGTGAACGCGCGCGTATTCCGCGCGAGATGCTGCGCGCAGGCCCACGCGAGCGAGAGTCCGTCGTACGTGCTCGTGCCGCGGCCGATCTCGTCCATCAACACCAGGCTCTGCGCAGTGGCGTTGTTGAGGATGTTCGCGGCCTCGGTCATCTCCAGCATGAATGTCGAGCGGCCGCCGGCGAGATCGTCGGAGGCGCCGATGCGCGTGAATACACGATCGATCGGTCCGATGCGCGCGGCCCGCGCCGGGACATAACTACCCATGCGCGCCAGGATCACGATCAGCGCGGCCTGTCGCATGTAGGTCGATTTGCCGCCCATGTTCGGGCCGGTGATGACCAGGATGCGTCGGTCCTCGTGCAGCTGCAGGTCGTTCGGTACGAACGGCTGATCGATGAACTGCTCGACGACCGGGTGACGACCTTCGCTGATCTCGACCAGCGGCTCGTCCGTCAATTGCGGCGCCGCGTAGCGCAACGTGACGGCACGCTCGGCGAGATTTGCGAGAACATCGAGCGCTGCGAGCGCTGCCGCAGTCGCCTGCAGCTCGGCGAGCCGCGCGATCAACTGATCGAGCAGCTGGTCGTACAGCTGTTTCTCCCGAGCCAGCGCGCGATCGCGGGCGCTGAGGACCTTGTCCTCGAATTCTTTCAGCTCCGGCGTGATGTAGCGCTCGGAGTTCTTCACGGTCTGGCGGCGGTGATAGTCCGGCGGCACGCGGTCCGCGAGGCTGCGATTGATCTCGATGTAATAACCCTGGACGCGGTTGTAGCCGAGCCGCAGATTCGCGATGCCGCTGCGCTGGCGCTCGCGCGCTTCCAGGTCGAGCAGGTATTGATCGCTGTGCTCGCTGATGCGCTTCAGCTCGTCGAGCTCGGCATCGTAGCCGACCGCGATGACGCCGCCCTCGCGCAGGATCGGCGGCGGCTGCTCGACGATCGCGCGTG
>DATNFA010000028.1:0-60335 GCA_035606615.1 Steroidobacteraceae bacterium
GGTCGAGACCGAGACGTTCCGACGGCTGGAGCGGCTGAGGGAGCTGCGCATCGAGCATCGTGACCTGGACGATGTCATCAACCGGCTGCAGATGGACCTGTACGTCAACGAAGTGCAACTGCGACGCCTCAAGAAACGCAAGTTGATGTTGAAGGATCAGATCGCGCGACTGGAAAGCGAGCTGATCCCCGACCTCAACGCATAACGACACACGCAACCGACGATGCAGGAACTGCTGCGAAACGTGGGCCGCCAGCTCGAGGCGCTGCTCACTCCATCGTCGCTCCTGCAGATCGCCGCCATCCTGGTCGCCGTGCTGCTGGCACTGTGGTTCGGGCGCCAGGTGCGCAACACCGAGCGAGCCAAGGCGGCACTCGTCCAGCGCGGCTTCCAGGCGCGCGTCACCGAAGCGATCCTGATCGTCAGCCCGCACATCGCCGCGCTGGTGCTGGTCGCTGCGTTCGGCGGGGTGCTGCACGCGATCAAGGCAGAGAGCCACCTCGTCGACCTCTCGATCACGCTCGCGGGGTTGATGCTGCTGATCCGCCTCGGTGTCTACATCGTGCGAATCTCGCTCGGCAACCGCACCAAGGGTTGGGGCGACACGATCACCTTCGTAGTCTGGGGCGTGCTCGCGTTGCACGTGCTCGGCTGGTTCGATCCGCTGGTGCAGGCGCTCGACAGCGTCGGCATCAACGCCGGCAAGGGCAAGATCACGCTGTGGTCGGTGCTGAAGATCCTGTTCACCGTCGGCGTGTTCATGCTGGTCGCGATCTGGATCGCGCGCTGGTTCGAGCGGCGGCTGATGTCGATGCAGGGTCTGGCGCTGTCGATGCGCATCGGCATCGCGAAATTCGCGCAGGCGTTCCTGATCGGCCTGTCGATCCTGCTGGGCCTCAACGCCTCGGGCCTCGACCTGACGACGCTCAACGTGCTCACCGGCGCGATCGGCATCGGCCTCGGCTTCGGCTTGCAGGCGATCGCGGCGAATTTCGTCAGCGGCTTCGTGCTGCTGATGGACCGCTCGATCAAGCCGGGCGACGTCATCAGCTTCACCGGCACGACCGGCACCACCACCGAAGGCTTCGGCTGGGTGCAGGAGCTGCGCGGCCGTTACGTCGTGGTGCGCGACCGCGATGGCGTCGAGACGCTGGTGCCGAATCAGCACTTGATCACGAATCCCGTCATCAACTGGAGCTACACCGATCCGCGGGTGCGGCTGAAGCTTCCGGTGCGCGTCAGCTACGACTGCGATCCGGAAGAAGCGCTCGCAGTGTTGTTGAAAGCTGCAGAAGATCAGCAGCGCATCCTGCGTGAGCCCGCGCCGGTGTCGCGCATGATGGGGTTCAACGATTACGGCTTCGACCTGGAACTGCGCTTCTGGATTTCCGATCCGCAGGAAGGCGTGAACAACGTGCGCTCCGACGTCAACCGTGCGATCTGGCGCCTGTTCCAGGAGCACAAGATCAAGATCCCGGTCGCACAGCGCGAGGTCTCCGTGCACATGAGCGATCGCAGCCCGATCGCGCGCGACGTGTGACCGTGGCCGACATTCCTGACGCAGCCATCGAGCTGCGCTTCATTCGCGCGGGCGGACCGGGCGGCCAGAACGTCAACAAAGTCGCGAGCGCCGTGCAGTTGCGCTGCGACCTCAAGCTCTGGCCGGCATTGCCGGAACGCGTGCGACAACGGTTGCGCACACTCGCCGGCCGACGCCTCACCGACGACGACGTGATCGTCATCAGCGCGCAGCGCTTTCGCACGCAGGAACACAACAAGCGCGATGCGATGGAACGGCTGTCGGATCTCGTCGAGCAGGCGCGCATAGAGCCGAAGGTGCGTCGCCCGACGAAGCCGACGCGCGCGTCGAAGCAGCGGCGGCTCGAACACAAGCAGCAGCGCGGTCAGGTCAAGCGCGCGCGCGGCGCGATCAAGGATTTCGACTAATGCCTGACATCTACAGCGCTATCGCAATCCCCAGGCGGAACTGCGAATCCAGCTTCCGCTTGTAGTCGAGCAAGCTCTCCCCATACCCGTTGAAGTACTGCAGCATCAGCCACCCCGTGAGGTCGCCGCCGCTCAGCTTCGACAACGGATACGACGCATTCAGCTCGATGCTGCCGAAGTCGCTGCGCGTGCCTTTGCGCAGCACGCCCCAGAAATCCAACCCGCCCTTGCTGCCGATGCCCGCCAGCCAGTCGACGTAACCGCGATAGTCGTCGATGTCCGGGTTGTCGCTGGCGGCGATGTAGTTGTGAATCAGCGGCGCGAAATACGCGCGCAACCCATCCGGGTCGCCGAACGTGAGCGTCGGCCGCGCGTAGAGCATGTTGTAGCTGCGCGAAGCGTCGCCCTCCTTGCCGTTCGACTCGTGACCGAACCCGCTCTCGACGCCGACTCGCAGGTTGCCGTCGAGGAAGCGCGCGAGATCGTAGTTCGCGTAGAACACTCGCGGGCGATAGCTGGAATCCGTGAATGGCTTCGACAGCTCGCCGAGGTCCCACAGCGAGGTTTGCGAGAACGACAGATACAGGTCGTCGATCCAGGGCAGCTGCCGCGCCAGCCGCCCGTGATTGTCGAATAGCCGGAAGCGCAGGCTGATCTGGAACTTGGCATTCAGACCACCGTCGCCGCCGACGATGAAGTACACAGGCTCGTAGACGGACACCGCGAGCGCCGGCGGCTTGTCGATGAGCGCGGTGCCGCTCGCAGCGGCCGGCGCCGCCGGCGCATTCCACGTCGCGTACGACTGCGTATCGCGCGGCGTAATCTGCATGGCAACGCGGTTCGTGCTCAGACCCGTCAGGGTCAGCGTCGCCGTTTCGTTCACCCCTTCCGGAACGCCGCCACGCAATGCGACTTTCAGGAACTGCCGCGGCGCGATCTCGAATTCGCCACTGCGATCGGGCTTGAGTTCGAGTGCAGCGACGGAGCGCGTGGTCTCGAGGCGTGCGTGCAGCGATGCCGGCAGCTCAACGTGCAACGGCGTGTCGCTCTCGTTCAGAATCGTGAGATCTGCGTGCAGCGGCGCTCCGGCAACTGCGGCGCCGTCGGGCACGGAGAGGATGTAGTCGGCACGCGCAGCGTGAGCAGCCGCGAGCAACGTCGCGACTGCGAGCAGGCGGAAGATCGTCATGATTGCCTCAACGGTGCGTGACTTGCAGCACGCTGTTGCGGATCTGCTCGTGCAACACCAGCTGCGCATCGTCGGCGACAGCCGGCAGCATGTCCGTATAAGTGAGCCGGCCTTCGGCGCTGACGCCGAGCACATTGCGGTTGCGCAGCAAGTCGATGAAGTTCTTGAACAGCGCTTTATCGAAGAACTCCGGCGAGTTCAGCTCGTACAGCAGCGACATGCGCTGCGCCATCAGCTGGCACTGCGATTCGAGCACGTCCTGGCTGATGCGGCCGCTGCCGGACTTGAGCAGCACCGCGATCACCAGGTAGTAACGCTCGATGATCGGCACGGTCACGTGCGCCAGCACCGACAACTGCACCGCTTCGGTCGAGCCCGTCGGCGGCCGGCGCCACTGCGTGCCGCCATCCACCGCTTCCAGCAGGCCGTGATTCGCCATGTCGTCGAGCGTTTCGAGCACGGCAGCGGTGACTTCGTCCTCGCGCCAACGCAGGAACAGTTCGTCATGCATGTATGGATAGATACGCCACATCAGGCGCTGGATGTCCTCGGTGCGCATCGTGCGGTTGTTGAGGAAGCAGCAGGCCACCAGCGACGGCAGCGCCATCAAGTGCAGCACGTTATTGCGGAAGTAGGTCAGCAGAACCGAGTTCTCTTCTGTCATCTGCAGCACGTCCCCCAGCGGATGCTTGTTTCTCTGCAGGACGCCCATGCGCTCGCCATGGCGCACCATCGAGTTGCCGTCGGCATCCGTGATCCAGATCAGCGACGAGTACGGTGCCTGCCGCAACAGCGATGCGTACAGCTCCAGTTGCCTGATCAGGTCGGTCTCCAGCATCGACTGCTTCGGCGTAGCCAGCAGCACCAGCGCGATCAGGTTCATCGGCGCGACGCAGGCCGCGCTGTTGATGTTCGTCATGATGCGCGCCGCCAGGTCGTCGACTGCAGGCGCGAGCCATGACGGGCGATCGCTCTTCTCGCTCTGCCAGTCGGGCGCGTGCTGGCGCAGAATTTCCTCCAGTCGCACCGGCTCGCCGAAGCTGACGTGCACTTTGCCGAACCGCTGGCGCAGCGCCGGCAGAGTGCGCAGCAGAGTGAACACGGATTCTTTTTCTTTCGCCGCGCCGGACAATTCGCCGATGTACGTCTTGCCCTCCACCAGCCGCTCGTAACCGAAGTACACGGGCACGAACACCACCGGGCGGCGCGGATCGCGCAGGAAGCTGCGCAACGTCATCGACAGCATTCCGGTTTTCGGCTGCAGCAGGCGCCCGGTGCGGCTGCGGCCGCCTTCGATGAAGAACTCGATGGAGTGGCCGCGCGCCATCATCAGCCCGAGGTACTTCATGAACACCATCGTGTAGAGCGCATTCCCCTTGAAGCTGCGCCGGATGTAGAAAGCACCGCCCTTGCGGATGAAGCGGCCGAGCACCGGCATGTTCAGATTGATGCCGGCAGCGACGTGAGGCACGGCATAACCCTTGTAGTAGATCGCGTACGACAGCAGCAGGTAATCGATGTGACTGCGGTGGCACGGCACGTAGACGACTTCGTTGCCGTCCGCGACCTTCTGCAGTTGATCGAAGTGATGCAGCTCGACGCCGTCGTACAAGCGCGTCCAGAACCACGTCAGCACGCGCGCCATGATCGCCACGAAAACGTGCGAGTAGTTCGCGGCGATTTCCGCCGCATAGTCCTGCCCGAGCTTCAGCGCCTCGCGCCGCGAGATCTTCTTCGCGCGCATCTCGTCGGTCATCGCGCGACGCACCGAGCCGGCGCGCAGCACCTGCGTGACGATCGTGCGTCGATGCGACAGGTCGGGCCCGATCGCCGCCGCTCGTTGCCGCGCCAGCGCGAGACGCAGCGTGCGCGTGAGCCGGCGGACCGCGCGCGGCGCATCTGCGCCATCATCGAGCGCGGCGCGCAGCGAGACCGGATCGCCGAATTGCACGAACAGGTTGCGGCCGTTGACGACGACCGCGAGGAAGCGGCGAAAGCGTCCGACGCGCTCCCAGTTCTCCGACAGCAGCACGCGCAGCCACGAGCCTTCGCGGTCCGGTGCGCGGCCCCACATTACGGTCACTGGGATCAGGTCCACTTCGAGCGAGGGCTCGCTCGCAGCGGCGGCCACGAGCTGCCGCATCGGCGCCGATATGCGGTGATCGATGCGATCGCCCCAGAAGCCGGTGCGGCGCTCGAGGAACAGCACCGACCGCGCGGGCAGCGGCGGCTTCAGCCCGTCGAGCGGCTCCGGCAGGCCATGACGCGCACAGGCCTTCTCCAGCGCGATCAGGTCGGCGACTCCGAGCACGTCCAGGACGTAGCAGATCGGCCGGTCGTGCTGCGCGTAGCGACGGCGCAGATCGTCCGGCAATACGTGCGGCCGCGCCCACCACGACAGCGGCGCGCGCAACAGCCCCAGCCACAAGCGATCGAGCCCGGACAGATCTGCCATGCCAGCGCGCAGGGAGCTACTGATTGCTCTCGTTCTGCTCTATCGCCTGGTCGGTGGCGTCCTTCTGCTCCATCACGACGTTCTCGACGTTCCGCGCCTTTTCGACCGGCTTCACTGCGACGTCGCGAAACACCGTTTCCTCGACTGGCGGCGGCGGCTTCCGCGGCTCATCCGCGGAGCCGCAGGCGGCCAGAAGCAGCGACACGAGCAGTATCGACGCGACCCGCTGGATGGCGACCATAAGTTTTTCCTTCTGGCTACAGCCCACAGCCTACAGCCTACAGCCTCTGCAGTCTCCGCAGGAACCGGTCCAGGAACTCGCAGACTTCGTCGATGTTGGCCGTCAGCCGATGATCCGAGTCGATGAGATGGAGCGTCGAGCGGTACTGCTGCGCATAGCGGACGCTGTTCTCAGGCGGCACGATGGTGTCGTTCCAGCCGTGGACGATGGTCACTGGGCAGCCCGCCGGCGGTTTCGGCGTGTACTGCTCGTAGCCCGGCATGAAGAACGCTGGGGCCAGCACGAACACACCGCGCACCGGCAGCTCGCCGGCCGCAGTCATGCAGACATGTGCGCCGAGGCTGGACCCGACCAGCACGAGCCTGCCCGGCAGCTCTTTGCAAACCTCCAGGAGCCGGCGCACGCGCACTGCCGGATCTGCCATGCCGCGATAGTCGACCGACTCGGCGCTGTACCCCTGCGCGCGCGCGACTTCGGCCATCGCGACGATCTTCGCTCCCCACGGCTCGCCGTCCTGGCCGTGCGAGAACACGATGCACGGACCGCTCACGCGAACGGATCTCCGTCGGACGGGCTCGAGAAATCGCTCGCGCGCGGGTCCGCGAGGTGCGAAGCGACCACGTTGCGCAGGCTGGAGAAGATCGACTCGGTGCGCCCGGGGTACTGCAGCTCCCACTCGCGCAGCATCTTCTTGATCTCCTTGCGCTGCATGTTCTCCTGCGAGCCGCACAACGTGCACGGAATCAGCGGAAATTCCCGGGCGCGGGCGTAGCGTTCGATCTCGCGCTCGGCGACATACGCCAGCGGCCGGATGACGACGTGGCGCCCGTCTTCGCTGCGCAGCTTGGGCGGCATCGCCTTGAGCTTGCCGCCGAAGAACATGTTGAGGAACAGCGTCTCGACGATGTCGTCGCGATGGTGGCCGAGCGCGATCTTGGTGATGCCATTCTCGCTGGCGTAGCGATACAGCGCGCCGCGCCGCAGGCGCGAGCACAGGCCGCACATCGTCTTGCCTTCGGGAATCACGCGCTTCACGACGCTGTACGTGTCCTGCTCGATCACGTGGAACGGCACGCCGAGCGCGGTGAGATAGTCGGGTAATACGTGCGCGGGAAAGCCGGGTTGCTTCTGGTCGAGATTGACGGCGACCAGCTCGAACTCCACCGGCGCGCTGCGCTGGAGCGAGAGCAGGATGTCGAGCAGCGTGTACGAGTCCTTGCCGCCGGACAGGCAGACCATCACGCGATCGCCGTGCTCGATCATGCGGAAGTCTTCGATCGCCTTGCCGACCTGGCCGCGCAGCCGCGCTTGCAGGCGCTTGAAGGTGCTCGAAGGCTTGGTGGCGGCCCGGTTGTCGGCCCTGTTATCGGGTTGTGGAACGGCTGACACGCGCTTCACTCTTCCAGGTACTTGGCTTCAACGTACCGCAGCCAGGCAGCCGCGGAAAGCGCCTTGCCGGTGGCATTGCGAATCAGCTCCGGCGTGCTGACGGTCGCGGCGACGGAGTGCACGTTTTGGCGCAGCCAGTCGAAGAGGCCGGCGAAATGCCCGGCCGCGAGCTCCTCGTCCAGCTCGGGACGATCGGCGCGCAGGCTCTCGTACAGCTGTCCCGCGATCACCGCGCCGATCGCGTACGAGGGGAAATAACCGAACGAGCCGACCGCCCAATGCACGTCCTGCAGGCAGCCTTCGGCGTCGTTGGTCGGCCGCACGCCGAGCCGGTCCTCGATGCGCGTGTTCCAGGCCTCGGGCAGATCCTTGATCTTGAGCTCGCCCTTGAGGATCTCGTTCTCGATCTCGTAGCGAAGCATGATGTGCACCGGGTACGTCACCTCGTCCGCATCCACGCGGATCAGGCTGCGGCGCACGCGGATCAGCAGCCGATAGAGGTTTTCGACGCCCCACTCCGGTCCGCTGGCGGTCCCGCTCGCGGCGAACGCCTTGTCCAGCAGCGGCTTCAGATAGCGCAGGAACGGCCGGTTGCGGCCGATCAGCATCTCCAGCAGCAGCGACTGACTCTCCTGCATCGCCATGCCGCGATCGCGTCCGACCGGTTGGCCGCGCCAGGCTTCCGGCAGGCCGACGTCGTACATCGCGTGACCGGTCTCGTGCAGGATGCCCATGAGCCCGGTGAGCGGATCGGTCGGGCTGAAGCGGGTCGTGATGCGGATGTCACCCGGCACGCCGCCGGTGAACGGATGCTCGCTCTCGTCCAACCGGCCGCGATCGAACGGAAAGCCGATCGCCTTCATGACTTCGAGGGCGAGCTGGCGCTGCTTGGAGGGCGCGAAGCGGCCGGTCAGCTCCAACGGCGGCCGCCGCGTCTGCAGCTCGATCACTTCCTGGATGAGGCCGGGCAGACGATGGCCGAGGGTCGTGAAGATGCCGTCGATCTCCGCGCTGCGCATGCCCGGGCTGAACTCGTCGACGAGCGCGTCGTAGGGATCGAGATTGAGCGCCTTGCCGAGCAGCCCGGCCTTGTCGCGCAGCAGGCTCACCACTTCCTCGAGGTGCGGCGCGAAGATCGCGAACTCGCTCTTCTGCTTCGCCTCGACCCATTTCACCTCGGCGCGCGCCGTCGCTTTCGCCAGCCGCGACACCAGGTTCTGCGGCGTGGCGATCGCCTGGTCGCGCTCGCGGCGCATCTCGCGCAGGTTGGCGGCCTGCCAGTCCTCGAGACCGGCACTGTTCGCCTCCGCGCGGGCCAGCAATCGGGAGACTCGCGGCGAAATCAGCAGCGCATGGCTCTCCGTCTCGAGCGCGGCGAGCTGCTCGCCCCGCAGATCGGAGCTGCCCCGAGGCATCATCACGGCGGAGTCCCAGCGCAGGATGCTGGCGGCGCTGCGGAAAGCGTGCAGCCGCTTGAACTCCTGCTCGAGCTGTTGATAGGGGGTCAGCGCCATGGCCAAGACGAGCCGCCAAAAAGGGGCGGCATTCTAGCAATGCGAGCGACGGCCCTGCTCCATCGATCCTTTATCTTTTCTTCATGTTTCGAGAATAAGTCCAAGCGTCTGCAATAGGCGACTTACGAAAATCTTGTTTGGTCCGCAGGGAACTTGCCGCCGCTTTTGACGTCTTATTGATCGTCCTCCTGCGAGAGCGTTCGCTTTGAAACGGACGCTTGGGACGAAAGCCGGCAGCGTGTCGCCACCTGCCGGCTTTTTATTTCAGCCCGACTCGGGTGCCTGCGGCGCCGGCTTCTTCTCGCCGCGCAGCTTCTCGATCAGATGCGCGATGTATTCCGGCGATTGCGTGTTGCGTGCGATGTAGCCGTACACGACCGGCACCACGTAGAGCGTCAGCAGCAACGAGAACATCACGCCATAGACGACGACTGCGCCGATGGACCTGCGACTCTCTGCGCCTGCGCCCGAGGCGATCAGCAGCGGAATCGCACCGAACACCGTACACAGGCTCGTCATCAGCACGGGACGCAGGCGGATCGCCGCCGCCTCGATCACGGCCTCATGGAACTCGATCCCCCGGTCACGCAGCTGGTTCGCGAATTCCACGATCAGGATGCCGTTCTTGGCGGCGAGGCCGATCAGCATGATGCAGCCGATCTGGCTGAAGACGTTGATCGAGCCCGCGGTGACCTGCAGGCCGACCAGCGCACCGGTCACCGCCAGCGGCACGGTCATCATGATGATGAAGGGATGGCGGAAGCTTTCGAACTGCGCGGCCAGCACCAGGAACACGATCACCAGCGCGAGCATGAACGTCGCGTACAACGCCGAGCCGGAGCGCTTGAACTCGCGCGACTCGCCGTCGTAGTTGATCTGCGCCTGCGCCGGCAGCTCGCTGCGCACCAGCTTCTCCATGTAGTCGAGCGCCTCGCCGAGCGAGTAGCCGGAATTCAGACCGGCGGAGATCGTGATCGAGCGCAGCCGGTCGAAGCGCTTCAGCTCGGTCGGGCCGGCGACTTCCTCGACGTGCACCAGGTTCGACAGCGGAATGAGCTGGTTGGTCGTGGAAGAGCGCACGTAGATGTTCGACAGATCGCTCGGCGTCACGCGGTCGCTGTCGCGAGCCTGCAGCATCACGTTGTATTCCTCGCCACGATCGAGGAACGTCGTGACGATGCGCGAGCCCATCATCGTTTCGAGCGTGCGCCCGACCGTCGTCAGCGACACGCCGAGGTCGCCGGCGCGGTTGCGATCGACGGACACCTTCAGCTGCGGCTTGCGCGCGTAGTAGTCCGAATCGAGGTTGGTCAGCCCGGGATTCTCGGATGCCTTCGCCAGGATGATGTCGCGCCAGCGCGCGAGCTCCTCGTAGTCGCCGCCACCGATCACCACTTGCACCGGCGCGCCGTAGCCGCGAATGCCCAGGCCGCCCGGCGTCACCACCGTTGCACGCACGCCGGCCAGATTCGACAACATCGGACGCAGGCGCTGCGCGATCTGCTGCGCCGATTCCTTGCGCTCGTCGAAGTCCGACAGCGACAGCACGACGCGGCCGACGCTGACATCGCCACCGCCGCCGAAATTGCCGATACGCGAGAGAATGCGCCGTGCGTTGCCCTTCTCGACCTCCGCGACGGCGAACTGCTCGACCTGCCGCAGGTAGCGCTCCATGTACTGCAAGCTCGAGCCCTCCGGCGCGGTGAGCATGATCACCACGCGCTGGCGGTCTTCGGACGGCGCGTACTCGGATGGCAGCATGCGAAACAGGATCACTGCTAGAACGATGGCAGCCGCGCCAGCGCCGACGATCAGGCCGGGAGCACGGATGCCGCTGCGCAGCGAGCGCTCGTAGTTCTGCGACAGCCACTTGAAGAACCGGTCGACCGCATGCGCGACGCGGCCGCGGACGATGCCGTGGCCGAAGATCTTCGAGCTCATCATCGGCACGAGCGTCAGCGACACGAGCGCGGAGAAACCGATCGCCGCAGCGATGGTGATACCGAATTCGCCGAACAGCCGGCCGATGTTGCCGGGGATGAACGAGATCGGCAGGAACACTGCTATCAGCACCAGCGTGGTCGCGACGACGGCGAAGCCGATCTCGCGACTGCCGTCGACGGCCGCGAGCAGCGGCGGCTGGCCGAGCTCGATCCGCCGCACGATGTTCTCCAGCACCACGATGGCGTCGTCGACGACCAGGCCGATCGCGAGCACTGCGCCGAGCAGCGTCAGCACGTTGATAGAGAAGCCGGCGATCACCATCACGATGCTCGCCGAAATGATCGAGACCGGAATCGTCACGGCCGGAATCAGCGTGGCGCGCACCGTGCCGAGGAACAGATAGATGACGATGAGCACCAGCAGCAAGGCGATGGCGAGGGCATGGATCACTTCGTTGATCGAGCCGCTGACGAACACCGTATCGTCGATGTTGATGCCCATCTTGATGTCGGGCGGCAGCGAGTCCTTCACCAGCGCCATCTCGGCCTTCACGCCCTTGGCGACGTCGAGCACGTTGGCCGTCGATTGCGGAATGATGCCCATGCTGAGCGACGGCTTGCCGTCGGAGCGCGCCACGTTGCGCAGGTCCTCCGCCGCGAGCTCGACCTCCGCGACCTCGCCGAGGCGCACCATGTAGCCGCCTTCGCCGCGGCCGATCACCAGCTGGCGGAAATCGCTCGGCGTATTCAGCCCGGTGTCGGTGTGCAGCGTGAACTCGCGCTGGCTCGATTCGATACGGCCGGCGGGCAGCTCGACGTTCTCGGCGCGCAGCGCCTCCTCGACATCCTGCACAGTGAGCTTGCGCGCCGCGAGCGCCTGACGATCGAGCCAGACGCGCATCGCAAAGCGGCGCTCGCCGCTGATGCGGATCTGCGCCACGCCTTCGACGACGGAGAAGCGATCGACCAGATAGCGCTGCGCGTAGTCGGTCAGCTGCAGCTGCGAGCGGCGATCGCTCTCCAGGTTCACCCACATGATCGGCTCGGAGGTCGTATCGACTTTCGCCACCTCGGGCGGGTCGGCTTCCTCCGGCAGATTGTTGAGCACGCGCGCGACGCGGTCGCGCACGTCGTTCGCGGCGGACTCGATGTCGCGGTCCAGGTTGAACTCGATGGTGATGCGCGAGCGCTCGTCTTGGCTGCTGGAGCGCAGCGTGTCGACGCCCTCGAGCCCGGCGATCTGATTCTCGATGACCTGCGTGATCTTCGTTTCGACGACCGACGCGGAGGCGCCGCGGTACACCGTCTCGATGCTGACGATCGGCGGCTGCACGTTCGGCGTCTCGCGCACGGTCAGGCGGCTCGCGGCCATCAGGCCGATGATCGTGAGCAGCAGGCTCACCACCATGGCGAAAACGGGGCGGCGGACGGAGACGTCGGAAAGGATCATGTCTCGCCGTTTGCGTGATCGTCGGCGGCGAGCGCGTCAGCGCCCTGCACGCGCACCGGTACGCCTTCGCGCAGGTTCAACGTGCCGTCGATCACGACACCGTCGTCGGCGCTCAGGCCTTCCAGAACTTCCACTTCACCGGGCCGGCGGCGGCCGATCTTGATCTCGCGCTTATGCGCCTTGCCGTCGGCTACGACATACACGAAGTGCTGCTCGTTCTCGGGCACGATCGCCTGCTCCGGCAGCATCAGTGCCTGGCCCTCGGGCCGCACCAGCTTCACCGTCATGAACATGCCGGGCCGCAGGCGGCCGTCGCGGTTGTCGATCAACGCGCGAATCGCGACCGAGCGCGTCGTCGGATCGACGCGCGTATCGATGCCGGACACGCGGCCGGCAAACGTGACGTCGGTGTACGCAGTGCTGCGCGCCTCCACAGTCAGGCCGGGCTGCAGCGTGGAGAGAAAAATTTCGGGCACGGCGAAGTCGAGCTTGACCACGCTGAGATCGTCGAGCGTCGTGATGACCGCGCCGGGATTCACGAGCCCGCCGAGGCTCACGTTGCGCAACCCGACGCGCCCGCTGAACGGCGCGGTGATCACGCGATCCGCAAGTCGGGAGCGGGCAGCCGCCACGCGAGCTTCGTTGGCGAGCAGCGTCGCCTGCAGCTGGTCGAGTTGCGCTTCCGACAGCGCCTTCGTCTGGTACAGCTCCTGGCTGCGCTTGTACTGACTACGGCTGTCGCTCGCGGCGGCTTCGGCCGCGGCGAGATCGGCGCGCGCTTCGGTGTTGTCGAGCTCGATCAGCACGTCGCCCTTGCGGACCTGCTGACCCTCAGTGAAGTGAATCGCGGCGACCCGGTCTGCGACCTTCGCCGTGATGTTCACGAACTCGTTGGCGCGCAGCGTGCCGAGCGCTTCGACCTCGTACGCGAATTCCTTCTTCTCGGCGTGCGCCGTGACGACTGCGACGGCGCGGCCGCCCTTGCCATTCGGCCCGCCGGCAGCCGGCGCAGCCGACTTGCCGCCCGCGAACAGGTACCACGCGCCGCCGATGAGCACGAGCGCGGCGAGCGCGACGATGACGAGGCCGTTGCGAGTCACGTATTCGGTCAGCCTTCCGCCGGCGGCCGGCGGATCCGGAAGTAAACGAAAGGAAAAGTATCTCACTACCGCGTTGCCAAAACGTTGGAGGACGGGGCATCAGAGCGGCGGGGGCCCGCGAAGTTTCCCATGAAAATTCGGGTGGGCGCGCCGGCGAGCCGGTCCGAGGGCTCGGATCCGGCTGCCGGTACAGTAGCCGGCGGGAGGGCCGCCGGGCTGTAAAGAATCGTGGAGGAAGAAGGAGTTAGGCGGGCTCGGCGTCCGAAGCGTCGCTAATTCCCTCGAACAGCGCCGTCGTCAGATAGCGCTCGCCGGTGTCCGGCAGCATCGCCAGGATCACCGCGCCATTCGGGGCCTTCTGCGCGACCTTCAGAGCAGCAGCGAACGTGCCGCCCGAGGAGATGCCGCAGAAGATGCCTTCCTTCGCCGCCAGCGCGCGCGAGCTCTGGATCGCCTCGTCGTCGGTTACGGGCAGGATCTCGTGCGCCACCGAGCGGTCGAGTACCGCGGGCACGAAGTCCGGGGTCCAGCCCTGGATCTTGTGCGGCTTGAATTCCGCGCCGCCGAGCAGCGATGCGCCGGCCGGCTCCGTAACGATGATGCGCGTCTCCGGACGCGCCTTGCGGATGATGTCGCCGGCGCCGGTCAGCGTGCCGCCCGTGCCCCAGCCCGTCACCCAGAAATCGAGCCGCTTGCCCGCGAAGTCGCGCAGGATTTCCGGCCCGGTGGTGTTGCGGTGATATTCGGGATTCGCCTGGTTCTCGAACTGGCGCGCCAGGAACCAGCCGTGCTTCTTCGACAGCTCCGCGGCCTTGCGCACCATGCCGGAGCCGCGCTCCGCGGCCGGCGTGAGGATGACCTTGGCGCCGAGCATGCGCATGATCTTGCGGCGTTCGACCGAGAAGCTCTCGGCCATCACGGCGACGAACGGATAGCCCTTCGCGGCGCAGACCATCGCGAGCGCGATGCCCGTGTTGCCGGAAGTCGCCTCGACCACGGTCTGGCCGGGCTCGAGCGTGCCGCGCCGCTCGGCATCCTCGATGATCGCGATCGCGAGGCGGTCCTTCACCGAGGACAGCGGATTGAAGAACTCGCACTTCACGTACATCTGCACGTGCGCCGGCGCGAGGCGGTTGATCTTCACGACCGGCGTGCGGCCGATCGTGGCGAGAATGCTGTCGTAGATCATGTCGATACCCGAATGGAAATTGGTGGGCTGGACGGAAGGCCCGCGAGAGTGCGCGCTGCGTTGCGAGGCCGTCAACTGCACTTTCGCTACTGCGGACGGGCGGCATGCAGCGGCGGACGGGCAGTTCATCGGGGTATCGTTGTTGCACTGCCAAATGGGCGTCGCTAGAGTAGCCGCGCCTATGAGCGAAGAGCGGCTCATCAAGAAATACGCGAACCGGCGCCTGTACGACGCGTCGCAAAGCCGTCACATCACGCTCGACGACATTCGCAATCTGGTGGTGGCGGGCGTGCGCGTGAAGGTGATCGAGGACAAGACGCACGAGGACATCACGCGGTTGATCCTCTTGCAGGTGATCGCCGACCAGGAACAATTCGGCCGCCCGATCCTTTCTACGCCGCTGCTCGAAGCGCTGATCCGCTTCTACGGCAACTCGCTGCAGAGCTTCCTGAGCGCGTACTTGGAAAAAAGCGTCGAGACCTTCATGAGCCAGCAGAAAGAAGCCGACGGCGGCTAGCGGCTGATGCGGATCTGCTTCGTCGCTTCGGAGGTCGCGCCGCTCGCGAAGACCGGCGGGCTCGCCGACGTCGCTGGCGCACTGCCGCGTCACCTGCACGCGCAGAAGCACGATATCCGCGTGTTCATGCCGTTCTATTCGAGCATCGGCGCCGCGGCGCTGCAGACCGCGCCCGTCGATGGCGCGCAAAACCTCGAGCTGCGGCTCGGCGGTCACCTGTATCGCTACTCATTGCTTGCGACGCAGCTGCCGGGCTCGACGGTGCCGCTGTATCTCGTGCACTGCCCTGCTGTGTTCGACCGGCCGACGATCTACACGATCGGGCCCGATGAGCATCTGCGCTTCCTGGTCTTGCAGCGCGCCGCGCTCGATGGCTGTCAGCGGTTGAAGTTCGCCCCCGACATCCTTCATTGCAACGACTGGCACACAGCGTTGCTGCCGATGCTGCTCAAGACCGTGTACGCGTGGGACTCTCTGTTTCGCCCGACGCGGACTGTGCTGTCGATCCACAACATCGGCTACCAGGGCTGGTTCGATGCTTCGACGACGTACGACGTCGGCGGCAATGTCTGGAACCTGCTGGCACCTGAAACGCGCGCCGGCGGCGGCTTCAATTGGCTCCGCGAGGGAGTTCGCAACGCGGACGCGGTCACGACGGTGAGTCCGACGTACGCGGCGGAAATCGCTACGCCGTTCGGCGGACACGGTCTCGACGGCGTGCTGCGCGCCCGGCCCGACGGCGTCGTCGGCATTCTCAACGGCGTCGACTACACCGAGTGGAATCCCGCGACCGACCGTTATCTCAAGCACCACTACTCGCTGCAGGATCTGTCGGGCAAGCAGCAGACCAAGCGCGCGTTCCTCGATTGGCTGAACCTGCCCGTCGATTCGAGCACGCCGCTGCTCGGCATGGTGACGCGCCTGACGGTGCAGAAGGGCATCGAGCTGCTGTTCGACACGCTGCCGGAGATCATCGCGACGCGCCAACTGTCGTGCGTCGTGCTCGGCAGCGGCGAAGAGCGCTACGAGAGTTTCTTCGCGAGCCTGCAGCGGCGCTTCCCCGACCGCGTCGTGTTCCATCGCGGCTACAGCGAAGAGATCGCGCACCTGATCGAAGCGGCGAGCGACATGTTCCTGATGCCCTCGCTATACGAGCCGTGCGGGCTCAATCAGATGTACAGCCTGAAATACGGCACGGTCCCGCTCGTGCGCCGGACCGGCGGTCTGGCGGACTCGGTGCAACACTGGAATGCCGCGACCGGGCGCGGCACGGGCATCGTGTTCAACGATTTCGACGCAGCTGCGGTGCGCTGGGCGCTGCACACCGCGCTCGATCTATTCAAGGATCGGCAAGCGTGGCTGCAAGTGATGCGTAACGGGATGGCGCAGGATTTCTCGTGGGAGCGGCAGAGCCGCGAGTACGTGCAGCTGTACGACCGCCTTATCGCAGCACCTTGAGGCTGACCGTGCCGGTCTCCTGGAACGGGATCTTCTTCAGCCCCGACAGATCGGTCAGCACCTTGCCCTCGACGACGTACTGCACCTGATCGCGTCCGTTCAGCCGCGAAACCAGCCGCCCCGCACTGCTGACGAAATTGGTCCGCACGATCATGTCGAAGTCGGTCTCGCCGTTGGCGGGCACGGTGAACGGCTTGCTGCTGAGACCTTCGGAAAAGCTGTCGCCTTCGAGGAACAGCTTGTAGTCGATGCCGGTGATCGGCAGCTCGCGATCGTTCGGGTTCTGCACGTTCACGCGGACCATGAACTGTTGGTTGAAGATGTCCGCCGACGTCATCGACACGCTCACCAGCGCGAGCTTCGGCACTGCGAGCTTCGGCGTGCTGCAGGCAGTCAGGCACAGCACGAAGGCAGACAGCGCGGCTCCGGCTAACGAGCGTTTCATCAGCGTCCCCCAATCAGAAGATATCTCTCGCAAAGATCGCCAAGCGCGAGAGTCTATCCCTTCTTGATCAGCCTGGCCGCCATGTCGCGCGTGACCAACGCGACGCCGCCCTCGCTCATATAAAAGCGCCGCGCGTCTTCTTCCGGATTCACGCCGATGTGCGTCCCGGGCGGCACGGCCGCGCCGGTGTCGACGATCGCGCGCTTGATGACGCTGCCGGCGCCGATCCGCACGTCCGGAAAGATCACGGAGCGTTCCACGTAACTGCGCTCCTCGACGTGCACGTTGGAGAACAGCAGGCTCTGATTGACGTGCGCGCCGGAGATGATGCAACCGCCGGACACCATCGAGTTCACCGCCATGCCGCGCCGGCCTTCCTCGTCGAGCACGAACTTCGCCGGCGGGTACTGACGCTGGTAGGTCCAGATCGGCCAGTCCTCGTCGTAGATATTGAGCTCGGGGTTGACGTGCACCAGCTCCATGTTCGCTTCGTAGAAGGCGTCGACGGTGCCGACGTCGCGCCAGTAGTGCTGGACGCGCGTGTTCGAATCGGTGAACGGATAGGCGAACACCTTCAGCGAGCCGAGCGCGTTCGGAATGATGTTGCGGCCGAAATCGTGGTTGGTGTCCGGGCGCTTCGCGTCCTCTTCGAGCAGCCGGTACAGCAGGTTCGCCTTGAACACGTAGATGCCCATCGAGCCGAGCGCGAACTGCTCGCGGCCGGGAATCCCCTCCGGCTCCTTCGGCTTCTCCGCGAACTTGGTGATGCGATAGTCGGTGTCGACGCTCATCACGCCGAACGCAGTCGCCTGCTCGCGCGGCACCTCGACGACGCCGACCGTGATGTCGGCGCGCTTCTCGACGTGCGAGGCGAGCATCGGGCCGTAGTCCATTTTGTAGATGTGGTCGCCGGCCAGCACCAGCACGTGGCGCGGGTGGTGCAGGCGGATGATCTGCAGGTTCTGGTAGAGCGAATCGGCCGTGCCGCGATACCAGAAATTGCCCATCTGCTGCTGCGCCGGGATCACCTCGACGAACTCGTCGAACTCGCCGCGCAAGTAGCCCCAGCCGCGCTGGATGTGCTGGACCAGCGAGTGCGCCTTGTACTGCGTCATGATCGAGACGCGGCGGATGCCGGAGTTGACGCAGTTCGAAAGCACGAAATCGATGATGCGGAACTTACCGCCGAACGGCGTCGCCGGCTTGCAACGGTGATCGGTCAGGTGCTTGAGGCGCTCGCCGCGCCCGCCCGCCATGATGACCGCGAGCGTGTGGCGCGTGATCCGGCTGACGTAGCGGCGCACCGGAACCTGCCTGCGAATCGAGGGCCCGCTGGCTTTCGGGCGTCCGAAGGTTGGCCTTTCTTGCATGTCAGGAGCTCTCGTATCCCGTGCGGCCGGAGCGAATCCGGGGTGTCATGTTAGCCGACCGCTTGCCTGATGGGCGGGCCTTCGGCATTGTGGAAAACGCCTCGCGACCTCGTCCCGGTTCCTGATCGATTGCCGAATGTACACACACGCCCGAACGCCGCGCCGTATTCATAGATTCGGCGTGCTCCTGTGCATGCTTTCGACGGCGCTTGCCTGCAAGGTCCATGCACAGGCACAGCAACCCGCGGCCCCGGCGGCTGGGCCCGCGCAATGCCTGCCTGCCGGCAACGGCTACCTGCGCGCGCGCCTGTCGGGTGCCATGAGCACCGAGCTGAATTGGGGCAACGACGGTACCGAGTGCACCGGCGCAGTCCGACCAACCGATGGCGGCATTCGCATGCGCTTCAGCCGGCCCGACGGCCCGGGCAAGCTGGTGCTGGTGTTCGGCATCGCGCAGCTCGCCGAAGGCAAGTCGGCGCGCAACGTTCCGGTGAACGTCACGTTGATTCGCGAAGGCGCGGGCCAGTTCTTCAGCACGCAGGGCGACGACAAGTGCACGCTCGACCTGGTGACCCAGGACGCGATCGTCGGCATTCCGCATCGCGCGCGCTCGTACCGCGTCACGGCGCGCGGATTCTGCACGGAGCCGGCACGGGCGGTGCGCGGCAAGGGCTCGGTGCTGTTGTCGCGCTTCGACTACTCGGGGCGGGTCGACTTCGGCAGCGAGGATAAGCAAACTGACGACGACGTACTGACGGCAGGCAAGCAATGAAACTCATTCACGAGCTCGCAGCGGCATTCCTGTGCGCAGTGTTGCTGTGGTCGGGATCGGCGGCGGCAGCCACCACCGACGAGCAGCGACTCGATCAAGCGTTCGCGCGCTCGACGCTGAAGATCGCGACGGCGGACGCACAGCTGCACAAGATCGACATCTGGATCGCCGACAACGACGCACGTCGGTCGCGCGGGCTGATGTTCGTCGAGCACATGGCCGACGACGCCGGCATGCTGTTCATCTATCCGCAGCCGCAGCCGATCTCGATGTGGATGAAGAACACTCATCTGTCGCTGGACATGCTGTTCGTCAGCGCTGACGGACGCGTCCACAGCATCGTGGAGAACACCAAGCCGATGTCGACGGACACGATCTCGTCGAACGGTGTCGTGCTCGCGGTGATCGAGCTCAAGGCCGGCACTGCGGCGCGCATGAAGATACGGCCGGGCGCGCAAGTCATCCACCCGGCGTTCAGCTTGAACTGACGTCCTTCAACTGGAACCAGCAGTTGAATGCGACGGTGATCCGCTCGCCGTCGCCGTCGTACGGCTTGACGTCGTGCAGGACCCACGACGGGAACAGCACCAGCTGACCCGGCTCCAGGTCAACCTGTCGCACGCCTGACGCAAATGCGCCGCGCATGCTCGCGTTCGCGGGGTCCAGGTACATGCTCGAGGTGAGCATCGGGTTGACGAACGTGAGCAGACCGCTGCCGCGCTGACCCGGATCGACGCAATACACGCCGGACCACGACGCGTTCGGATGATTGTGCAGGCCGAAGAAGCCGCCGCGGCGCGTGACGTGGAACCACGCGTCCGAGTAGATCAGCAAGCGGCTGCGCATCGAGTCGTCGTAGCCGTTCAGCTCGCAGATGAACGGGATCAGATGGCGCCAGCAGAATTCCTTGAGCTGCTGGATCGGCCGCTCGGTGGAGCGGAACAGTCCGAAATTGCTTTCGAAGACTTGGACGTTGCGCTGCGTGAGCGGCCGCGGGTTCGCGTGCTCGCCGCCCTCCGCGCTGCGCGCCAGGAACAGCGCGCGCAGCTCCCGGTTCAACGGCCCGCAGTCGTCGAGCTTCGCGAAACCGAAGGGGACGGCGAAGAACGGCAGGATCTCGGCCATGTCATTGCACTCGCGTCACTGCAGTGGCGCGATTGCCGGCGATCAACCGGAACGAGCCGAGCGTGCCGGCCAGGATCGACACCGGATCGCCGACCTTGAGCGGAAAATAAGCGCCGGTTTCCTTCTGCGCCCAGACCTGGCCGTTGTCCAGCGTGACGACCAGCTCGCCGCGCGCCCGCTTCTCGATGGCCGTAACCTTCGCGCCGATTCGTTTCGGCGGTCCCTCGGGCTCGAGCTTGCCATCGTCGCGGCTGCGCGCGAGCTCGCTGCCGAGAACGCCGAATGTTTCCGTTGCGTTGACTGCAGGTGCGGCGGCGGCCTTGGGCGCGGCAGCGCGATCGAAGCAAGCCAGTCGACGCGCATCATCCTGCTCGCGCGTGCATGCAGCGATACGCTGCGCGAGATCGTCGTCGGCAGAAAACGCCGGCGGCGCGACGGCTGCGATCGACAGTGCCAATGCCAGGAACGGGTGCGACCCTTTCATAGTCGATTTGCCTTCATGAATTCCCACGCGCTGCGATTCACTTCGAGAGCGACGTCCGCATACGGATGATTGTGGCCGGGGAGGACCGTGACGCTCACCGGATGACCGGCCTGCTCGAGCGCGCTCTGCGTCTTGCGCACCGCGAACAGCGGAAAGTACTCGTCCTTGTCGCCGATGAAAATCGCGATCGGGATCTTGCGCTTCGCGTACGGCACGGCGCGAAATTCGTTCGGCGCGCGCCACGCGCCGGCGTGTATCGCCGTGGCCGCGAACAGTTGCGACTCCAACATCGACAGCATCAGCGCATAGACTGCACCGCCCGAAGTTCCGAACAGATAGATGCGCGCGCGATCGATCGGGTGTTTGGCCGCGACCGTGTCGATCAGCGCACGGATGAACTGCGGCCCATCCGCTCGCAGTTGCCACGCCTCGCGCTCGCGCGCTTCTGGACCGACGAGGACCATGCCTTCCTGCTCCGCGAGCGACGACCACCAGCTGACCATCGCAGCACCGCTGCCATAAGAGCCATGCAGCAATACGAGCAACGGCGCAGGCGACGTGGCTGCCGAGCCCGGCGCGAACAGCGTGTAGCTACGCTTCAGCCCGGCGAACTCGAAGGATTCTTTGGACGTGCCGTGCGACGTTGCAGTGAGCGAGTCCGCGCACACGGCGCCGATGCACGACCACAACAGGACGGCGAGAAACGCTCGCGTTATCACGACAGCATGCACGATTGTCTGCGCACAAAAGGACGACGAAGCCTGTTGCATTGTCGATCATGCCGCGCACGCTTGCTAGACTCGCAGGCCTCACGGTCACTGGAGATTCGATGAGCGTTTCGCGGCCAGCCGGCGAAGTCAGCGAGCTGATTTCGCAAGCGGAGCAGGCGCTGGCAAACGGCGACCGTGCGCGCGCCGACGCGTTGCTCATGCGCGTCAAGGCTGTCGATCCGGAGCATCCCGCGATCCTCAACGAAACGGCGCTGAACGAGCTGCGCAATGGCAATGCGACTGAGGCCCGTGAGCTGCTGGAGCGCGCCGTGGCGCGCGACGGCTCGAACACTCGGCTGTTGATGAATCTGGCGGGAACGCTGCGCAGGCTCGGGCTCGCGGACGAGGAAATGCGCGTCATCGAGCGCGTGCTCGGCGTGGAGCCGCGCCATCTGTTCGCCTTGCTGCAAAAAGCGACTTTGCTGGAATCGCAAGGAAAGCAACGTGCGGCGGCCAAGGTGTATCACAACGCACTGCAGACCATCCCGCCGGGGACCACGGTGCCGGGCGCGCTGCGCGGGCTGATAGACAAGGCCGTGGCAGCAACGCAGGCGAACGATGCCGCACTCGATTCCTATCTCAAGGAGCGATTGCAGGAATTGCGCGCTCGCCATGCCGACGCGGAGCAGGAGCGCTTCGACCACTGCATCGATGCATTCCTCGGTCGCCGCCGCATCTACACGCCGCAACCGACTTTCCTGCATTTTCCGCAGCTGCCGGCGCGCGAGTTCTACCCACGCGCGGAGTTTCCCTGGCTCGAGCAACTCGAAGCTGCGACGGCGGATATTCGCGAGGAGTTCGAGCGCGTGTTCGCCGAGGATGCCGCGAGCCTCGAGCCTTACGTGGCCTATCCGCAGGGCGTGCCGCTCGATCAGTGGGCCGAGCTGAATCACTCGCGCCGCTGGAGCGTCTTCTACCTGTGGCGCGACGGCAAACCGCAGGAAGATCACCTGCGACGCTGTCCGCGCACGGCGCAGGTGCTCGCGAGCTTGCCGCTGCTCGACATTCAGGGCTATGCGCCAACGGTTTTCTTTTCGATCCTCGATGCGAAGTCGCACATTCCCGCGCACACGGGTGTGACCAACACGCGCGTCATCGTACATATGCCGCTGATCATTCCGCCGGCCTGTCGATTCCGGGTCGGCTCGACGACACGCGAGTGGCGGCCAGGCGCAGCCTGGGTGTTCGACGACTCGATCGAGCACGAGGCCTGGAATGACAGCGACGTGCCGCGCGCCATCCTCATCCTCGACGTGTGGAATCCATACCTGACCGCGGCCGAGCGCGAGCTCGTGCGCGGCACCGTGACCGGAATCGCGAAGTACTACGGCGATTCATCGCCGCTGATCGAGAACCACTGATCGTGAAGAGCGCAACGTTGCTGCTTGCCGCAACTCTGCTCGCCGCAAACGCGACGGGCGCCGAATCTGTCGAGGCGGTGCCGCCAGGGCTACGTGCTTGTGCGACCGTGAAGGAGAATTCGGAGCGGCTCGCGTGCTACGACCGGGCCATCGAGCGTCTGTCGCCTGAGGCTGCCGCGCCAGTCAGCGCGCGGGTCACAGCACTGCGCCATGCTCCCGACGGTGCACTAGTCATCGAACTGGACAATGGTCAGCAGTGGCTGCAGACGAGCGGCTCCAGCTCACCGCTCCTGGAAATCGGTCACGAAGTCACCGTCACGCGCGCGGCGCTGAATTCGTTTCGCATGTCGACGCCGAGCGGGCGCGCGCTCAAAGTGAAGCGCGTGCTCTAAGTCACCGCACCCGCGCGACGCGCATCGATCCCTTGTTGGTGTCGGAAGTGAGCAGGAACGAGTTGAGCACGCCGCGCTTGATCGTCACCTGATCGCCGACCTTGACGTGCATGGCGCGATCAGCGGTTTTCTGCTGCCAGATCTGGCCGTTGTCGAGCGTCAGCACCAACCCGCCGTTGGGCAGCGACGACAGCTCGGTCACTTTCGCAGTGAGCTCCTCGGCCCCCTGCTCCACTTCCTTTTTCTTGTCGAGGTCCGCGCGGGCCATGTTGCCTCGATAGCCGAACTTGTCCGTTGCAGACTGCGTGGTCGCTGCAGCGGCACCGGCGGTCGCAGCCGCCGACGCCACGGGTGCTGCTGGAGCTGTGGCAGCTGGCCGAGTCGGCGCAGGATCGGCTTGACGTGCAACCGGCGCGCTTTCTCCGGCAAGCAGTGCGCTCTCGCGATCGAAACACGCGAGCCGGCGGGTCGCGTCGGACTCTTTCATGCATGTGCGGAGAGTCGGAGGCAGAGCATCGGCGGCCGTCGCACAGCCGCAGCAGCCCACGCCGATCAGCACCCACGAGATTATCTGCAAACGATTCATCTAAATCTCCCAATCGGGCTTGCGCCCGCCACCGTGCGCGTCGATCGCCTCGAACAGCGAAACGACCAGCGCGCGTTCTTCTTGCGAAAGTTCCGGCCGCCACACGTCGAACAACAATATGACCCGCGTCTCGCCGCTGCGATTCCAGGCTTCGTGCTCGATCGTATCGTCGAACAGCCAGGCCTGGCCCTTGTGCCAATCCCGCAGCTCGTTACCGACCCGGAACGTGCATTGGCCGGGCACGAGCAGCGGCAGGTGACAGATCAGCCGCGTGTTCACCAGGCCGTTGTGCGGCGGGATGTGCGCTCCAGGCTGCAGCAGCGAAAACAAAATCGACGGCGAGCGGTTCGGCACTCGGGCGAGCGGCACGTCCTGCAGTGCCTGCATCGTGCGCGGGCAGCGCGCAGCGTTCTCGGCGACGACCTCGCCGTTCTTCCAGAGATAGAAAGCGCTCCATGCCGGATTGTTCAGCATGCCTGCCTGCTCGTTCGGCGGGCGCTTGCGATCGCCCTGCACGTATGGAGCAAACGCGGCCGGTTGCTGCATCACGGCCTGCAGCTCGGCGGCGATGGCGTCGGTCTCGCGCTCCAGCGCTGCCAGCCACGGGAACTGCTCGCGCTCGTAAAACTGAACCTGCGGCAGACCTGGGAAATAGTAGTAACGCGGCTGCTGCAGGTAGATCCGCTTCTTGCCGAGCACGATGTCGAGGGATTGCGCGAAGCGCGGGCTGCTGGTCGCCGGGTCGAAGCCGTGTGCCGTCAGCTGGCCGAGGATGTAGTCCTGATACTGGCTCGCATAGCGCTCGTACATGGAGCGCGCGCGCTGCAGCTCGGGCTGCAACTCGCGAGCGACCTGCTGCGGCGGACCCGCTGCCTTTAGCGCAGCCAGGTAGTACGACGAGGCCGAGCGCGCGTCGCCGGCATTCGCCAGGTAGTCCGCCTTGAGGATGAGGGCCCGAACGTTGCGCGGCTCCGCCGCGAGCACCCGTTCGATCTCGTTGATGTTCATGCCCGTGACAGTATAGTTGCGCCATGTCTGAGAATCCCGCCGGCCTGAACCAGGCGGCCATGCAGGCCCTCGGCGCCGGCGATTTCGCCACGGCCCAGGCACTGCTGCAACGGCTGGTCGCCGCTGACCCGTCCAGCGTCCCGGGCTGGCTGAACCTCGCCGCGGTCCGACGCCGCCTCAACGACGCGAACGGCGCGTTCGCAGCCCTGCGCGAGGTCCTGCGGCGCGAGCCCAGGAACTTCCCCGCGCTGCTGATGAGCGCCACGCTCCTGGAACGGGAAGGCGACATGAAAGCGGCAGCCGGCGCCTATGGCGCCGCGCTGGCCAATGCGCCGCCCGACAACTATCTCGACCGGCCGACGCAGCAGGCGGTCGCGCACGGGCGCGAGATTCACAGCCGCCACACCAGCGAGCTGCAGGATTTCATCCGCGCCCGCATCGGCGATACGCAAAGCCAGTGCGCGCCCGCGGAGCGGCGGCGCCTGGAATCCTTCATCGACATGAACTTGCGGGTCCGCAAGCGCTACCAGCAGGAGCCGCTGGAGTATTTCTATCCTGGGCTGCCGGCGATCGAGTTCTACGAGCGCGAGGAGTTCCCGTGGCTCGCAGACCTCGAAGCGGCGACCGTGCCGATGCAGCAGGAGCTGGCGACGATCCTGCGCGAAGACCAGCCGGGGTTCGCGCCCTACATTCACTATGACGACCACATGCCGCTCGATCAGTGGCGCGAGCTGAACCACTCGCCGCGCTGGAGCGCGTTTCATTTCTACGAGAAGGGCCAGCCGATCGCCGAGCGCTGCCGCCGGGCGCCGGCGACGATGGAAGTGCTGTCGCGGCTGCCGCAGGCGCAAGTCCCGCTGCGCTCGCCTTCGGCGCTGTTCTCGGTACTCCAGCCGAAGACGCGCATCCCGCCGCACACCGGCGTCGCGAACTTCCGCCTGGTCGTGCACCTGCCGCTGATCGTGCCGCCCGGCTGCGGCTTCCGCGTCGGCGGCGAGACGCGTCAGTGGCGCCTCGGCGAAGCCTGGGTGTTCGACGATACGATCGAGCACGAAGCGTGGAACGACAGCGAGCAGACGCGCATCATTTTCATCTGCGACGTCTGGAGCCCGCGGCTGTCGCCGGACGAGCGCGCCGTGATCGGCGAGATCATCGCGGCCACCGACGCCTTCAACGGCACGCAGCCGACGTCCAGCGTTTGAAGATTCCGGAGGTAGATCTGTCGTGCTGCTGAAGATCCGCAACCTGCTTGCGCCGCCCGAGATCGAGCGCCTCACGGCTCTGAGCCGCGAGATTCGTTTCGTCGAGGGCCGCGCCAGCAATCCCGCCAACCAGACCAAGGACAACCTGCAGGCGGACACATCCGATCCGAAGCACACCGAGGCTTCGCAGCTGGTCAGCACGGCTTTTGCGCGCTCGCGCGAGTTCATGGATTTCGCGATGCCCAAGCGCGTCGCGCCGCCGCTGGTGAGCCGCTACGCCCCGGGCATGAAGTACGGCGCACACGCGGACGCGGCGCTCATTCCGCTGGACCGCTCGCGCCTGCGCTCGGATATCTCGTGCACGGTGTTCCTGAACGACCCGGCGACCTACGAGGGCGGCGAGCTGTCGATCGTGATCGGCAACCAGGCGATCGCGTTCAAGGGCGTGCCCGGCGAGGCGATCCTGTATCCCTCGACCACGTTGCACGAGGTGATCCCGGTACGCAGCGGCGAGCGGCTGGTCGCGATCACGTTCATCGAGAGCTACATCCCCGACCCGCATCAGCGCATGCAGGTGTACGAGCTGAACGAGATCGCAGCGCTCGAAGGCGCGACGATGCGCTGGGAGAATCGCGTGCGGCTCGATGTCGTGCGCCAGAACCTGATGCGCATGTGGTCGACCACATAACAGATCCGCAGGTCCTGCTGCGCAGCGCGGTCGCGCTGGAGAAGGCCGGGCGCCTCGCCGAAGCCGAAGCCGCCTACGTACGCGTGCTCGCGAGCTGGCCGGAACTTGCGAACACCTGGTACAACCTCGCGCGGCTGCAACGGCAAGCCGGCCGTTTCGACGCGGCGCTCGCGTCCTATCGACAGGCGCTGGATCGCGGCGTCTCGGAGCCCGAGGAAGTCCATCTCAATCGCGGCGTCATTTATTCCGACTGCCTGCGGCAGGATGACGCAGCCGAGCGCGAGCTGCAGGCAGCGCTGGCGCTCAATCCCAACTATGTTCCCGCGCTGCTGAATCTCGCGAACCTGCGCGAGGACTTCGGTAAGCAGGCCGAAGCCAGCGCGCTCTACGCAAGAATCCTCTCCCTGCAGCCGAGCTGCTACATCGCATTGGCGCGTTACGCCGGTTTGCAGCAAGTCACGGGGCCGGACGATGCACTCGTCGCAAGATTGCGCGCGGCTATCGCCGAGCCGGCTGCGTCGGCAGCGGATCGCGCTGACCTGGGATTCGCGCTCGGCAAGGCGCTGGACTCGTGCGGTGCCTGGGATGCGGCGTTCGCCGCTTACAGCGCGGCAAATCGCGACAGTCGCCAGAGTGCAGGGCCCGCAGCTACTTACGACCGGCGCGCGCACGAAAGACTCATCGATGCATTGATCGCCGGATTCCGCACCGATCAAGCGCAAGCTGCACGGCTGCCGCAGTCGTCTCGTCCAGTCTTCATCTGTGGAATGTTCCGCTCCGGCTCGACGCTCGCCGAGCAGATCCTGTCCGCCCACTCACGCGTCGCTGCCGGCGGCGAGCTGGCGTTCCTGCCGTCGCTGGTGCGCACGGAGTTGGCACCGTTTCCAGAAGCCATGAAGACGGTGACGCAGACGCAGCTCGACGGACTCGCGGCACGCTATCTCGAAATGCTCGCGAGCCTGTTCCCGCGAGGCGATCGCGTAACGGACAAGCGGCCCGATAACTTTCTGTACATCGGCCTGATCAAGCGGCTGTTCCCGGACGCGAGGATCGTGCACACCGTGCGCAACCCGCTCGACAACTGCTTGTCGATCTACTTCCTGCATCTCGATCACAGCATGAGCTACGCGCTCGAGCTCGGTGACATCGGCCACTACTACGTGCAATACCGGCGCCTGATGGCGCACTGGAAAGCGCTCTACGGTGCGGACATTCTCGACCTCGATTACGACGCGCTGGTGCACGAGCCGCGGCCTGCGATGGAACAGCTGACCGAGTTCTGCGGGCTCGAATGGGAAGAAGCGTGTTTGTCGTTCGAACAGCGGGTGGGCGCCGTCAAGACGGCGAGCGTGTGGCAGGTGCGCGAGCCGCTGTATCGACGGTCGTCGGGGCGCTGGCACAACTATGCGGCGCAGCTCGCGCCGCTGCGGGCGTACCTGAGCAACGCGGGAATAGAAACCGGCGATTAGGAGTCAGGGTCCCACGGGCCGCGTGCGGACCCACTGCGACAGCACCCACTTCTCGCCCGACGTCGGCGGCATGCCCGCATGAATCGTGTCGTAGTCGGCCGCGCCGTTCGCATCGACGTTGCTGAACAGCAGCGCGTCGCCGCGCCCGCCGCGATATTGCCAGGACAGTCGCGGGAACTGCGTCGCCCCGCCTTCGTAGCCATCGTTCAGATAAATGAGGAACGTCGCCGAACGCTGCCCGCGGGCCGCCAGCTCGCGCGCCAGCTCCGGGGTCTTCGCCTCGATGAAGTCCGCGTGCAACGCGAACTGCTCGCCCGGTGAGTAGTGCAGCAGCTTCGCGATCTCGAAATGCGAGACCGGCGTGCCGGCAACCGCCGCGATGCGGTCGCGGATCAGGCTGAGGACGACGTCGGCGTTGAAGATCGTGAACGACATCTCGCGGTTCGTGCGCGTCTCGGCAACTTGCGCGGTCGAACTGCCACGATAGACCTTCGCTCGCTGCAACGCGCCGCCGGCCGCGCGGCCGATGAGCCAGTTACATTCCTCCGCGCTGGCAAACTGCTCGATGACGACGATGCGCGGTTTCTCGAACTGGACGCGGGCCGCGGGTGCCGAACGCCAGGACGCCAGATCGACCTTGCGGCGCAGAGTCGCCGGGTCCGCCGCGGAGTCTCGCGCCAGCAGCTCGAGCTCGCGACATGCGGGCTGCCACGCGAGCTGTGCAGCGCGCGTCAGGTGATCGAGCGCTGAATCGATATTGCGCGGTTGTCCCAAGCCCCACGCGGCACAAACCGACAGCAGTGTAGCCGCCTCACCACTACCGCGCGCAGCCGCATCGCGCAGGGTCGCGATGCCTTTGTCTACCGATACAGGCACACCCTCGCCGACCAGCAGACGCTTGCCCAAAGTGGTCAGGTTCGCGACGTCGCTCGATGGGCTCATTGGAGTTTCCGCGCGACAGCGGGCTGCGAGCCCGCCAGGTTCTCGAGCCAGCGCAGCCCGGCAGCGATTTGCGCGGCATTGCTCTGCCGCGATTCGCGCAGCAGCTGACCCCTGAGCTGCGCAGAATATTCGAAGTCCGGCGACTTCGAGTAGCGCATCAGCACCGGGCTGCGCGCAATGTCCGTGAGCCAGCCCGAATCGACCGGCAACTGGAAGTGATCGGCGACGCGGCGCACGGAGCCGGCGACATCCGCCAGCAGCGCGTCGAAATCGAGCGCCAGGACTCGCGATCCAGACCGATCGGCTGCGTCGTGCTGATTCCAGGTCTCAGCGAGCCAGCTCATCGCTGCGAGCTCGCCCAGCGACAATGCATGCAGCGGCGCCAGCGGCGTCTGGATGCGCGCCTGCAGCTGGCGAATACGCACGGGCCCATGCCCGCGCAAATCGACTGCCGAGTTCTTACCGGCGAGCAGCGTCGCCAGGTACGGCTCGGCACCGAGGTTCAGATACACACCGCGCGCGCCGGGCAGCCGTTCCAGCAACGACGTCGCAAGCCGGCAGGCACTGCTGGTGGCCTTGAGGATGACGCTGTGCGTACCGCCATAGCCGCGACTCCAGAGCTGCAACAACGTGCGCTCCAGGCTCTGGTAGTCCGTCGGACTCAGCAACGACTCCGGTGTGCCGAGAACGTCGCGCGCATCGGCGAGCGTCCGCAGCGGCAGCGGCTCGCGCAGCGACAGCACACAGCCGCTCTCATCAAGCAGGCGACTGAGCAGCGTCGAGCCGACGTGACCGGTGTGAAAGATGAAATGCAGCGGCTTGCCGCCTGCGCCCGCTCCAGCCGCCTCCAGCACGCTCTCCAGGCTCGCCCAGGCGCCTTTGAGGCCGGCAGTCAGGATCCGGTCGTCGAGGAAGCTCGCGGCGCGATAAGCGCCCTCGTTCAACTGCACGAGCAATGCCGCGCCGCGTGCCAGATCGATCTTCTGCACGCAGACGTCGGGCGATGCGGCGAGGCCGCTGAGGAGGGGTTCAGTCATAAAAAAAGCGGCGGTTCCGTGAGGAACCGCCGCCAAGTTTATCGACCAATTATTGGACTGAGTACCGTCTCGACTCAGAGCTTCACGGTCACGCCCGCGAAGATGAAGCGACCGAGGGCGTCGTACACCTGCGGATACGTGTTGCCGTTACCCGTCGTACCCACGCTGGAGTTGATCGACGGATCGTTGTCGAGGATGTTGTTGATACCCAGGCGGACCGATGCCTGATCCGTAACCGTCCAGCTGCCGAACAGATCGAAGTAGTTCTCGTGCGGCAGATGACGATCGATACGGTTCAGCGGCGCGTCTTCCTGCGTGACGGCGCTGATGTAGCGGTGCGTCAACGCCAGATCGACGTTCCACGGCGTCTCCCAGCCGATGCGGAAGCGCGTGCGCACCTCAGGATTGACCGCGGTGGTCAAGCTGCTGACGCAGGCACCCGCGAACTTGCCGGTGCAGTCGAACGCCGGGAAGCCTTCCGCACCTGGATCAGTGATGATCTCGTTGAGGTAGGTGCCGGTCAGGTTGAAGTTCAACGAACCCCAGCTGCCGACGTCCAGACCCGTGTAGTTCATGTTCAGGTCGACGCCCGAGGTTTCCAGACCGCCGATGTTGATGTTGAGGTCGTCGACGTTGCCGTCGCCGATCCACAACTGGCCGTTCTGGTTGCGGTGAATGCGTCCGCAAGCCGGTGCGTCGTTGAACTCGTAGCACGCCGACAGCGTGTTGTCCGCTCCGAACGTCGAGATCAGGTCATCGATCTTGATGTCAAAGTAGTCAACCGAGATCGACAGGCCCGGTGCAAAGCGCGGAGTGAACACGATGCCGTAAGAGTACGTGTCCGAGGTCTCCGGCGTCAGCGCCGTGTTGCCACCCTGGTTGAACTGATACTGGCCAGCCGGGCTGTCCAGGTTGTCGGAACCGAACTGGCTCCCCGGCACGCCGGTCGCGACGCACTCTGCAAGGCTCGCAACAGGCGGCGGCGGCGCCGGCTGGCCCGGCGTCACGGTCGGGAACTGGATGTTCTCGCCGCACGGATCGCCGTCGATGTCGAACAGGTTGAAGCCCTGTGCGGTGAACAGCTCGACGATGTTCGGCGCACGCACCGCACGCTGGAAGCTCGCGCGGAAGCGGACGTCCTCGATCGGCGCCCAGTCCATGCCGAACTTGTAGGTGTCGGTCGTGGTGCCCGAGCTGTAATCCGAGTAGCGATACGCAGTGTCGAACGACAGCTGCTCGGCCCACGGCTTGCCCTGCACGAGCGGCACGCTCGCTTCCATGAAGTAGTCGTTGACGTTGATCGAGCCTTCGATGCCGATCGTCGCGCCACCCGAACCCGACAGCAGCGCCTGCGCCTGCAGGTCGTCCGGCGTGTTCTGCAGGTGCTCGTTGCGGTTTTCGATACCGAACGCCACCTTGATCGACTCGTCCGCCCACGGCAGCTTGGCACCGATCGTGCCGAGGTCGCCGGTGATGACACCCTGGTTGATGTTCTGATCGATGATGCCGATCTGCAGGCCCGGAGCCTGGATGTAGGCCAGGGCTTCCGGCGTGATGCCGCCTGGCGTGAACACGTTGTACGGCACGCAGCCCGCATTCCCGGAGCGGCAAACTGGCAGGCCGGTATCGGGATCGGTCACTGCATCCAGCGCGTCGTTGATCTTCGGCAGCGAGAAGTAGTTCAGCGTGCGCGTATTCGCGCTGGTGCGCGAGAACTGCGTGCTGACGTCATACGACCAGCCTTCCGCGATATCGCCGCGCGAGCCGATCAGGCCGCGGAACGACGAGTTGTGGAAGTCCTGCTGACGACCACCGCCTTCGACGTTACGACGGCCGATGTACATCGGCACGATGTTCGGATCGGCCAGGAACGTAGTGCCCGGGACGTCGTCGGCCGTACCGGCCTTGCCATCCGGACCGACTGTCGTGGCCGGATTGATGGTCGTGCTCGCTGCCAGAGCCGGCGCGCCGCAACCGATCGTCGTCGCCTGCTGCGCCGACAGGAACGGGTTGTCGCAGTTGATGGTCGAGGTGTCGCCGATGAAGATGCCGCCGGGCGCGATCTGCGCGACCGAGCGGACGTCCGTGAACATCAGCTGGGTGTACAGGTCGGCGAACGGTGCCAGCTCGTAGTGACCCATCGCGCCCAGGCTGTAGCGCGAGTCGGGACGCAGGTAGTGGTTGACTGGACCGAAGTTGTACTGGTCGGTTCCGGCGTTGAACGCGCGGAACGTCTGGCCGTCCAGCGACGAGTTGAACCCCGGCAGCGGATTGGTATCCGGTACGTCGTCACCGCCGCCTGGCTTGCCGTCCGGACCGTTGCTCGCGTTGCTGTTGGAGCCGAAGTCCGTGAAGCGGCCCGGGAAGGCCGTGCTCGAACCACCGCAAGCGAACGACACCGTCGGGTTCACATCGAGCGAACACGCCGAGAAGTCGCGGTCGCGCTGCAGGACCTCGTGGTTGTCCTGATAGGACGCGTACGCGGTGATGTTGCCACGGCCGTCTTCGGTGCTCACGCCCATGATCAGCGTGCCCTGGACGCCGTTGCCGTCGGTGACATTGTCATCCGGCAGTGCGAATTGCGCCGGATTCGTCGCGGCACGACCGGCGATCACGTCGCGCAGCTTCACTGCGCCCGGGCCACCGAAGTCGTTGTTGTGCTGATAGAGGCTGTACTGGCCGTCGAACTGAATGCCTTCGAAGTCCTTCTTCATGATGAAGTTGACGACGCCGGCGACAGCGTCCGAACCGTACACGGCGGATGCGCCGCCGGTCAGCACTTCGACGCGCTCGACCATCGCGGTCGGGATCTGGTTCAGGTCCGCTGCAGCCGAAGCGGAGGTGACACCACCGTACGGCATGCGGCGACCGTCGATCAGCACCAGCGTGCGGACCGACCCGAGGCCGCGCAAGTTCACCGTTGCGGTACCGGTTGAGCCGTTTGCCACCGTCGCGTTCTGCGCGGCGAAGGCTTGCGGCAGCTGGTTCACGAGATCTTCGATCTTGGTCACGCCCTGCGTGATCACGTCCTCTGCGGTCACCTGCGTGACTGGGCTCGTGGTCTCGAGATTCGGCTGCGCGATGCGCGAACCGGTCACGACCACTTCCTGAATGGTTTGATCTGCTGCAAATGCGGGCATTGCGGCACCGGCCGCAGCGCTCGTCAGCAGCGCGTAGCGAACCGCGTGCCGAATAGAGTTACTCGTCGACATTGATAGCTCCTCCTGCGAGAGGTGTATGAGTTCGGACGATTTGAGTCAGTCGCTCGAAGGCCAGCTGCGACTGCAAACGCTCCCCTGTTGTTGCACCGACTTTTGACCCTTGGATGTTTGGTTCCCCGCACCCTCGGACCTAAGCGTGGTGTCGAGCATACAACTGCATCGAGCGCTTTGAAAGCGCCGTTGCTAATTCCGCACGGCGCCCGGGGCCCGGAAATCGCCGGAAAGGCCCATCTTTCCGAGGCTTTTGCCGGGCTGGCAGGGCTTTCATGTATACAGCCCGCCACACGGGGGGTGGGTGTTGTTGCGGACAACGCACAACAGACCCCGGGACAGGCCCGGGTGAGCACGTTTGGACCCGGGGGAGCCGCTATGGCCGGGATCGGGCTGCGGAGAGCCGATGGAGGTCGGGGGTCAGAACGTTACGTTCAGTCCCAGCAAGGCGGCGTCGAGATCGCCCTCGCCTTCGAGATCCGCGGCGCCAGCGTCGAAAACGCGCTGGTATTCGAGCCGCAGGTCGTAGATTTCGAAGACGCGCCGGCTGATACCGATGGCCGCGAACGTCTCGTTCGTGTCCTTGCTGCCGGAAATTTCGAAGTCGCCCGGCACCGGAATGAACTGCTGGCCGGTCGCGTCGGACACTATCCTGATCTTGTTGGTCGCGAACAGCGCGCCGCCGCGGGCGAACAACTCCCAGTCGCGCGACAACGGCAGCGTGCCGACAGCCGCAATGGAGAAGCCGCTGAGCTCGCTGTCGATGTTGTTGTGCAGGGTGCCGCCCTCCAGCGGAAAGTCGCCCGTGGCGTGCGAGCTGAAACTGACCTTGCCGTATTTCGTGTAGCCGGCCTCGAACGCGATGTACCGCGTCAAGCGATAGCCGCCCACGATCGCGAAGGCGATACCGCTGTCGTCGAAGGAGGTGCGATCTTCAGTGGCCGTGAACGAGGAGGTCTGCTGAATGAAGACGTTGAACGACTCGTAGAACTCGCGCGCTAAATCCCTGGAAGACTGACCGACCTGGCCGCCGAGGTAGAAGCCGAGCTCGGCAGCTGCCGCCGTGCGCGCGCCCACGAGGCAAAAGAGCGCCGCCGCGACCCGCGCTGAGTTGTTCTTCATGCCCCACCCGTGATTCTCGATCTGGCCAGGGTCCGCACTGTACCGAATTTCCGACAGCCGCACGGTTCGCGGGCAAGCGCTGCTTGTCCAATCGTGCCGGAACTCTCCAACCGTACGTGCCGACCCGACTGCGCCGGGTTTCGCGCAACGCTGCGCAAACCACGACTAGCGCCGCGGTTGCGGCAGTCGTAAAGCATCTGAGTGCACGGTGCGCGCAGGCGCCCGCGCACCGCGACGTTCTCCACGGAAGCCTCTGATTACAAAAGGGATGGCCGATCGGGGAGGAGGCGAGCGAGCATGTCTACGTTGCTGCGCATCTTGGTCGTGGGCGCTACCGGCGCCCAGGGTGGCTCTGTAGCGCGTCACCTCTTGCGAACGAACTCTTACAAGGTGCGCTGCCTGACGCGGCGACCGGATTCACCCGCGGCCAAGGCGATCGCCGAACTCGGCGGAGAAATCGTCGCTGGCGATCTGAACAATCCCGTAGCCTTGCGCGCCGCGCTGCGCGGCTGCGATGGTGCGTTCGGGGTCACCAACTACTGGGAACACTTCGAGCGCGAGTTCGAGCACGGCCGGAATTTCGTCGATGCGCTCACCGCGAGCGGTATACAGCACGCGGTCATCAGCACCCTGCCGCACGCCAAGTTTCTGTCCGGCGGCCGGCTCGCCGTGCCACACCTCGACACGAAAGGGCGCATCGAAGAATACGCGCGCAGCGCGGGACTGCCCGCAACCTACGTGCACGTTGCGTTCTATTACGAGAACTTCCTCAGTCACTTCCCGCCGCGCCGGCAGAGCGACGGCACTTATGTGTTCGGCTTCCCCCAGGGCAGCACGCCGCTCGCGGCCGTCGCGGCCGAAGACCTGGGCGGCGTGGTCGCCGCGATCTTCGCGGAGTCGTTCTGGTATCGCGACAGAGTCGTCGGCGTCGTCGGCGACGACTTGCGCTGCGACGATTACGCCGAAGTCATGCACCGCGTGCTGCACCGTCCGTTCGCTTATCGCCACATCGCGCACGATGCGTTCGCGGCCTTGGGTTTTCCCGGTGCGCGCGATCTCGCGGACATGTTCGAGTTCAACCGGCAGTACGTGCCGAACCGGCGCATCGACCTCGCGAAGTCGCGCGAGCTGTATCCGGAGATCCGCCCGTTCGAGCGTTGGCTGCGCAGTCACACGCCGGCGTTCGAGCGCGCCTTGGCGAGCTGACCGCGATCGCGCAGGAACGGCCGCAACACGCGCGCAGTGTGAGAGTTGCGCGCGGCACGCGCGACCTCGTCGGGTGCGCCCTGCACGACCAGCCGCCCGCCTGCATCGCCGCCTTCCGGTCCGAGATCGATGATCCAGTCCGCTTCCGCGATCACGTCGAGATCGTGCTCGATCACCACCACGGTGTTGCCGGCATCGACCAGCCGATGCAGCACGCGGATCAGCTTCTCGACATCTGCCATGTGCAAGCCGACCGTCGGCTCGTCCAGCACGTACAGCGTACCGGGCGCAGTGCCGTTGGTACGCGCGCCCGCGTAGCTCACCTTCGAAAGCTCGGTCACCAATTTGATGCGCTGTGCTTCGCCGCCGGAGAGCGTCGGGCTCTGCTGTCCGAGCGTCAGGTAGCCGAGGCCCACGTCCTGCAGCAGCCGCAGCGCGTGATGGATGCGCGGGTGCGCGGCGAAGAAGTCGACGGCGTCGTCGACGTTCATCATCAACACCTCGCCGATGCTCTTGCCCTTGTACTCGACGGTGAGCGTGTCGTGGTTGAAGCGCCGGCCGCCGCAGGTATCGCAGATCACGCGCACATCCGGCAGGAAACTCATCTCGATGCGGCGCAGGCCCTGCCCGTCGCAGCCTTCGCAGCGCCCGCCGGCGGTGTTGAACGAAAAGCGGGACGCGGTGTAACCGCGCATGCGCGCTTCCGTCGTCTCCGCGAACACGCGGCGGATCGCATCCCAGAAACCGACGTACGTGGCCGGGCATGAGCGCGGCGTTTTGCCGATCGGCGTCTGATCCACTTCCAGCACGCGACCGACCTGCTCCCAGCCGCGAATACCGCGGCACCCTTGCCACCTCGGCTTCGCCCCGCGGCGACGGCCGAGCGCTCCGCGCAGATTGTCGTGCAGGACATCGCGCGCCAGCGTCGATTTGCCGGATCCCGAAACACCGGTGACGACCACGAGCCGACCGAGCGGTACGCGGCAGGTCTGCTTGCGCAGGTTGTGCATGGACGGACCTTCGATCGTGAGCGCCGGCGACCGGCCGTTCACTGCGCGCCGCGGCGCGAGCGGATGACGCAATGGCTCTGCCAGCAAGCGACCGGTGATCGATTGCGGCGAGCGCTGCAACTCTTGCGCCGTCCCGGCAGCGACGACATGGCCGCCGCGCGTGCCTGCGCCGGGGCCGAGATCGATGACGTGATCGGCTCGCCGGATCGTGTCCTCGTCGTGCTCGACGACCAGCAGGGAATTGCCCTTCGCGGCGAGACGCGCGAGCGTGTCGAGCAGGATGCGGTTGTCGCGCGGATGCAGGCCGATCGTCGGCTCGTCGAGGATGTAGCACACGCCCTGCAGGTTGGAGCCGAGCTGCGCAGCGAGCCGGATCCGCTGCGCTTCCCCGCCCGACAACGTCGGCGCCGAGCGGTCGAGCGCCAGATAGCCCAGCCCGACTTCCTCGAGGAATGCCAGACGCGAATTGATCTCCGCGAGCACGTCGCGCGCGATCGCGCTCTCGCGACCCTGCAATTTCAGTCCTGCGACCGTCGCGCGCATGCTGGCGACCGACTGAGCAGTCAGCGTCGCGATCGACAGCTTGCGGAAGCGCACGTTGCGCGCAATTGGATTGAGCCGCTCGCCCTCGCACGCAGCGCACGTCTGGTTAGCGTCCGCGCCCTCGCTCCACCACCATTCTTCGCCGGTCTGTTCTTCATCGAAGCCGCGCAGCTTCAAGCCAGTGCCGAAGCATTCTTCGCACCAGCCGTGCTTGGAGTTGAAGGAGAACAGCCGCGGATCGAGCTCGGCAAAGCTGCGGGCACACGACGGACACGCGCGGCGCGTCGAGAAGATCGCGGGCGCGCGACCGTCGATCGCCAGGTGCACGACGCCCTTGCCGAAATCCAGCGCAGTCGTCAGCGCGGCGCGCAACTCGCGCTCGGCGCGCGGCGACACCGTAAGTATCGCGACCGGCAACTCGATCGTGTGCTCGTGAAAGCGCGACAGCCGCGGCCACTTGTCGGTCGGCTGCAGAACACCATCGACGCGCAGATGCGCGTAACCCTTCTTGGCCGCCCACGCGGCGAGGTCCGTGTAGTAACCCTTGCGCGCTACGACGAGCGGCGCCAGTACCGCGATTTTCTTGCCGCGGTAGTCCTTCAACAGCCGCGCCGCGATGGACTCGTAGCTCTGCGGCTCGATCGGGACGTCACAATCGGGGCAGTACTGCGTGCCTAGCTTGACGTAGAGGAGGCGCAGAAAGTGGTAGATCTCGGTCAGCGTAGCAACCGTGCTCTTGCGACCGCCGCGACTGGTGCGCTGCTCGATCGCGACCGTCGGTGGAATGCCGAAGATCGCATCCACATCGGGACGAGACGCCGGCTGCACGAACTGGCGCGCGTACGCGTTGAGCGATTCGAGGTAACGACGCTGCCCTTCGCCGAACACGATGTCGAACGCGAGCGTGGACTTCCCTGAGCCCGACACGCCCGTGACGACGGTGAAGCGATTGCGCGGCACCTGCACGTCGATGTTCTGCAGGTTGTGCTCGCGCGCTCCGTGAATGGAGATGGAGGAAGAAGAAGCGGATAGCGGATTGCGAATGGCGGATGGTTCGGATCCGGAGGCATCTGGCTCTTTGCTATCCGCTATCCGCCATCCGCTATCCGCTTCTCGCAACGCCTTGCCCGTGTGCGACTGCTCAATTTTCATCACCTCGCGCGGCGTGCCCTCGCAAACGATCTCTCCGCCCGCATCGCCGCCTTCGGGACCGAGATCGATCAACCAGTCCGCGGCCGCGATGACGTCGAGGTTGTGCTCGATCACCAGCAGCGAGTGACCGGCATCGATCAGCCGGCGGAACGCGTGCAACAGCTTCGCGATGTCGTCGAAGTGCAGGCCCGTCGTCGGCTCGTCGAACAGGAACAACTTGCCGCGCGCATCGGCCGTGCCGTTGGGTCGTTCGTCCGCAGCTGCGAGATGACCCGCGAGCTTCAGTCGCTGCGCCTCGCCGCCCGACAGCGTCGGCACCGGTTGCCCGAGCTTCAGATAGTCGAGCCCGACCTCGACCAGGGGCCGCAACCGGCCGAGCACTTCGCGCTCGCCGGCGAAGAACTCGACGGCTTCGGCGACAGTCATGTCGAGTACGTCCGCGATGCTGCGGCCGCGCGACGCACCGCGATTCAGCGTGACTTCCAGGATCTCCGCGCGATAGCGCCGTCCGTTGCACTCGCCGCAGCGCAGATACACGTCCGACAGGAATTGCATTTCGACGTGCTCGAAGCCGTTGCCGCCGCAGCTCGGGCAGCGACCGTTGCCGGAGTTGAAGCTGAAGGTGCCGAGCGTATAGCCGCGTTCCCGCGCGAGCGGCTCCGCCGCGTACAGCTTGCGGATCGCATCGAACGCACCGACGTAGCTCGCCGGGTTCGAGCGGGTGGTGCGGCCGATCTGCGCCTGATCGACCATCACGACCGCGCCGAGCACATCCGCGCCTTCGATGCGCTCGTGCGCGCCGGGCACTTCGGTGGGCTTGCCGAAACGTTTGAGCAATGCGGGGTAGAGAACATCCTGCACGAGAGTCGACTTGCCCGACCCCGAGACGCCGGTGATGCATACGAGCCGGTTCAGAGGAATGGCGACGTCGATGCCCTTGAGATTGTGCTGGCGCGCGCCGCGAATGCGCAGCGCGCTGGCCTCTGTTGCGCTGATCGCAATCCGTGATCCGCTGTCCGCTTCATGCCCGTTCACTTTCTTCTTGCCCGTCAGGTAATCCGCAGTGAGCGAGCGCTGTGCGCCCGGCAGACGCGACGGCCGATCGAAGAACACGATCTCGCCGCCCTTCACTCCCGGCCCCGGACCGACGTCGAGGATGCGATCCGCTGCCTGCATCACCTGCGGATCGTGCTCGACGACGAGCAGCGAGTTGCCCGACTGCTTCAAGCGCTTCATCACGTCGATCACGCGTCCCATGTCGCGCGGATGCAGACCGATCGAGGGCTCGTCGAGCACGAACAGCGTGTTGACCAGCGACGTGCCGAGCGCCGTCGTCAAATTGATCCGCTGCACTTCGCCGCCGGACAGCGTGCGCGACTGCCGGTCGAGCGTCAGATAGCCGAGCCCGACGTCGAGCAGGAACTTCAAGCGGCTGCGGATTTCGCGCAGCACGAGATCGCTCGCCTCATCGAGCGGCGCAGGCAATGTGAGCCGATCGAAGAATGCAGCACAGCGCTCGATCGGCATCAGCATGAGCTCGTAGATGCCGATGCCTGCGAGCTTCGTCATCGTGTCGGCGGTCCATCGGCTCCCGCGAGGCGCAAACCGCGTCGCCTCGGTGAGAACGCTTGCAGCATCCTGTTGCGTTCCGAGCCGCCACAGCAGCGCGTCGGTCTTCAGACGCGCCCCGCCGCACTGCGTGCACGGCGTGTACGCGCGATACTTCGACAGCAGCACGCGGATGTGCATCTTGTACGCCTTGGTCTCGAGCCACGCGAAGAAGCGGCGCACGCCGTACCAGAGCTTGTCTTCCCAGCTGCCCTCGCCTTCCAGCACCCACTTGCGATGCTGTGCGCTCAGCTCGCGCCACGGCGTATCGAGCGGTACGCCGCGCTTGCGTGCATAGCGGACCAGGTCGTCCTGGCATTCGCGATACGCTTCGGTCTGCCACGGCCGCACGGCGCCGCCGCGCAGCGATTTCGCTTCGTCGGGCACGATGAGGCCGAAGTCGATGCCGATGATGCGGCCGAAGCCGCGACAACTCTCGCAGGCGCCGAGCGGCGAGTTGAACGAGAACAGGCTTGGCGTCGGCTCGCGATAATGAATGTCGCAGTCCGCGCAATGCAGGTCGGATGAGAAGCGCCACACGCGCGCCACGCGCTCCCCGTCTTCGAGCACATGGATCGCGACGCGCCCGCGGCCGATGCGCAACGCCGACTCCAGAGCCTCGATCACGCGATCGCGCTCGGCGCTGGCAAAACGCACGCGATCCTGAATCATCTCGAGCACGACACCGCCGTTGCCGTTCGTCTGCGCGCGCGCAGCTCCGCGTTTGCCCTTGCGGGCGTTGGGCTCGGCAGTCGACTGGGTCTTGGCCTCGTTGCGAGCGAACACGCGCGTGTAGCCCTGCTTCTCCAGCAGCCCTAGCACCTCGGTCTCGCTGAAGTTGTGCGGCACGGGCACCGGGAAAGTCACTACGAGCCTGGCCTCGCGCAGCCCGGCTGTCGTCAGGCGCTCGTCGATTTCCGCGTAAATGCTCTGCGCCGAATCGCGCCGCACGGGCGCGCCGCAATCGCGGCAATACAGCAGGGCGGCGCGCGAGAACAGCAGCTTCAAGTGGTCGTTGAGCTCCGTCATCGTGCCGACGGTCGAGCGCGAAGTGCGCACCGGATTGGTCTGGTCGATCGCGATTGCCGGCGGAATGCCTTCGATCCGCTCCACCTGCGGGCGGTCCATGCGGTCGAGGAACTGCCGGGCGTACGGCGAGAACGTCTCGACGTAGCGGCGCTGGCCCTCGGCGTAGATCGTGTCGAACACGAGCGATGACTTGCCCGAGCCCGATACGCCGGTGACGACGATCAGCTCGTTGGTCGGCAGCTCGAGATCGAGGTTTTTGAGATTGTTCTGGCGCGCGCCGCGAATGACGATGGAATGGGACATGGACGAGGAATGCACCCCAGTGTTCGGTGGGACAGGGAAGGGCCGCATTGAATACCAGAAAAGTGTCACATGGTGTCTTGTTTCGCGTGACAACCGCCGCGAGTGGTCCTACGGTGCCGCCATGGTCACTTTGCCCGCCGCCCCGACCGAGCCGCTGGCCAGTGCTGCGCTGTCGTTCGCGCTCGCCGGCGTGTTCCGCGGACGCTTCTGCGAAATTCTGCTGCGCGACCGGGTCCCGGCCTCGTTCGAGGAGGACGCGGTGGTCTACGACCTCGGCGACACCCAGCGAGCCCTGTGGTTCGTGCGCGGCGGCGTAGTCAAGATCGGAACGATCATCGCCGACGGCCGCGAGATCATCTACGACGTACGCAAGGAAGGAGACGTCTTCGGCGAGCTGTGCGCGTTCGAACCGGTGCGGCGCGACCGCGCAGTCGTGGTCGAGCGCGCGGATCTCGTGTCAGTGCCGTTCCACGATGCGATGGCAGCGCTCGCGCATCACCCTGCAGCGCTGCAGGATCTCGTCGAAGTGCTCGGCGGCGCGCTCGCCGAGGCTTACGACCAGCTCAACAGCCTCGCCAACGACGATCTGATGGGCCGTGTGGTGAAGACGCTGCGCTCGCTTGCGAGCAAGCTCGGCGAGCCGCACGGCGAGCTGGTGGAGATCGCCACCTACCTGACGCAGGACGAGGTCGCACAGATGGTGATGGCGCGGCGTGAAAGAGTTTCCACCGCGCTCAACATCCTGCGCCAACGCGGCGTCGTGCAGTACTCGCCGCGCGGTCGAATGCGCGTCGACATGCGCGCGCTTACAAAGTGAGCGAGTGTTACCGCGGTAACTGAGGAACCTCGGCCGCGCGCCATCCGTCCTCTGTTGCAAATGCAACGGAAGGAGACGGTCATGAGACGGCTGCGCGCGCTTGCCTTCGTAGTGATTCCCTGGTGCGGGCTGGCGCTCGCCACGGACGATCCGCAGTCCGACGCCGCGAGGGTCTCCAAGGACGTGCAATCCTTGCCCGCCGTCGACCAGCGCAACATCGCCAGCGGCGTCGTGCAAATTCTCCGCGGCCGCAAGATCTTCCGCTTCGACACGTTCGGCGACGAGGCGTTCTGGGGCGACACGCTCGGCCTGCATCGCGCGATTGCCGGCCAGGCGAACGGCGGCGTCGGCGCAGGCTTGAGCCCGAAGGCCGCTCTCGAGCTCGGCCTCAAAGTCGATGTGAACGCATTGCCCCACAGTTTGCGCAACGAGCTGCGCCGCGGGCGGGTCGATCTGACGAATCCGGCCATCACTGTCGCGCTATTGAAGCTCGATGCAGTGGTCGGCGTGCGCGGATTCTTCGACGAGCGTAGCGACCGGCTGCAATCTGTGGGTATTACGTGCGCCCTGTGTCATTCGACCGTCGACAACTCGCTCGCGCCCGGCATCGGGACTCGGCTCGACGGCTGGGCCGCGCGCGATCTCAACGTCGGCGCGATCATCGCTCTGTCCCCTAGCGTGCAGCCGTTCGTCGACCTGCTGCGACTCGCGCAACCGGGTATCGACGCCGCCACAGTGCGCGCCGTATTGCGCAGCTGGGGACCGGGGAAGTTCGACGCCGAACTGCTGCTCGATGGCCAGGCGTTCCGTCCGGACGGCAAGTCGGCCGCAACGCTGATTCCGCCTGCGTTCGGCCTTGCTGGCGTCAACATGCATACGTGGACAGGCTGGGGCTCGGTGACGCACTGGAATGCGTTCGTAGCGAACCTCGAGATGCAGGGCAGCGGCACCTTCTACGATCCGCGGCTCAACGACGCGAGCAAGTTTCCGATCGCCGCCGCAGCGGGCTTCGGCGATGTCCGCAAGGATCCGGACCTGATCACCGGCAAGCTGGCCGCGCTGCATGTCTATCAATTGAGTCTGCCCGCGCCGCGAGCGCCGTCGAGCGGCTTCAATGCAGCCGCCGCCAAACGCGGCAAGGCGCTATTCGCGGGCAAGGCGGACTGCGCACGTTGCCACGTGCCGCCGCTCTACACCGAGCCCGGCTGGAACATGCACACGCCCGAGGAGATCGGCATCGATGACTTCCAGGCGCGGCGCTCGCCCGACGAGCGTTATCGCACGGCGCCGCTCAAGGGACTGTGGACGCACACGAAAGGCGGCTTCTATCACGACGGGCGCTTTGCTTCGCTCCGCCAGGTGATCGATCACTACAACGGTCAGTTCGCGCTCGGCCTGACGGCGGCGGAGAAGACGGATCTGGCGGAATACCTCAAGTCACTGTGAGTGTCAGCTCGCGACCAGCGGCGGCAAAGGGCAATGCAGGCCCGCGCAGACCGCGCGCAGCAGCTCCGCTTCGCCCATCGTCAGCTGCTGGTCGTGAGTGACCGTCGCGACCATCGCCTCGACCAGCTGCTCTTTGGCAAGCGGGACGAGCTGATCGAGCCGGCTCAGCGCCATGTCGAGCGCAGCCGGCCACGGACTGGGGGCTGCGTAAGCGGGCCGCGCGCGCGGAAACAGGTGATGCATGCCGGCTTCGTACGCTCGCCTGGCACTGGTCTCATCGTTGTGGCCGTGTTGAGCAAGGACTGAAAACAAGACCTGCGCATCCTGCTGCACGGCTTGCAGTGTCAGGCGCGTCGGACGCGCGCGAGGATTCAGATCGTCACGCAAATGCATCTGCGCGAGCTTGCGCAGGACGTAGGCGTGCAGCGAGACGTTCCCGTCCCGCGGCAGCATGCCATTGAGACACGCCATCAGCTGGACGCGCTCTTCGTGTGTGAGCTGACGCAACGTCGGAAACCCGCGCAGCAATGCCGGAATCCGCTGCTCCGGTTCCAGTGCATCGACGAGCGGCTCGAGAGAACCGGTCACGGCAGCGATCTCCGCCGACAACCGCAATGCGATTGCCTGCTTCTGCCGCGCGCGTATCTCGGGATTCGAATCGAGGGCGAGCGCCAGCAGCAGCGCGCGCGCCGATTGCGGATGTCGACCGGCCGTCACGATCGCTTCAGGGAGCGATTCGCGAATTCCGCGCGCGAGCTGCATGTGCGCGGTGCCGGGATTGCCGACGAGTCCGGCGATCATCGACGGGCCCGCGGCTGGCAGGTCGATGATCGACATCGCTGGAGCTGCCTTCGCCGCTGCCGCCGGCGTTTCGCCTGCAGCCGCTGCCGCAGCCAGACGGGCGCGGGCGGTATCGATTTCCTTCGGATCGAAGCGCGGATCGATTGCCTTGAGGCGCTCGAGGAGCGGTGGATGCGTAGCGAAGAAGCGGCTCATGCCAGGAGCGAACAGCATGTGCGCGACCTCTTCGACCTCCGGATTGCCGAGCCGCGAGCCCGCACTGCTCGCGCCGATCTTGACGAGCGCTCCGCGCAGTCCATCCGGATCTCGCGTGAACTGTACTGCCGACGCGTCCGCGAGCGCTTCGCGCGAGCGCGACACCGCCGCCTGGATCAGCCGGCCGAAGAACAACCCGACGTAGCCGATGATGAGCACGGCGAGCGCGATCGCCAGTACGACGAAGACGCCGCCCTTACGATCGCCGCGCACCCGCGTCGCACCGCGCAACACGGTGCGCCCGATCAGTGCAATCACCAGCAACCCGAACAGCAGGCCCATCAGCCGCACGTTGAGCCGCATGTCGCCGTTAAGGATATGGCTGAACTCGTGCGCGATGACGCCCTGCAACTCGGCGCGATTCAGCGTCGTCAACGTGCCGCGCGTCACGCCGATCGCGGCGTTCGATGCATTGTGGCCCGCCGCGAATGCGTTGATGCCGCTCTCCTGCTCGAGCAGGTAGACCTCGGGCATCGGCACGCCGGCAGCGATCGCCATTTCCTCGACCACGTTGAGGAGCCGCCGCTGCAGCGGATCGGTCGTGTCGGCCGAGATACGCGAGCCGCCGAGCGAGCGGGCGACGACTCCACCGCCGCCGCCCAGCACCATCGTCTTGTAAAAGCTCGCGAGCACGATGACCGCCAGCACCATGAGAGTGGTGCCGGCGACCATGCGCGGGTGTACGGCGAGCCATTCGGTGAGTGGCGGCATGTAGCCGTGCGCGTGAGCCTCGCCCTGCCGCATCAGCAGGAAGACGACGAGATCGACCGACGCAACGACCGCAATGACTGCCAGGCCGAACAGGACGACGAGGCGCCGCGTCGCTCGGCGCGCCTCGTCCTGGCGCTTGAAGAAGTTCACCTGTGCCGGGCTACGTGAACTTGACCGGCGGAACGGCGCGCTTCTCCGGCGACTCGATTTCCAGCAGCTGCGCCGGCGTGAACATGAACATGCCTGCGACGATGCTGTTGGGGAACATCTCCCGCGCGTTGTTGTAGTTCATGACCGCATCGTTGAACGCCTGGCGCGCGAACGCGACCTTGTTCTCCGTCGTGGTCAGCTCTTCGGAGAGCTGCATCATGTTCTGGTTCGCCTTCAGGTCAGGATAGGCCTCGGCGACCGCGAACAGACGGCCCAGTGCGCCGTTGAGCTGCGCTTCCGCGCCAGCAAGTTGCTGCACCGAAGCCGGGTCGCCGGGATTCGCGGCGGCGCGCTTCAACCCGCTGACGGCACTGTTACGCGCGGCGATGACCGCTTCGAGCGTTTCGCGCTCGTGCTTGATGTAGCCCTTGGCGGTTTCCACCAGGTTCGGGATCAGGTCGTGGCGACGCGTGAGCTGCACGTCGATCTGCGCGAACGCGTTCTTGTAGGCGTTGCGGCCGCTCACCAGCCGGTTGTAGATAGAAACGAAGAACAGTGCGATAGCGATGAGGACGCCGAACACTATCCAGCCCATCTGAGTTGACCTCCAGCTGCGAACTGCCGCAGTTGACGAAGCATACAGAAAGTGGGGCCCTGCGATCAGCGCTGCCGGCGAATTACACCCGTGCGCCGGTGAGCCGGCCGCTGACTTAATGCATGGCCGCGTCGAGCCACGCGGCCGGCGTTCCCGCGGCGATCGCATCCTGCAACCACGCATTGACCGCCGCTTCGAGAGCTGCATCTCGCTGTAACAGGACTGCCTTCTGCGCCACCGTGAATGTCGCCTTCGACGCGCGGCACAGCCGCGGATCGCGGCGCACCTGCAGGTCGACTTCCACGTCGTCGGTGACCATCACGTCGGCGCGGCCTGCGGCGACCTCGGCGAAGATCGTCCGGTTGTCGGCGTGCACGATGCGTTGCGCGGCACTCAGGTGTTCGCGTGCAAACTGCTCGTTGGTACCGCCGGGATTGACGACGACGCGCACGCCGGGCCGATCGATTTCCGCGAGCGTGTCGAAGCCGGCTTGCGTGCCACAACGAACGATCGGCGTTTTGCCGCCGCGATGGTAAGGAATCGAGAACGCAGCTTGCGCCGTGCGCGCGGGCGTTACGCTGATGCCGCCAGCAGCGACGTCGAAACGGCCGGCCGCGTAGTCCTGCATCAGAGCAGGCCAGCTCGTCCTGACGAACTGTGGCTGCACTTGCAACTTCGCAGCCAGTGCCAGAGCAAGGTCCACGTCTGCGCCTCGCAGCGAGCCGCCCTCCTCCACGCTGAACGGTGCGTAGTCGCCGGTCATGCCGATTCGCAGCACATGGTTTGCACGAATGCGCTTCAGCGCCGGTGCTGGACCCGGCCGCAGCGAGGCGAGCGCGCTCGTGAGCTCGCTCCGATCCGCGTCGGTGAGGCCAGGCGCGTCGATGATTCGCGCATCGGCGCCGTAGCGGGCGGCGAAGTCCTGCCGCTGAAACTCGGGCAGCGCCAGATAGATGGCGTGCAGCAACTCAGCGCCGATGCGGTCGAGCTGCGGGCGCAGCTCGCCTGCAAGATCGCGCACCTCCTGTGGTGCGGTCGCGCCGGAACGCCAGTCGGCAATCAAGGATTCCTGCACGCGGACCGCGAGCCGGATCTGCAGCGAGAACAATCGTCGGGCCGAAGCGGCGTCGATGCCGAGAGCGCTCGCCTGTCGGACCGTCGCTTCGAGCACCTGTCGCTCGCGCTCGGAATCGACGACAGGCGCATTGCGGGCGTGCTTCCAGGCGGCCACGTCCTTCATCAGGCGCAACCGATCCTGCATCGCTTGAAATACGGCGCGCACGTCTGCATCCGCGTCGGCAAATGCAGGAGCGGCGCCGGCAGGCGCCGTCAGCAGGAGCAGGAAGAGGATGGTTAGCGCGCGGAGCACGGCTCCGCAGCGTACACGTTCAACGCAGCGGCATCACCAGATCGAGCAGGCGGCTGAGCAGCGTCGGCTTGAAGCCTTCGACCCGCATCTCGGTGTCCGGAGGCGGCATCTGAATGTCGCCGAGGTGCAGCCGGATCTCGTCGTCGCCGCTGGCCGCGGCAAAGGCGAACTGGTTGTTGTTGCGAGCGGGAGCTTGAGTCGGGCGCGCAGGCGCGGCCGGAGCCGTGCGTCGGACCTGGGTCGAAGCGGAATGACCTGCGCTCATCGAGTTCTCCGTCGTTGTCGGGTGGAGCAGTCGGCGGGCAACAGACTAGAGGAACGCCCGCAGTGGCCGCGTGAGCTGCTTCACGTTCGAACCACTCGACAGCTTGATCCGACGGCTGCGGCAGTGATCGAATGACGCGCTTCTCGGTGGAAGTCGCAATCTCGTAACCGCAGTGAACCTTATGTTCAGGACATGTCGCAGCCTGCAGACGGGCTTGATTCTGCTCGCGCTCGGTGCTTGCTCGAAGGAACCGGCGCCGCCGCAGACCACACCGCTCGCACCTGCAATCGCAGCACCGAAAGCTGCGAGTGCTGCCGCGCCTACTCTGAGCGGTCACATCAATGCCGCGGGAATCGCCTCCAAGTACGACGCGACCTTCGAAGATGGAGAGCGCGTGCGCATCGTCGAGCAGCGCGCCGATGCACGCAGCGGCGAATACGAGTTTCGCGGCGCGCGCCTGCTGCATTATTCCGGTAGTGGATTGTCGAGCGCAGAGCCTATCGAGCTGCGCTTCGATCTGCAGGGCGCATTGGAGCTCGCGAAGGCCGGCGCAGGTACCGTGCCGCCGGAAGAAGTCAGCGCCCTGCGCGAACGCGCTCAGTTATTGCGCAGTCATGCGGTCGCGCAGAAGGCAAACCACGATCACTATTAGAGAGTGGGCAGCGCGATCTCGACGCGTAGGCCGTCAGGCGTGTTGTGAGCCTGCACGTTACCGCCGTACAGCGACACGATGCGCGCAGTGATCGCAAGGCCCAGACCGGTGCCGCCCGAATCGCGGTCGCGCGACTCCGCGACCCGATAGAACGGCTCGAAGATGCGCTGCAGGTCGGGCTCCGGCACGCCCGGCCCACGATCGTCGATGACGATCGAGACCTGCGGTCCGGCGCGATCCGCTCTTACTTTCACGGCCGACGAGGGCTTGGTGAAGCGCACCGCGTTGCGCAGCACGTTCTCGATCGCACTGCGCAGCAGCCCATGATCGCCCTCGACGATCATCGCCTCCTTGGGCGAGGACCAATCGACGGACTTCTCGGCCGCGCCCGCTTCCAAGCGCGCGTCCTCGATGATCTCGTTCATCAGGAGCGTGAGATCCAGCGGCTCGCGCGGCAGCGTGGGCACAGCTCGCAGATGCGAAAGCTGCAGAATCTGCCCGATCATGATGTCGAGCCGCTCCGCCTCCAGCTCGATGCGATCGAGCTGCCGCGAAACGTCGGCGCCCGGCCGGCGCGCCAGGTCCGTCGCGACCCGCAGGCGCGCCAGCGGCGAGCGCAGCTCGTGCGACATCGCACGCAGCAGGTTCTCCTTCGAGGCGACCAGGTTGCGCACGTGATCGGCCATGGTGTCGAAATCCCGGGCCAGCACGCCGAGCTCGTCGCGGCGACGCGAGAACTCCTGGCCGACGCGCGCCTCCATGTTGCCGGCCGCAAGGGAGCGGGCGCTCGATTGCAACCGCTCGACGGGCTTGCTCAGGTAGCGCGCCAGCGACCAGCACACGAGGCCGCTCAACAGCAGCGCCGACACCAGCAGCACGATGCGCACGTCCGGCGCGAACAGCAGATTGCTCCAGATCGGCGGGCTCACCATGATCGTGTACACGGTGCCGTCGCGATCGGTGAACAACGGCGTCAGCAATAGAGGATCGTCGCGCCGACTCGGTATCAACTCTTTGCCGAGGAAGCCGGCATCGCGCAAGCGCTCGATATAGTTGCGATAGGTCGTCGGGAGCTTGCGTTTGCGCAGGTCATCGCCGCTCTGGTCGACGATGAAGATGCGACGGTCGCGATAGCGATGCTCGGCCTCGTCGATCCAGTCCTGCAGTGCCGGCAGGCCGCCGACCAGCAGTCGCGCCGAGGCTTCGTTTCCCAGCGCCTTGATGTCGATGCTGACGCTCTGCACCTGATTGAACCGGTACCACGCGACGCTCGCGGTTGCGGACAGCACTAGCAGCATCGCTGCCCAGAACGACAGGAAGATCCTCAGGAAGAGTGATCTCATGGGGGCACTCTCACGCCGACGAGCGCGCCTCGCTGCTGGCGATCAGCACGTAGCCGGCGCCACGGATGCTGCGAATCTCCGGCAGACCGTTCTCGCCGAGCCCGAGCTTGCGCCGCAGGTTGCTGACATGCGTATCGATGCTGCGATCGTATGGAGTGAGCCGCCGGCCCAGCACGCGCTCGGTCAGCGACTCGCGCGACTGCACTTGCCCGACCGCGCGCATCAGTACTTCGAGCAGCCGCAGCTCGGTGCCGGTGAGCCGCACCGACTGGCCCGACAGTGTAACTTCGAACGTCGCCGGATCCAGGCGCAACGGACCGACGCTGACTGGATGCGCCGGCATGTCGGTGTCGCGCGGCGAGAACCGGCGCAGCACTGCACGCACGCGCGCGACCAGCTCGCGCGGGTTGAAGGGCTTCGACAAGTAATCGTCCGCACCCAGCTCGAGGCCGACGATGCGGTCGACGTCGGCGCCATGGGCCGTCAGCATGATGACGGGCACCGACAGACTGTGGCGCAAGCGGCGCAGCACCTCGAAGCCGCTGAGCGAAGGCAGCATTACGTCGAGGATCACCAGGTCGAAGGGATGCGATTGATCCGTCAACTTTTCGAGCGCCTCGGCCCCGTCGCGCAACAGCGTCACCTGGAACCCTTCTCCGGTCAGGTATTCGGTGAGCATCTGACCGAGCTCGCGGTCGTCGTCGACGATCAGCAGGGAGGCTGGGAGGGTCATGGTCGCAAAGTCCGCTAGACCGCTGAATTCTTACCCGTGGCCGGGCAACATCGCACAGTGATATCGCTACAGCTGCCAAGTTTCGTCAAGCGGCGGTGCCCATGCAACCGGAACACCGGCCGTGGGCTCGGCGTCCTACTAGGACGCGGGGCTCAGTGGCCCCGGAGGAGGAACCATGACGAGATTCCTGGCTTTGACTGCTGCAACGCTGCTTGCCTTCGCCGCACAGGCCGGCGACAACAAGGACAAGTCGCACGACACCGGCATGAAGACGACCGCGACGTTCGACGCGCTCGACAAGAATGCCGACACGCAGATCAGCAAGACCGAGGCGGCCGCCGACAGCAAGTTGTCGGATAATTTCGCCGCGCTGGATACCAACGGCGACGGTTACCTGAGCAAGGCCGAGTTCATGGCGCGCAGCAAGACCTAGCCCGCCATTCGACGGATTAAAAAGCAAAGAGCTCCGCGGCAGCGATGCCGCGGAGCTTCTTTTTTGGCACCATGCCCGCCATGCCAGTCCCTTGGTTACAGATCGTCCAGCTCGTGCCCTCGATCCTCGATGTGTCGCGCGAGCTGATGAAGCGTACGAAGCAAACGCCGCCGTCGGCCCAGCTGCCCGTCTCGCCGAGCTACGACGACCTCGCCGCGCGCGTGGCCAGCCTGGAAGAAAACGAGCGCCGGCAAGCCGAGCTCGTGGCGCAGATGGCCGAACAGCTCGCCGGAGTCGCACGCGCCGTAACCGATCTCCACCGTCGCGTGCTATGGCTCACCGCCGCCGCAGCAATTGCCCTCGCTCTTGGGGCGACGGCCTTGGTCATCGCGCTATAGGTCGGACCTGTGGTCAGGCGCAGCCTGACTCTTTCTAATGCGCCGCCGCCTGATACAGCGGCATCACCCGCGGCACCAGTGCCTGCAGATCGCGAATTCTCGACTCACCCGACGGGTGCGTGCTGAGAAATTCCGGTGGTCCGCCGCTCGCGAGCTTGCCCATCTTCTGCCACAACGTGACCGCCGCGTTCGGGTCGTACCCGGCTCGCGCGCCGAGCTCCAGCCCGATGCGATCCGCCTCGGCCTCCTGCTCCCGACTATGCGGCAGCTGGAACGTCACTGCGGACACCTGGCTCGCGAGCTGCATCGTGGCCTCGGTCGCGCCAGTCGCGACGGCGATACCCGCGAGCGCAATCTGCTCCGCATAGGCGCGCGAAACGCGCTCGCGCGAGTGCTCGCGCAGCGCATGTGCGATCTCGTGACCGATCACGGCGGCGAGCTCGGCATCGGTCGCGTGCAGCTGCTCGATCAGACCGGTGTACACCATGATCTTGCCGCCGGGCATGCAGTACGCGTTCACGTCGTCGGTCTTCTGCACGTTCACTTCCCACTTCCACTGCGGCGCGTCCGGGCGGAACGTGGCGGTCTGCGGGATCAGCCGGCGCGCGATGTTCTGCACGCGTTGATAGGTCTCGTGGTCGGTGTTGAGCGCGCCCTTCTGCTTCGCCTTGTTCAGCTCGTCCTGATACGCAACCTGCGCGCCCTTCTCGATCTCCTGCTCCGAGACCAGCATGTGCTGTTTGCGGTCGACGCCGACCGCACCGGGTTGCGTGGTTTGCACCGTCTGGCAGCCGACCGCGAGCAAGGCCGCACCGATGATGAGAAATCTGCGAATGCGCATGAAAGCAACGTCCCCTGGATCAGGCCTGGCCCGACAATTCCTGTAAGACTTCCGGGGACGATTGAGTTCCCTGGGCCAGCGGTCAGCGCGTGCCTTCCGGCTTGGGCGGCTCCGACTTCGGCGCTTCCGGATTCCCCTGGCCGATATAGCGCACCAGCCGCTTGAGCTGGCCGCCGAGCATCTCGTCCACCAGCGGCGCCCAGTCGGCGAGCGGCCGGTCGGCGAAACCGCCGACGTTGTAGGTCAGCGTGATCCGCGAGCCGCCGCCGGCGGGCTCGATATTCCAGGTCATCACGCCGCTGACGCCGAAATCCTGCAGCGGCCCGAGCGCGCCGCTCAGGCGCAGCGTTTTCGCCGGCTGCGCATAGATCACGGTGGCGTGCTCGATGCCGGCATACAGGCTGAGCTTCTCGCAGAAGCAGCCGCGCACGAAGGGCTCGAGCGTGAGATTGCGGGAGTCGCCGGAGTACGTGTGCTCCGGATCCCACCACTTGCCGATGTCCGCGAGCGACGCCCAGACGACCGGCGCCGGGTTCGGCACTTCTGCGACGAGCCGCAGGTTGAAGCCGGAGGGCCCCGCACTGACTATCTCCGCGCGCGCCTGCGCCGCGCACGCCAGCGCCGACGCGATGATGACGATGAAGCCGAGGCGCATTGCTTGGATCTCCCCGCCGATCTAGGCGCGCATGGTAGCCGACTCGCCGCAAATGGGTAGCCGGGGCGGTTATAGTGCGCTGACCACGACCCCGAGAGGACACCGCAATGGCGCGAGCGAGCGCGACCAGGACGCGGGCGGCAAGCCGCTCCAGCGTCACTCAACAACAAGCCGAAGATGCTGTACGCACGTTGCTGCAGTGGGCGGGCGAGAAGCCGACGCGCGAGGGTCTGCGCGATACGCCGACGCGGGTCGTGCGTGCCTATCGGGACTGGTTTTCCGGTTATCTCAGCGATCCCGCCGACTACCTGCGGCGTACGTTCGAGGAAGTCGAAGGTTACGACGAGATGATCGTTCTGCGTGGGATCGAATTCGAATCCCACTGCGAGCACCACATGGCGCCGATCATCGGCCGCGCGCACGTCGGCTACCTGCCGACCAACAAGGTCGTCGGGATCAGCAAGCTCGCACGCGTCGTCGACGGCTACGCCCGCCGCTTCCAGGTGCAGGAAAAACTCACCGCGCAAATCGCGAACTGCATCGAAAGCGTGCTGCGGCCGCGCGGCGTCGCTGTCGTGGTCGATGCCGTTCATCAATGCATGACTACCCGCGGCGTGCACAAGCGTGGCGTGACAATGGTCACCAGCAAGATGCTCGGCGCGTTCCGCGAAGATGCGCGCACCCGCGCCGAGTTCCTGCGCTTCGTCGACGGCACTTAACAGTTGCATCGGGCGGTCCCCGAATCGGGAATCGCCGGACCGCGGTGACGCGGCGAGTGTGATGCAAGTCTCACTGCGAGCAGGGCGGCTGGCCCTAGCATAAAACCGTTCGCAGGAGTCCCGCCTTGTCTCGCCAGCCACTCTCCAACTTGGAAAGCCACCGTGTCCGCGCGCGCTGAGCAAATGCCGACCGACAGCCGCGCCATCGTCATCGCGCGCGGCGAGCACATCCATATCGAAGCCGAGCCCGGCAGCGTCGCCGCTCCGACTCCGCATCGGCTGCGCAAGGTGCGCACGAGCTATGTGCTCAAGAGCCGGCTGCGCGGCTGCGAAACCGAAGTGTCGATTCTCGAAGATCATTACGTGACCGTGCGCACCGTGCGTCCGGACGCGCAAGCGCGCAAGTACGAATTCGATCTGCGCTTCGCCAATCCGAAGCCGCTGCGCGTGCGCTCGATCTCCTGGTTCTGGCTGACGCTGGCCGGCTCCATGATCGCGCTCGCGGCCGGCGGACTGTGGGCGACCTGGACAGATGCCGGGCGCTGGTCGAACGCCATCTTCCTGACCGCACTCGTGACGCTGTTCGCCTCGGGCGGCGCGCTGATCATGTTCCTGCGGCGCACGGTCGAATCGCTGGAGTTCATCAGCATGCACGGCGGTGCGACGCTGGTGAGCGTAGTCGGCGGCATCGGCAGCGCGCGCGCCGGCAAGCGTTTCTTCATCGACCTGATCAAGAGCATCAACGCCGCCAAGGCCGCGCGGCCGCAGGATCGACCGCAGTTCCTACGCGACGAAATGCGCGAGCACCATCGCTTGCGCGAGCTGGGCGTACTGACGGATCTACAGTACGAGCAGAGCAAGGCCAGGATTCTGTCGAGCCACTAGCCGAACTTCTCCACGTCGATCACCGCCTTCACCGGCAAATGATCCGACGCGCGGCGCGACAGCGGCGTGCGATGCACCGCGATCGACTCGATCGCCCCGACCGGGCGCACCCAGATGCGCGTCAGCGCCAGAAACGGCGCGAACGACGGAAACGCCACCGGCGCGAGCGGCTCTCCCAGAATGCGATGCGCATCGCGCAGCGTCGCGGAAAACGGAAACCACTCGTTCATGTCGCCGAGTACGACCGTAGGCAACTCCGCCGGCGCGGTTGCGACCGCCCGCAGCAGGTGCCGCCACTGCGCGCGCCGCTCCGAGCGGCTCAGGCCCAGATGCGTTGCGATGACGCGCAGCTGGTGATCGCCGAGATCGAGTTGCACGTCGAGCGCGCCGCGCGGCTCGAACCACGAATAGCTCAAGTCGTGACGATGGACGCTGACGATCGGCAGGCGCGTCAACAGCGCATTGCCGTACTGGCCGCTGTGTCGAACGATGCGCAGCCCCGGGATCGCGGCCATGTCCAGCGCGCGCGACAGGTACTCGAGCTGCATCGAGTCCTCGGCCTCGCCTTCCTCGTTGTCGACTTCCTGCAGGCCGTAGATGTCGCAGTCGAGCTCCTTGAGAACCTGCGCGATGCGCGCCGGCGCGCGGCGGCGGCTCCAGCCCCTGCAGCTGTGAACGTTGTAGGAGCCGATCGCGACGTGGCGATGGGAAGCGACGCTGCTATGGCTCGCGCCGCTGTCAGCCCGCGCGTCCATCTGCGCCTCGTTGCTGAGCCGTCGGCGCAGATGCAAAGAGCCAGCGCCGCACCAGCCAGGTCGCGATGCCGAGTAGCCCGAGGACGAGCGCAATCGCCCAGTAGTTGATCCGACTGGGATCCTCCAGCCAGATCTGCAGCTGATCGCCGAACACAGTGGACGTGAGCGTGCCGGGCAGCATGCCCAGTGCCGTGCCGATCAGGAAATCCGAGACCTTGACGCGCGCTGCGCCGGCTACGACGCCTTCGACCAGAAACGGAGCAATGGGCACCAGCCGCAGCGCCGTCATGGCAAGCAGCCCGCGTCGACGCAGCACTTTCAGGATGCCATTGAGCTTGGTGCCGGCGATGCGTCGCACGGTGTTGCGATCCATCTTCTTGCCAAGCACGAAGCTCACCCAGGCGGACAGCTCGATGCCGAGCATCGCGTACACGAAGCCCATGAAGGGCCCGAATGCGATCACCGCGAACAGCGTCAGCAGCGGGCGCGGAAACAACGTGAACGCGACCGGCGTGTACAGCAGCACGACGAGCATCGGCACCCACCATTCGTCGCCGGCGCGGCGCGCCCAGCCGGTCACGTGATTGCCATCGAGGAAGGTCGCGAGCGGCGTGAGCTTCCAGAGCGCCGTCAGCGCGAGACACACGACCGCGAACACCGCGATCTTGCCCCAGGCCGGCGCGCGCGGGCCTGCGGTAGTCTCGTCGTCGGAGCTCAGCAGATTCGCGAGGTCGCTCAGTGCCACCGGCTTCTCCGGATCGGCGACGCTCACCACGCTGAGCACCGTCGAAGAAACCTGCGGCAGATCCGCGAGCGGTTTCAGAGTGCGCTCGTTCGCTTGCAGGCTGTCGATCGCAGCGCGCAGCGAGCCAGTGCTCTCGATTGCCTGGCGCACGCGTGCCGGCTCGGAGCCGAGATGCTCGGCGAGCAGCTGTGCGCGCAGGTTGCAGATTGCCGCGCGTACGTCTTCGCGGCCGAGCGCTTCGATCGTGAGGTCGCACTCGGTGTCCAGTCCCATCGAACGGTTCGCCAGGTTCGCGGAGCCGATGCGCACGATTTCGTCATCGACGATCATCAGCTTCGAGTGCACGTCGATGCAGGTGCCGCTCTTCAGTCCCTCGATGAACGGGTAGTACACGCGGAAGCGATCGTGCAAGTCCGCGGCGCGCAGCCGCTGGATGAGCTTCGTGCGCAGCGTCTGCATCGTCAGCTCTTCGAGCCAGCCGTGACTCAGCTCGCGCAGCACGACCACGACCTCGGGTCCATCGGGCTCGCTGAGCCGCGCAGCGAGCGCATCGCCGACCTTGTCGGCCGTGAAGTATTGATTCTCGATATAGATGGAATTGCGCGCAGCGGCGATCGTGTCGAGATACAGGGCTTCGACTTCGCGAACCGCAGTATGTTCGGGGACAGGAGGTGCAGTTCGCGAGATGCCGACGGCAACGTCGCGCAGCGGAGTGTCGATAGACGCTGGCCACAGCGTCCCCACCAGGTGCGGACCGCCGCGGCGAAACAGCGTCCTCTTCGTCCACGGCGGATCGAGCTTCTCGTGCGTGGCGCGCTGCCAGCGCTCGCGCAACAGATCGCCGAGCGAGCGCGCTGCCGGACCTTCGACTGCCATCATGATGTCGTGGAATGGCGGGTACGCAGCGCCGGCCATCACGCGGTGCTGGTTTTGCGGCGCGTGCTCGCACGTGTCCCAGCGACGCGACGTCAGATCGATACCGCCGCTGAACGCGACCGCGTCGTCGATGACCACGATCTTCTGGTGATGACAGCCGCCGGTCGGGTGCGTGTTGTCGTAGCGAAAGCGGATCCGGCGGTGGGGCTTCCACGACAGGTTGTACAGTGGCGCCCACTCGCGATCGAGTCCGAAAATCACCGGGAAGTCCCAGATCAGGATATTGACGTGCAAGTCGCGATGGCGGCGCACGAGGTCGTTGAGGAAGCGACCGAGCTCCAGCTCGCACTCCTGGCCAGCGGCGCACAACAGCCGCGTGCGACTGTGAAAATCCCAGCCCGCGATCAGGATTGAGCGCCGCGCGAGCCGCGCCGCCTCGACGAACGCCCTGAAATAGGCGTCGGCGTCGATCAGGAACCCCGCCCGCGAGGCCTGCTCGACACGCCAACAATTACGACCGACCGCGAGCTGGCTCGCCCGCTGCAATTTTTCCGCCGCCATGCGTCGCAAAACGCCTGCGGCCCGCCAGCGGTTCCTGAGGTCAATACCCCTTGCTTACATCCACGACGGACAACATCCGCTCGCCCGCGACATACCGCCGCAGGTTTTCCTGAACGACCTTGAGCTGCGCGTCGTAGCCGAGATCCGAATCGTTGGCGACGTGCGGGGTGATGATGACGTTCGGCGCCTTCCATAACGGATGATCCGGCGGCAGCGGCTCGGGATCGGTGACGTCGAGACCTGCGCCGGCGATCTTCTTGCTGTTCAGCGCATCGACCAGCGCAGCCGTCACGACGCTGCGGCCGCGCGCGATGTTGATGAAGTAGGCGCTCGGTTTCATCTTCGCGAAGAATGCTGCGTCGAAGATATCCGTCGTCTGCGGCGTGAGCGGCACGGTGTTGACCACGAAGTCGGCTTCGCTCGCGAGCTTCGGCAGCTCGTCGGGCAGACCGACGTAGCTCACGAAGTCCGGGCCGGTGCGACCGCTGGCGCGCGTCGCGATGACTTTCATGCCGAGCGCATGCGCCCGCTTGGCCACTTCGCTGCCGATGCCGCCGAGACCGACGACGAGCATGGTCTTGCCGTCGATGACTGCCATGCGGCCGGGCGGCGTGCTACGACGCCATTCGGCGCGCGGCTGCGCCGACACATAAACGTCGATGCCGCGAGTGAACCCGAGCACCATGGCCATGACGTGCTCGGCGATGATCGGTCCGCCGATGCGCTGCATGTTCGTGACCAGAATGTCCCGCTCGCGCACGGCGGGGATCGAGACGCAATTCTCCACGCCGGCGGTGACCAGCTGGATCCAGCGAATAGATTTGCCGGCCGCCAGGACCTCGGGCGTGCAGAAGCCGATCACGACGTCGGCGCGCGCAGCCTGCTTGGCGATGTCGGCCGGATTCGCGACGACGATCTCGGCGCCGGGCGCAGCTGACTGCAGCGCCTCGGCAACGCCTGGAATGAAGCTGCCGACGAGAATGCGTTTCGGCTTGTGCCAACCCGGCCGCGCGCTGACCGGCGTCTCTGCCTGCTCCAATCCGTAGTGCTCGATGACGCCTGCAGGTGCGTCTGCCGCCTCGACGCCCGCTGCTGCGAGCACGGCGATCAGCGCGACCAGAAACCCATTCGCTTTCATACGTCCACCTCGTTCTTGTTCATACCAATACTCGTTCGATGCCGCCGTTGTTCGCGGCGCGCACGTATTCCGGCAGCCACTGCGCGCCCAGCACGTGGCGCGCGATCTCGACGACGATGTAGTCGGCGTCCAGGTCCGCGTCGTCGTTGTAGCGCTTCAGCCCCTGCATGCATGACGGGCATGACGTCAGCACTTTCACTTCGCCCTTGAAGCCATCGCTGCGCAAGCGCGCCGCGCCCGCCTTGATCTCCTGCTCCTTGCGGAACCGCACTTGCGTCGCAACGTCGGGACGCGTCATCGCGAACGTGCCGGACTCGCCGCAACAGCGGTCGTTCTTCTCGACGCGGCCGTTGAGCTGCTCGTTGAGCAGCGTATTCACGACCTGCAGCGGATCATGCCCCTTGATCGGCGAGTGACAGGGATCGTGATACATGTAGCGCACGCCGGTCACGCCGGTGAGGTGCACGCCGCGCTCCATCAGGTACTCGTGGATGTCGACGATGCGGCAGCCGGGGAAGATCTCGTCGAATTTGTAGCCTTGCAGCTGATCGAAGCACGTGCCGCAGCTGACGACCACGGTGCGGATGTCGAGATAGTTGAGTGTGTTCGCGACGCGGTGAAACAGCACGCGGTTGTCGGTGATGATCTTCTCGGCCTTGTCGAACTGGCCGGCGCCGCGTTGCGGATAGCCGCAACACAAGTAGCCAGGCGGTAATACAGCCTGCACGCCGACGTGCCACAGCATCGCCTGCGTCGCGAGGCCGACCTGCGAGAACAGTCGCTCCGAGCCGCAGCCGGGAAAATAGAACACCGCGTCCGAGTCGCTGCTGGTGCGGGCGGGATCGCGAATGATCGGCACGTAGTGACGATCCTCGATGTCCAGCAGAGCGCGCGCGGTTTTCTTCGGCAGGCCGCCCGGCATCTTCTTGTTCACGAAATGCACGACTTGCTCTTTCAGCGGCGACTTGCCGGTCGTCGCCGGCGGCCGCGCAGTCTGTGCACCGGCGAACGCCCGCAGCACGCGATTGCCCAGCCGCTGTGCCTTGAATCCCCACTCGAGCATGACCTTGCGCGCGAGCTTGATCGTTTCGGGGTTGGTGGCATTCAGGAACACCATCGCGGCCGCGGTGCCTGCGTTGAAGCGCCTCTTGCCCATCCGTCGCAACAGATCGCGCATCGCCATCGACACGTCGCCGAAATCGATGTCCACCGGACACGGCTTCTCGCATTTGTGGCAGACAGTGCAGTGATCCGCGACATCGGAGAACTCGTCGAAGTGGCGGATCGAGACGCCGCGCCGCGTCTGCTCCTCGTACAGGAATGCCTCGATCAGCAGCGAGGTGGCCAGAATCTTGTTGCGCGGCGAATAGAGCAGATTGGCGCGCGGCACGTGCGTCGCGCAGACCGGCTTGCACTTGCCACAGCGCAGGCAGTCCTTGATCGCATCCGAGATCGAATTGATGTCGGAGTGCTGCATGATCAGCGATTCGTGCCCGAGCAGGTTGAAGCTCGGGGTGTAAGCATTGCGCAGGTCGCCCTCGGGCAGCAGCTTGCCGCGATTGAAGCGTCCCTGCGGATCGACGCGCTGCTTGTAAGCGCGGAACTGCGCTGTTTCCGCCTCGGTCAGGAATTCCAGCTTGGTGATGCCGATGCCGTGCTCGCCCGAGATCACGCCGCCGAGGTCGCGCGCAATCTGCTTGATGCGCACGACACAACGATTCGCCTCCTGCAGCATCTCGTAGTCATCCGAGTTGACCGGAATGTTGGTGTGCACGTTGCCGTCGCCTGCATGCATGTGCAGGGCGATCCACACGCGGCTGCGCAGGACGCGTTTGTGGATCTCCTCGGCCGCCTGCAGCACCGGTGCACAAGCATCTCCGGCGAACAGGCGACGCAGGTGAGCGCGCACTTCCGTCTTCCACGAAGTGCGGAGCGAACGGTCCTGCAGCAGATCGAAGACGCGG
>DATNFA010000029.1:0-30085 GCA_035606615.1 Steroidobacteraceae bacterium
TTCCAGGTCCGCTCGATCTCCGTGATGATGATGGTGTTCGCCACCGCACCGCTGGGTCTCATCGGAGTCGTTCCGACTTTGCTGCTATTCCAGCAGCCGTTCGGCATCAACGCGCTGGTTGGATTGGTCGCGCTGTCCGGAATCCTGATGCGCAACACGCTCATTTTGATTGGTCAGATCCGCGCCAACGAGAAAGATGGAATGATGCCATTCGATGCCGTGGTCGAAGCTACTGTGCAGCGCTCGCGCCCCGTCGTCCTGACGGCGCTCGCCGCCATGCTCGCGTTCATTCCGCTCACGTACTCGGTCTTCTGGGGGACGTTGGCATACACGTTGATCGGAGGGACGTTCGGCGGAACGGTTCTTACGCTGGTGTTCTTGCCCGCCTTGTACGCCATCTGGTTCAAGATTCAGCCGGCGGCACAGAGCGGGCAAGTTGCTACTTCGCGCTTCGCCTTAGCGTCGTCTCCAGGAGGTTGACGTGAAGACCTACACGATCGCCGTGATCGCGCTGGCGTGCCTCGTTGCCCCGGTGCTCATTTCTTACGTAGTCGAAGCGCTGCGCCGCCGCCCAACAGCTCCGGCCCGAGCTCCCTGGGGTCCCGGCGTCTCCATCGAGTACGCAAATATCGGTGGCATTCAGGTGAGATACCTGAAGGCCGGCCGCGGCCCGAACTTGGTGCTGCTCCATACGCTGCGCACGCAGCTCGATATCTTCCAGAAGATCATTCCCAAGCTGGCAGAGCAATTCACTGTCTATGCCTGCGACTATCCGGGTCATGGCTGGTCCGATATACCGCATGCTGCGTACACACCGGAGGATTTCTACCAATGGACCGAGGCGTTCCTGGAGACAGTTGATATCGATAAGGCGAGCGTAGCGGGCGTTTCAATCGGCGGCACGATCGCGCTCGTTCTTGCCGCGCGCCAGAATCCGCGAGTCGCACGCGTGATTGCGATCAACCCATATGACTATCCGCCGGCTGGTGGCATTCGCAGCAGCTCACTGATGGCGCGGCTCATCCTGGGACCCGCCGGAGTACCGACACTGGGCCCAACTTTGATGCGGTTGCGGAACCCATTCGTCTCCGACGCGATTATGACCGGCGGCGTGTCCTCCGCCGACGCGATCTCGCCGGAGCTTAGAGCGGAGCTTTACGAAGTTGGCGAGCGCCGTGGCCACTACCAAGCATTTCTGAGTCTGCTCGCTCACGAGCGACGATGGTCCGAAGCGCGAAGCCTCTACGCGCAGATCAGAGTTCCGACGCTCCTCATATACGGCGAACAGGACTGGGCGCCGGCCGCGGAGCGCGAGCGAACGGGCGGGCTGATCACTGGCGCTGTGATGACGACCGTCGCAGGGGGCAGTCATTTCCTCTCACTGGACCGCCCCGCAGAGCTGATCGAACTCATCGTTGGATTCGTCGCACGAACGTCCGTCCCGGGCGGCGCACGACCCTGAGGGCAATTCTCGTGGCTAACCGGGGGTAGGAAGGCGCACAACACAAATTGCGACATGAGCAGCCCTCGACGAAATCGCTGCAATCAGTCACTTTGAATCTTGCGTGTTTCATGGGCGGTGCCGATCGCTCCAGTCATGGATTACACTGACGCTCTTGAAAAATTGCTGAGCGATGAATGTGTTAGATCGACGTTGCTGCATTGCACCCATGATGGACTACACGGATCGGCACTGCCGCTATTTCCTGCGGCTGCTGAGCCCGAGCGCGCTGCTGTACACGGAAATGATCACAGCGGCCGCGATCGTCCGCGGCGACGCGAAGCGTCTGCTGGAATTCCATCCCGCCGAACATCCGGTCGCCTTGCAGCTCGGCGGCAGCAATCCCGACGAGCTCGCGCAAGCGGCGCGCAGCGGTGAGCAATTCGGTTACGACGAGATCAATCTCAACTGCGGTTGTCCGAGCGATCGCGTGCAGAGCGGGCGGTTCGGCGCGTGCTTGATGGCAGAGCCGTCGCTGGTCGCCGAGTGTGTCGGCGCAATGCGCGCGGCGGTTGCTGTGCCCGTGACGGTCAAGTGTCGCATCGGGATCGAGCCGATGCCGCATACCGCGATGGATACTTATGAGTTTCTCGTGCGCTTCGTCGACTCGGTCGCGCAGAGCGGCTGCAGCGTGTTCGTGGTGCACGCGCGCCAGGCAGTGCTGAATGGCCTGAGCCCGAAAGAGAATCGCGAGATCCCACCGTTGCAGTACGAGGTCGTTCGGCAACTGCGCGCGGATTTTCCCGCGCTCACATTCGTCGTGAACGGCGGTCTGCGCACCCTCGAAGATGCGCTCGAGCATCTGCAGGTATTCGATGGCGTCATGATCGGTCGCGAGGCATATCAGAATCCGTATCTGCTCGCGCTGCTGCATCGAGCTGTCGTCGATCCGCAGTGGTCGCTGCCGTCGCGCGAAGAGATCGTCGAGCGTTACGTACCGTATGTGCACGAAAGGCTGGCTGAAGGCCATCGGCTGCGTTCGATGGTCCGTCATGTACAAGGGTTGTATGCCGGCCTGCCGCGTGTGCGCTCTTGGCGCAGATTTCTCTCGGAGGGTGCCGCAGCACCCGACGCCCGCGCCGAATTGCTCATCGACGCCCTGCGGATCGTGCGCGCAGCGGCGTAAATTTTTGCGCCGGCGGCAAAACCGGGTATCCGCCTCAGCATAATAATGTGAATGGGCGGCACCACAGACGAAACCGGGGCACAGCGCGAAAGCGCTGAGCGGGTCCGTCTCTGCATTTCGGGCCTGACTCGCGAGCAGTTCCAGGATCTGACCCGGCGCCTCGTGCTCTACGCGGCGCGGCTGCTGCGCGCAGCCAGCCTCGATCATCACGCGTACGAGATCGTGACCGGCGCGATCGATCTAGCGCTGGATGGCACCCGCATGTGGGATCCCGCAGCCTGCCCGTTCGAGAATTTCCTCTTCGGCGTGGTGCGCTCGCGTGCGAGTGCGCTGTGCCGTTCGACGGCTTCGCGGCTGATCCGGATCGCGGCCCAGCTGCCGCAGGCTGCGGACCAGCATGCCGACATCCTGGAGCGGGTTGCCGACGACAGCCTCGGCGCACGCACTGCGCTGACCGTGGAGCAGGAGCAGGAAATCGAGCGCTTGATAGCGCGCGTCGCCACGATCGACAGCGATCTGGCAAGGATCCTCGTGCTCGCGATCCATGAGGACATGTCGAACGCGGAGATTGCCAGGGAGCTGAACGTTCCGGTGCGTGTCGTGGAGAACGGCAAGAAGCGATTGCACCGCGCAGTGCGCAAGCTGTACGTCGGCCCGTTGGCTTCCGTCCAGGGTGCCAGACGGCGTCGTTGAGGAATGAGGAACGCCATGTCCCGAGAGCCGCCTTGCTGGAATCCGGATGCCACCTCCGCAACCGTACTGATGGAGTACCTGCAGCGCGTTTCACCGCAGTACGTCGCTGCTGAGCTCGAGAAGCTCGGTCTGCTGCGTGCCGCCGACGAAGCTGCCGAGGCGGTACTCGAACAGGTCGCGCTCGAAGAACACGAGCGGCACAAGTTGCTGACCGCTTCGATGCGTGCTCCAAAGCTGGCTGCGATGTTGGCGTTGGCCATGTGCGCGATGATCGTGATCATCGCGCAGACACGATATGGCGGCGCATTGCACTTGCTGGAGGACGACAGCAGTCAGTTCATGCAACTCGCCGGACCCACGCCCGAGTGGTGATGCTGGCGAACACCGATGAATTGGCGCATCAAACCCCTGGCGGATCTGTTCGCCGCAGCTGAGCGCGCGCCGCTCCAACGCTCGCTCGGCGCCTTTCAGTTGATCATGCTGGGGGTCAGCGCCGTCATCGGCACTGGCATTTTCGTCCTGTCGGCCGAGGCTGCGCAGAAAGCCGGTCCGGGCATGATGGTGTCATTCGTGCTTGCTGCTTTCACCTGCGCTTTCACCGCGCTGTGCTACGCCGAGCTCGCCTCGATGGTGCCGCTGTCCGGGTCCGCTTACACGTATTCATATGTGGTGCTCGGCGAGCTCATTGCCTGGATGGTCGGCTGGGCATTGATTCTCGAGTACGCCGTCGCGGCGAGTGCAGTCTCGGTGGGCTGGTCGAACTATTTCGTCGGCCTGCTGGAGCGGACCTTCAGTATCGACATTCCCGACGCGTTCACGCGCGGTCCGTTCGCCGGCGGCGTGATCAACCTGCCCGCCGTAACGATCGCTCTGCTCATGACGGCTCTTCTGATCATCGGCACGCGCACCAGCGCAACCGTCAACGCGGTGCTGGCGACCATCAAGGTCGTGGCCCTCGTGCTGTTCATCGCCCTGAGCCTGCCGGTTATTCAGGCGGGAAACTTCCAGCCGTTCTCGCCCAACGGTTTCTTCGGCGAAATCTCCGGCATGGGGATCGCAGGGGCGGCAGCTTCGATCTTCTTCGCTTACATCGGCTTCGATGCCGTGTCGACTGCGGCTGAAGAGACGCGCAATCCACAACGCAACATGCCGATCGGCGTCATCGGCAGTCTGCTGGTGTGCACGGTCTTCTATCTGCTGGTATCAGCGGGCGCAGTGGGCGCGGTCGGGGCTCAGCCCGTGATCGATGCGGCCACCGGCATGGCATTCGAGCCGGGCAGTACCGGCTTGATGACGGCTTGCGGGTTGCCCGCGAATGCCCAGGCATTTGCCTGCAGCCCGGAGCCGCTCGCGCACGTCGTCAGCCAGCTGGGATGGCGAACCGCGTCGCAGTTCATCGGCCTGGCGGCATTTCTGGCCATGCCGGCCGTCGTGCTGATGATGTTGTTCGGCCAGACGCGCATCTTCTTCGCGATGGCCCGCGATCGCCTGCTGCCGTTCAGCGAGTCGTTGACCCGGCTTCATCCGAAGTTCAACACGCCGTACGTCGTGACGTTGATCACCGGTGTCGCCGTGACGGCGCTCGCGAGCGTCCTGCCGGTCGGCTTCCTTGCCGACATCAGCAACACCGGGACGCTGTTCGCTTTCATGACTGTCGCAGCAGGCGTGATCATTCTGCGCCGACGCGATCCGGACCGGCCGCGGCCATTCCGCACGCCGGCGATCTGGCTCCTGGGGCCTGTGGCACTGGGCAGCTGCGCTTTCCTGTTCCTCTCGCTGTCGTCGCGAACCAGGACGATGTTCGTGTGCTGGACCCTGGCCGGACTGGTCGTCTACGCACTCTACGGCTATCGCAAGAGTCCCTTGCGCCAGCGCTAGCGTTGCTCCTTCTCTTCCGCCGCCAATCGTCCGAAGTCGCCAGTCTTGCTGGCCGCCATGTACGCGGCCACCGCGTAAGCGGCGACGACCTGGTTCAGCGTCTTGCTGTCGATCTGCACGAGCGTGTCGTTCACGGTGTGGTGCACGTCGAAGTAGTTGGTCGCGTCCTGCGACAGATCGAGTAGCGGCACACCGAGCGCGCGCAGCGGACCGATATCCGAGCCGCCGTGAGCTTCGTTATCGCCGGCTTCGAGCGCGAGCGGTTTCAACGCCTCGCGAATTGCATCGACAGCGGACAAGGCAGGCGCCTCGACCTTCGATTGCACTCGCCACACGGCTCCGGCGCCGGTATCTGCTTCGATCGCCAGCACGTGGCGCGCAGCCTCGTCGCCGACGAGGCGCGCGTATTCATTTGCGCCGGACAAGCCGAACTCCTCGTTCGCGAACAGCACGACGCGGACCGTTCGTGCCGGCTTGCGCTCCAGTCTGCCGATGAGCCGCGCCGCCTCGATGACGATTGCGACGCCGGCGCCATCATCGATCGCGCCTTGCCCGAGATCCCATGAATCGAGATGCGCGCCGAGCAACACGATCTCGTTCGCGCGCTCGGTGCCCGGAATCTCGCCGATCACGTTCGCGGACCAGGTCGCCGGCAGCTCGCGGGCCGTCGACTTCACTCGCACGCGCACGGGCTTGCCCGGTTTGAGCCAGCGCGCCAGCTGATCGGCGTCGGGATTCGACAGCGCGAGCGCCGGGATGCGTGGCGCATCGACGCGATAGCTCGTCCTGCCGGTGTGCGCGTGACGGACGTCGGAAGTGCCGACCGAGCGAATCAGTAGTGCGACTGCGCCGAGATGACCGGCAGTGCTCGGACCATCGACGCGGTTCTTCACCGTCGCTGCGTAGCCCGCGCCGTCTCGAGTGCGCTCCATGCGCTGATTGATGAACACGATCTTGCCGCCGACCGTGGTCGCAGGCAGTGCATTGAGAGCATCCAGCGACGCGACTTCGAGAACCTGCGCGTCGATGCCATCCTCGGACGTCCCGACGCTGCCGCCGAGCGCGACCGCGACCAGTGACTGCGGGACCGGTCCTGCGAGCGTGACCTCCGCGTGACCGCGCACCCAGCGCGGTACCAACACGTCCTGTGAGCGAACGTTCGAGAAGCCGAGACTGCCGAGCTTGTTGAGCGCCCAGCGCACAGCCGCCGGGTCGCCGCTCGAGCCCGCGGCGCGCGGCCCGACTTCCGTCACCAGCGAGGTGACGTGCTCGTACGCAGAGGTCCCGGACAGCGCCCGATCGCGCAACGCGCCGGCCGTGGCGAGCTGCTGCTCGCTCCAATCCGCACCGCCGGCGAGCGCCGGCGCCAGTACTGCACACAAGGCCAATGTCGGCACCTTCGCGCAGCGAACCACAATCGCCATCGGAAACTCCTTAATTCACCGGGCTTCCCCGCCGCGACAAGGTTATGTCGCGTTGTATGTATAATGCCAACGCCGTCAGCGCACCGCCGGCCCACGGCGGTCAGAGACTCGAGAGGTCATGGGAAAAGACATCGAACTCGCCATCTTGTTCGCCGATGTGGTGGGCAGCACGCGTATCTACGAGGTCATGGGCGACCTGCGCGCCCGGGATATGGTCCTGACCTGTGTCGAGATCATGCGTGCCGCGACTGAGCAGAACCACGGAACGGTGATCAAGACGATCGGCGACGAGATCATGGCCACGTTCCCCACGGCCAACGACGCGCTCAATGCTGCCAGCCGCATGCAGCACGACATCCGCATCCATCAGGAGCTCAAGGTCGAGGGGCAGCCCATCGCGATCCGCATCGGCGGGCACTTCGGCCCGGTCGTGCTCGAGAACCGCGACATCTTCGGCGCCGCCGTGCATACCGCGAACCGCATGACCAGCCAGGCCAAGGCCGGCCAGATCATGATCACCAGCGCGATGGTGGAGCGCCTCGCGCCCGAATGGCAGTCGGCCGTGCGCCAGATCGACGTGGCCACGCTCAAGGGCAAGACCAGCGAGGACGAGCTGTTCGAGGTGCTGTGGCAGAAGGAGGACGCCACCAGCATGCTGCCGGCGATCGCGCTCGGCAACGCCGCGTCGCGCGAGAAGCAGCGAGTGCGACGCCTGCGCGTGCGCTTTCAGGGCGAGGAGATCGTCGTCGACGACAGCCGCACGAACATCGCGATCGGCCGCGCCGAGGAGAACGACATCGTCGTCAAGGGCAACCTGATCTCCCGGCTGCATGCGCGCATCGAGTTCAACCGCAACAAGTTCCTGCTGATCGACCAGAGCACGAACGGCACGTTCGTCACGACCCGCGAAGGCGAAGAGGCGTTCGTCCGCCGCGACAGCATGCAGCTGAAAGGCGAGGGCTTGATCGGGTTCGGGCGAGTGCCGGAGTCGGGCTCGGCGCTGACGGTGAAGTACGTCTGCGAGGAATAAAGGTGGTCGGGCTAAAGCCCGACCTGCAGGTCCTTACCCCAGCCGCCTCTGAACGTCCCGCAGCTCTTCGCGCAATTTTGCCGGCACGCGCTCGCGGAATTCTTCCAGATACTTGCCGATGGATTCGAGCTCATGGCGCCACGCCACCGGGTCGACCGACAGCAGCGTTTCCAACGTTGCGTCGTCCATGTTCAGGCCGCTGACATCCAGGTCCTGCTTGCGCGGCACGAAGCCGATCGGCGTGTCCTGCGCCTCGATCCGGCCGTCGCAGCGATCGGTGATCCACTGCAGTACCCGCAGGTTCTCACCGTAGCCAGGCCACATGAAGCGGCCGTTCTTGTCCTGGCGGAACCAGTTGACGTGGAAGATGCGCGGCAGCTTCCCCGCGCGGCCACCGAACGACAGCCAGTGTTTCCAGTAGTCGCCGAAGTTGTAGCCGCAGAACGGCTTCATCGCCATCGGGTCACGTCGTACGACGCCCATCTGGCCGACGGCGGCGGCCGTGGTCTCGGACGCCATGCCGGCTCCCACCAGCACGCCATGCGCCCAGCTGCGCGCCTCGTAGACCAGCGGCGCGACTTCGCGGCGCCGGCCGCCGAACAGGATCGCTGAGATCGGCACGCCTTCCGGCGCGTCCGCCAGCTGCGAATAGATCGGGTTCTGTTTCGCCGAGACCGTGAAGCGTGAGTTGGGATGCGCGGCATGCCCGCTGCCCGGCGTGTACGGCTTGCCCTGCCAGTCCCTGACCGGCGTGCCGCTGTCCAGGCCTTCCCACCACGGCTGGTCGTCTTCGGTGACTGCGACGTTCGTGAAGATCGTGTCGTGCCGGATCATTTCGAACGCATTGAGATTGGTCTTGCGGTTCGTGCCGGGCACGACGCCGAAGTAACCGGACTCCGGGTTGATCGCGCGCAGCTGGCCGTCATCGCCGAAGTGCAGCCAGCTGATGTCGTCGCCGAGCGTCCAGACCTTCCAGCCCGGCATCGAGGCCGGAGGCACCAGCATTGCGAGATTGGTTTTGCCGCATGCAGACGGGAACGCTGCTGCGATGTAGTACGTGCGGCCTTCGGGACTCTGCAGGCCCATCAGCAGCATGTGTTCCGCGAGCCAGCCCTCGTCGCGTGCCTGCCAGCTTGCGATGCGCAGCGCGTGACACTTCTTGCCGAGCAGCGCGTTGCCGCCGTAGCCGGAGCCGACGCTCTTGATCGTGAGCTCTTCCGGGAAGTGCATGATGAAGCGGCGGTCGGGACTCAGGTCGCCGATCGAGTGCAGGCCCTTCACGAACGTGCCGTCGCGCTCGATGCGCTTCAGCGCGGGCGTGCCCATGCGCGTCATGATGCGCATGTTGACCACCACGTAGGCGCTGTCGGTGATCTCGACACCGCAACGTGAGAACGGGGAATCGATCGGCCCCATACAGTACGGGATCACGTACATCGTGCGGCCGCGCATCGCGCCGTCGAACAGCGCATCGACTTTGGCGTGCGCTTCGGCAGGATCCATCCAGTGATTGTTGGGACCGGCGTCGTCGCGGTTGCGCGTGCAGACGAAAGTCAGGTGCTCGACGCGGGCGACGTCCGATGGGCTCGAGCGGTGCAGGTAACAATTCGGGTGGGTGGTCTGGTTGAGCTTGATAAGATCGCCGCTGCGAAGCATTGCTTCGATCAGTGTCGAGTTTTCGGCGTCCGACCCGGTGCACCAGTGAATCGAATCAGGCTTGGTCAATCGCGCGACTTGCTCGACCCAACTTTGAAGCGTCGCATTCGACGTGCTCATTTAGACGGCATGCTCCTGGTGTGGACGCAGGGAAAAACAGGCGCGGGATTATACCGGTCGGCCCCGGCTAGTCATTGCGCGCCCCGCAGCACGGTGCAATAGTGCTGCAACGTGGAATTTCAAGAGGAATTCCGTATAAACCTCGGAATTTACGGAGTTTCTTGAGCGTTCTGACCCTCGTGCTGGCCGCATTCTCCCAGCCCTTGGCGCGCGCCGACGAGCAGTCCGACGTCGGCACCGAGCTGATCGCGGAAGTGCGCGAGAACATCAGCACGACGCCCGGCCGTGAGGTCTACCGCTTCGTCCCGGCGCGGCTGCTCGAACAGGGCCAGGTGGTCTACTACACATTGCGCATCACCAACCAGACGACCGTGCCTCTGCGCAACGTCGCCGTCGTCCAGGCCGTTCCGGCGAACACGACATATCTGGCGGACTCGGCCTCCGGCCCGGGCGCTGCCGTCTCGTTCTCCGTCGACGGCGGGCAGACGTTCGGGCCTGCCGACTCGCTGCAGATCGAAGTCGAAGGCTCGAAGCAGCTGGCGCGCGCCCCGCAGTACACGCACATCCGCTGGCAGTTGCGCAATGCGCTCGCGCCCGGTGCAACAGCGCTGGCGCGGTTTCGCGCGACGTTCCGCTGATGCACGACTACTCCGAGCTGTTCGGAATGGAAGGACCGCTGGCCACCGCGATCCCCGGCTTCGCGACGCGCGAGGAGCAGATCGCGATGGCCGAGCAGGTCGCGCTCGCGCTGCGCTCGCACGGCCGGTTGATCGTGGAGGCGGGCACGGGCACCGGCAAGACGTTCGCGTACCTCGTGCCCGCGCTGCTCTCCGGTCGACGCGTCATCGTTTCCACCGGCACTCGCAACCTGCAGGATCAGCTGTTCCATCGCGATCTGCCGACAGTCGCGCGGGCGATCGGTCGGCCGGTTCGTGTCGCGCTGCTCAAGGGTCGCGCGAACTATCTGTGTCTGCATCGACTGGAGCTCGCCGAGCAGCAAGCTGTCGCTCGTGGACTGCGTCGCGAAGTCGCGCGTGGACTGGCGAAAGTACGCGACTGGTCGCGCACCACGCGGCAGGGCGACATCGCCGAGCTCGCGCAACTCAGCGACTCGGATCCAGTGTGGCCGTGGGTTACATCGACGCGCGACAACTGCCTCGGCCCGGATTGTCCGGTGTTCGATCGTTGTCATGTCGTGCAGGCGCGCCGTGAAGCCCAGGCGGCAGACGTCGTCGTGGTGAATCACCATCTGCTGATGGCGGACCTGGTGCTGAAAGACGAGGGCTTCGGCGATCTGCTGCCGGGTGCCGATGCGATCGTCATCGACGAAGCGCATCAGCTGCCGGAGATTGCGGCCAATTTTCTCGGCTTCGCAGTCTCCAGCCGCCAACTGCAGGCGCTGTCGCGCGATGTCGCGGCGGAGCTGCTTTTGTCGGGCGCGCGTCAGGAAGTGCCGGCGACCTTCGCGCAGACGCTGGAGCGTCATCTGTACGACCTGCAGGACGCGTTGAGCGGCCCGCGCGAACGCATTGAATTCAAGGAGTGGCCGGCGTCGGTCATCGAATCGATCGAGCGGCTGCAAGGGCTGCTGGACGAGTTCGTCGCGTCGCTGACCGAGGCCGCCAAGGATCACGCAGGTCTCGCAGCGCTGCGCCGACGCGGTGCCGAGCTGGCCGCGCGTCTGCGGATGCTGGTCGCTATAGACGAAGGCGAAACAGCGAGTGTGCGCTGGGCACAATCGACGCAGCATGGCATGTCGCTTCACTACGTTCCCGTCGACGTCGCCGAGCAACTTGGTGCGCTGGTGGAATCGCACACGAGCGCGTGGATCTGCACATCCGCGACGCTCGCGGTGGGCGAGAAGTTCGATCACTTCATGGGGCGGCTCGGCATGCGCGAAGCCACGACCGCGCGCTTCGGCAGTCCGTTCAGCTATGAGCGACAGACCTTGCTGTACCTGCCGCGGGGATTGGATCCGCCGTCGTCGCCGCGACACACGGAACAGGTGATCGATACAGCGCTGCCGGTGCTGCACGCGGCCGGCGGACGTGCGTTCCTGCTGTTCACGAGTCATCGCGCTCTGCGAGATGCCGCGGAGATCCTGTTGCAGCGACTCGGGCCGACGCTGCCGTTCCCCGTGCTGGTTCAAGGAGACGGCCCGCGCGAAGCGCTGCTGTCGAAATTCCGCGAGTACGGCAACGCTGTGCTGCTCGGAACCAGCAGCTTCTGGGAAGGGGTCGACGTCAAAGGTGCGGCACTGTCGGTCGTCGTCATCGACAAGCTGCCGTTCGCTGCGCCGGACGATCCCGTGCTGAAGGCACGGCTGGATGCGATCGAACGGCGAGGCGGCAGCCCGTTTTTCGAGGAACAGATTCCCCAGGCGGTGATCACGCTGAAGCAAGGCGTTGGGCGCCTGATGCGCGACCCGCTGGATTTCGGCGTCGTCGTGCTGTGCGACCAGCGGCTGCGCACGCGCGCCTACGGCAGAATCTTCCTCGACAGTCTGCCGCCGATGCCGCGTACCGAGCGGCTCGAGGAAGTCGAGCAGTTCCTGTTCACAAAGCTCGCGACAGTGGGTATCGCTGCGCCTCTGCCGCCGCGCCGGGCTGCGCCATGAAGCTGCTCGCGATCGACACCGCTACCGAGCGCTGCTCCGTTGCGCTCTACATCGACGATCGCATCGTCGAGCGGGCGACGGAAACTCAGCGCGGCCATGCGGACCTCGTGCTACCGATGGTCGAGGCCGTGCTCGCGGAGGGCGGGCTCACGTTGCGGCAACTCGACGGGCTGGCGTACGGACGCGGGCCTGGTGCATTCACGGGCGTAAGGATTGCGGTCGGCGTCGCGCAGGGGCTCGCCTATGGAGCTCAGCTGGTGACGGTCGGCGTCTCGGATCTGGCGGCGGTTGCGCAGCAGTTCGCGAGCGCCGGTGCGCGGATTCTGGTCTGCATGGATGCGCGGATGAGCGAAGTGTATTGGGGCAGGTTCGAGGCGACGCCCGATGGGCTGGTGGCGCCCACTTCAGCCGAGCGCGTCGACCGACCGGAGGCCGTCGAGGCCGGCGATGCCACCGTGTTCGCCGGAACCGGCTTCAACGCCTATCCCCAGCTCGTTGGGGGGCGAGCAGCCGTGAGCGTTCACGGAACGGCGCTACCGTCTGCGCGCGATATTGCACGGCTGGCGGCGGTGGAGCTGCGTGCGGGCCGCGGGCTGCCGCCCGAGCGGGCGCAGCCTGTGTATCTGCGTGACCAGGTCGCAACCGTCAAGGCGCCGTAACATCGGGACGGCCCGTTGCGCAGGAACTTCATGCGGCTGTAATAATCCGTTGCTGTAATGAAGCAGCTCTCCCAGCTGTTAAATTGCTGTCACGATGACCGCCAAGCAGATCCTGATCGTCGAAGACGAGCGGCCAATCCGTGAAATGATTGCATTCGGCCTGCGTCGCAGCGGCTTCGACGTCCGGGAAGCGCCCGACGCCGGCAGCGCCCGCGCCAGCGTCGCGGATCGCCGGCCCGACCTGGTGCTGATCGACTGGATGTTGCCGGACATGAGCGGCCTGGAGCTCACCCGGGCGCTGAAGCGCGACAAGGAAACGCAGGAAGTGCCGATCATCATGCTCACGGCGCGCGCCGAAGAGCAGGACAAGGTCATGGGCCTGGAAGGCGGCGCCGACGACTACGTCACCAAGCCCTTCTCGCCGCGCGAGCTGCTCGCCCGCATCAATGCCGTCCTGCGCCGCTCGAATCACGGCGGCGGCGAAGAGCTGATCGAGGCCGACGGCCTGGTGCTGGATGCGGCCGGGCATCGCGTCATGGTCGGCGACCGCACCGTGCAGCTCGGCCCGACGGAATACAGGTTGCTGTCTTTCTTCATGACGCACGCGGAGCGGGTGTACAGTCGGGCGCAGTTGTTGGACCGAGTGTGGGGCGGCAACGTCTATGTCGAGGAACGCACTGTCGACGTGCACATTCGGCGCTTGCGCAAGGCGCTCGAGGCGTTCGCCTACGACCGGTTCATCCAGACAGTGCGCGGCTCGGGGTATCGCTTCTCCACGCGCGCGGAGTAGTCCTTGAAGCTTCCCGGCGCCATGACTCCGGCGGCCTGGCAGATGATTTCTCGCCTCGGCCTCACGTTGCTCGCGGCGCTCGTCCTGGGGTTCGCCACGGGTTACATCGCCCTGGCGTTTGCGATCACCGTCGGCATCTACGCTGCGATCCAGGCCTGGAACCTGGTGCGCCTCGAGCGCTGGCTGCGCCGCCGCCGGATCGAGAATCCGCCGGACTTCAGCGCGCTGTGGGGCGAAGTAGTGGCGATCGTCAGCCGCATCTATCGTCGCAAGCAGTTTCATCGGGCGCGCGTCACTGCGCTGCTGCGTGAGTTCCGGCGCTTGACGACAGCGATGCCCGAAGGCGCGGTGTTGCTCGGTCCGGAGCACGAAATTCTCTGGTTCAACCACCGCGCCGCCGAATGGCTGGGCCTGCGGCGCAAGCGCGACTTCGGCATCCGCGTCGAAAACCTGGTGCGGCATCCCGATTTCGTCGAATACCTGCACAGCGACGCGCCGGGGGAAGGCGTCGTCGTCCAGGATGCGAGCGACATCAACCGCTGGTTCTCTTTCCACGTGGTGCGTACCGGTATGGCCGAGCGCCAGCTGTTGATGGTGCGTGACGTCAGCCGCGAGCAGCAGCTGCAATCGATGCGCCGCGACTTCGTCGCGAATGCTTCGCACGAGCTGCGCTCGCCGCTCACCGTGATCACGGGTTATCTCGACGCACTCGCCGACGATCAGAAGCTGGACCCGACCTGGAGCGCGCCGATCCTGGAGATGCGGCGGCAGGCCGAGCGCATGAGCACGATCATCCGCGACCTGCTCGAGCTGTCGAAGCTGGAATCGGGCGAGCGGCCGCTCGAGGAGGAGCCGATCGATGTCCCGGGCATGCTGGCGCTGTTGCGCAAGGAGACGCTCGCTCTCGAACATCGTCCGCACGAGGTGCGGCTGACGCTGGAGAGCCAGGAATGGCTCAAGGGGGTCGAGAGCGAGGTGCACTCGATCGTCTCGAACCTGGTGTCCAATGCGGTGAAATACACCCCGCCGCAGGGCGAGATCGAGCTGCGCTGGTGGACGGATGAGGACGGCGGGCACATCGCCGTGCGCGACACCGGCGTAGGCATCGCCGCGGAGCACATCCCGCGCCTGACCGAGCGCTTCTATCGCGTCGACTCCGGTCGCTCGCGCGACCTCGGCGGCTCGGGGCTCGGCCTGGCGATCGTGCGTCACGCATTGCAGCGGCACGATGCCACGCTGACGATCGACAGCGTCGAAGGTCGCGGCAGCACCTTCACTTGTCACTTCCCGCCCGGCAGGTTGATGCCGCCACCGGCGGAGTATCTGCGCGCGAAGACTTCTGGCTGAAGCCGCCAGCTGCATCTTCGTCATCGCGCCGTCACATTTGCGTTCGCAATCGCCGCGTGCATTGCAACGTATCTGTAACAAGCCCTCCGTATAACGTCTGTCCGACAAATTAAGCGCCCGCGAAACCACCGCGCGCGCCGCGTTATGCGTCACGACTGACAACCGAACAAACGGAGACCTTACCGTGAAGAACCTGATGATCGCGGCCGCCGTGGCCGCCGCCCTGTCACAGTTGCCCGCCGCAGCGCAGGCTGCCAGCCCGAACGACTTGGCGGAGATCCGCGAACAGCTTCAGGGACTCATGCAACGCGTCGACAAGCTGGAGCAGGAGAACCAGGCGCTCAAGAGCGAAAACGAGCAGCTCAAGTCGCAGGGCGAGACTCTCCAGGCGCAGTCCGACTACCTCAAGGCCGAAACGAAGGGCCTGCGCAAGGAGAATGCGCAACAGTCGGCTGATGTGGACAAGGTGAAGGGTACGGACTGGGCCTCGAAGGTCACCGTGACGGGCGACTTGCGGTATCGCTACGAGGCAATCAGCGACGACACGCTGAGCGCCGCGCCTCCCGCCGGTGTGACGACCGCCGACCGCTATCGCGACCGCATTCGCGCGCGCCTGGCGGTGACGGCCAAGGCCACGGACAACATCACGCTCGGCCTCGGCTTGACCTCGGCCGAAGGTGGAGACCCGCGTTCTGGCAATCAATCGCTGACCGGCGTTTTCAACAAGAAGCCGATCGAGATCGATCTTGCGTACTTCGACTGGAGGTTCGCGAGCTGGGGCGACCTGATCGGCGGCAAGATGAAGCTGCCGTTCGTCAAGGGTGCGCAGAACCTGTTCTGGGACAACGACATCACGCCGGAAGGCGTGGCTTTCACGTTCACGCGCGGTATCTGGTTCGGCAGCGCCTACAACTTCTGGCTGCAAGAGGTTTCCGGCGCAGAAAACACGGTGACCTCCGACCCGATGATGCACGGCGCGCAGATCGGCGTGCGCCTGCCGATCGGCGGCTCGACGCTGACGCTGGCCGCTCACTACTACGACCTGAGCGCGGCGCAGGGCAGGGTCGCGCCGGCGGCCCCGTTCTTCAACGCCAACGCCAACAACAACACGACCATCGGCACGGGCCCGACTCTCGCGCTGCTCAACGACTACGAAGTGTTCGATGTGATGGCGCAATTGGACACGACGCTCGGTAGCCTGCCGTTCCAGCTATGGGTTGAGGCTGCGCAGAACCAGGATCCGAGCGGCTTTGTGAACCCGCCGACCAACACGATCGCCAACGATCAGGACACCGCTTATTCCGCGGGATTCCTGCTCGGCCGTGCGAGCAACCCCAAGACCTGGGAGCTCGGGGCGATGTACCAGAAGATCGAGAAGGATGCGCTGTTCGCGCAGTTGATCGACTCGGACTTCGCCGGCGGCTTCGCGGACAATGATGGCTTCGTGGTGCGTGCCGGCTTCGCTCCGGTGCGAAACTGGGTGCTCAATGCGACTTACTTCATCAACCAGCGCAACGTCGAGCGCGCCAACGGTGCGGGGCAGACCGAAGTCGACTACAAACGTCTGCAGCTCGACTTCAACGTGAAGTTCTAACCCGCGCCGTCTTGCGCAACTATGGGGGCTGCGCGTATACAGCCCCCATCAGTCACGCGAGCCCATCATGGAAAAGTCGGACCTTTCGCATCACATCCTGAGCCGCTACAACGAGGAGCTGGAGCGCGTGCGCACCAGCGTGCTGCAGATGGGCGGGTTCGTCGAAGAACAGCTCAAGCAGGCGGTCACCGCGCTCGTGCAGGGCGATAGCCGGCTCGGCGAGCAGGTCGCTCGCGGCGACCAGAAAGTCAATGCGATGGAAGTCGCCATCGACGACGACTGCAGCCGCATCCTCGCGACGCGTGCACCCGCCGCTTCGGACCTGCGGTTGATCGTCGCGGTGATCAAGACGATCACGGATCTCGAGCGCATCGGCGACGAGGCGGAAAAGATCGGCTATATCGGCTCGCGGCTCGCCGCCGTCGAGCGGCCGGCGGACCGCTATCGCGAGATCAAGCACCTCGGCCGGCTCGTTGCCGACATGGTGCACGAAGCTCTCGATGCGTTCGCGCGCCTGGATCCGGAAGGTGCCGTTGCGATCGCCAAGAAGGATCGGCTGGTCGACGAAGAGTACGAGGCGATCCAGCGCCAATGCATCACGTTCATGATGGAAGATCCGCGCACGATTCGTCGCGCGCTCGACGTGCTGTGGGTCGCGCGGGCGCTGGAGCGCATCGGCGATCACGCCAAGAACGTGTGCGAGTACGTCGTCTACATGGTTCACGGCAAAGACATCCGCCACCTCTCGATCGACGAGGTCGAGAAGCACCTGCAGTCACGGGCGCAAAGAAATCAAGAAGCGGCGAGCCGGTAGCCGCGCATGCTGTCAGCGATCAGCCGCCGTTCCGGCAACGCGCTCGGATTTCTCGCCTGTGCGGGTCTCATGGGATATGCGCTCTACGCGCAATATGTTCTCGGGCTGGCGCCGTGCCCGCTGTGCATCTTCCAGCGCATCGCGACCATCGTGACCGGCGTGCTGTTCTTGGTCGCCTCCGTGCATAACCCGCGAGGTGTCGGCGCTCGCGTCTACGGCGCACTGATCGGACTTGCCGCGCTCGGCGGCATGCTGATCTCGGCGCGTCACATCTGGATCCAGGCGCAGCCGCCGGGAACGGTCGCGGCGTGCGGCGCGGATCTCGATTATCTGCTCGAGATCATGCCGGTCACCGACGTAGTTACGAAGGTGCTGACGGGATCGGGAGAGTGCGGCAAGGTCGACTGGACGTTCCTCGGTCTGTCGATGCCGTGGTGGGTCGCGATCTCGCTCGCAGTGCTGGGAGCGTGGGCGCTGATCGTGAACTATAAGAAGTCGGGCTGAAGCCCGACCTGCAGCGTTTACGACAACAGCTGTTTCATGACCTGCTCGTAGATCTTCGACAGCGCGTCCATATCGGCGACGCGCACGTGCTCGTTCACCTTGTGGATGGTCGCGTTGATGACTCCGAGCTCAACGACCTGCGCGCCGGTCGGCGCGATGAAGCGGCCGTCCGAGGTGCCGCCAGTGGTCGACAACTCCGGCTTGCGCCCGGTGCTCGTCTTGACGATGCGCTCGACAGCGGCCGACAGCTCGCCCGGCGGCGTGAAGAACGGCAACCCCGACACGAACCACTCGAGCGTGTAGTTGACCTTGTGGCGATTCAGGATCTCGGTGATCGTCTGCTGCAGCTTCTCGACGGTCTGCTCGGTGGAGAAGCGGACGTTGAAGCGCGCTCGCAACTCGCCCGGGATCACGTTCGGCGCGCCCGTGCCGGCATTGATGTTCGAGACCTGGAAGCTGCTCGGCTGAAAGTATTCGTTGCCCTTGTCCCAGACGCGCGTCGCGAGCTCGGCGAGCGCCGGCGCGAGTGCGTGCACGGGATTGTCGGCGAGGTGCGGGTAAGCGATGTGGCCCTGAATGCCGTGCACGGTGAGCTTGCCGGACAACGAGCCGCGGCGGCCGATCTTGACCGTATCGCCGAGCGCGTCCGTGCTGCTGGGCTCGCCGACGACGCACCAGTCGATCTTCTCGCCGCGAGCTTCCAGCGCTTCGACTACGCGCCGCGTGCCGTCGACTGACGGTCCCTCTTCGTCGCTCGTCAGCAGGAAGGCCAGCGAGCCGCCGTGTTCGGGATGGGCTGCGACGAAGCGCTCGCTGGCGGTGACCATCGCGGCGAGACCGCTTTTCATGTCCGCCGCGCCACGGCCGTACAGCAGACCGTCGCGCACGACCGGCTCGAACGGGTCGGTCTGCCACTCCTCGCGCGGACCGGTAGGTACGACATCCGTATGACCGGCGAAACACAAAACGGGCCGTGCACTGCCGTGTCGGGCCCAGAGATTCTCGACCGGACCGAACGGCATGCGCTCGATGCGAAAGCCGGCCGCTTCCAGGCGCTGGCCGATGACCTGCAGGCAGCCATGGTCTTCGGGGCTGACGGAGGGACGGCGGATGAGGTCCTGGGCGAGGGCGAGCGTTGCGTCAGCGTCGGTCGACAAAGTCGGGCTCCGGGTGGGCCAAAGGCAGGGTGCGGGCGCGGTCTTATAGCGAAGACCTCCGGCAGTGCGCAAGCCGCTGTTGTTACGCCCGTATGACAGCAGCATTCGCTCGCAGCTTGCTGATTAGGCAAGCCGGCAGTGTCGTGTAACACGAATGTCATGGAAGCTGTTCACACTGCCGCGCAGGTGGAAGCGCGTCCCGAACAGGCCCTTCCGATCCGCATCCTACAACGAGGTCAAATCCATGAACTTGTGGCACAAGTTGGGCGCGACAGTGGTGCTGAGCGGGCTTGCTGCAGCAGTCACGCCACAGATCGCCGCCGCACAGAGCGTCATCAAACTCGACGGCTCGAGCACCGTGTTCCCGATCGCCGAGGCGGTCGCCGAGGAATTCCAGATCAGCAAGCGCGGCAAGGTGCGCGTCACCGTCGGCATCGCCGGCACCGGCGGCGGCTTCAAACGCTTCTGCCGCGGTGAGACCGACATTTCCGACGCCTCGCGCCCGATCCTCAAGGAGGAAATGGAAGCGTGCCGCGCCGCGGGCATCAAGTACCTCGAGCTGCCGATCGCGTTCGACGCGCTGACGGTGGTCGTGAATCCGCAGAACACCTGGGTCAAGTCGCTGACCGTCGCCGACCTCAAGAAGATGTGGGAGCCGAGCGCACAGAGTCGCGTCAAGACCTGGAACCAGATCCGCTCCGAATGGCCGGCGCAGCCGCTGATGCTGTTCGGCCCGGGCGCCGACTCCGGCACGTTCGACTACTTCACCGAGGCCGTGAACGGCAAGGCGAAGGCGAGCCGCGGCGACTACACCGCCAGCGAGGACGACAACACACTGGTGCAGGGCGTTGAGAACAACAAGAACGCCCTCGGCTACTTCGGCTTCGCGTACTACGTCGGTCACAAGGACAAGATGCGCGCGGTGCCGATCATCAATCCGAAGGGCACCGCGGTCGGTCCGAGCATCGAGGCCGTGAACGACGGCTCGTACAATCCGCTGTCGCGCCCGCTGTTCATCTATGTGCGCGACACGGCCGCACAGCGCGCCGAAGTGAAGGAGTTCATCCGGTTCTTCCTCAGCGACGGTGCGAAGCTCGTGGAGGAAGTCGGCTACGTGCCGCTGCCGGAGCAGGCGTACAAGCTGGCGCTGCAGCACTTCACCAGCGGCAAGCTCGGCACGGTCTTCGGGGGCGTACCCGAAGTCGGCGTGACGATCGACACGCTGCTGGCGCGCGAAGGCAAGCTCTGACGCAGTTACCAACAGCCGCCGCTGCTTGCGGCCAGCCAGACTCCCCCTTTTGGCTGGTCGTAGCAGCCGGCGGCAAGCCGGTCGATCCACTGCCCACGATAGCGGTCGACGCGCTTGCCGCCAGCCATTAAAGTGCGCAGCGCGATGAGCGCTGCGCACCATGAAAAAATGAAATGAGCTCACCCGCTACACTTGTCCGAGCAAGCGGTCTGCGCTACCGCAAGGTCCGCGATCGCGTGATCGAGGCCTTGCTGCTGGCAGCGGGGCTGGTCGCGGTGTTCACGACGCTCGCGATCGTTGCGATCCTGCTGTACGAATCGAGCACCTTCTTCGCCCACGTCTCGATCGTCGATTTCCTGACCGACACGCTCTGGACGCCGCTGTTCGCGGACGCGCATTACGGCATCGCGCCGCTGGTCGCCGGCACGCTCACGACGACGATGGTTGCACTGATCGTCGCGGTGCCGCTCGGCACGACGATCGCGATCTACCTGAGCGAGTTCGCTGCGCATCAGGTGCGCGAGACCGTCAAGCCGATCCTGGAGCTGCTCGGGGCCGTGCCGACGGTCGTGTACGGATACTTCGCGCTGACCATGGTCACGCCGGTGCTGCAATGGTTCATGCCCGATCTGCCGGGCTTCAACATGCTGAGCGCCGGTCTGGTGATCGGCCTGATGATCGTGCCGTACGTGAGCTCGGTGAGCGAGGACGCGATGCGCGCCGTGCCGCGTTACATGCGTGAAGGCTCGTATGCGATGGGTGCGACCCGACTGCAGACTGCATTGCGCGTCGTGGTGCCGGGCGCGTTCTCCGGCCTGGCTGCGGCGTTCATTCTCGGCATCTCGCGCGCCGTCGGCGAGACGATGGTCGTCGCGATTGCGGCCGGCATGCAGCCGAACCTGACCTTCGATCCGCGCCAGCCTGCCGCCACCATCACCGCGTACATCGTGCAGGTCAGCCTGGGCGATCTGCCCCACGGCAGCATCGGCTATCAGAGCATCTTCGCAGCGGGCCTCGTGCTGATGATCATCACGCTGATCTTCAACATCATCGGCTTCTCGCTGACGCGCCGCTTCCGGGAGGCTTACTGATGAGCGCCAGCAGTGCAGCTGCCTATCTCACCGGCGAGCGGCTGCGACGCGGGGTGCAGCGGCGCAAAGTGCTCGACAAAGTATTCGTGCTGATCGGGCTCATCGTCATGCTCTCGTGCCTGGCGATTCTCGCGATCCTGTTCATCGACCTGGTGCGCGACGGCGCGCCGCGGTTCGGCTGGGACTTCTTCACGAACTTCGCGTCGCGGCGCGCCGAGCGTGCCGGCATTCTCGCGGCGTGGGTCGGCACTTCGCTGATCATGCTCGTGACCGCCACCTGTGCGGTGCCGGTCGGCGTGGCAGCCGCGATCTACCTGGAGGAGTACGCGCCGAAGAACTGGTTCTCGGCGATCATCGAGATCAACGTGACCAACCTGGCCGGCGTGCCCTCGATCGTCTACGGCCTGCTGGCGCTCGGCTTGTTCGTCTACCAGTTCGATCTCGGTCAGAGCATCGCTGCCGCCGGCCTGACGCTGGCGCTGCTGATCCTGCCGATCGTGATCGTTGCGACCCGCGAATCGATCCGCTCGGTGCCGAACGCGATCCGCGAAGCCGCCTACGGTCTCGGCGCTACCCGCTGGGAAGTGACCAAGGACCACGTGTTGCGTATTCGACCGGCGGCATCCTCACCGGCATGATCCTCGGCCTGTCGCGCGCGATCGGCGAGACGGCGCCGATCATCACGATCGGAGCGCTGTCCTTCATTGCGTTCCTGCCGCAGTCGCCGATTCAGAGCGAATTTCCGTTCGTGTCGTTCGCCTGGCTGACCGATCCGTTCACGGCGATGCCGATCCAGATGTTCAACTGGGTGTCGCGGCCGGATCAGGCGTTTCAGGCGAACGCGGCTGCCGCCGGCGCGATCCTGCTCGGCATGACTCTGATCATGAACGGGCTTGCGATCTGGATTCGTTACCGGTTCCGCAAGAAAATCAACTGGTGATCCCCTGATGGAAGCAACCGTGGCCAACGACGAAGCACGCAATACCCACACCGGGGCCGGTCAGGCCGGCTCGGCGACGCCGCGTGTCTCCATCGCCGTCGACGACACTCGCAAGACACGTACGCTGCACGTGAAAGCGGCGGTCGACAACCTCAGCTTCTACTATGGCCAGCATCGCGCGCTGAAGAACCTGACGATCCCGATCGCCGAGCGCCAGGTGACTGCGCTGATCGGCCCGTCGGGCTGCGGCAAGAGCACGTTCCTGCGCTGCTTCAACCGCATGCACGACCTGCAGCCCGACACGCGCTACGAAGGCAGCATCACGCTGCACCCGGACAACTTGAACCTGGTCGGCGCGGGCGTCGATCCGATCGAAGTGCGCATGCGCATCGGCATGGTGTTCCAGAAGCCCAACCCGTTCCCGAAGTCGGTGTTCGAGAACGTCGCCTACGGTCTACGCCTGCGCGGGCTGCGGAACCGCGCGGCGCTCGCGGAAGAAGTAGAGAAGGCGCTGCGTGGTTCGGCGCTGTGGGACGAGGTCAAGGATCGGTTGCAGGATTCGGCGCTTGCGTTGTCGGGCGGCCAAATGCAGCGTCTGTGCATCGCGCGCGCGCTCGCGACGACGCCCGAGATCCTGCTGTTCGACGAGCCGACTTCGGCGCTCGATCCGATCGCGACCGCCAAGATCGAGGAGTTGATCTCGACGCTGCGCGACCAGGTGACGGTGCTGATCGTCACGCACAACATGCAACAGGCCGCGCGCGTCAGTGACTACACCGCCTTCATGTATCTCGGCGAGCTGATCGAGTTCGACGAGGCGGCGAAGATCTTCACGAACCCCGCGAAGAAGGCGACGGAAGACTACATCACTGGCCGCTATGGCTGAGACCGGCACTCCGGAGCGCGCAGTCATGCACTCCGATCCGATGGAGGGGCACACTGCGAAGGCGTTCGATGGCGCCCTCACGCAGCTGCGCCTGCACACCGTCGGCATGGGCGGCCTCGTCATCGATCAGGTTTCCACTGCGGTTCGTGCGCTGCTCGATGCCGACGCCGCGCTCGCGCAGACCGTGCTTTCGCGCGAGCTGCAGGTCAACGACATGGAGCGCGCCGTCGACCGCGAGGCATTCGAGCTGATCGCTCTACATCAGCCCGTGGCAGGCGATCTGCGCATGGCAACGGCAGTGTCCCGCATCACCGTCGAGCTGGAGCGAGCCGGCGACGAATCGAAAAAGATCGCGCGTTTCGCATCGCGGATGGCGAGCGGCGAGCCACAAGGACCAGTGCGCGCGGTAGCGCGCTATTTGCAGCACATGGCCGAGCTGACGAGCGGCATGCTGCGCGATGCGGTGCGCGCGCTCGATGAATCCAATTCGGACCTGGCGGACCTGGTTCGGGCCCGCGACTCGGAGCTCGATGCGGAGTTTGCCGCGGCGCTGCGCCAGCTGCTCACGCTGGCCATGCAGGATCAGCGTTACCTGGGCGTGACGATCGACACGGTGTTCGCGCTCAAGGGGCTGGAGCGCATCGGCGACCACGCCAAGAACATCGCCGAGCAGGTCGTGTTCGTCGCCAGCGGCCGCGACATGCGGCACGCCAAGAAGGCTTCCGCCTGACTCGTCAGAACGAGAACGTCATCACGAACGCGATCGAGCCCGCATCGCCGAACTCGTAATCGCCCGCCCGCACGCTGCCGCCCAGCGAAATGAGGTCGCTCACGCGCTTGCCGAAGCCGACTTCCCAGAAATTCTCGTAGCCGCGCTCGACGTCGTCGTCGTGCAGCAGCAGGAAGCCTTGCTCGCTGGTGAGCTTCCACTTGGAGCGGCCGAGCTTCGGCAGCAGATACCAGCCGTCGCCCAGCTCGAACTGGAAACCGAGCGCGACGTAGTGCTGGCGGTGTCGCCCTCGAGCAGCAGCCCCACTGGCGTCAAGACCCCGAACGCCACGCCCAGGCCGCCGGTGTCCATTTCGGCGAGGTTGTCGTTGACGTGGCGGAATTGATCGAGCTTCAACACGCCGCGCCCGGCGCGCGGGCTGATCTGAAACTCGGCGCGCTCGGCAGCCGCCAGCGAAGTCGCGGTCGCGAGCGCACACAGCATCGCGATCGCCATGCAGAGCTTGCGCATGATGAATTTTCCTTCGTTGCCAGGACGCTGGCACCGAACCTAGGACGACGCGAAGTGGCCGGGCAAACGGCCGGCGCCAGGTGCCATTTCCCGATACAGCGAGGCACGCAATCCGTGACCTCGTCCTGAACCGTCGGTAAACGCCGCGCAACGCGTGGACACCGCGGCGGGTGCGCGCAATCATCCGGCGCAGCGAACGTTGGTGTTGGGGGTGGTGACGTGAGCGAAACGGCGCAAATCATCGACGTCCTGAAGCGCACGCTGAAGACGCGCGGACTGACCTACCGGGACGTGGCCCGCCGCGTGGGCTTGAGCGAAGGCTCGATCAAGCGCGTGTTCGCCGCCGAGACGTTCACGCTGCAGCGGCTGGAAGGTATCTGCACGGCGATCGGCATCAGCATGAGCGAGCTGATGCGGGCCGCTGCCAATTCTCATGAAGCCGGCTCGCAGTACCTGAGCCTGGAGCAGGAGCAGCTGCTCGCCGGGGATTCACGACTGCTGGCCTGTTTCTACCTGCTGCTCAACGGACGCAGCAGCGCCGAGATCATGCAACGCATGGACCTTGCCGAGCGCGGGCTGCGCGAGCTGTACGTGAAGCTCGACGATGCCGGGCTGGTCGAGCTGCAGCCGCGGTTGAAAGCGCGGCTGCGCGTCGGACCGGTGGTGAGCTATCGAATCGACGGGCCGGTGCATCGCGTCTACGAGCGGCAGGTCAAAGCGGAATTCCTGCAAGCGGAGTTTCACGGCACCGATCAGGTGCTGCACTTTCGCTCCGCCGAGCTCTCCGAGGCGTCGATCCGCGTGCTGGTGCGCAAGATCGAGCAGCTGGCGCGCGATTTCGCCGAGCTCGCGACGTTGGACGTGGGACTGCCCGCTGCGGAGAAGAAGAACGTCGCGCTGCTCGCCGCCTTCCGGCCGTGGGTGTCCTCGATGTTCCAGGAGATCAAGCCGAAGTCGTCGTAGCGAGTGCTTCAGCGCGAAGCGACGGCTCCGTGTGGAATGCCCGCACCCTTCCAGCCATGCGGCCACGCACGCTCGGCGAAGCTGAACCCGGTTCGCCCGTCCTGGTCACGAAAAGCATCATCGATGCTGAGCGCGCCGGTCGCCGGATCCAGCTTCAGCAGATACAGGCGATCCGCCGGGCTGTTGCTGGAAGTCACTATCAGGCGCTGAGCTTTCGCATCCCATGCCGTCCAGTGCGGGCGATAGACATCGCTCAGCGTGAGTCGCGACACTTCCGTGGGTTTAGCTGGGTTCGCAATGTCGAGCACGATGAGACCCTGGATCGCCGGCACGCTTTGCACCAGATAGTGCCCGACGATGGTGGGAACTCCGCACCAGTTGCCCGGAAAGGTGTGGACGAGCTGCGACTGGGGTGCTGGCGTCTGGACCTGCGTGATGCGCTCGATCCCGCAGCCGAGAGTCTGCACGAAGACGGACCCATCCGGGCCGAGGCGCGGCTCCTGCGGGCTGATCTGACCATAGTGGTTCGCACCCACATCCAGATAGGTCGTCTTGAGCAACTTGAGATCGGAGAGGCGCCAGACCTGATACGTGCTGCCGCTGAAAATGTCGTCGAGGTGCATGGACGAGTTCGTGGACACGACGCGGTCGAGCTCGGGGACGACGACGAGGCCATAGGGCATCAACAAAGCGCTGGGCAAGGCTGGATCAGCGCTGCTGGCGGAGCGAATGACCTTGCCGCGGTCATCGATTTCCACCAGCCCGCCGGACTTCTGGGCACCGTGCGCATGCTGAAACGTCGCCAGCACGTTGCCGTTGGGCAGCCGCACGTAGGAGTGCGGATGCATGTAGCCCGCCATGTCCGTAAACGAGGTCACGATCTTCGGCTGCAGCGGCTCGCGCACATCGAAAATGAAAGTCCGGCCAGCGTCATGATCGTTGGCGAACAACATCGCGCTCTCGGGCATCGTGTATTCCGTGTGATGCACGCGCACGGTCTTCTGATCCGTAGCGAGCGTAGTCATGAGCCGGCCATACGATGCCGAGGCGGGATCTGCATCGATCACCGCCAGAAAATCGTTGCCCTGGAGGGCGTAGTCCCCGGCCCAGACGAACAGATAGTGCCCCGCTGCAGTCGACTTCTGCTCTTCGGCAAGCGAGGGAACACTGACGCAACAGCACAGCAGCACCAGGACGATCGACAGACGCGGCATGGCAAATCCTTTGCAGTGACTACAGTCGCAGCAGCTCGTTGAGACTTGTTTTGGCGCGCGTCTGCGCATCCACGCGCTTGACGATCACCGCGCAATACAGCGCGCAGCGGCCGTCTTTCGATGGCAGCGAGCCGGGAACGACGACTGCGCCGGGCGGGACGCGGCCATACGAGATCTCATCGCGCTCTCGATCGTAGATCCGCGTGCTCGCGCCGATGAAAACCCCCATCGAGATGACGGCGCCTTCCTCGACGATCACGCCCTCGACGATTTCGGAACGCGCGCCAATGAAGCAGTTGTCTTCGATGATCGTCGGCGCGGCTTGCAGCGGCTCGAGCACGCCGCCGAGTCCCGCGCCGCCGGAGATGTGCACGTTGCGGCCAACCTGCGCGCACGACCCGACCGTCGCCCAGCTGTCGACCATCGTGCCTTCGCCGACGTATGCGCCGACGTTGACGTAGCAGGGCATCAGCACGGTGTTGCGCGCGACGTATGCGCCGCGGCGGACGATCGCGTGCGGCACGACGCGAACGCCTTCGCTGCGGAAGCGCGCGTCGTCGTAATCGGCATATTTCAGCGCGACCTTGTCGTAGAACTGCGTGAACCCGGCTTCGATGCGCCGGTTGTCGTTGAGCCGGAATCCCAGCAGCACGGCCTTCTTGAGCCACTGATTGACGCGCCACGCGCCGTCGAGTTTCTCAGCGACGCGGGCCTTGCCGGAATCGAGCAGGGCAATCGCTTGCTCGACCGCGTCGCGCACCTCCGCAGGCGCGTTCTGCGGGTTGAGCTCGGTGCGGCGCTCGAACGCAGCGTCGATAACGGCGGACAGGGCGGAGTCGGTCATCCAGTCACCCCAGGAATTCTCGAATGCGTGCGGCGGCCTGCGCACACTCGGACACGGCCGCGACCAGCGAAATGCGCACGCGCCCGCGGCCCGGATTGCCGTGCGGCGTGTCGCGCGCAATATAGCTGCCCGGCAGCACCGTGACGTGCTGTTGCTCGAACAGCTGTCGTGCGAAGCGCTCGTCGTCGGGCACCTTCGGCCACAAATAGAAACTGGCGTCCGGCACATCCACTTCGAGCACCTCGCGAAGGATCGGCAGGACGCGCGCGAACTTCTCGCGATACAAGCGGCGGTTCTCGACCACGTGCTGGTCGTCGTTCCACGCCGCGATGCTGGCGAACTGCGTCGGCAGTGGCAGCGCACAGCCGTGATACGTCCGGTACCGCAGAAACGACTGAATCAGCCTCGCGTCGCCCGCGACGAAGCCGGAGCGCAGACCGGGCACGCTCGAACGTTTCGACAGGCTGTGGAATACGACGCACCGCTCGTACGCGGTGTGACCGCTCGCGGCTGCCGCTTGCAGCAGTCCGGGTGGCGGCCGCGCTTCGTCGAGATAGATCTCGCTGTAGCACTCGTCGGCGGCGATCACGAAGTCGTAGCGATCCGCGAGCGCGATTGCGCGCTGCAGATAATCGATGCCGGCGACCGCACCCGTCGGATTGCCGGGCGAGCACAGAAACAGCACCTGGCAGCGCCGCCAGACTTCCGGCGACACATCATCGAGATCGGGCAAGTATTGGTTGACGCGATCGTTGCCGAGAAAATGCGGCTGCGCGCCCGCGAGCAGCGCGGCGCCCTCATAGATCTGATAGAACGGATTCGGCATCACGACCAGCGGCTCGCGCGCGACATCGATCATCGCCTGCACGAACGCGAACAAGCCTTCGCGCGTGCCGCTGACGGGAATCAACATCGTTTCCGGATCGATCGAGCCCGGGCGCAATTGAAAACGCCGCGTCAGCCACGCCGCGGCCGCCGCTCGCAGTTGCGGCACGCCGGCCGTCGTCGGGTAGCTGCCGAACCCCGCGAGATTTTTCGTCAGCGCTTCGAGCACGAAAGGCGGCGGCTCGTGCCGCGGCTCGCCGATCGACATGGAAATGTGGGGCAGATCTGCGGGCGGCTTGGCGCCCGCGAGCAGCGCACGCAAGCGCTCGAACGGATACGGCTGCAGCTGGGCGAGCGCCGGATTCATGCGCGACGGTCGAGAGTCTCGGTCAGCCGCTGCGCCAGGCGTTGCTGCGCCTCGGGCGGGAGCGGCTGGCCGGATTCGTCGGCGACGTAGAACACGTCCTCGGCACGCTCGCCGACCGTCATGATCTTGGAGTTGTAGATATCCACGCGCTCGGCCATGAATACCTTCGCGATCTGCGACAGCAGGCCCGGCCGGTCGCCGGCAATCAGCTCGACGATCGTACGGCGGTTGAGCGGATCTTCGACGAACGTGATCTGCGTCGGCGTCGTGAACATGCGCACCTGCCGCGGCGCGCGCCTCGTCACCGTCACCGCCGTGTGATCCTCCTGCGACAGCACGTGTGCGAGCTGCTGCCGGATGTCGCGAATGCGAACGGGATCGCTGATCTCGTCGCCGGTGTCTTCCAGCACGTGATAGACATCGAGGCTGAAGCTGTCGGCAATCGGCGTGATGCGCGCATCGACGATCGTGAGCCCGAGCTGATCGAGCAGCGCCGTCGTGCGTGCGAAGCTGTGTTGCCGATGCGAGGTATAGGTCGAGATACCCGTACCGCCGCGCCCCGATTGCTGCTGCACTGACACCAGCGAGCCGCTGTCGGCGCTGTCTCGCTCCGCGAGCATCGACGTGTGCCAGGCGATTTCCTCGGGCGTGTGCCGCAGGAAATAAGCATCGGTGAGGCGCTGCCAGATCGTCTGCACCGCGCTTTCGGCCAATCCGTCCCGAGTGACCAGCTCGCGCGCACGCGCCTGCGTCTCGGCGATCAGCTGATCCTGGTCGATCGGGCTCTCCAGCCCGCGGCGCAACGCTTCGCGCGTGCGCTGATAGAAACCGGCGAACAGCGACGCCTTCCAGTTGTTCCAGAGCTTCGGGTTCGTGCCGCGCACGTCGGCGACGGTCAGCACGTACAGATAGTCCAGATGGTTCTGGTCGCCGACCAGCTTCGCGAACTCGTGGATCACCTTGGGATCGGAAATGTCCTTCTTCTGCGCCGTCACCGACAGGACCAGGTGGTTCTTCACGAGCCAGGCGACCAGGCGTGCGTCGTAGACGGACAGGCCCTGTTCGAGACAGAACGCTTCCGCATCGACCGCGCCCAGCTCGGAATGGTCGCCGCCGCGGCCCTTGGCGATGTCGTGGAAGATCGCGGCGAGATACGCGAGCTCCTGCTTCGGCAACGCCTGCATGATGCGCGACAGCTGCGGGAACTCGTGGTCGTACTTCGCCATCGCCAGGCGGCGCAGGTTGCTGACCACGAACAGCGTGTGGGCATCCACGGTGTAGGCGTGAAACAGGTCGTACTGCATGCGGCCGACGATGCGACCGAACGCCGGAATGTAGCGGCCGAGCACGCCGTAGAGATTCATGCGCCGCAGCTCGTGCGTGACGCCGGTCGGCGCCCGCAGGATCTCGAAGAACAGCCGGTGATTGCGCGGATGCTGGCGGAATTCTTCGTCGATCAGCCACAGGTGACGCGTCAGCTGGCGGATCGTCGAGGCCCGCACGCCGCGGATCGCCGGATTCTGCTCGATGACGACGAACAGCTCGAGCAGCGCCGA
>DATNFA010000030.1:0-14442 GCA_035606615.1 Steroidobacteraceae bacterium
CGCCGGCGCCCGGGGAAAAAGTCCGTTTCGACATTCCGCGCCAGCCGCTGAGCAGCGCGCTGCACGAATTCTCGCGTCAATCGGGCCATCAGCTGCTCTATCCATCGGAGATCGTGCAGAAGGATCTGCTGCGCGCGCTGTTTGGCTACTACACCGTCGAAGAGGGCCTCGCGCATCTGCTGCAGGACAGTGGTCTTGAGTTCGTGATCGACGGCGAGGGCAGCGTCGCTTTGCGTCGCGAACGACTGGCGCTGCTGCCCGCGCCGCCGCCAGTCGCGCCGCCGCCAGAACAGTCGGCTGCGGGAGCGATCGACACCAGCGATGTCGCCATCGCGGAAGTCATCGTGCAGGCGCGGCGGCGCGACGAGAATCTGCAGCAGGTGCCAGTCGCGGTGACTGCACTCGACAGCGATGAGATCGAGGTGCGCAGCATCCAGAACACCGAGGACCTGAATGCCCGCGTGCCAGGCGTCGCGGTGAACGGCGGCAACTTCTTCGGTCGCGCGACTGGCGCGTTTCGTGTGCGTGGAATTCCAGGCGTGGCGTTCTACGTCGACGGAGTCGTGCGCAGCTCCGCGGAAGGATTGCTGATGAACATCGTCGACGCCGAGCGCGTCGAAGTGCTGCGCGGCCCGCAGGGCACGACGTTCGGCAAGAACGCCATCGGCGGCGCGGTTCAGTACCTGACGCAGCGCCCGCGAGACCAGATGACTGCGAACTTCAAGACGACACTGGGCTCGCAGAGTCGTAAGGATCTCATTGCGACGCTCGACCTGCCGCTCGGTGACACGCTCTTCAGCAAAGTTGCCGTCGCAACGCTGAATCGTGACGGGTACATCGAGAACACGCAGACCGGCGCCGCGCTCGGCGATCAGAAGGATCGCGTCGGGCGCTTCGATCTGCTGTGGCGCCCGACCGAGCGCTTCGAAGCGCGCTTCATTGCGGAGTACATCGAGCAGAACAGCAACGGCACGCCCGCGACCGTGTGGGCGTTGAATCCCGTGTGCCCTGGCGACGCCGTCCCGCAGAACTTCGTCGGCGGCGTGCCGAACAGCATGTGCATTTACCAGGCGATCGGTGCCGAAGTTTCCAACGAGTGGTTATACGGTGCACGCAAGGAATGGAAGACGGCAGCGAACGCTGGTTCGGGTAACAGCTATGAGTCGCGCGGCGGCACCGTGCAGCTCGACTGGCGGCTGAGCGATCGCGTGCAGTTGAAATCCATCACCGGTTACCGCGAGCTCGAAGCCTTTCGCGATCACGACTTCGACGGCACGCCGTTCGTCTTCTATCAGGCTTTTTCCGCTGCGAAACGCGACGAGAGAAGCCAGGAGTTGCAGCTGATCTACAGCGACGCGCGACTGTCTGGAACGAGCGGACTCTATTACTACGCCGACGATCACCTGGGCACACGTCAGAACTGGGTCGCGAACGAGCTGCGCTTCGAGCCTTTCCTCAGCCTGCGCAATGCACTCGGCGGCGGCTTCGCCAGCTACGTGCCGCCGATCATCAACTCGCTGATGCGCAATCGCAGCGAAGGCTGGGCGATCTTCTCGGAATGGACCTATCGGCTTACAGCCAAGCTGGCGCTGAGCGCGGGCGCGCGCTACAACCACGACGACATCTCGCAGGCAACGTACTCGCCCGCGTACGTGCTTCCGGAGCAGTGCTGTATGCCGACACATTCGGCAGGGGCTGCGGGTCCGCCGATCCCAGGTCAAAGCGGCTCGGCAACCTTCACGCAGTTGTCGCCGCGTTTCTCCATTCAGTATCAATGGACGCCTGCGATCATGACGTATTACACGTACTCGCAGGGCTTCGGCGCCGGCGGGTTCACCGGCGGCAACGTCTTCTTCCTGCCGAACGGCGGCTTCGGCTCGTACGGTCCCGAGACCTTGACGAACCATGAGATCGGCGTGCGCACCGATCTGTTCGGCCGGCGGTTGCGACTGAATGCGAGCGCGTTCTCGGGCGAGTACGACGACATTCAGATCACCGAGGAGCTGCAGCAGACGCCCGGCTTCCTGCTGACGACGAACGCGGGCGAAGCGCGCGTCGAGGGATTGGAGATCGAAGGCGTGCTGACGCCGAACCGATATCTCTCGTTCAATTTCAGTGGGAGCTGGCTCGATGCCAGGTACACCCAGATCGGCCACGCCAGGAACCTCCGGCTGGACACGCCGCTGGCGTATGCGCCGCAGTTCTCCTATTCCGCCGGCGCGCAATACGAGTGGAGTATCTTCGGCGGTGCAGCGCTCACTGCCCGGGCGGACTACGTGTGGCAGGACGATGTGTACTCAGCACCCGACCTCAACACGCGCACTCTGCAGCCAGCGTATGGTGTGGCCAATGCACGGCTCGCGTTTCGCGATGTCAGCGGACGCTGGGAGGTCTCTCTGGCTGGTACCAACGTGCTGAATCGGTTCTACCGGTTGAACGGGTTCTTTCTGCCGGCCGACCAGATCGAAACCGGCACGCCCGCCCGGCCCAGAGAGTGGTCGCTTTCGGTGCGCTACGCGACTCATTGAGCGCCGCCGGCCCTACGCATTGAAATTGTCGACAGTCGGCTCGCTGCGCAGTTCTAGTAGTGAGACCCGAGATCTCGGGAGGACGCGTGCACCCCTTTGTATTCGACATCGCCCGGTTGAGAGTCGTGTTCGGCCGTGGCACGCGCTTGCGTACGACACAGGAGGTCGAGTCGCTCGATGCAAAGCACGTGCTCATCGTCGTCAGTCCGAGTCATGCGCGTACGGCGGCGGTCGTGGCCGATCAGCTGGGCGCGCGCTGCGCGGGTATATATGACAAGGTCGCGCAGCACGTGCCCGTGGAAAAAGCTGCAACCGCCACTTCGCACACGCGTGCGCTCGGTGCAGATGTCTGCGTCGCGATCGGTGGCGGCTCTGCCATCGGCCTCGCGAAAGCGATCGCGCTGGAGACGGGTATCCCGATCATCGCCATCCCGACGACGTACTCCGGCTCGGAGATGACGTCGATCTGGGGGCTCACTGCCAACGGCGTCAAGCGCACCGGCAAGGATCCGAAGGTGCAGGCGCGCGCCGTGATCTACGACTCGGAGCTGTTCACGAGCCTGCCGCCTGCAATTGCCGGTCCGAGCGGCATCAATGCGCTAGCGCATGCCGTCGAAGGACTGTACGCCGAGAACGCCAATCCGATCATGTCGTCGCTCGCGCAGGAAGGCATTGGCGCGATCGCGCGTGCGCTGCCCGTCGTGTGTCGGGATTCGAAGGATCTGGATGCTCAGGACCAGGTGCTGTATGGCGCGTGCCTGTGCGGCATTCTGTTGAACTCAGTCGGCATGTCCCTGCATCACAAGCTGTGCCATGCGTTGGGCGGCGCATTCAACACGCCGCACGCCGAAACTCACGCGATAGTGTTGCCGTATGCCGCCGCCTTCAATCTCGAAGCCGCGCCGGATGCCAAGGCGCGCATGACTGCTGTGCTCGGCACCTCGAATATCGGCGGCGCGCTGCACGCGCTCGGTGCGAGCGTCGGCGCCCCACGCTCGTTGCAAGATCTTGGTCTGAAACCGCCCGATCTGGATCGAGTTGCCGAGCTCGCCACCCGCACGCCGTATCCGAACCCGCGCCCGGTAACGCGTGAAGCCGTGCGCGAGCTGCTGGAGCAGGCTTATCAAGGGAAGGTACCCAACTCATGACGACCTCGCCTCGCGAAACAACGCTGCTCGATCAAGTCCTGGAGGCCTACTGTGGCACGAGCGATCCACGCTGGAATGTGATCGCCGCGGCGCTGATCCGCCATCTGCACGAATTCGTCGACGAAGTGAAGCTGACGCCGCAAGAGTGGATGACAGCGATTCAATTCCTCACCGACACCGGCAAGCAATGTGTCGGCCCGCGCCAGGAGTTCATCCTGCTTTCGGACGTGCTGGGAGTCAGCTCGGCCGTCGACGACATCAGCAACAGCGCCTCGGGCGGAGTCACTGAGTCGGCGTTGCTCGGGCCCTTCTATGCGGAAGGCTCCGTGCCAGTTGAGCGCGGCGCAGACATCGCGCTGGACGGCGAAGGCGAGCGACTCGTCGTGCAGGGCCGCGTGCTCGACCGCCGCGGGATGCCGATTCCCGGCGCACAGCTCGACATCTGGCACACGGCGGCGAATCAACTCTACGCGGTGCAAGACCCGAGGCAGCCCGCGATGAACTGCCGCGGCAAGTTGCTCGCGGATGCCGACGGGCACTTCGAATTCAGGACGCGCAAGCCGGTTGCGTATCCAGTGCCGACCGACGGGCCGGTCGGCCAGTTGCTGAGCAAGTCCGGCCGCGAGCCGATGCGACCCGCGCACATTCATTTCATCGTCAGCGCGCCGGGCTACCAGCCGGTGACGACGCAGGTCTTCACGCACGACGATGCGTACATCGATGCGGATGCCGTGTTCGGGGTGAAGCCCTCACTGCTGGCGAAGTATCAGCGCAACACCGATCGCGCGCTGAATTGCGATTGGGTCCTGCGCTACGACTTCGTGTTGGACGAGGAACGAGCGACGCAATGAGCGTCAGACAAAGCGTCCTCGCGGTTTTAGGACTGCTGCTGAGCGCCTGCTCGGATGGCGCTTCGCAGGGGCCGGCCGGTCGGCCCGGCGCCGGTCCGGGAGCTGGTGGCCCGGAGGTGGTGGCTGTGGTCACGCAGCCTGTCGCGCAGCGATCGCTGCAAGTAGATGTCGAAGCAGTCGGTACTGCGCGCGCCAATGAATCCGTCAGTGTCACATCGAAGACCTCAAACACCGTGACTGCGATTCGCTTCAAGGAAGGTCAGTTGATTCGGCGTGGTGCGGTACTTGTCGAGTTCGACCCCGCACAGACTCAGGCCGATCTTGCCGCGGCCGAAGCGGCGCGAATCGAGAGTCGCGCCAACTACGAGCGGAGCAGGGCGCTCGCCAGTACACAGGTGCTCTCCGGTTCGCAGATGGATCAGATCGAGGCGACGCTGAAGGCCAACGAAGCGCGTGTCGCTGCAGCCCAGGCGCGTCTCAACGACACCGTCATTCGTGCTCCGTTCACGGGTCGTACCGGCCTGCGGCGTGTGAGCGTCGGCAGCCTGGTGAGCCCGGGCACGATGATCACGACGCTCGACGACACGTCGCTGATCAAGATCGAGTTCACGGTTCCGCAGGCGCATCAACACGTGTTGCGCGAAGGGTTGGCAGTTTCCGCGCAGGCCTCGGGTCTTCCTGGCCGCACCTTCGAGGGCAAGGTGATCACGGTGGATTCGCGCGTCGATCCGGTCACGCGCGCAATCAGCGTACTGGCGGGCATCGCCAACGAAGACGGCGTTCTCAAGCCCGGCACGTTCATGTCCGTACGCATGCACAGCTCGCCGACGCAAGCACTGCTGATTCCAGAGGCAGCGATCGTGCCGGAGCAGGGGCGCATGTTCGCGTTCGTGGTCGAGGACGGCGTGGCGCTCAAGCGCGAGATCACCATCGGCCGCCGTCGCCCCGGCGAAGTCGAAATCGCCAGCGGGTTGCAGGAAGGCCAGCGCGTGATCGTCGAAGGTGCGCTCAAAGTTCGTCACGAAGCGCGCGTTCGCGAGGCCGCCGCGGCTACGCCGCCGTCCAGTTAGGAGTCGATCGTGCAGATTTCCGAGCTATCGGTGCGGCGCCCGGTGTTCGCGACGGTGATCAGCCTGTTGCTGATCATCTTCGGACTCGTGTCGATGCAGCGCCTGTCGATTCGCGAGTATCCGGATATCGAGCGGCCTGTGGTTTCGATCACTACGGCCTACCGCGGCGCGTCCGCGCAAGTCGTCGAGAACAAGATCACGCAGCCGATCGAGGATCGCATCGCCGGCATCGAAGGCATCCTCAAGATCGAATCGAGCAGCGAGGACGAGCGCTCCAGCATCAATATCGAGTTCGACGTCAGCCGGGATCTCGACGGTGCTGCGAATGACGTTCGTGATCGGGTCGCGCGCGTCGGTGCGGTGCTGCCGCCGGAAGCCGATCCACCGGAGATTGCCAAGGCGAACGCTGGTGGCGAGGCGGTCGCGATCCTCAACTTCAGCTCGGATTCCATGTCGCTGCTGGAGATCTCCGACTATGCCGAGCGCTACATCGTAGATCGAATCGCGACAGTTCCTGGCGTCGCGCGCGCTTCGCTGAGCGGCGCGCGACGCTACGCGATGCGCATCTGGGTCGACCGCCAGGCGCTCGCAGCGCGCCGCATGACCGTCGCGGACATCGAAAGCGCACTGCGTCGAGAAAACGTGCAGCTGCCGGCCGGCAGGCTCGAATCGACGACCCGGGAGTTCTCGCTGCGCACCGAAGTGGGGCTCGACACGGAGCAGGATTTCCGCGACCTGGTGATCGGCCGCGGCGATGACGGTCATCTCATCCGTCTGGGCGAAGTGGCCGGCGTGCAGCTCGCGGCCGAGAACGAGCGGACGATCGCGCGCACCAACGGTCAGCCCGGCGTCGGCGTATTCGTCGAAGCGCAATCGAAGGCGAACACGCTGGAGGTCGTGCGTGGCGTTCGCAAGGAAGTCGACATCCTGCAGAGCGAGGTGCCGAAGGGTGCATCGCTGTACATCAACGTCGACAACGCGCTGTCCATCGAGGCCGCGCTGCATGAGGTCATCGTCGCCGTTGCCTTCGCATTCCTTTCGGTGCTGATCGTGATCTACGGCTTCCTTGGCAATCTGCGGGCGACGCTCATCCCGGCAGTCACGATTCCTGTCTCGATCATCGCGGCGTTCACAGTAATGTACGCGTTGGGCTATTCCATCAACGTTCTGACTTTGCTTGGCCTGGTGCTCGCGATCGGTCTGGTCGTCGACGACGCCATCGTCGTGTTGGAGAACGTGCATCGTCGCACCGAGCTCGGCGAAGCGCCGATGGTTGCCGCAGTCACCGGCACGCGCGAGATCGGCTTTGCGGTCATCGCAACGACCCTGGTGCTGGCAGCCGTGTTCGTTCCGATCTCCTTCCTGCCGGGAAACATCGGCCGCTTGTTTCGCGAGTTCGGCTTCACTCTCGCAGCAGCTGTACTGTTCTCCGCCTTGGTCGCGCTCACTCTGACACCAATGCTGGCGTCGAAGCTTCCGGCAAAGGCCGCGCATACAGGGCGGTTGGCTGCTGCAATCGACTCCTTCTTCAAACGCCTCGCCGCGAATTACGAGCGCTGGCTTCGCGCGTTGATGCGCCGCCCGTGGTTCGTACTCGCCGGCGTGGCTGCATTGACGCTCATCGGCGGGTTGACCTTCACCTCGCTGCCTTCCGAGTTCGCACCGACCGCGGACGTCGGCCGGCTGTTCCTCACGCTGCAAGGACCCGAAGGCGCGAGCCTCGAATACACCGACAACTACGCGAGACGTTTCGAGCAGATCGTCGCGGCGGAGCGCGAGAACAAGGGCGAGATCTCACGCATGTTGGTTCGCATCCCGGGCACGGGGGGTCCCAATACCGGCAGCGTCGGCGACGTGAGCACGTCGCGCGGCATCATCATGCTCAAGCCCTGGAGCGAGCGTGACCGCTCCGCACAGGAAATTTCCCGCGAGTTGCTGGCGGAAGCGCGCTCGCTGCCGGGCGTGCGCGTGTTCGGCGGGCAGCCCGCCAGTCTGGGCCGGGGCGGCTTCGGGCCGCCGGTGCAGGCCGTCATCGGCGGACCGGACTACCAGCAACTCTCGCAGTGGTCGGACCAGCTGTTGCAGCTGGCCGAACGCAACCCCGGCCTCACCGGTGTCGACACCGACTACCGCGAGCGCAAGCCGCAGATCCGCGTGTCGATCAATCGCGACCAGGCCGCAGACCTCGGCGTTTCGCTGGAAACCGTCGGCCGCACGCTCGAAACCGTCCTCGGGTCGCGTATCGTGACGACCTATCTCGATCGCGGCCGTGAGTACAACGTCATCCTGCAGGGTCGCGACGACGAACGCCGCACCGACACCGACCTGACGAACATCTACGTTCGTTCCAATCGAGGCAGCGAGCTGATCCCGCTCTCGAACGTCGTCGAGCTCGAGGAAGTGGCGGGCGCCATCCGTCTCAACCGCTTCGACCGGCTGCGCGCCATCGAGATTTCGGGCGGCCTGGCGCCGGGCTACACCATGGGCGAGGCGGTGAAGTGGTTTCGCGACACCGTCGCACGCGAGCTGCCCGCCGGCGCCAAGCTGATGTTCGACGGCGAATCGGCCGAATACACCCGTAGCGGCTCGCAGCTCTATTTCACGTTCGCGTTTGCGCTCGCAATCGTGTTCCTGGTCCTGGCGGCCCAGTTCGAGAGCTTCGTCATGCCCGCGATCATCATGGTCACCGTGCCGCTCGCGTTGCTCGGGGCAGTGTTCGGGCTGAAGCTGTTCGGCGCGAGCATCAACATCTTCAGCCAGATCGCGGTGATCATGCTGGTCGGCATCGCGGCCAAGAACGGCGTGCTGATTGTCGAGTTCGCGAATCAGCTGCGCGACCGGGGAGTGGAGTACAGGGAGGCGGTGATCCAGGCGGCAGCAACCCGATTGCGGCCGGTGCTGATGACCAGCCTCTGCACGGCGTTCGGGGCGATTCCATTCCTCCTGGCGCACGGTGCCGGCGCGGAACAGCGCCTGCCGATCGGCATCGTCGTGTTCTGCGGCACGCTGCTCTCTATGTTCTTGACGCTGTTGGCAGTTCCGGCCGTCTATTCGATGGTCGCGGGGAAAGCGCGGTCCCCCCAGCATGCGAGCCGCCTGCTGGACCGGCTGATGGGAGCTTCTTCACAGCCAACACATTGATTTTTTGTCGACAGCGGCGGCTGCGGTCCGTACTTATATATGTAATGGCCGGCAGCTACGTCAATTTGCGGCTGGTTCCGAATAGCGGAGCCGCCAGGGGTGCTGAACCCTCGATGTCCGACCGGTCATCTCGATCGCGATCCGAAGGTGAGGAGTGGACGCACGACGCGCGCTCCCGCCTGGTCGAGGAGCTGTTCGCCGCGCATCGCACGGCCTTGTTGCAGTACCTGACTCGTCTGCTCCACAGCAGCGAGGATGCCGAGGAGATCGTGCAGGAGACCTACATCCGCCTGCTGAAGCTCGACGACCTCAGCCATCTGGACAGCGAGGTCCGGCGCTTCCTGTTCCGAATCGCGACCAACCTGGCGCGCGACCGGTTCCGTCAGCGCAAGGCGCGCGCACACGACGCACACGTGCCTTACGATCTGCTCGAGCTCGAAGGCAGCAGCGAGGGACCGGAAGAGATCGTCGATTGGGATGCGGGCATGGTAGTGCTCAAGCAGGCCCTGCTCGATCTGCCGCCGCGGCACCGGCAGGTGTTCCTGTTGCACGTCACTGAAAACATGAGCTATCGGACGATAGCGAAGCATCTGGGGGTAAGCACGAAGACAGTGGAGCGCGACCTGGCGATGGTGCTGGAGCTCTGTCAGAGCCGGTTGCGGACAATGGAAAGCAAATGAGCGGTATACGAGCCATGAGTGGTGGAGAGGACATCCGGTCGATCGAGGCTGCGGCGGCACGCTGGTTCGTGCGCCTGCACGATCATCCCGTCAGCACGCACACAGAGGCCGAATTCGATGCCTGGCTCGACCAGTCGTCGCAGCACCGCGCGTGCTACATGCGTTGCGAGGTCACGATGGCGCTCGCGCGCGGCTTGGGTGATGAGCCGGCGCTTGAAGCGGATCTTGCAGCGGTCAAGCGGATCGCGGCTGCCGAAGCAGAGCAGGCCGACGCCCGGCGCCGATTCGGCGCGGCGCGTAGAGTGTGGTTCGGTGCGATCGCCGCCAGCATCATCGCAGCCGCGGGCGTGGGGTATTTCCTGACCGGCCGGCCGGTCAGCGAGCACTATGCGACGGCAGTCGGCGAGCAGCGCTCGATCACGCTGGCCGACCATTCGATTGTGAGCCTCAACACCGACACGGCCCTGGATGTCACGCTGAGCAAGGAGCGGCGTAGAGTCGATATGCACCAGGGCGAAGCATTCTTTTCTGTCGCACATGACCCCTCGCGTGCGTTTGAGGTATGGGCGGCAGGCGGCAAGGTACGCGCTGTCGGCACGCAGTTCGGCGTCTCGATCGACCGCGACGAGGTCACCGTCTCCGTGCTGGAAGGCAGAGTGCTGGTGCAACCGGCTGCCGCGGGTAGCGGCGCGGCGCCGCTGGTCGCGGCGAACGAGTCCGTTCGGTACCGCTCCGGCGGGACGATCGGCACGGTCGGCGCGGCGGATGTGAACCGGATCAACGGCTGGCGGGAAGGCAAACTCGTGTTCGAGGGCGTCCCGCTGGCGGATGCCGTCGCCGAGTACAACCGCTACACCACGCGCAAGGTCGTGTTGCGCTCGGGTGAGATCGGGCGGCAGTACGTGAGCGGCACGCTGCGGATCGGCGATGCCCAGGCGCTCGTGTTCCTGCTGCGCGAGTCGCTCGGCCTGAACGTGGTGGAGCAGGGCGACGTCATTTATGTAGAGGCAAGATGAGCAGTAATTTCCAGACGGTGTTCGGCTCGCTACGTGACTACACGAAGGGCGAGCTGCAGATCATCGACGACGATCCCAAGAACTACGCCTTCTCCAACGTCTTCGACGTGGCGTCCAAGTCGAAGCCGTACGAGAAAGTCGTCGTCGCCATCAACCTCGGTTACGTGCTCGAAGCACTGCGCGCCGAGGGAACCTCGGCCTGGTACGCAGCGTCGCACGACGAATTCGCAATCGTCATGGACGGCGACATCGAAGTCGAGCTGCTGAAGCTCGACGCTCCCGACTCGATCGCACCGGCGAGCAAGCGCGGATCCGTGCTCGCTGGCGAGCGCCCCGCGGGTAAGAAGATGGGCACCGTGCGTTGCAGGCGCGGTCATCAAGTGCTGCTGCCGAAGGGCGCAGCCTATCGCTTCAAGGCGCTGAGCGCCGGCGTCATTCTCCTGCAGACAGTCGAAGGCGAGCTGTCGGTACAGAAGTGGCGCGACATCTGCTACACCTAATCCGCTTCTTCAAGAGAAGGTCCAGACATGGTTCAGGCAGCGTCTTCCGTGGAAGTGCAGGCTTCGCCTGCCAGTAATCAGACCGGCTATCGCAGCTTCCGCCTCGGCAGCTTCGCGTTCTCGCGCGACGAATACTTCGTACACATCGCGTGGCAGGCCAACGGCCAGAAACTCTCGCACACGATCTCCGCCGATGCGTTTCTGCGCGCGATGATGCGCGACGTCGCGTGGGGCTTCTTCTATGGCTGGGTGAACTTCGATCCCGTGATTGGCACGCGCAACCTGTACGGCAAGGTCGAGTTCTACGCCGGCAAGTACCATCCTTCGTACAAGAGCAAAGGCCTCGATCTGTGCGAGACGTTCGACTCGCGCGAAATCATGGCGACGTTCAAGGCGATCCTCGACGACTGGACCAACGAGGGTTTCGATCCGTTCGCCGCGCCGGACGAGACCGGCAAGGGCTGGCTGGGCAAGAAGAACGGCAACAACCGCGCGGCGATCGAGCGCGAGCGCCAGGCGTGCAAGCGCATGCCGGGATTGCCGGGAGATGCCGAGCTGCGCGCGGATAGCAATGGCTATCCAGTTAATCGCGCGTTCGCTGACGTCCCGCAGGATGAGCCCGAGATCAAAGCCGAGCCGGGTTTCGAGGGGCAGGTGCACGCCTTCAACCTGTTCAAGTATCTGTCGCGCTCCGACGTGACCTGGAATCCATCCGTGTCGTCGGTGCTGGAACGCAGCCTGTGCTGCCCGACGACGGAGGAGTACATCCTGCCGATCAAGCACGGCAACGATCGCGTCGAGTGGTTCGTGCAGCTCAGCGACGAGATCGAGTGGGAGATCGAGAACAAGAACACCGGCGCGCCGCGTGCGAAAGTCATCATGAAGGCCGGCGACGTCGCCGCAATGCCGGCGGACATCCGTCACCAGGGCTACTCGAAGAAGCGCTCGATGCTGCTGGTGTGGGAGAACGCGACGCCCGAGTTGCCGCAGCTGTACGAGAGCGGCAAGCTCAAGCCTTACCCCGTCGAGTTCTGACATGCGCTTCCAGAACAAGCTGTTCATCGGCGGCGAGTTCGTCGATGCGCTCGATGGCGCGACGATGGACGTCGTCAATCCGTTCGACGGCTCGGTGCTGACGAAAGTCGCCGAGGCCAAGGCTGCGGATGTCGATCGCGCCGTGGACGCTGCGGCCAAGGCCTTCCCGGCCTGGCGCGCGACACCGGCGATGCAGCGCGGACGTCTGCTCGGGAAACTGGCGGACGCGATCGAAGCGAACGCGGAAGAGCTCGCGCAGATCGAATCGCTCGACACCGGACATCCGATCCGCGATACGCGTGGCCTCGACGTGCCGCGTACCGCAGTGACGTTCCGTTACTTCGCTGGCATGGCCGACAAGGTCCAGGGTAGCGTCGTGCCGGTCGAGGCGGGATTTCTGAACTACGTGCTGCGTGAGCCGGTCGGCGTCGTCGGGCAGATCGTGCCGTGGAATTTTCCGCTGATGTTCACCAGCTGGAAGATGGGCCCCGCGCTCGCCGCGGGCAACACCGTCGTGCTCAAGCCAGCAGAGATCACGCCGCTGTCGACGCTGCGGATTGCAGAGCTGATGGCGGAAGTTGGATTCCCGCCGGGCGTCGTCAACATCGTGCCGGGCTATGGGCCGACTGCAGGTCAGCATCTCGCTGAGCACCCGCGCGTGCAGAAGATTGCGTTTACCGGTTCCACGGCCGTTGGCCGGCGGATCGTGCAGGCGTCGTCCGGCAACCTCAAGCGCGTGCAGCTGGAGCTTGGCGGCAAGGGCGCGAACATCGTTTTCGACGATGCGAACCCGGTCGCTGCGATCAACGGCAGCGCGTTCGCGATCTTCCACAACCAGGGCCAGGCGTGCATCGCAGGCTCGCGGCTGCTGCTGCAGCAGGGCATCGCAGATCGATTCCTCGATGGCTTCCTGCAGCTCGCGCGCTCGATCCGCATTGGCAATCCGCTCGAGCCGACGACCGAGCTGGGGCCTTTGACATCGCAGAAGCAGCAGCAGAGCGTGCTGGCGTATTGCGACATTGCGCGGCAGCAGGGTGCGGAGATTCTCATCGGCGGCAAGAAGCCGGCGACCGTGGGGTTGGAGAAAGGGTTCTTCGTCGAGCCGACGGTCGTCAAGGCGCAGCCGCAGGATCGCGTGTGCCAGGAAGAAGTGTTCGGCCCGTTCGTCTGCGTCACGACGTTCAAAGACGAGGCCGAGGCGATCGAGATCGCGAACTCCACCGAATACGGTCTCGGCGGCGGCCTGTGGACTACGAACCTGCAACGCGCGCACCGGATCGCAAATGCGATGCGCTCGGGCATGGTGTGGATTAACAGCTACAAGCGCGTCAATCCCGGCTCGCCGTTCGGCGGCGTCGGCAACTCCGGCTACGGGCGTGAGATGGGCTTCGAGGCGATGCACGACTACACCGATGCCAAATCGGTGTGGGTGAACGTAGACGCACAGATTCCGCCGCACTATCCGCGCTGATGCCGTGAGCGATCACGCGCTGTGCCGCCTCGACGCAGTGCCGGACGGCGATTGCCTGGAGGTCATGCACGACGGCAGGAGCATCGTGCTTATGCGCAGCGGCGGGCACGTGTGGGCGTATGCGAACGTCTGCCCGCATTTCTCCTTGCCCCTCAACGCGCAGCCGAACGAATTCCTCGTCATAGGCGCGCGGCAGGTAATGTGCGCTTATCATTGCGCGGTCTACCGCTTCGAGGACGGCGTATGCATCGATGGGCCGGCCCTGGGATTGCGCCTCGACCCCCTGCCGATCGAAATCGTGGAGGGCGAGATCCGCTTGCATGAGCCATGAGCGCGCTGCCCGACACTGAAGTCGATGTCCGCCGCACGTTCGGCTTCGACGGCCCATTCCCGGTGCGGGGCTACAGTAGGGCCAGCGAGCACGTCCCGCAGATCGACACGGCTTATCGCTTCGATCCCGACACGACGCTGGCGATTCTCGCTGGCTTCAGCTTCGGCCGGAACGTGCTGCTGCAGGGCTATCACGGCACTGGCAAGACTTCGCATATCGAGCAAGTCGCGGCCCGGCTGAACTGGCCGTGCGTGCGCATCAATCTCGACGGTCACGTCAGCCGCATCGATCTGATCGGCAAGGACGCGATCGTGATCCGCGACGGCAAGCAGGTGACAGAATTCGTCGAAGGCATGCTGCCGTGGGCGCTTACGCGCAACGTGGCGCTGGTGCTCGACGAGTACGACGCGGGACGTTCCGACGTCATGTTCGTGTTCCAGCGCGTGCTGGAGAGCGACGGCGCACTGACGTTGCTCGATCAGAGCAGAGTACTGCGCCGGCATCCTGCGTTCCGGATGTTTGCGACGGCGAACACCGTGGGTCTCGGCGACGCGACTGGTTTGTACCAGGGCACGCAGCTGTTGAACCAGGGACAGCTGGATCGCTGGGACATCGTTGCGACGCTGAACTACCTGCAAGCGCCGACAGAGATCGCGATCGTGCTCGGCAAG
>DATNFA010000031.1:0-5296 GCA_035606615.1 Steroidobacteraceae bacterium
TACATGTTCCTTCGATACTGCCCGCCGACCTGATACAAGGCCCGCGAGATCTGCCCGAGCGAGCAGCACTTCACCGCTTCCATAAGCTGCTCGAACACGTTGCCGCCCGACGCCGCAACAGCCTGCAGGCGCTTGAGCGCTTCAGCCGACCGGTCTGCATTGCGTGCCTGGAACGCCCGCACGGCCGCGACCTGATCCTGCTTCTCTTCCTCGGTCGAGCGGATCAGCTGCGCGCCCTTGAGCTCCTGCGACGAATCGCCGTCCGACAGGAAAGTGTTGACGCCGATGATCGGCAGCGAGCCGTCGTGCTTCTTGGTCTCGTAGTACAGCGACTCCTCCTGGATCTTGCTGCGCTGGTACATCGTCTCCATCGCGCCGAGCACGCCGCCGCGCTCGGAGATCGCCTCGAATTCCTTGTAGATCGCTTCCTCGACCAGGTCGGTCAGCGCCTCGATCAGGTACGAGCCCGCCCACGGGTTCTGGTTCTTGTTCAGTCCCAGCTCGCGGTTGATGATCATCTGGATCGCAACAGCGCGCCGCACGCTCTCTTCCGTCGGCGTCGTGAGCGCCTCGTCGTACGCGTTGGTGTGCAGCGAGTTGCAGTTGTCGAACAGCGCGTACATCGCCTGCAGCGTCGTGCGGATGTCGTTGAACGAGATCTCGCGCGCGTGCAGCGAGCGGCCCGACGTCTGGATGTGATACTTCAACATCTGCGAGCGCGGCGAGGCCTTATACCGCTCGCGCAGCGCGCGCGCCCAGATACGCCGCGCGACGCGGCCGATCACGGCGTATTCCGGATCCATGCCGTTCGAGAAGAAGAACGACAGGTTCGGCGCGAAGTCGTCGATCTGCATGCCGCGCGCCAGGTAGTACTCGACGATCGTGAAGCCGTTCGCCAGCGTAAACGCGAGCTGCGAGAGCGGGTTCGCACCGGCTTCGGCAATGTGATAGCCGGAGATCGACACGGAATAGAAATTGCGCACGGCGTTGTCGATGAAGTACTGCTGCACGTCACCCATCATGCGCATCGCGAACTCGGTCGAGAAAATGCAGGTGTTCTGTGCCTGATCTTCCTTGAGGATGTCCGCCTGCACCGTACCGCGCACTTGCGACAGCGTTTCCGCCTTGATGCGCGCGTACACGTCCGGCTCGACGAGCTGATCGCCGCTCACGCCCAGCAGTGCCAGGCCGGTGCCGTCGTGACCCTCCGGCAGCTGGCCCTTGTAGCTCGGGAACGCGGCGCCGCGCTCGGCGGTCTGCGCTTTCAGCTCCGCGATCTTGCGCTCGGCGCCTGCCCAGCGCCCTTCGCTCTTCAGGTAGCGCTCGACGCGCTGATCGACGGCGCTGTTCATGAACATCGCCAGGATCATCGGCGCCGGGCCGTTGATCGTCATCGACACCGAAGTCGTCGGAGCGCACAGGTCGAAGCCGGAATACAGCTTCTTCATGTCATCGAGCGTCGCGATCGACACGCCGGAGTTGCCGGTGCGGCCATAGATGTCCGGCCGCGGATCGGGGTCCTCGCCGTACAGCGTCGTGGAATCGAACGCCGTCGACAAGCGCGCGGCCGCGTGATCGCCCGCAACGTAGTGGAAGCGCCTGTTGGTACGCTCCGGCGGACCCTCGCCGGCGAACATGCGCGTCGGATCTTCCTGCTCGCGCCGATACGGATACACCGCCGCCGTGTACGGATACGCACCCGGCAGGTTCTCGTTGAGCACGAACGCCAGGATCTCGCCCCAGTCGACGGCGCGCGGCACCGCGATCTTCGGAATCTGGCTGCCGGACAGCGAGATCGTGTAGTTGTCGCCGGTGACGTCGCGCTCCCGAACCTTGTATGAGAACTTCTCCTGCGTGACTGCCTTGAGGCGCTTCGGCCAGGCCTTCAGTTCGCCGATCGCATCGGCGCCCATTTCATCGAGCGCAGCGTGATAGGCGGCGCGCAGCTCGCGGCGCGTTGCATCAGCCGCCGAATCGGTCAGCGCCGTTTCCGGATAGCGATCCAGCGGCGACGGCAGTGCGCTGTCTCTTAGTGCTTTGAGAGACTCGTAGTGCGCATAGGCGCGACGCCCTGCTGCGACCTGCTCCTCGATGCGCGCTCGCGAGTTGCGACCGGACTCGGCGATCTCGGCCAGGTAGCGCGAGCGCGAGCCGGGAATCAGCGGATCGCGCGAAGTCATCACCGTCACGCCCGGGTCGCTCACGGACCAGCGGGCAGTGCCGATCGCTTTCTTGTCGAGCTCGGCGCAGATGTTCGCGAACAGGCGGTTCACGCCGGGATCGTTGAAGCGGCTCGCGATCGTCGGAAACACCGGCACGTCGTTGTCGGCGATCTGCATGCGCTCGGGATGATTGCGCCGCCACTGCTTGCGCACGTGTCGCAGGCTGTCCTCGGCGCCGCGCTTCTCGAATTTGTTGAGCACGACCATGTCGGCGAAGTCGAGCATATCGATCTTCTCGAGCTGACTGGCCGCGCCGTACTCGCTGGTCATGACGTACAGCGACAAATCCACCACATCGACGATTTCGGTGTCCGACTGGCCGATCCCGGCCGTCTCGACGAAGATCAGGTCGAAGCCGGCGAGCTGGTACAGCTCGATCACGTCCTTGAGCACCGCCGAGGTAGCGAGATGCTGGCGGCGAGTCGCAAGCGAGCGCATGAAGATCTGCTCGTTGGCGAGCGAGTTCATGCGGATGCGATCGCCGAGCAGCGCGCCGCCGGAGCGGCGGCGGGTCGGGTCGATCGCGACGACGGCGATCTGCCGGTCCGGGAAGTGACGCACGAAGCGCGCGAGCAACTCGTCGCTGAGGCTCGACTTGCCGGCGCCACCGGTGCCGGTAATGCCCACGACCGGCACCTGGTGCTTGACGCGTCCGAGCGCACGCCGGATCTGGTTCAACTCCGCACCAGTGTCGCCCTCGCTGTCCGCGCCTTCGAGCACGGTGATGGTCGTCGCGGTCCGGCGATGGTCGCGGACGTGCAGCGGGCCGAATTCGTAACGCGGCTTGCGTGCTGCGCGCACGCGCGCAATCACGTCCTCGATCATCGGCAGCAGGCCCATGCGCCGGCCGTCCTCGGGCGTGTAGATCTTCTCGACGCCGTAGGCTTCCAGCATCTCGATCTCGTCCGGGGAGATCGTGCCGCCGCCGCCGACCACGACGCGGATGTGCTCGCAGCCCTGCTCCTTGAGCATGTCGACCATGTACTTGAAGTACTCGTTGTGACCACCCTGGTAGGAGCTGACCGCGATGCCGTCGGCATCCTCCTGGATGGCCGCGCGCACGATGTCGGACACGCTGCGGTTGTGGCCGAGATGGACGACTTCCGCGCCGCTCGATTGCAGGAGCCGGCGGATCATGTTGATGGCCGCGTCATGGCCATCGAACAGCGATGCCGCCGAGACGAAACGCAGTACGCCGCGCCCTGCCGGGGCGGGCTGTTGACGCAAGGAGGAAGCCTGCTCAGCCATGGGTCTGTTCATCCACTGTCACTAGCGGGGCGGTAGACTCGTCTGACATTTCGACCAGATCGGCCGAAAGACGCATCTTCCTTACTTTGCCGGCGCCACGCCAGTTTCCAATGGAGACATCGTAATGCGACGCACATTTATGGCATTTCCTATGGCACTTATCCTCTGGTCGAAAGCGGCCAAGGCCCTTTCGACAAAGCGCCCGTCAAAAGGCGTGACTTTTGCCGCGCTCGCACTCGCCGGCCTGGCGGCCAGCGTCCTGGCGGCGGATCGCGCCGCGACCGTACCCCTGCGCAGCCAGCCGCTGCCCGATCTGAACAAGGTCGCCGACATGATTACGGTGGAGTACGCCCCCGGCCAATCGACGCCGGCCCATCGGCACAATGCGCACGTTTTTGTATACGTTCTGGAGGGTTCGCTGCTGATGGGGGTCAAAGGCAAGGAGCCGGTGACCGTGTCGGCGGGCCAGACCTTCTACGAATCGCCCACTGACGTGCACGAGATTTCGCGCAATGCGAGCGATTCGAAGCCGGCGAAGTTCCTGGTGCTGCTGCTCCATGATCCAGGAGCTTCGACGATGGCGCCGGCGGACAAGTAATATTGGAGCCAATGGCTCCGCGTCCCAACAAGTCCGCCACCCACAAGTTCCACCAGCGTCGGGATACGATCGTCCGCGCCGCCGTCGAGGTGCTCAATCACAAGGGCGTGCGCGGCATGACGCTCGCCGACGTCGCGGCGCGGATCGACCTGGTGCCGACGGCGGTGATGTACTACTTCCACAAGAAGGAAGAGCTCGCCGCCGCCTGCTTTCACAAAGCGATCGAGCAGTACGAAAGCATGATCGCGCAGGCGCAGCGCGGCGCGACGGCGCGCGAGGCGCTCGAGCTCTTCGTTCGCGGTTACTTCGAGTTCCGCCGGCAGGTCGTGGCCGGCGAGGCGGACCAGATCGCGGTGTACAACGACGTGCGGGCCGTGCAGGACCCGGGCGTCGGTCAGGCGTACACGCAGATGTTCCGCAACGCGCGCAGTCTGCTGCTCAAGTCGCCGGAGATGGCCAGCCTGCCGCGCATGGACTGCAATGCGCGCACGCACCTGCTGCTCGCACAACTGTTCTGGTCAGACGTGTGGGTACCGCGCTACTACGTCGAGGACTATCCACGCCTCGCCGATCACATGCTCGACATCTTCGAGAACGGTCTGCTGCGTGGCGACGGCGCGTGGCAGCCACGACCGCTGCGCGATCTCGAGCCGCCGCCCGCCGACGGATCGAACGAAGCGCGGGAAACCTTCCTGCAGGCAGCGACCAGCTTGATGAACGATCACGGGTATCGCGGCGCGTCCGTGCAGAAGATCTCCGAGCGGCTCAACGTCACCAAGGGCGCGTTTTATCACCATCTCGATACGAAGGATGATCTGATCCTCGCCTGCTTCGAACGCACGCTGGCGATCGTGCGACGCGCGCAGGACGAAGGTGCACGCGGCGCTGGCAATGGCGCGGAGACTTTGGTGTCCGTGGCTGCCGCGCTCGTGGAGCATCAGCTGTCCGGCAAGGCTCCGCTGCTGCGCACGTCGGCGCTGACTTCAGTGCCGCAGGAAATTCGCGCTGACCTGGTCAAGGAGTTCGATCGTGCATCCGGCCGCTTCGCGCTGGTGTTCAGCGAAGGGATTGCGGATGGCTCGCTACGACCGGTCGATGCTGCGATTGCCGCGCAGATGATCACGGCGTTGATCAACGCGGCGGCGGAAGTGCACAACTTCGCGCAAGGCATCTCGCAGGAGAACATCGCGCGCACACACGCGCGACCGTTGTTTTTGGGATTGTTGAG
>DATNFA010000032.1:0-37107 GCA_035606615.1 Steroidobacteraceae bacterium
GACGCCCGCCACGGTCACCGTGACGCCGGCGTTGGTCGCGTCGCTCGATCTCGTCGAGCAGAAGGACATGCGCGTACGCGGTTCGCTGGTCAGCGTGGACAAGACCGCTGGCACGTACATCGTCGACCTGCGTCCCTTCCACATGCGCGCCCAGCGTTTCGGCGAAGTCACCGTGCATACCGATGCGAGCACCACGTTCGAGGTCAACGGCGCGAACTACACCGGCAGCGCTGGTCTCGACGCGCTGGCCGCGGCGGGCGCTGGCACGGTCACGGCGGCCCTCGGCACTCTTACAACGGCGACGCGCGAATTCGACGCGGCCTCGGTGTTCGGCGGCACCAGCGTGCCCGGGGCCGGAGTCGACACCGTGATGGGCGAGGTGATCTCGCGTGCGGGCGACGTCTTGACCGTGCGCGGCGGCAACGTGATCCGCGACCGTGACGGCGCGCACTTTGCGCGCGGCAACGTCAAGGTGACGATCGGACCCAACACCAAGGTCGTGAAGGGTGGCACGTCGCCGGCGATGATGGCGGCACCCGAGGACATCTCGGTGGGTCAGTCGATCGAAGCGTTCGGCGCAGCGACGCCGATGGTTGCCTCGTCGATGTCGGGAGACTGGACCCTGGATGCGACCGCGGGCCGCGTGCGCATGCACCCCACGCCGATCTATGGCTTCGTGAAGTCCGCATCCACTGATGCGCTGACGCTGCAGCTCGATTCGATCGCTGGTCGCAAGGTGTCGGCCTTCGAGTTCGCGGGCACCGGCACGAGCACGGCGATGGATGCCGATCCCGCCAACTACGAGGTCGCCACGACGGGCCTCGATCTCTCGGGCCTGTCGACCGGCGAGCCAGCGAAGGTGATCGGCTTCCCGACGCCATTCGGCATGGCACCGCCAGATTTCACCGCGCGCACCCTGGTCGATTTCCCGAGGCTGCCGGCGATGCTGGCGCTCACGTGGCTCCCGGGCGGCACCACCGCACCGTTCGTGAGCCAGAATCCGGCCGGCCTCGTGCTCGATCTCGCCAACCCGGCGATCGGTCGGCTGCACGTGCTGACGATCGGGCCGCGCGTGCTGAACCTGCAGACGCTGCCGTCGTCGCCGAGCATCGTCCCGCCGACCGACGGCCCGAGCGCGTACCTGATCGTGATGCGCGACGAGTCGCACGCATTCCGCGATTTCGCGGACTTCGTGACCGAGCTCGGCACGCGACTCAACGGTTCGACCGTGATGCTGACCTGCAACGCCACCGGTTCCTACGACGGCGACACGAACGTCATGACTGCGCGTTCGATTACAGTGATCCTGAAGTGAGGGTCACGCGCTTCCGACACTCGGCTCGATTCGTTTTGGTCGAAGAGTGCGCTGAGGCCCCGGAGCGACCTTCGCTGGCTGTGCCCGACTGCAAGCGGCAAGAAAAACCTCGCCGGCCTTCGTCAACCGAAAACCGTCCTCACCTTCGTCCGCGCCCAACGTGCGATCGACGAGGCTCAGCTTCCGCAGCGTCCCCAATACCACCGCGACGTCGGCTGCGCGCATGTCGAGGGTGCGCGCAATGTCGCTCGGTGTCAGCAGGTGTGCGGGCGGCAGGTTGGCTTGAGATTGCAGGATACGGATCTGCAGCGCACTCAGGGCAGGCTGCTCGAAGACTTCCGTTCGCGCCGCGCGCGCCTGCCGCTCGAGCGCGAAGGACTTGAAGGCAATCGCCAACCGTCTCGCGGCGACTCGCCCTGTCCGCTGCAGCTCCTCGTACAGACGTACGACGAGCGCGGTCAGTGTTCGGTCCAGATTGCGAATGAACCTGCAGACACCGACGATCAGGATGATCGCGCCAAGCCAGATCACGGTGGAAAGCAGTCCCGATACGACACGGCCGTGACCGGCGACGTCGAGCTCAGGAAACTTCGCGAGGAACTGATCGCCTGGCGCGAAGAAGGCGTGATAGAGCCAGAGTGCGACGTCGATCAGTGCGCTTTGAACATCGGTGCTCATACGGCGACCCCGCTGTCGTAGACGTGTGTCTGTAGACCGGAGGCTTTGCGTCCCCACCTTTCGATGGGTTTGCCCTTGTCGGCGCCGACTGTGGAACAGCCGGCAGCGGAAAACAAATCGGATTTAACAGTAAGTGCGGGGTCAACCGTGCAGCTCGACGATGTCCCCGTCGGCAACGACGTGCCCGGGCCCGACCTGCTGACCCTCGAACCCGGACGCTCCCCACATGCGCGCGTGCTTGAGCGACCGTGCGAGATCCTTATGGACCAGGCGTGCAACATCCGCCACCGTCTGTCCACGACGCAGCGTGTACGGTCGGGAGCGATCTGCAGGCTTGCCGGGTGCCTTGGTATAGACGCGCACGACGCCGAGGTGATCGAAGAGCCACGCGCTGACTTCACCAAGCCCCTGCCCGCCGATTGCGGAGACGGCGAGCGCCGGATAGTGCAGGCCCACGAGCTCTAACAGCGTTTGCAGCTCAGATCCCGCATCCGCAACTGCATCTGCTTTGTTTGCGAGCAGCAGCGTGGGTAGAGACAGCGCGAACGGATCGTCATCCGCCGCATCCTCACGCACCGCCTGCACGCCCTCCTCCCAGTGCTCTGCAAGCGTCACGCCGCGCTCGCGCATCATGTCGTGCACGGTCGCGATCTCTCCGACACAGTCGGGATCGCTCAGATCCACCACCAACAGACACGCGTCTGCTGTCTGAAGTGCGCTCGCGAGCCAGGGCGTCGGATGCTCGGGCGAGACGGCCGGCAGATCGACGAGCTGAAAGTGCACGTCTTCGTGCGGCATCATTCCCGGCTCTGGGAACTGGGTCGTGAACGGATAGGCTGCGGCATGCGCGTTGGAACCGGTGAGTCGCGCGTGCAACGTCGACTTGCCGGCGTTCGGCGGACCCAGCAACGCGATCTGAGCGGCGCCTTCCGGCCGCACCACCAGCGCGGGGCCGCCGCGTGCTCCGCCTTTCTTCGGTCGCTCGAGCTCTTCGCCGAGTTCGTGGATGCGCCGCTTGAGGTCGGCCTGAAGATGATCGGTTCCCTTGTGCTTGGGAATCACCCGCAGCATCTCGCGCAAGCAGTGCAGACGCTCGCTGGGGTCGCGCGCCTGCCGCAGCGCGGCCTGCGCAGCCTTGTACTCCGGAGACAAGTTCGCGGGCATGAGAAACCTGCCCTGGACCGATGGCACGCTGCGGCGCACCGCGCGCATCATGTCGACGCAACCGACCCGCCCAATTGTCCCACCACCACAAACCGTGTGGAGGACCACCATGAGTATCGCAGCAAAGGTTCAGACTTGCCTGTCACTGTCAGGCGTCCAGTACGACATCGTCGAGCACCCGCGAACGTCGAACAGCACTCACACCGCGCAGGCCGCGCATGTGCCCGGCGCAAGAGTTGCGAAAAGTGTCGTGCTCGAGGATGGCGACAAGTATCTGATGGCAGTCGTGCCAGCCACTGACCACGTGGACCTCGGAGCGTTACATCGGCGACTCGGTCGTGCGATCGGGCTGGCAACAGAAGAGGAAGTAGCCAAGGTCTTCGCAGATTGCGAGCCCGGTGCGGTGCCGCCGTTCGGCCAGGTGTATGGCATCGAGACCATCCTGGATGAGGCGTTTGTTGATGCCGAAGAGGTGTACTTCGAGGGTGGCGATCATCGCGCGCTCGTGCACGTCAACGGCAGCGACTTCCTGAAGCTCATGCACGACGTGCCGCGGGCGAGGATCGGGCTGCGTCACTGATCGAAGTGATTTTCGCGAGATTGTCGAGCAAGCCGTCCGGGCGGGCAGCTGCGAGCACGTCGTAATCGCCATACCCGTAGGTGACCGCCACGACGCGGCATCTCGCCGCGCGCGCTGCGGCAATATCCGAAGGAGAGTCGCCGACGTACAGCAGATCTGCAGGCTCCACGCCCAACTGACGGCAGGTGGCGAGCAGCATGCTCGGACTCGGCTTCCGATCCTCCGGACGGTCGGCGCACACTGTTACCGCAAAGCGTTCGCGCAACCCGGCCGCCTCGAGCAACGGCAGCGCGAACCGGCTCTCCTTGTTTGTGATGCAGCACAAGGGAAGCGCAGTGTTCTCGAGCACCTGCAACGTCTGCACGACGCCTGCGTAAATTCGCCCGCGAGCGAAGAGCTGCTGCTCGTACAGATTCCGAAACAGAACCCGGGCCCACGGCTGGAGCGTCGCATCGAGCTGCGACGCGCCGCCGCCTTCCTCGAGCACCCGGGCGACGAACGAATCCACGCCGTCGCCGATCAACGCGGCGACGCGATGCTCGGCCACCGGTCGGCCGCCGAGGATTCGCAGCATCGAGTTGGCGGCAGCTGCCAGGTCAGGCGCCGTATCGATGAGCGTGCCGTCGAGATCGAACGCGACAGCCTCGATGCAGTCGATGAGCCGCACGATTGCCGGCTACTCTGCTGTCGCAAGCTGCAACGCGGGCGCGAGACCGGCTGCTCGAGACGAAGAGCGCTGGCGCGCGAGCGCTTCCTTCCTGCGCTCGATGAGGCGCAGGATCATCGGCGTGAGAATCAGCTGCATTGCGAGGTCCATCTTGCCGCCGGGGCACACGATCGTGTTGGCGCGCGACATGAAAGACCCATGCAGCATCGACAGCAGATACGGGAAGTCGATGCCCTGCGGCTTGCCGAAACGGATCACGAGGAAGGATTCGTCCTGCGTCGGAATGAACCGCGCGATGAAGGGATCCGAGGTATCGACGACCGGCACCCGCTGGAAATTGATGTGCGTGCGTGAGAATTGCGGGCAGATGTAGTGCACGTAGTCGTGCATGCGCCGCAGGACGGTGTCGGTCACCGCTTCGGCGGAGTAGCCGCGCGTCGACTTGTCCCGATGCAGCTTCTGGATCCACTCGAGGTTGATGACGGGCACCACGCCGATGAGCAGATCGACGTGGCGCGCGACATCCACTTCGCCGCACGCGACAGCGCCGTGCAGCCCCTCGTAGAACAACACGTCCGTGTCCTCCGGCAGCTCTTCCCATTCGGTAAACGTTCCCGGCACCGCGCCGTAGCGCGCCGCCTCCTGCTCGTCATGCAGGTACTTGCGGTGTTTGCCGCGCCCGGTCAGGCCGTAGTTGTCGAACAGACTTTCGAGCTCCTCGAACAGATTGGCGTCGGGTCCGAAATGGCTGTAGCGATGCTCGCCGCGAGACAGGGCGTCAGCCATCTTCTGCTTCATCGTCGCGCGGTCGTAGCGATGAAAGCTGTCGCCTTCGATGAATGCGGCGGTCACTCGCTCGCGGCGAAAGATCTGCTCGAACGTGCGCATGACCGAGGTGGTGCCGGCGCCCGATGAACCTGTGGCTGCGATGATGGGATGCGTGGCTGACATGGGTACTCCGCCGCGATTACGCGGGATTGCGCAGAACGTTGCGCGCACCGAACAGAGGCGCTTCGTATTCGAAACCGTTGTGCTCGCCGTGGTAGCGCTCGATGCGCTCGACTTCGGCCCGCGCGCCGAACACGAAGCCGACGCGCTGATCCAGGCTTTCCGGTTCCATCGTCAGGATGGGTTCGCGGCCCGTGCTGGCGCGCCCGCCCGCCTGTTCGACCAGAAAGCCGATCGGGTTCGCCTGGTAAAGCAGGCGCCGCCGACCGGCCTCCGAGAGGTCCTTGCGGTCGCGCGGCGACATGAAGACGCCGCCGCGCATGAGGATGCGATGCGTCTCCGCCACGAGCGAGGCGATCCAGCGCATGTTGAAGTCGCGGCCGCGCGGACCCGCGGCACCGGCCTGGCACTCATCCACGTAGCGGCGGATCGGTCGTTCCCAGTGACGCGAGTTCGATGCGTTGATCGCGAACTCGGAGGTGCTCTCCGGGATGCGCAGATCCGGATGCGTCAGCATGAACTCGCCGATCTCGCGATCGAGCGTGAAGCCATGCACGCCGCGGCCGGTGGTCAGGACGAGCATCGTGGACGGACCGTAGATCGCATAGCCGGCGCACACCTGGTGAACGCCCGCCTGCAGGAAATGATCTACGATCGGCTCGCTCACTCCTTCGGGACACCTCAGCACCGAGAAGATGCTGCCGACCGCGACATTCACATCGGCGTTCGCTGCGCCGTCGAGCGGGTCGAACAGCAGCAGATATCGCCCGCGCGGATACTCCGCCGGGATCACGTAGGGCGCGTCCATCTCCTGCGACACCATGCCTGCGAGTTGCCCGCCCCATTCGTTGGTGCGCATGAAGATCTCGTTCGCGGTCTCGCCGCGCGCGTCGGCCAGCGCGCCCTTGCCGATGAGCGTGGCAATGCGCTTGCAGGCGAGGCGGATGTCGTTGACGAGCACGGTGAAGTTGCCGGTCGCGTCCTTGTGACGGCGCTGTTCCTCGATGAGGAACCGGGTCATCTGTTTCATGAATCGCTCCCTCGCGCCGCCTGCGCAAAGACACGGCTGGCGCGGATGTCCTGCGCTTCGATGGTCATCAGCTCACGAGCCGACAGAGCTTTGTTTCGCTGGGCGAGCAAACGCGTTGCCTGCCGCAGCCGTGCACGATCGAGCGCGTTGCGGATCGAGCGCGCGTTGGAAAAGTTCGGCTGCGTCTGCCGCAACTCGATGTATTCGCGCAGCACCGCTTCCGCCTCGCGGCTCAACGCGTACTGCATCTCCTTCAGCATCAGCTGCCCAATCTCGAGCAGCTCTGCGGACGTGTAGTCCGGAAAGTCGATGTGATGCGCGATGCGCGAGGACAGACCGGGGTTGCTGCGGAAGAACTGCTGCATGCGGTCCTTGTAGCCAGCGAGGATGACGACCAGATCGTCGCGATGGTCCTCCATCTGCTGCAGCAGCATTTCGATCGCCTCCTGGCCGTAGTCACGCTCGTTTTCCGGTCGATACAGGTAGTAGGCCTCGTCGATGAACAGCACTCCGCCCATTGCGCGCTTGAGAATTTCCCGCGTCTTCGGCGCGGTGTGACCAATGTATTGGCCGACCAGATCGTCACGCGTGACGGCGACCAGGTGTCCCTTTCGCGCGTAACCGAGGCGATGCAGGATGTCAGCCATCCGTAGCGCGACCGTAGTCTTGCCGGTGCCTGGATTGCCGGTGAAGCTCATGTGCAGCGATGGCGCGCCCGTATTGAGATTCAATCGGCTGCGGAGCCGGTCGACGAGCAGCAATGCGCAGATGTCCCGAATGCGGCTCTTCACCGGCGCCAGCCCGACGAGCTCCGCGTCGAGCTTGTCGAGCACCTCCGCTACCTGGGATTCGGCGAGCTCAGCCTCGAGGCTTGGCTCGGTCGCTGCATTCATGCGCGCCGCCCAAGGGTGTAGTGAATGTTGCGGCCTGCACCTTCTTCCCGGATGAGGCCGAACCCCGGCTCCTCGGCCGGTCGATTGACGATGAAGGACAACCGCACGGATTCGACGCCGCGCGTCGCATCGAACGCGTTCACTTTCACGTAGTGATTCGGGAAGGTGCGTCGGCACGCATTCACCTCCTGCAACACGCCGGCTGCGTCCTTCAGGTCGAACATGGGCATGCCGAACATTTCCCAGTAGGTGTTGCGTGGATGCGGATCCTGCGTGTACTCGACCGACGTCGCCCAGCCCTGCTGCAGGCAGTATTCGATCTGCGCCGCGATCTGCGCATCCGTGAGATCGGGAAGGAAGGAAAAGGCACCTTGGGTGAGTCGCATCGTTCGTTCCTCAAGCAGCAGCAGTCGGAGTGGGAATGAAATCCGGAGTGTCGGTACTCGCATAGTTGAACGTGACCTCCCCCCAGGTATCGAGCGCGGCCTTGAGCGGCGTGCAATGACGCGCGACGTCCGCCAGGATCTGCGGACCTTCGTTCCAGATGTCGCGGCCCTCATTGCGCGCGAGCACCATGGCTTCGAGCGCGACGCGATTCGCAGTGGCGCCCGCCGCGATGCCCATCGGGTGGCCGATCGTGCCGCCGCCGAACTGCAGCACGGTGTCGTCCCCGAGATAGGTGAGGAGCTGGTGCATTTGTCCCGCGTGAATACCGCCGGAGGCGACCGGCATCACGCCGTTCAAACCGGCCCAGTTCTGCTCGAAGAAAATCCCGCGCGGCAGATCGACGGCGTTCAGCGGCTGGCGCAGCACGTTGTAGAAGCCTTGCACCGTGCTCGGATCGCCCTCGAGTTTGCCGACGACGGTGCCCGCGTGCAGGTGATCGACGCCTGCCAGCCGCATCCACTTCGCGATCACACGAAAAGAGACGCCATGCGTCTTCTGGCGCGTGTACGTGCCGTGCCCGGCGCGATGCAAGTGCAGGATCATGTCGTTCCTGCGCGCCCAGCGGGACATCGACTGGATGGCCGTGTAGCCGATCACGAGATCGATCATCACGATGACCGAGCCGAGCTCGCGCGCGAAGTCGGCGCGCTCGTACATATCCTCCATGGTCGCGGCGGTGACGTTCAGGTAGTGCCCCTTCACCTCGCCGGTCGCAGCTTGCGCGCGGTTCACCGCTTCCATGCAGTACAGAAAGCGATCGCGCCAGTGCATGAATGGCTGCGAGTTGATGTTCTCGTCGTCCTTGGTGAAGTCGAGGCCGCCCTGCAGCGCTTCGTAAACGACGCGCCCGTAGTTCCTCCCGGAGAGGCCGAGCTTGGGCTTGACGGTCGCGCCGAGCAGCGGCCGGCCGAATTTGTCGAGCCGTTCGCGCTCGACGATGATGCCGGTCGGCGGTCCTGCGAACGTCTTCACATAGGCGGTCGGAAAACGCATGTCCTCGAGGCGCAGCGCCTTGAGCGGCTTGAAGCCGAACACGTTGCCGATGATCGATGCGCTCAGATTCGCGATCGAGCCGGGCTCGAACAGGTCGAGGTCATAGGCGATGTATGCGAAATACTGGCCGGGTGCTCCCGGCACGGGTTCGATCCGGTAGGCCTTGGCTCGATAGCGCTCGCACGCGGTCAGCCGGTCTGTCCAGACGACGGTCCAGGTCGCGGTCGACGACTCACCGGCGACAGCTGCTGCCGCCTCCCGCGGCTCGACGCCGTCCTGGGGGGTGATTCTGAAGAGCGCGAGGACGTCGGTGTCCTGCGGCTCGTAGTCGCCGTCCCAGTAGCCCATATCGGCATATTTGAGTACGCCGGCGCGATAGCGGTCGGCTCCAGCGGGGGTGCGCGCGGCAAGTCGTTTGATAGTCATCGTTGCCTCAGGCCATTGCCGGCCGTTGATGGGTCAAGGCTGCCGTCCTCCACGCATAAGATCCAATTGGATTTTCTTCGTTTGCGCATAAGATTGGCTTATGCGCAAAGTCACCCTCCGTCAGCTGCGCGTCTTCGCCGCGGTGGCACGCTACCGCTCGTTCACTCGCGCAGCGCGCGAGCTGCATCTCACTCAGCCAGCCGTGTCGCAGCAGATCAAGCTGCTCGAACAGGAAGCGGGGCTGCCGCTCTTCGAGCACATCGGACGTACGATTCACGTCACGGCGGCGGGACAGGAGCTGCTGCGTTACGCGACGCAGGTGACAGATTCACTGCGCGAGGCGGGTGAAACGCTCGCGGCGATGCGGGGCTTGAAGCGCGGCGTGTTGAAGCTTGGCGCGGTGAGCACGGCGAAGTACTTCGCGCCCTCGCTCCTGTCCGCTTTCGCGCCGGCGTATCCGGACGTCACGATCCGCTTTTCGGTCGGCAATCGCGAGGAGGTCATCAAGCTGCTCGCGGCGAACGAAATCGATCTCGTGATCATGGGCAGGCCGCCCCGCGAGCTGGCGACGGTTGCCGTACCGTTTGCGAAGCACCCGCTCGTGATCATCGCCGCGCCCAATCACCCGCTGGCGAGCAAACGGCGCATCCCGTTGCAACAGCTGGCCAACGAGAATTTCGTCATACGCGAAGAAGGCTCCGGAACGCGCGCGGCGATGGGGCACGTCTTCAAGGCGCATCGCGCCAGCTATCGCACCTCGATGGAGGTCACCAGCAACGAGACGATCAAGCAGGCGGTGATGGCCGGAATGGGGCTCAGCTTCATCTCGATGCATACCGTGATGCTCGAGCTGGCGACCGGCAAGCTCGTGACCCTGAAGGTCACAGGACTTCCTCTCGTGCGCGACTGGTTCGTCATTCACCTGCGCGACAAGAAGCTCTCACCCATCGCCGACGCCTTTCGTAGTTTCCTGCTCGAGCATGGGGCGGCCATCATGAAGCAGGCTTTGGGGGCGTAGCGGCGCAGGCCGTGTAGGCGAACGGGATGACGATCTCCCGGCCATCCTCACCCGGTCCGGCAATCTCAGCGTGCAGCGCATTGCCTGTACGCCGATACTCAACTCGCTTGGGGAAATCATGCTGCGGATTTTCGAATCGTACCCAGTCCTTGCCGCCGGCGGTTCGCTTGAATGCCGTGGGCGGCGCACCTTCCGGTTGCGCGATGTAGGTTGCAACGCTGTTCACGGCATCGATGCGCAGGAATTCGAAGCTCGATGTGTGCGAACCCTTGAGCGTCCGTCCGAGTCCCAGACGCAGGCCGCCGTGCGACGACAGCCAGTGCTCCTCGACTCGCTCGTTGTCGGTGCCGCCACACCAGTCGCCCTGTATCCAGTCGAGGCCGTCGGTCTGCACGGCGCCAGTCGCGCTCGCGGTAGACGTCGAGAGGGCCGGGATGCACGCTACGAGCATGCCGAGAAGGATTCTTTTGCTGACGTTCAAGGGGCTCTCCGGAATTGCTGTGCCGGCAGGGTGCCCGACGACTTGTCGCCTGCCTTGAAGAAAAGCGCAGATCGCTAGTTCGCTCCCGCATGGACTTTCTCGAATTCGACCCGCCCCCGGCCCTGCGCCGACATGTGCAGTGTGTCTGGCGGCTGCGCGATCCTTCACCCTCGACGGAGCCGCAGACGATCTACCCCGACGGCCGTTGTGAGCTGATCGCGCACTTGGCCGAGCCGATGCGCATCCGCGCGTCCGACGGCAGCTGGCTGCAACAGGCGCATTGCATTTTCGCCGGGCAGCACCAGGCGGCAATCCGGCTGGCAGCGGTCGGGGAAGTCGATTGCGTCGGTGTTCGGTTGCAGCCGACCGCGTCGGCAGCAGTGGCGGGCGCACGGCTGGTGGAATGCGCGGAGCGCACGGTGGACCTCGCGCAGATCGACGCTCGCTTCGCCGTTGGGTTCAATGCGGCCTGTCGCGAGTTCAGCCGCGATCCGCAGGCGCGATCATTGTGGCAGTGCCTCGAATCACGACTCCTCCCCTATGCAATTGACGAGCGCGTAGAGGTGGCGGTTGCGTATCTCGAGTCGCAGCACGGTCAGAGCCGAATCGACGCGACGGCCGCCGCTGCTGCAATGAGCCTGCGTTCCTTCCAGATCCGGTTTCTCGCGTGCGTGGGATTGAGCGCGAAGGCATTCGCCCGGGTTTTACGCCTGCAGGCCACGATCCGGGCGATCGATCGAGGCGTCGAATCACTCGCGCAGCTGGCCGCTGACGGCGGATTCGCCGATCAAGCTCACGCCACGCGTGAGGTGCAGCGGTTAACAGGACTGACGCCCGCTCGGCTGCGCGCGGCGCTGCGCAGCGCTCGCGGCGATGACCGTACCGTCCAGCTCGCGGCCGCGTTCGTGCGTGGGGCGGCGCAGAGCTAAACCTTAGTTCTTACAAGGGAAAATGGTGGCCAGGGTCGGAATCGAACCAACGACACGCGGATTTTCAGTCCGCTGCTCTACCAACTGAGCTACCTGGCCAGGCGCGAGGGAGGCGTATTAAATCGGCGGACCCCGGGCCCGTCAAGGCAAGGGTCGCGAGCCTCCCCCCGGCCATCCGCCCGGGACCAAAACCTGCCATGAGCCGTCACATATTGATGGTTCACTGCTCTCCCGTTCGAGGCATCCGCCGGAGCCCTTACCCTCGTAGAGTCGACCACAGCCGGTCAGCTTTGACCGGCCCCACGGCACCTCCGCCGCCGCCAAGTCTGCAACCTTTTCCGGTTGCAAATCGTTTGGGCTACGCGGTGCCTCGTTCTCCGCATGAACGCAAAAGTAAGGAGTCCCGATGGCGGCCCCGCAGCCGGTCCTAGTTCTTCCGGAAACCCGCCCCGCAGAAGTCCTCGCCGCCCGCTATTCGCACGTCCGTCGCGTATCGCTGGAGATCTGCGAGAGGCTACAGACGGAAGACTTCGTCGTGCAGAGCATGCCGGACGCGAGCCCGGCCAAGTGGCATCTCGCGCACACCAGCTGGTTCTTCGAGCAGTTCCTGCTGAAGCCGCTGCTCACCGGCTATCGCGCGTTTCATCCGGATTTCGAATACCTCTTCAACTCCTACTACCAGAGCGTCGGACGCATGCACGCACGTCCGCAGCGCGGCCTGCTGACGCGGCCGACCGTCGAGGAAGTGCTGCGCTATCGCGAGCACGTCGACGAACACATGCTGAAGCTGTTCCGTGCGCGCCCCGAGGACGAGAAGCTGCTCTCCGTCGCAACGCTCGGCATGAATCACGAGCAGCAGCATCAAGAGCTGATGCTCACGGACATCAAGCATCTTTTCTCGCTCAATCCGCTGCTGCCCGCGTATCGAGCGGGCGGCGCCGACGAATCGAACGATAGCGCAGCACCGATGCACTTCATCCCGTTCGATGGCGGCATCCTCGAGATCGGCGCGAGCGGCAAGCATTTCTGTTTCGACAACGAGCTGCCGCGTCATCGCACGCTGGTCGAGCCGTACGCGCTCGCGGATCGGCTCGTCACCAACGGCGAGTATCTCGAGTTCATTCGCGACGGCGGTTATCGCCGGCCGGAGTTCTGGCTCTCGGATGGCTGGAGCACCGTCGTGCGCGAAGGCTGGACCCGTCCGATCTACTGGGCCGAGGCGCTCGATAGCGAATTCACGCTGCACGGCCTGCAGCCGCTGCGCACGGCTGCACCTGTTTGTCACGTCAGCTTCTATGAGGTCGACGCGTTCGCGCGTTGGGCCGGCGCCCGCCTGCCGAGCGAGGCGGAATGGGAGCTGGCCGCGGAATCGTTGCCTGTGATCGGCAATCTGCTTAACACCGGCGCGCTGCATCCGGTCGCCGCCGGCGTACAGCCGGGAATGAAGCAGATGTTCGGTGACGTCTGGGAATGGACGGCCTCGCCGTACAGCGCGTATCCCGGCTATCAATCACCGCCCGGCGCGCTCGGCGAATACAACGGCAAGTTCATGTGCAACCAGCTGGTGCTGCGCGGCGGCTCGTGCGCGACGCCGGCGGATCACATCCGCGCCAGCTACCGCAATTTCTTCTACGCCGACGCACGCTGGCAATTCATGGGCGTGCGTCTCGCCCGCAATCTGTGAGCTCGAGGAATCTCCATGGCAAAGCATCCGAGCACGATCCCTGCCCCGTCGCGAACCGACGCACTCACCAACGGAGTGCTCGAAGGCATGCGCAAGCACCCGCGCCAGCTTTCGCCGGTGTGGTTCTACGACGAGCTGGGCTCGTTTCTGTTCGACAGCATCTGCGAGCTCCCGGAGTACTACCTCACTCGCACCGAGCTGCAGATCATGCGTCAGCATGCTGCGGACATGGCGCATCACATCGGACCGGACGCGGCGATCATCGAGTTCGGCAGCGGCACGAGCACGAAGACGCGCGAGCTGCTGACTCAGCTCGAATCGCCATCTGCGTATGTGCCGGTCGATATCGCGCGCGATCACCTGCTCGACGCCGCCAGTGCCATCGCACGGGACTACTCGTCGCTGCGCGTGATTCCGATCTGCGCTGATTTCACGCGGCCGTTCGATCTGCCCGTGCACGTGTCGACGGCGCGCCGACGAGTCGTGTATTTCCCCGGCTCAACGCTCGGCAACTTCGATCAAGAGGATGCACGTGCCCTGCTGCAACGCATGCGGCAGATCATCGGCAAGAACGGCGCCGTGCTGATCGGCATCGACTTGAAGAAGGATCCGCGAGTGCTGGAGCGCGCATACAACGATCACGCCGGGGTGACTGCGGAGTTCAACGTCAACGCCTTGCGGCACCTCAATCGCGAGCTCGGCACGGACTTCGATCTCGAGGCGTTCGAGCACCTCGCGGTGTGGGTCGAGAATCAAAGCCGGGTCGAAATGCACCTGGTGAGCAAGCGCGACCAGGACGTACACGTCGGCGACGAGACCGTGCACATCGAAAAGGGCGAGCACCTGACGACGGAGTTCTGCCACAAGTACACGCTCGAGAGCTTCGCGGATCTCGCGGCGGCGGCTGGCCTGTCGGTCAGCCGGGTGTGGATGGATCCGGCCAAGCAGTTCAGCGTGCAGCTGCTGGAGCCGAGGGTGTTGTCGGGATAGGAGACACCTGCCTCACATATATATGTACACGCGCTTCGTGCATTTTCTCAACGCGCTGCAGTCGCCGTTCGCGTTGTTGGTGCGTGTCTACGTGAGCTGGGTATTCTTGAAATCCGGTTGGCTCAAGCTCGAAGACTGGGGCCAGACGCTCTCACTATTCGAATCCGAATATCGCGTGCCGTTGCTGCCGCCGCACGCCGCTGCCGTCGTCGGCACTGCCGGCGAGCTCGTGTTTTCCGTGCTCGTCATCGTGGGCTTCGCAGGCCGCCTGAGCGCGATCGGGCTGTTCGCAGTGAACGCGCTCGCAGTCATCTCCTACGCGCACGTGCTTTTCCAGGAAGGGTCGGCGGCCGGCCTCGGGCAGCACTACCTCTGGGGCTTCATGCTGCTCGTCATCGTCATCTACGGTCCTGGCGCGCTCTCGATCGACGGACTGCTCGCGCGCCGTTCCGGCTACGTCACGCGCGATTCTTATTGACGATCGCGGCGAGGATCAGCAGGTACGAGAACAACCGCACCGTGTAGATGAGCGGGTTGCCTTCGTCGGGATGATCGACGAACAGGAACGCGATGCGGTTCACGCCTTCGATCGCGAACGCCGCGCTGAAGCACAGGAACAGCACGTCGCGCGTCTGCCTCCAGAACTTCAGGAAAAATGCGCTCGCTGCCAGCGAGGCCGTGACGATCACACCGAGTAGCAAGCCTTCGAGCATGTCAATCGCTCTCGAATATCAAGCCGTACAGCAACAGCACCATGGATGCAGCGGCGACGCTGAGCCGCCACGTGTACAACGTCGCGCTCGGTACCAGCGCGAGATCGACGAACAGGATTGCGTTCGAAACCGTCAGGCCGGCGAAGCACAAACCGCTCCACAGCAGCAGGCGCTGGCGAACGCGCGCGTAGGCGCGCAACAGCAGGAAGGCGCAGAGCCCGACTGTCAGGGTACCGAGGATGTTGACGATGGCGAGCATCGGTTCACCTGTCCTTCTTCAGATCGAACGCGCGAGCGAACTCACGTACGGCCGTCGAGGCGCGCGCATGAATGAACGTGGCGAGCGGCACCAGATGACGCCGGTAGCTGGCCGCGACCTCGGGCATCACCTCGCCCGTCGGATCCCATTGCGGGTTGTACCGGTAGCGCACCGCCGCCGCAGGTTCGGCTGTCACGAGCTGCTGTCGTTGCAGCGACTGCAGGATCGTCGCTGCGTCCTGGCGCCCAACGTAGATGCGTCCTGCCAGCTCTTCCTCCGACCACAGCCGCTGCGGGTCTTCCCACAGGAGCAGCACCGCCTCGAGCTGTGGCACCGAATCGATCCGCTCGGCGAGGAATTGCAGGACGCGGGCGGGAATCTCCGGTGATGTCATCGGCGTGACGTTTTACTATAGGCAGGTGGGTGAGTCGAGGCTGACTAATGACAACAAAGCTCAGACCCGCCGTCGCAAAGCGCGCTGCGCAGCGTGACCCCGCGGTCGAACCACGCTCAGCGGAGCGCAAGCGGCTCGCACAGTGCACGCCGCACGAGCTCGCGTGGAAGAAATGGGGCCCGTATCTCAGCGAGCGCCAGTGGGGAACCGTGCGCGAGGATTACAGCGCGAACGGCGACGTGTGGGCGTACTTTCCACACGATCACGCGCGCAGCCGCGCCTATCGCTGGGGCGAAGACGGGCTCGCGGGATTCTGCGATCACGAGCAGCGGCTGTGCCTGTCGCTGGCCCTGTGGAACGGCCGCGATCCCATCCTGAAGGAGCGGCTGTTCGGACTGACGAACGGCGAAGGCAATCACGGCGAGGACGTGAAGGAGCTCTACTACTACCTCGACGCGACCCCGACGCACTCGTACCTGAAGATGCTCTACAAGTATCCGCAGCGCGCGTTTCCTTATGCCGCGCTGGTGGAGGAGAACCGAGGCCGCGCGCGCAGCGAGCCGGAGTACGAGTTGCTCGATACCGGAGTGTTCGCGCAGGACCGCTATTTCGACGTGTTCGTCGAGTACGCGCAAGCGAACGTCGATGACGTGTTGATGCGCATCACGGCTCACAATCGCGGGCCCGAAGCCGCGACGCTGCATGTGCTGCCGCAGCTCGTCATCCGCAACACCTGGGCCTGGCGCAACAGTGCTGCCAAACCACACCTCTCGCAACTCGATCAGCACGTGCTCGTTCAGCACGACACGCTCGGCGACTATCACTGGTACGTAGACGACGGCCCGACGTTGCTGTTCACCGGGAACGAAACCAACACCCATCGCCTCTACGATGTTGCCAACGTCGGTTACGTCAAAGACGCCTTCCATGAGCGGGTCGTCAACGAGAACGACCGCGCAGTGAATCCGGCGCACGCAGGAACGAAAGCCGCGGCGTGGTTTCGGCTCGAGGTACCTGCCGGCGGATCGACGCAGATCCGCACGCGGCTCGCGAAGACAGCGCCCGCGCAACCATTCGCGGACTTCGATGCAACGTTCGCCGCGCGCGTGCGCGAGGCCGACGAATTCTACGCGGAGGTCCAGCACGACTTGCCTGACGCCGATCGCCAGCTGGTCCAGCGCCAGGCGTTCGCCGGAATGATCTGGAGCAAGCAGTTCTTCTACTTCGACGTGCCCGAGTGGCTGAAAGGCGACGAGACGCAGATCGCGCCGCCCGCGCAACGCAAGCACGGCCGCAACTGGGAATGGGATCATCTCAACAATGCCGACATCCTCTCGATGCCGGACAAGTGGGAATACCCGTGGTACGCCGCCTGGGATCTGGCGTTTCACGCGCTGCCGCTCGCGCTGATCGACGCGGAGTTCGCGAAAGAGCAGCTGATACTGCTGACGCGCGAGTGGTACATGCACCCGAACGGCCAGATGCCCGCCTACGAGTGGGCGTTCGGCGACGTGAATCCGCCGGTGCACGCGTGGGCGACCTGGCGAGTGTTCCAGATCGATCGCAAGCAGCGCGGCGACGCGGGCGACCTGAAGTTCCTGGAGCGCGTGTTCCACAAGCTGCTGCTGAACTTCACCTGGTGGGTCAATCGCAAGGACGCGGAGGGCCGCAACGTCTTCCAGGGCGGTTTCCTCGGCCTCGACAACATCGGCGTGTTCGATCGCAGCCAGAGTCTGCCGACCGGCGGCCACATCGATCAGGCGGACGGCACGAGCTGGATGGCGATGTACGCGCTGAATCTGATGCGCATCGCGCTCGAGCTCGCCCAGCACAACAACGTGTACGAAGACGTCGCGACCAAGTTCTTCGAGCACTTCCTGCACATCGCCGAAGCGATCAGCACGTTCGGCGAGGACGGTGTCAGCCTGTGGGACGACGCGGACAAGTTCTTCTACGACGTGCTGCACACTCCGGACGGCCGCACCACGCCGCTGCGAGTGCGCTCGATGGTCGGGCTGATTCCGTTGTTCGCAGTCGAGACACTCGAGCCGGAGCTGCTGGAGCGCGTGCCCGAGTTCGCGGCGCGCCTGGAGTGGTTCCTGAACTATCGCCCGGATCTCGCGAATCTCGTGTCGCACTGGGATCAGCCGGGCCGCGGCAAGCGCCGCCTGCTCTCGCTGCTGCGCGGCCATCGCATGAAGAAACTGCTGGTGCGCATGCTCGACCCGCAGGAGTTTCTCGCAGACTTCGGCGTGCGCGCGCTGTCGAAAGCGCACGAGCGCGCGCCATACGTATTCAATGTGAATGGCTCGGATCTGACGGTGCGCTACGTGCCTGCCGAGTCCGACTCAGGCCTGTTCGGCGGCAACTCCAACTGGCGCGGCCCGATCTGGTTTCCGGTGAACTTCCTGATCATCGAGTCGCTGCAGAAGTTTCATCACTACTACGGCGATGATTTTCGCGTCGAATGCCCGACCGGCTCCGGCCGGCTGCTGACGCTCGAGCAGATCGCGGACGAGCTCGCGACGCGGCTGGAACGACTGTTCCTGAAAAACGAGCAAGGCGTGCGGCCCGTGCTCGGGCAGTATCGGCAAATGCAGCAAGATCCGCACTTCCGTGACTACGTGCTGTTCTACGAATACTTCTGCGGCGACACGGGGCGCGGCGTCGGTGCAACTCACCAGACGGGCTGGACCGGCCTGGTCGCGAAGTTGCTGAAGCCGCGACTGCCGGAGCATGGCGACCGCCGCCATGCTCCTCGCGAGTAGCGTATGCTACGCGCCATGCGCTTCCCTGCTCTCGTCATGTGTGCCGCATCGATCCTGCCGCTCGCGGCTGCGGCGGATTCCATGCGTTGCGGCAAGTGGATCGTGAACGAGACGATGACCACCAACGAGATCCTGCAGAAGTGCGGCGAGCCGCAGAAGAAGGACGTCTCGAAAGAAGACGTGTTTGCCAGGAACCCGGCGGGCTACACGACCAAGCGCGGCGAACAGGTGACTGAGCGCTGGTATTACAAACCCAGCTCCGGCTCGCTCACGATGCTGGTGAAGATCCTCGACGGGAAGGTCATCAGCATCGAGCGCGCCGACTAGCTCGCATCGCTACCAGACCTTCCACCAGGGCTTCGCGGGCGCTGCCTCGTAGCGCAGCTGTATCACCCGCGCATTCTGTCCGAACGTCCCCGGCGCATAGACGGCGCGGATCTTCTCGCTCGCATCCTGACCGATCGTGTCGCGGTCCTTGATCACCGGACCGTTCTCCAGCACGTAGAGCGCGAAGGTCATGAACCGGTCGCGCAGGTCGCTCGGCTTGGCGGGCCAGTCACGCGCTTCCATGTCCATGTGGCCGAGCGCCGTCATGCCTGTCGTGAAGCCCGCGCTGGTGCCCGCAGTCTGCCAGCCGACGCGAAAGTCGACCCAGATGTGCAGCGGCGGCCCTTCCGGCAGCATCTTTTCCGCGAACTCGACGAAGACCGGCTTCGGCACGAGCAGCGTCGCGTTGCCCCAGTAGACACCCATCGCCGAATCGCATGCAGCGAGCACGGCTGTCGTCACCTGAGTCAGCAGGATCGACTGCTCCACCGGATTAAGCTCGGTCGCGACCGACACCACGACGTGAGCAGCGTGTGTCTTCACCTCATCGGCCGCGTCCTTCCACAGGATACTGGTCGCGCAAGGACCTTCGAGATCCGACCACGGTATCTGGCACGGCATGCAGGCAAGCATGAGCCGGCCGTTCTTCAGCTGTAACACCGCCACCGCGCCGTCACTCTCGGCGATGGCAGCATCCAGCTCCGGATAGCGCGTGCGCAACTCCTGCTCGATACGAGGCACCGGCAGATCTGCCGTGTCTCGCAACAGCACCATTGAGAGTCCGATAGCCATGTATCAGGCGCGTAGCGCAGCCTGATCGGCGTGCAGGAACCAGCGATTGATCACGACGTTTCGCGTGAACCACTGCGTCTGCATGAGCGAGCGTGCGAGCGCGAGCTTCCACGACTCCGGCAAGGAGCTCGCGAGCGACGCGCCGTTATTGCGGGCACCGAAGCGGGCGGCGAGCTGCGCTTCGTACTCGGCCAATCTCTGCTTGCTGTAGTCGCCGCGTGCGTTCGCAATGATCCGTGCAGCCATCAGCCCGGATTCGATCGCGGGCCGGATGCCCTCGCCGCTTTCTGCATACGCGAGGCCGGCGGCATCACCGATGATGAGCACGCCGTCGCCGATCACCGGCCGCTTGGCGTGCGAATAGAGCAGATACGCGTGACCCTTGAACCGCGCCGGCGCATCGGCCGGCACCTTGCCCTGCGACTGCAGCCATTGGCTGAACGCGTGGACGTGCTCGACCAGGCCTTTGTTACCTTCGCGCCCGAGCCCGACGTTGAGGAAATTCCCTTTGCGGAAGCACCAGCCGTAGCCCTTCAAGTCGTCGCAGAAGTACAGCTCGGGCCGGTCGTGCTCGACGCCGCAGCGCAACGCCTGCTCGTCGCTCATCTCGAACTCGATCTCCTGCGCGCAGATCGCCCGCTCGTCCTTACCGAGATTCGCTCCGAGAAAACGCACCACCGGGCAGAAGTGACCGCCGGCGCCGATCACGAGCGCCGCGCTGATTGTGCCGTTGACCAGCCAACGACCGTCGACCCGTTCCATCGACTCCCACGCTTCGCCGAGCCGCAGACGCGCGCCCGACCGTTGCAGCAGGTAGTTGTCGAACTCGCAGCGGCGGATGCCGTAGCTGACGATCTTCTCGAAGTGCACCGGCCGCGCCGTGCGCTCGCCCATGCCCGTGATGAAGCTCGTGATCGGTTGCAGCACGCGACCCTGTTGGTAGTCGCGCGTATCGATCTCCAGCTCTTCGACGACTTGCGGAGTAATCCAACCCGCGCAGACCTTGTCGCGCGGGAACTGGCTCTTGTCCAGGATCAGCACGTCGAACCCGGCACGACCGAGCTGCCGCGCGCACGCCGAGCCCGCCGGCCCGCCGCCGACGATCAGAACATCGCAAGATTCGCGCGGCGTCATCGCCCGCTCATCTTTGATAGATGTTGGGTTGATAGATGTCGGCCCGTGTCCACGGGATCTGGTTGTTGCGGCCCGGCGCGAACACCACCTGGAACAGCTGCAACTCGCCGACGTTGAACGCAGCCTGCGAGCCGAGCAGGTACAGGCGCCACATGCGCAGGAACCGTTCGTCGAACATCTTCACGACGCTGTCAGCCGCGCGCTCGTACAGGATGTGCCACCACTCGAGGGTCTTCGCGTAGTGCTGGCGGATGTTCTCCACATCCAGCACCGAGAAGTTGCAGCCCTCGAAAATGTCCATCATCTCCTTGAGCGAGGGCGGATGCGCGCCGGGGAAGATGCGCCGGTCGATCCAGCGATGCATCAGCTTCGCGCGGTTGCGCCCGATGGTGTGGATCAAACCGAGGCCGCTGTCCTTCAGGCAGCGGTCGATGACTCGCCCGAGCTCCTCGTAGTTCTCGGGGCCGACGTGCTCCAGCATGCCGACCGAGACGAACTTGTCGTAGTGGCCCGTGACGTTGCGATAGTCGTCTTCGATGAACTCGACTTCGTTGCCGAGCCCCGCCGCCTGCGCGCGCTCGCGCGCGTACGCGATCTGCTCGCGCGAAATGTTGAACGCGCGCACCTTCACGCCATAGCGACGCGCCATGTGCAGCGCCAGCGCGCCCCAGCCGCAACCGGCTTCCACGACGCGCTCGCCGCGGTTCAGCCGAACCTTGCGACACACGTGATCCATCTTGGCGATCTGCGCCTGGTCGAGCGTGGCCGCCGGCGTCGGGAAATACGCGCACGTGTACGCCATGGTCTCGCCGAGCCACAGCGAATAGAACTCGTTGCCGATGTCGTAATGGTGGTGAATGTTGTCGCGCGAACCGGTCAGCGTGTTGCGCGTCCGGCGATGCCGCCACTGGGCCAGACGGCGCCGCAACGAAATCGCCTGACCGGCTTCCGCCGCACCGACGTACAGCTCCTCGATCATCCGCAGGATGCTGCCGTCCACGTCGATCTTGCCGGAGCAGTACAGTTCGCCGAACTGCAAGTCCGGATCGGTGCACAGGCGCAGCAGCGTGCGGCGATCGGCAATGCGCAGGGTCGCCACCGGGGCAGAGCCCAGCGGGGCGATCTTTTCGCCGTTCCAGAGCGAGAACGCGATGGGCGGATTGCCGAACGCGTGCAACAGCGTGCGGATCAGCCGCGTTTCCAACGAGTAACGCCCGTCGTCGGCAACGGCCGCCGGCGGCTCGTAACTTGCCTCTGCCTCACGCATCGCGTCGTCCGAAGGCGGCAACGGTGGCGGAGACGATCGACCTTCATTCGCCGTCTGCACGGGTGTGCTCCCCTTGAACCCCGACCCTGAGCGATTGTACAAGAGCATCCCTCCTGTGGCGTAACGCCCCGCTTCCACGAAGGTCCGTTGTATGCAGCCCAGCCCGGTCCGACTGCTCCTGGCGCCGATTGCGATTGCCATAACCTGGAGCGGCGCCGTCCAGGCCGCCGGGACGCGGATCACCAGCGCCCAGATCGATGCAGCCGCGAAGGCGGTCGAGCCGAAGACGATCGAGTGGCGGCGCGACTTCCACACGCACCCCGAGCTCAGCAACCGGGAAGTGCGCACGGCGGAACAGATTGCCAAGCGCCTGCGCGCGCTCGGCATCGAAGTGAAGACCGGCGTCGGCGTGACCGGAGTCGTCGGGCTCCTGCGCGGCGGCCAGCCGGGGCGCACGGTCGGGCTGCGTGCCGACATGGATGCGCTGCCCGTGACGGAACAGACCGACGTGCCGTTCAAGTCGAGGGCAACGGCGCAGTTCCGCGGCGAAACCGTCGGCGTGATGCACGCGTGCGGACACGACTCGCACGTCGCGATTCTGCTCGGCGTGGCGGAAGCGCTCGCCGGGATGCGCGAGCAGCTCACAGGGCAAGTGCTGTTCGTGTTTCAGCCCGCCGAAGAAGGTCCGCCCGAAGGCGAGCGCGGCGGCGCGAACCTGATGCTCGACCAGGGTGCCTTCAAGCTTGCGAAGCCTGACGTCATGTACGGATTGCACGTGATGGCTTCGCTGCCGACCGGCGTGATCGGCTATCGCTCGGGTCCGTTCATGGCGAGCGCCGATAGTTTCACGCTGACGGTTAAAGGCCGCCAGACGCATGGCTCGCGGCCGTGGGGCGGCGTCGACCCGATCGTCGTTTCGTCGCAGATCGTGCTCGGCCTGCAGACGATCGTCAGCCGGCAGGTCGATATCACCGCCATTCCAGCCGTCATCACGGTCGGCGCAATCAAAGGCGGCATCCGCTTCAACATCATTCCCGACGAAGTCCAGATGGTCGGCACCGTGCGCACGTTCAGCGCGGACGTGCGCAACGACATCGTGCGGCGCATGCAGGCAACGGCGGGCAATATCGCGGCGGCCAGCGGTGCAACTGCCACTGTGCGCTTCAAGGATCTCTCGAAGCCGGAGTCTGCAGACGAGGTCTCGGTACCAACGGTCGTGAATGACGCCGCCGTCACTGCCGCAGCGCTGCCGATCTTCGAGCGGCTGGTCGGCAAGGACAACGTGCGCGAAGTCAGCCTGCAGACGACGGCGGACGACTATGCGGTCTTCGCGCAGCAGGCGCCGTCGCTGTATTTCTGGATCGGCGTCACGCCGCCGGACCGCGACCCGACCAAGGTCGCGTTCAATCACTCGCCGCAGTTTTACCTCGACGAGGCGGGGATGATCACGGGCGTCCGCGCCCTGCTCACCCTCACAATCGAATACCTGTCCAAGTAGCGCGCTGCAGGTCGGGCTTTAGCCCGACTCTTTATTTCTGACACAATGCCTCATGGCAGAGGCTTCCGGCCGGCCCATTCTCTTCGAGCTCGCGCGGCTCGCTGCCGTCGTTGCTCTGCCTCTCCTCGGCGTCATCGGCTTTCTCCTGTATGACGGAGCGCGCCGCGACGTCGCTCACGCAACCGACGAGGCTCGCACCGTCGCGGACGAAACCGCTGCGCGCAGCGAGCGCTTCCTGGGCGACTTTCGCGCCACGCTCGAAGCGGTCGCGCAGCGGCCGCTGGTGCGTGCGATGGATCCGGAGAACTGCGATCCGGCCCTGCCGACGCTGCGCGAGCTGTATCCGCGCGCAGGCAACATCATCGTCGTCGATAGAGAAGGCTGGATCCTGTGCGGCGCCAAGCCGCCGCCGGGCGGCGAGCGGCTGCGCATCATCGACCTCGAGATGCATCGCGCGCTGATGCGCGACGGTGGCTTCCGGCTTTCGGATCCGCTGATCGGCCGGATCAGCAAGACGTGGGGAGTGACGGCCGTGCAGGCCGTTCGCGGCGACGATGGCAGCATGGTCGGCGCCGTCGGCATGGCGATCGATCTGCAGCATCTGCAGCCCTTCGGCGTTTTCGACAGCAAAGGCATCGTGGCGGGAATCGTCGCCCGCCCCGGCATCGTGATCGCTCGCTCGCGCGATCCACAGCGCTGGATCGGCCAGAATGTGAGCGCCACGCCGGCGATAGCAGCGATGTTGTCGCAGAAGGAGGGAACGCTGCGCGCGGCCGGACTAGACGAGCAGGACCGGCTCTGGGCGTTCCGTCCCGTCAGCGGTACGCACTGGATCGCATACGCCAGCGTGGATGCCGAGTCGGCAATTGCTCCTGCACGATCGCGCGCACTCGAAACGTTATTGCTGATCGCCGTGATCGTCGGCGCGACGATTGCAGTGGCCGCGTATGCCGCTCGGCGCATCGCGCAACCGATCGGCGCCATAGCGGGAGTCGCGCGGGCCAGGGCCGGCGGTGCCGACGACGCGCGCGTGGCAATCGCAGGTCCACGCGAAGTCGCTGATGTCGGAGTCGCATTCAATGCGCTGATCGACACGCGTGAGCGTGCCACTCGCGAGCGCCAAGCCGCACAGGCGAAGCTGCAGCTGCAATTGAGTCGCCTCGACTTGCTGCATCGGATCACTCGCGCGATCGGCGAGCGTCACGATCTGCGCAGCATCTTCCAGGTCGTGATCCGCAGCCTGGAGACGGATCTGCCGATCGACTTCGGCTGCATCTGCCTCTACGTCGAGGCGGAGCGCGTGCTGACCGTCACCAGTATCGGCTCGCGCAGCGACACCGTGACCAAAAAGCTCGCGATGAAGGAGCACGAGCACGTCAGCGTCGACAGCAACGGCCTGGCGACATGCATCAGAGGGCAACTCGTCTACGAGCCGGACATCACGCGCGCCGCCGGCGAGTTTACGCAGCGTCTCGTGGATGCAGGGCTGCGCGCCCTGGTGATCTCGCCGCTCTTCGCCCAAGGCACTGTCTTCGGCGTGCTGCTCGCTGCGCGCAGAGAAGCGGAAAGCTTCTCCAGCAACGAGTGCGAGTTCCTGAGGCAGTTGAGCGATCACGTAGCGCTCGCCACACACCAGGCGCAGCTCTACACAACGCTGCAACAGGCATACGACGAGCTCCGGCAAAGCCAGCAGACGGTGATGCAACAGGAGCGCCTGCGTGCACTCGGCCAGATGGCCAGCGGCGTCGCGCATGACATCAATAACGCCGTCGCGCCCATTGCGCTGTACACCGATTCGCTGCTGGAACACGAGACCGGCTTGAGCGAGCGCGCCCGCGGCTACCTGAGCATCATCCGCCGCGCAATCGCCGACGTCGGCGAGACCGTGAAAGGCATGCGCGATTTCTATCGGCCGCAGGACCGGGAGGCGCCGCACGCGCAGATCGACCTGAATCCGATCGTGTCGCAGGTGATCGAGCTGACGCGCGGCCGGTGGCGCGATCTGCCGCAGCAGCGCGGGATCGCAATCGCCATGCGCGCCGAGCTGCAGCAGCCGCTCGCGGCCATTCTCGGACAGGAAAGCGAGATCCGCGATGCGCTGACGAATCTCGTTTTCAACGCAGTCGACGCGATGCCGGACGGCGGCACACTGACAGTGCGCACGCGCAGCTCCGCCGCGACAGTGCAGTTGGAAGTCGTCGATTCCGGCGTCGGCATGGACGAGGAAACGCGGCGCCGTTGCCTGGAGCCGTTCTTCACGACGAAGGGCGAGCGCGGCACCGGTCTCGGGCTTGCCATGGTCTACGGCATGGTGCGCCGACACAGCGCTGAGCTGGAAATCGACAGCACGCTGCATCAGGGCACGACGATGCGGATCACATTCGCTGCCGCGCACGCGGCAGCGGCCGCAGCACCGCCAACGGTCGCACCCGCGACGACCCTGCGTCCATTGTCGGTCCTGCTGGTCGACGACGATCCGCTCGTGCTCGAATCGCTGCGCGCGACGCTCGGGAGCGATGGCCACAAGGTGGCCGCTGCCGACGGCGGCCAAGCGGGCATCGACGCGTTCACCGAAGCACAGCAACGCGGGGAGAAGTTCGACGTCGTGATCACCGACCTCGGCATGCCGCACATCGATGGCCGCCGCGTCGCTGCCGCGATCAAAGCGGCCTCGGCCTCGACGCCCGTGATCCTGCTCACGGGCTGGGGCCAGCGTCTGGTGGACGACGGCGACATTCCGGCGCACGTCGATCACGTGCTCAACAAGCCACCGAAGCTGCGGGACCTGCGCGCGGCGCTCGCACATGTCATTCCCAACCCGGAGGAAGGATGAAGCTCGCAAGCACGATCTCGATCGCCGCAGCATTGACTTTGCTGTGGAGCATGCCCGGCAGCGCCCAGACGAGCGCGCCCGCGGTTTATATCCACGCCGGCGCGCTGCTCGATCGTCCGGGCCAGGCGCCGCGCGGCGCCTCGACGATCATCGTGCGCGACGGCCGGGTCGAAGCGGTTCGCGATGGCTTGATCGCGCCGGAAGGCGGGGCACGGCTCGTCGACCTGAGCAAGCAGTTCGTGCTGCCTGGCCTGATCGACATGCACGTCCACATCTTCAACGACGACGACAAGATGCGAGCGCGGCTGGAGCAGAACAATCGCGACATCGAGGACAACCTGCTCATCGGCGTCGGCAACGCGCGGCGCACGCTCGAAGCGGGCTTCACGACCGTGCGCGATCTCGGTTCCGAGGTCCGCAGCGTCACCGCGCTACGTGACGCGATCCTGTCGGGGGCGATTGCCGGCCCGACGATCGTCGCTGCCGGGCGGGCGATCTCGATCACGGGCGGTCACGGTGACGGCTCGAACAACACCAATCGCGACATCACGGAGATCGTGCGCGCCCACGCGACCAACAACTGCAACGGCGCCGATGACTGCCGTCGCGCGGTGCGCGAACAGATCTCGCAGGGCGCGGACGTCATCAAGTTCGCGGCCACCGGCGGCGTCAACAGCAACATTGCGGGCGGCCTCAACCAGCAGATGTTCGCGGATGAAATGAAGGCGATCATCGACACCGCGCACATGTTCGGCCGCAAGGTCGCCGCGCATGCGCACGGTCAGAATGGCATCAAGGCGGCGCTCGAAGCGGGCGTCGATTCGATCGAGCACGGGACGTACACCGATGCGCAGACCAACGCGCTCTTCAAGAAGAATGGCGCCTGGCTCGTCCCGACGATGATTGCACCGCACGCGGCGCTCGCCCAGGCACGCGCCGGCGCGCGCTCGAAGAACACGCTGGCGAAGGCCGAGGAAGCCGCGGCGGCGCACGGCAAGAACATTGCCGCAGCGATCAAGGCCGGCGTGAAGATCGCGTTCGGCACCGACACCGGCGTGTCGGATCACGGCAAGAACGCACAGGAGTTTGCGCTGCTGGTGAAAGCCGGCCTGACGCCGGCCGGAGCAATCAAGGCAGCGACGCTGGATGCAGCCACGCTGCTCGACCGTGTCGCCACAGTGGGGAGCATCGAGCCCGGCAAGGACGCGGACATCATTGCCGTCGCGACGAGCCCGCTCAACGACGTCACGGAGCTCGAGCGAGTGCGCTTCGTGATGAGAAGAGGCGTCGTACACAGACTCGACGGCGCACGACAGGCCTTTCCTATCGACTAGCCTCGATCAGCGAGTGGGGGCTCGCGGTTGCGTGCGTGCGGATCATGCGCAAGCCCGCCGACTCCAGCAGCGCACGGTATTCGTCGGCGGTGCGCTCGCGGCCGCCGAGCATCGCCAGCATGTTGATGTCGAACAGCTTCGCCTCGTCCGGCGAGTTCGGCTCGCCGACCAGCCGCTCGATGAGCAACAGGCGCGCGTCCGACGCCAGGGCGGCGCGACAGTTGGCCAGGATGTGCAGCGCTGCGTCGTCATCCCAGTCGTGGATGATGCTCTTCATGACGTAGAGCTGCGCGCCGCGCGGGACCGCGCTGAAGAAGTCGCCGCTGACGACGGTCACACGGTCCGCGACTCCAGCTTCGTTCAGGGTCTGCTGCGCACCGGCGCACACCGCAGGCAGATCGAACAGGATGCCTCGCGCATCGCGGCTGGCGCGGAGCAGCGCAGCGAGCAGACGCCCATGCCCGCCGCCGATGTCTGCAATCGTGCCGAACCGCGAGAAGTCGTATGCAGCGCTGACGGCCGAGATTTCCTGAGCCGAGTACGAGGTCATCGCCGCAGCGAAGCCGCGCCCGGCGATCGCGTCCTCCTGCAGATAATCGAAGAACCGCCGACCGTGGACAGCATCGAACGCCGGCTCACCCGTACGCACACTGTGCAAGAGGCTGCCATACGCGTTCCAGATCCAGCGCTCACCGTAGAGTGCAGCCATGGCGCGCAGTGAGCCCTCGGCATGCGTTCGCAGAGGCTCGCCCATCGAAGCCAGCTCGAAGTGCCGATCCGCGAGCTCGTGCACGATCCCGAGACTGGAGAGCGCCCGCAGAATGCGATACAGCTCCGGCGCGCGACAGCCGCACGCCGCTGCAAGCGCAGCGACGGAGCGAGGACCTGCCTCCAGCTGATCGGCAATCCCCAGCGTCGCCGCGACGTACAGCAGCTGCGTCGTGCGAAAACCCATGATCATCTGCTGCAGCCGGGCCGTGCTCTGCGTCATGCGTCGAATTGAAGCGGCGGGCATCGGCGCACGGCCACTACCCTTGGTGAGCCGCTCCTGCACTCTTTCGGTAAGCGCATCCGACATAGCGTCGGGCCAAGTGCGAACTGCGTCACATTCGCCGGCGAAAGTTTCGGCGCAGGCTGCCGCTGTTCCCATGAGGGCGGGACAGCTCGGTTATGCCATTGAAGATGTCGAAGAATCTCCTGGGAATCCTCGCAGGCCAGGCGTCGATCGTGACGATCCTGGTGCTGGTGCTGCTGCTGTCTATCGTCGGCGCGCCGCTCCTGCAGCAGAAGAAAGTCGTGGCACAGCGGCTCGGCGCCGACGTCGCCGTGACCAAGGCGTTCGCAATTACCGAAGCGATCCTGTCGGGCGAGCAAGGCCGGGAATCGCTGGATACCTACGCGTCCTCGTTCAGCGCCACTCATCTGCAGCATGTGCTTGCGCCGAACGCGGCAGCGCAGCCCACCGGTACGCACGCCGCGAGCGCGGCCGCAGCGCTGCGCAACAATGCCGCCACGCGCTACATCCATTTCGAGAACGTCGCCGGCAACCCGCACCTGTTCTATGCCGTGCGCGACCATGCCGACGGCGTGCTGCTGCTCGACCTGTCGCTCGAACGCGAGCGCGCCACGATCGGCCGCTTCTTCGGCCAATCGTATTTGTCGATGAATGCAGTCGGCTACTTCCTGATGGCGTTGCTGCTGTTCGGCGCCTTCAGCCTGCGCTTCTACCTGCGCAGCCTGGTCAACATGCCCGAGGCGGAGCGCCGCGACACGATCATCCAAGGGCTGCGCGGCGAATTGCACAGCCGCCGCAATCTGCTGCCGTGGCTGCTGGTGCTGTGCGGAGCGATCTTTGCCGTCGACATCGCCAACTTGCTCGATTCGGCGGTCGGCATCGGCTACCTGCTTGCCGTCGTGCTCGCACTGTCCTCGAGCAAGCACTGGCACATCACGCTCATCGCCACGATCAGCGCGCTGCTGATGCTGCTCGCCCCGATCCTCTCGCCTTACGACGCCAACTGGTGGTCGTATCTGGAGAGCCATTCGGTCACGGTGTTCGCGATCTTCGCGACCGGCTTCTTCGGCTCCGCGAATCTGCGCAAGTCGCAGGCCGAGGCGCTGGCGCTCGCAGAAGCGGTGCGCTCGCGCGCCGAGACCGCGGACCTGCGCGAAGCGCTGGAGCGCGCCGAGACCGCCGAGGCCGAAAACAGACGAATGGTCGAGCGCATGCGCATGGCGTACGAGGCCGGCGGCCTGTCGATCTGGGAGTGGGACATCAAGGAGGACATCACGCGGATCGACGCGAACAGCCCACTGCTCAAGCGGCTGGGCGCGCCAGTCGAGTTCAAGGGCACCGACTACACCGGCAAGTACGTGCACCCCGACGATCGCGAGGGCTGGGTGTCGCACTTCGACAAGGTGCTGGCGAGCAAGGACCAGCTGTTCACCTATCGCTACCGCGCCCTGTTTGCGGACGGCACCGTCGGGTGTATCCAATGTCACGCGCGCGTGCTGCGCGACGCCCGGGGCAATCCGATCAGCGTGCTGGGCGTCGATTGGGACGCGACCGGCGAGGAATCTGCGAAGCTGGAGATCGCGCGCCAGTCGGGCGACCTGCGCGAAGCGCAGGAGCGCTTCCAGCGCGCGGTGTCGGGCACCCAGGATGCGATGTTCGAGTTCAATCTGCGCACGGGCGAGACGTGGTACTCGCCGCGCTTCCGCGAGATGCTCGGTTACGCCGCCACCGACAGCGGCGCCGACGGCCAGATCGAAACGTTCATCCATCCCGACGACGGCGCGATCGTCGGCAAGGCGATGGGTGACCACCTGACGTTCGGCTTGCCGTACGACGTCGAATATCGCCTGCGCAAGCACGACGGCGAATGGCTGTGGGTGCGCTCGCGCGCTTCGGCCGAGCGCGACCTCGAAGATCGGCCGCTGTGGCTGGCCGGCTCGATTCGCGACATCACCGACGAGCGCGCCGGCCGCGAGGCGATGGTGCTCGCGACGCAGGAGGCCGAAGCCGCCAGCCGCGCGAAGAGCACGTTCCTCGCGACCATGAGCCACGAGATCCGCACGCCGATGAACGGCATCATCGGGATGACCGGCCTGATGCTGGAAACCAGCCTCGACCGCGTGCAGCGCGACTACGCCGAAACCATTCGCGCGAGCGCCGACTCGCTGCTGACGATCCTCAACGACATTCTCGACTTCTCGAAGATCGAAGCCGGCAAGCTCGACATCGAGCACCTGGAGCTCGACCTGCGCTCGAACGTCGACGACGTCGGCTCGATCATGGCGTTCCAGGCCGCTGCCAAGAGCCTGGAGCTGGTCGTCAACGTGCGCCCGGAAGTGCCGGAGCGCGTGTTCGGCGATCCGCAGCGCATCCGTCAGTGTCTGCTGAATCTGGTCGGCAACGCCATCAAGTTCACGCCGAGCGGCGAAGTCGTGCTGGAAGTGTGCTGTGTCGGGCGCCAGGACGGTCGCGCGCTCGTGCATTTCGAAGTGCGCGATACCGGCATCGGCATTCCGGAGCAATCGCTCGACCGGCTGTTCCAGCCGTTCACGCAGGCGGACTCCTCGACCACGCGGCGCTTCGGCGGCACCGGCCTGGGTCTTTCGATCGTGCGCAAGCTCGTGGAGATGATGGGCGGCCAGGTCGGCGCCCACAGCCAGCCCGGCAAGGGCTCGACGTTCTGGTTCACGCTGCCGCTCGAGCCTGCGGAAATCGGCGGCGCGGCGCCCCAGCAAGACCACAACGCGGATGGCCGGCGCGTCCTGCTCGTCGATGACAGCGCGACCAACCGCCAGGTCATGGCAAGCCAGCTCAAGCACGCCGGTTACGCCGTCGAGACCGTGTCGAGCGCAATGGCCGCGCTGGCGATTCTGCGCAAGCCGGGCCCGCAGCCATTCGATGCAGTCGTGCTCGACTACCAGATGCCCGACATGGACGGCGCCATGCTCGGCGAGCAGATCGTGAAGTCGCGCGAGATCGCGCCGACGCGTCTGATACTGCTGACTTCGCTCGATCGCTCCGGCGACATGCAACGTTTCGCGCAGATCGGCTTCTCGGCGTACCTGACGAAGCCGGTTCGTACGCGCGAGCTGCTGGCCTGCTTGAACCGCGCGCTGTCGCACGACGCGCAGGACTGGCACATGCACAGTCAGCCGATCATCACGCGCGGCACGCTGGTTGCGACCGAAACGCGGCGCCAGTACTCGGGACAGGTCCTGCTGGTCGAGGACAACGCGATCAACCAGCGCGTTGCACGGCGCTTCCTCGAACGCCTCGGCTGCGAAGTGCAGGTTGTCGGCGACGGCCGCCAGGCTGTCGAAGCGTTCGAGCGCGGCAGCTACACGTTCATATTGATGGACATGCAGATGCCGGTGATGGACGGACTGGAGGCGACGCGGCGCATCCGCGAGCTGGAAAGCGGTGGAGCGAAGCGCACGCCGATCGTTGCGCTCACCGCGAACGCGATGATGGGCACGCTCGAGCGCTGCCTGGAGGCCGGAATGGACGACTATCTGACCAAGCCGCTCGACATCTCGCGGCTGCAAGACGTGCTGGATCGCTTCATGGGCCGCGCCGACGGCGAGCCGATTGCACCGGCCGCTGCGTCGAGTGCAGCAGCGCAAGCCGCGAGCCCCGACAACGCGATCCGCGCGCGGCTGGCCGACGTTGCGGGTGACGACCAGGAATTCATGATCGAGCTGGTCAACGCCTTCCTGTCGGGCGGCGAAGACACGGTGCAAGAGCTGCGCGCAGCGGTCGAGCTCGGCGACGCGGCCGCGATCGGTCGCGCCGCGCACAAGCTGAAAGGCGCTGCGGCGAATCTGCACGTCAACAATCTCGCAACGCTGTCGTTCGATCTGGAAACGCGGGCGAAGTCGGGACAGAAAGCGGACTGGCGCGCGGATCTGGAGAAGATCGCAGCGGAGTTCGCCCGCGTCGGCGACAGCTTGAGAAAGGACTTTGGGATAGAAGAGCCGGCGCGGAAAGCCGGATGAAGAGTCAGGCTAAAGCCTGACTCCTACTCCTTCGCGTGCTCCGAGATGCTCTCCATATCCGCCTGCGGCGACTCATAGACGAGTAGCGCCATCGCCACGGTCGCGACGCGATCCTGCTCCAACGCAGTGAGCGTTGGCGACATCCACACCCGGCCTTGATTCATGATCTCCACCGCAGCGATGACTTCGCTGTCGCGACGGATCTCATAGCCGACGATGGCACCGGGCCCGTGGCCGCCTTCGATGCGATTGACCGACTGCACGTGCCAGCGGGCCGCATCGAACGCGATGTTGCCCTCCTCGGACCCGGCGATCGTCGGCATCTCCAGCAACTCCATCTCTCCCGCGGACGCGCCCATATACGAGCAGTGCAGCGGCGGAATGCCTGTCAGAGCGCCGGTGTCGAGCGACCAATCCTTGTACGCGACCCCCGCGGCACGCGAGATGCACTCCGCCGAGATCACGCCATTGCTCGTCGCGACCTCGAGGCGATACGGCCGCAGGTAGGACTGAAAGTCGAGCATGGACTTCCCGCTGACGGTGACGGGGACTTGCCGCGAGCGGGACTCGCTCCAGCCGACGTCGATGCGCGTCGTGCGCCACGAGCCGAAGCTCAACGGGTCGTTCGGCTTGCGCACGCGCCAGAGCACGCGATCGACAGTGAAGGGTTCGACGGTTGCGAGAGCCGGACTGACTTGCATCCGGGCGAGCTGACAAGCGCCCAGGAGCGGCAGGATTGCCAGGCAGAAGCAGAGGAAGCGAAGCATGGGCGCAGTATCGCGACGGATATCTGAAGCACGCGTGAACGCTGGAAGATGTCAGGCTAAAGCCTGACTCTTACTTCTTGTCCGGATCGACGAACTCTTGCGGCTTCTGCGAGCCGCCGCCGAAGAAGAACTTCTCCATCTCTTCGACCAGGAACTTGCGCGCCTTCGGGTCGATCGGCGTGAGGCGATATTCGTTCAGCAGCATCGTCTGGTGCTTGAGCCAGCGCTGCCACGCTTCCTTCGACACGTTCTCGTAGACGCGCTGCCCGAGCTCGCCGGGATAGGGCGCGTAATCGAGGCCTTCGGCTTCGACGCCGAGCAGCACGCATTTCACTGTTCTTGCCATGGTCGCATTCAATCCTTGCGCGGCACGATGCGCAAGCGCGCAGTCGCCGTCGCGACCAGAACGCCGTCTGCGTCCCGGAGTTCGCCGACGGTCTCGGCATTGCGCTCGTCGCGCGTCACGAGCCGACTCGTCGCGGTGAATACTCCGACCTTGGCCGGCTTGAGGAACGAGACATTGAGGTTCGCAGTGAGCCCCGTCTCCTCGGCCGGCAGCACCGCGTACAGCGCCAGCGCGGTCGAAGAGTCGAGCATCGCGCACAGGATCCCGCCCTGTACCGTGCCGTGGCGATTCAGAAATTCCGGCTGCGCGCGAAATCGCAGCACTGCGCCGCCGTTCACCTGATCGATCTCGACGACTTCACGCCCCAGCATCTTCGCCGCGGGCGGCAGGTACGCGAGGATTTCGTCCTTGGTCATCGCGCTGGCGCCGCCTTGCGCCGGCGCAGCCACGCCTCCACGACTAGCCAGTTCGGCACCCAGGAGATCCAGGCAACCAGCGTGTAGGCGGCAGAGAAGCTCAAGCCGCCGATGATCAGCAGCGGCAGCTCAATACGCAGCGTCGCCGCGCCGAACGTCAGTGCGTAATTGCGCAGCATCCAGCGACGATGCTCCTGCACGTTCCCACGCCGAATCGCCAGGAAAGCCCGCGTACCGCTGTAGAGCCAGAAGATCGCGAGCGTCGTGAAACCCAAGCGTCCCACAGTCCCCGCCGTGCTCGTCGGCGCGAAGTACAACCCGGCCAGCCCGCCGGCGAGAACCGTCAGCAGGTACGTCCGCCCCATCCAGACGTGCACTCTGGGCCACGCCGTGCGCAGGCGCGTGATCAGCTGGAACGGGCCGATCAGCGCCGCGATCGCGCCGCCGAACGCGTGCGACCAACCGGCGATCGCGGTGGCAAAGAAACGGTGCTTGATGTCGGGCGACCCGTGCCCCTCCACCAGCATGAACATGACACCGTTGCCGGCTGCGAAGATGCCGCCAAGCAGAAGCAGGATCCAGCCAACGCGCTTCCAGTTGTTCGTAGCTGCCGGGGCGGTGAGTGCAGTGACGTTCATAGCAAAGTGCTCTGACGCTGCATGGCTGCTGCGGGTTGCGCCTCGAGCGCGCGCATCAGCTCGACGGCCGGTTTGGCGAGTCCGATTCTCGCCGGTTGCAGCGGCTCGTACCAGCAGTACCGGTCGTCGTCGGCCAAAGCCGTGATGGCAGCTCCGCGCACCAACAGCGGATGCAGCGTGAGATCGAAATGCGTGAATGAATGAGCATACGGCGGCATGGCACTCGCGCGGTCAACGGTTGCTCGCTGACTGATCCATGCCTGCGCCGCTTCGCCCTCGTCGAACTGCGGCAGCGTCCACAGCCCACCCCAGATTCCCGCAGGCGGACGACGCTCGAGCAGGACTGCGCCGTCGTCGCGAACCATGATCACGACATACGCAGTCCGCTGCGGCCGGATCTTTTTCGGGCGCGGCGTCGGCAGTGCGGCTTGCCGGCCTTCGATGCGGGCGACGCAATGCTCCGTCAACGGACAAGCCGCACACAGCGGCCGCGAGCGCACGCACAGCGTCGCACCGAGATCCATGATTGCCTGCGTGTAGTGCGCGACTCGCTCGGCAGGCGTGCATTGGTCGGCCAGCGACCAGAGCGTCTTCTCGACTTCGCGCTCGCCGGGAAATCCTTCGATGCCGAAATAGCGCGCGAGCACGCGCTTGACGTTGCCATCGAGGATCGGGTGCCGCTGCGAACGCGACAACGCGAGGATTGCACCTGCAGTCGAACGACCGATGCCGGGCAGAGCCTGAGCCGCTGCAATCGTCTGCGGAAAGTCGCCGCCGTGCTCGGCGACGATCAACTGCGCGGCGCGATGCAGATTGCGGGCGCGCGCGTAGTAACCCAGACCGGTCCAAAGATGCAGCACCTCATCGACCGGCGCGGCAGCGAGTGCACGCACGTCGGGGAACCGCTGCATGAAGCGCTGGTAGTAATCGATGACGGTCGCGACCTGCGTCTGCTGCAGCATGATCTCCGAGACCCACACTCGATAGGCAGTGGGATCCTGTTGCCACGGCAGATGCTTGCGTCCGGCGCGATCGAACCACGCGAGCAGCGGCGCAGCTACACGCTCGCCACTGGTCATCACTCGCGGCACACGTGCACGCGCGTCTGGCTGAAGTCGTTCACGAACGACGGCGCCAGCTCGACCATGCGCCGCGCCGTGCGCGTGAGGTGTGCCTGGTCGTAGAAGCCCGTGCGCTGCGCGATCTCCGCGATGGTGCTGCGCCCGTCGACCATTTCCAACGCGACCATCAGCCGGCGCCACAGCACGTACTCGCGGATACGCACGCCGAGCTCGGCTTTGAAACGCCGCATCAACGTGTAGCCCGACAACCCGACCCGGCGACCGAGCTCGTCGGGCGTCGGCGCGTCGGTGACGGCGTCACGCAAGATTTGCAACGCCTCCTCGACTCGCGGGTCGAGCTGGTGAGGCGGCGCATCGATGCCGCCGAATGCCTGCAGAATCGCCTGCGCGGCGCGGTTTGCCTCGCGGCAGTCACACGTGCCCTCGAACAGCGTATCCCACGGGATCGAGCGCCCTTCGAGCGCTGCGATATCGAGCTTCACGATCGGCTCGCCGGTCAGCAGCGGCTTGACGTAGCGGAACCACGGATGATCCGGGCCGATCAGGACGGTGACGATGCTGGCATTGCGCGCGTCGATGCGATGCCACGCGTTCGGTGCGACGATTGCTGCCCGGCACACGATCGGCGCTGCATCGCGCGACATAAGAGTGACGGGTGCCTCGGTGGCGGTGGCGGTGACGATGGCCCCGAAATGGCGATGGCTGGAATTTTCGCGGCCCGGCCCGGCCGAAATCACCAAACGATCGCATGCATAGATTTGTGTCTGCGCCAGTTTCATACAAGCAACGGCAAGGCCGGATTGCGCACAATGTTCGCGCTTTCGCATCACGATGCGCCCGCTGCAACCTCGCGGGCACTGCTCGCGTCTTACATGCTCTCAGGTAAACCCTTAGGCGAGACTTAGCATCGTAGTGCTGACCCTAGTTTACGGTCTTTCGACCCCGGGGAGTGGAGTATGAGTTCGGTACGAGTCAAGGCGGCTGTGGCCGCAGCCGCGCTTTGGGCGGCCTGCGCAGGAGCGACCGCTCCGATCGATCACGTCGACAACTTCGCGCTGCTGGATCAGGCAGGCAAGTATCACGACCTTTATTACCTTTCGGACGCCAAGGCCGTCGTGCTGATGACGCACGACGACGAGTGCTCCGCGGTCAGCGACGCGCTGCCTGCGCTGGAGCAGGCCAAGGCGAGCTATTCCGGCCGCGGCGTCGAGTTCCTGATGATCAACACGCAGGACGATCGCGACGCGATCGCTGCCAAGGTCCCGGGCTCGAGCATTCCGGTGCTG
>DATNFA010000033.1:0-33074 GCA_035606615.1 Steroidobacteraceae bacterium
CGTTCACACGCACAACCTGGCGACGTTGCTCGCGGGTGTCGATGAATATCGATTCGCGCCCCGCGCAGATCGAGCAGCCGCGCAAACCGCAGAGCCGCTGTCGTTCATGGGCTATCGACGCGCGGACGGCCGTGTCGGCACACGCAACGAGATCTGGATCCTGTGCACGGTCGGCTGCGTCGGCCGCACCGCCGAGCGCATCGCGCGATTGGCGGCGGACCGGTGCAAGGACCGCGTCGACGGCGTGTACGCATTCCCGCATCAGTTCGGGTGCTCGCAGCTCGGCGGCGATCTCGAGCGCACGCGCAAGCTCATCGCCGCGCTCGCCCGCCATCCGAATGCTGGCGGCGTGCTGATCCTCGGGCTCGGCTGCGAGTCGAACCAGCTGCAACCTCTGCTGCGGGAAATTCCGGAATCGCAGCGGGCGCACATCCGCACCTTCGCCGCGCAAGCGACGCAGGATGAAGTGGAAGAAGGTCTGCGTGTCGTCGAAGAGCTCGCAGAGATCGCCGCGCGCGTCGAGCGCGTCCCGTGTCCGATCGCTGCGCTCGCAGTCGGCTTGAAGTGCGGCGGCTCGGATGGTCTCAGCGGCATCACCGCGAATCCGCTGGTCGGCCGCATCGCCGATCGCGTGACGAATGCGGGCGGCACTGCGATCCTGACCGAGATTCCGGAGATCTTCGGCGCCGAGCGGCTGTTGATGGAGCGCGCGGCGGACGAGCAGGTGTTCACGGGAATCGCGCAGATCGTGAACGACTTCAAGCGCTACTTTCTGGAGAACGACCAGCCGGTGCACGAGAATCCTTCGCCGGGCAACATCGCGGGCGGCATCACGACGTTGGAAGAGAAATCGCTCGGCGCCGTGCAGAAGGGTGGCCACGCAACCGTGACGCAGGTGCTGCGCTATGGCGAGCAGATCACACGACCCGGCCTTGCGTTGCTGGAAGCTCCAGGCAACGACGGCATTTCCTCCACTGCGCTCGTTGCGGCTGGCGCCACCATCGTGCTGTTCACGACAGGCCGCGGCACGCCGCTCGGCTTCCCGGCGCCGACGCTGAAGATCAGCTCGAATTCGCCGCTGGCGCAGGCGAAACCGCACTGGATCGACTTCGACGCCGGCCGCATGCTCACCGGCGACCCGGACGTGCTCGCAGAAGACTTCATGCGCCTGATCGTCGACGTTGCCTCCGGCCGCGCGGCCCGCAACGAGCTGAACGAAGAGCGCGAGATCGCCATCTGGAAGGATGGCGTCACGTTGTGACGGCGTTGAAGCAAGCCGACCTGAGCGCGCTCGCGGCGCGTGGCGTACGTGTCCCTGCCTACGATCGCGACCGGGTTGCCATCGGCGCAGTGCACTTCGGACCCGGCGCGTTCCATCGTGTTCATCAGGCTTGCTATCTCGATGATGCGCTCGCCCAGGATCCGCGCTGGGGCATTGCAGGCGTTTCGCTGCACAGCGCCGGCGTCCGCGACGCGCTGGCTCCGCAAGATGGTCTCTATACGATCGCTGTGCTCGATGAGCAGCCGCAGACGCGCATCATCGGCGCGCTCAAGGATCTGTTGGTTGCGCCCGAGTCACCGACCGCAGTAAGCGAGCGGCTCGCCGATCCGGCGGTGACGCTGATCACCGCGACGGTGACCGAGAAAGGTTACTGCCTCGGTGCGAATGGCGGACTCGATTTCGCCAACGCCGAAATCGTGCACGACCTGGCGCAGCCGGATGCCCCGCGGAGTCTGATCGGTCACCTCTACGCTGGCCTGGCTCTGCGGCGCGCGTTGGGCATCGCGCCACCGAATGTAGTCAGCTGCGACAACCTCACGGACAACGGTCCGCGTCTGCGGCGCGCGGTGGTGGACTTCGCACACGAGCAAGACGTCGACGTGGCGCGCTGGATCGAGGACGAGGTGCCGTTCCCGCGCACGATGGTCGACAGCATCACGCCAGCGACCGACACGGCGCTGCGCGATCGGGTCGCCGAGCAGCTCGGCACTGTCGATCGATGGCCGGTGCAACGCGAAGCTTTCACGCAATGGGTCATCGAAGACTGCATGCGCGGGCCGCAGCCCGATTGGGCGGCGATCGGCGTGACGATCACGAGCGACGTCGCGGGATTCGAGCGCGCCAAGCTGCGGCTGCTGAACGGGGCGCATTCTGCGCTCGCCTACCTGGGCTCGCTTGCCGGCTACGAGACGGTGGCACAGGCGATGCGCGATCCGCAGCTCGCGTCATTCGTGCGCAGCCTGATGATCGATGACATCGCGCCGAGCATAGTCGCGCCGCGCGGGCTGGAAGTCGCCGGGTACATCGAGTCCGTGCTGCGGCGATTCCGCAATCCGGCGCTGCGCCATCTGCTGTCGCAGATCGCGTGGGACGGCTCGCAGAAACTGCCTTTCCGCATCTTCGGCACGGTGCAGGATGCGATCGCAGCGCGCCGGCCGCTTGCCCGACTGTGCATGCCCATTGCGGCCTGGTTTCACTTCATCCGTCGCAAAGCGCAGCAAGGCGAACGCGCGACCGATCCGCTCGCGGAGGAACTGTTCAAGATTGGCGCAGCTTGCACCGGCGACGCAGCGCATGACGTTCGTGCGTTTGTTGCTCTCGATCGCGTGTTCCCAGCGACGCTCGTGACGAATGCCGAATTCGTCGCGACGCTCTCTGACGCGTATACGCAGTTACTTCAGCAGGTGCGGCAGCCATAGTGAGAGCTGCGGCACGTATGCCACTAACAGCAGGACGACGAACGAAGCGATGTAGAACGGCCAGATCGAGCGCAGCGTGTCGGTCACGCTGATGTTGCCGATCGCGGTGCCGACGAACAGCACCGAGCCGACCGGCGGACTGATCAGCCCGATGCCGCCCTTCAGGATCAGGATGATGCCGAAGTGCACCGGGTCGATGCCGAATGCCTTGGCCACCGGCAGGAAGATCGGCGTGCAGATGATGATCATCGGCGCGAGATCCATGAACGTGCCGATGATCAGCAGCACGACGATCATCACCAGCAGTGCGCTGTACTTGTTGTCGGCCACGGCGGTGAGCACGTCGACGGCCGCCGCTGGGACTTGCAGGTACGCGAGCAGCCAACCGAACGATGCAGCCGAGCCGATGACGAACAGGATCAGTCCAGTGGTGCGCACCGCGCCCGCGCAGGTTTCCAGGAACACTTCGCGCGTCAGCCCGCGGTAGATCAGGCCGGTGACCAGGATCGCGTACAGGACTGCGATCGCGGCACTCTCGACTGCGGTGAACACACCGGCCCGGATGCCGATGAAGATCAGCGCCACGAGCAGCAGGCCCGGCAGCGAAGCCACGAGCCGCACCAGTACCGCGCGCCAGCCCGGAAAGGCCTCGACTGCATAGCCGCGCTTCCGCGCGATCCACCAGCCGGTGATCATGAGCGTGACGGTGAGCAGCAACGCCGGCACGATGCCGGCCGCGAACAGATCCGCAATCGAAATCGAGCCGCCCGCCGAAGCCGAATACAGGATCAGGTTGTGCGACGGCGGCACCAGCAGCGCGACCAGCGCCGCGGTGATCGAAACGTTCACCGCGAAGTCGCGATCGAAGCCGCGCTTGATCATCTGCGGGATCATCGTGCCGCCGATCGCCGAGACGTCCGCGATCGCCGAGCCGGAAACGCCGCCGAAAAACAGCGACGCGAGCACGTTCACCTGGCCGAGACCGCCGCGCAGGTGCCCGACCAGCGCGGACGCGAACGCGATCAGGCGCTCGGAGATTCCGCCGCGCATCATCAGCTCGCCGGCAAAGATGAACAGTGGAATCGCGATCAGCGACGTCGTGTTCGCGCCCGCAGCGGTCTGCTGCACGACGACGATGGCCGGAATGTCGAGCCACAATACCGTCGCCAGCGACGCGGCGAGCAGCGCGAAGCCCACCGGCACGCCGATGAACAGCAGCAGGATCAGGACGCCGAAGAGGATTGCGATTGCCATAGGCGTAGCAGCTGCTCGATCGAGAAAGTCGCGATCAGGACTCCGCCCAGGCACAGCGGCAGGAACATGATTCCCTGCGGCAGCGGCGCGCCGGCGATTTCGTAGTCCCAGGCGTCGATCATCATTTCGCCGCCCCACAGCGCGAACAGGACGCCGACGGCGGTCGCGATGAGTCGCGCGACCAGTTGCATGAGGCGACGCATCTGCGGCCGCGCGCGCTCCACGACGATGAAGAAGCCGAAGTGCCGGCCCGCATGCACGCCGGCCGCGGCCCCGAACATCATCGTCGTGCTCATGCAGAGCAACGCGAGCGGCTCGGTCCAGCTGGGCGGATCGTTCAACACGTAGCGCGCGAACACCTGCCACGCCTGAATGCCGGCCATCGCGACCAGCGCGACACCGGCAATGCCGATGGCTGCACGCGCCAGAGCTTTCAAGCGAGACCTCGGATGCCGTCGAAGAGCTCGCGCAACGAGCGGTCGGCGAGATAGCGCTCGTGGATCGGCGCGGCCGCTTTGCGGAAGGCAGACATGTCGACGTCGTTCGCCTTCACGCCAGCGGCGAGGACGAGGCTCCGCGACTCGGCCTCCATCTTGTCCCACAGCGTACGCATGTACGGCACGCTCTCGCGCGCGGCCTCGACGACGATCTCGCGATCGCGCGACGACAGCGCATCGAATGTGCGACGTGATAGCAGCAGCGCTTCGGGCGAGTACGAATGATCGGACTGCGACCAATAGTGCGCCACTTCGAACTGCCGGCTGGTGTAATACGAGCGCCAGTTGTTCTCGGCGCCTTCGATCAGGTGGGTCTGCATCGCCGAGTAGACTTCGCCGAATGGCAGCGGGGTCGGATTGCCGCGCAGAGCTGCGATCGTCGCGATGAAAATGTCCGACGGCGGTACGCGAATCTTCAGTCCGTGCAGGTCGGGCGGCTCATGCACCGGCCGGCGCACGTTATAGAACGAGCGCGATCCGGCGTCGTAGATCGCCAGGCCGACCAGCTCGCGTCGAGCGAACTCCTGCAGCACCTTGGCGCCGGGCTTACCGTCCGCGGCGCGCCGCATGTGCTCGACGGAGTCGAAGACATACGGCAGCGAGAACACGCGGGTGGCAGGAAACGCGTTGTTGAGCGACGCGAAGTTCACGCGCACGATGTCGAGAGCGCCGAAGCGCGCCAGATCCACGGTATCCGATTCTCGGCCCAGCTGGCCCGCGTGATAGACGCGAATTCGCAGGCGACCATCGGTCTGCGCAGCGATCCGCTCGCTCATCCAACGCACGGCTTGCACGGTCGGATAGCCGTCGACGTGCACGTCTGCTGCAGTCATCAACCCTTCGCTGTTGAGCGCTGCGGCTGTGCGCGAGTGCGCGGCACAGAGCGCTCCCAAGCCGATGAGGGCATCGCGCCGGTTCATGCGCTCTTGGCGCGCGGTGTCGCGCGCACTGCGCGGCACCCGACTTCGCCCAAGCCCTGGAAAATGTGCTGCGAGCGCTGGCCGGGACGGATGTTGTGCACGCCAGTGATCATCCCGGTCGAGATGACCGCGCCGGCCTGCAGCGGACGACCGCGTCGCGCGGCTTTGGCAAGCGTGAATGCGAGCGCGCCCAGCGGACCCTGGCGCACCGATGTGACACCGCGCCCGACGAACTCGTCGTCGATGAATGTCTGCGCCGTGACTTCGTACAACCCGCGCCAGTCTTCCACTGCCGTACCGACCACAACGCCCCAGTTGTTGCCGAAATCCGCAACCACGGCACCCGGGCCGAGGTCGTTCAACGTCGCGAGCGGGCTGCTCGCGATCTCGATACCGATGCACAGCTCGCCGACGAAGTCCGCGGCCTCGTCGAGCGTCCACTCGAATTTGTCGGGCGGCGCGTCGCGGCCGACGCAGAGCACGATCTCCGCTTCGACTGCCGCGAACCCGCCTTCGAACACCGGGCAATCGATCGTGCGCCCCGGCGCTGCGACCTGGACGTTGGGCGCGAAGACCGGGCCGATCAGGCGCTCTTCGGCATACTGACTCTGCTGCGCGGGTGCGATGCGTGCGACCTTCCAGCCGGCGACGGGATCCGGCCAGCGCTCGAGCGCGAGATCCTGGCAACGGTACGCGGTCTGGAGATCGGCGGGAACCGCGCCCGGAAACTCCGTCAGTGCGCGCGCGGCGAGGCGCGCGCGCGTGAATTGCTCGGCGATGCCGGCGACGTCACTAGCAGAGGGCGTTGGCGATTGCAGGTGCACCGGACCGCTCGCAATGTTTTCTTCAGGTATTGTATAGAGGAAACCGGTGTCATTTACAATCGGCGGGCCATCAACAGGGGGACAGCGATGAGACTGCGCATCGATCTGCTCGCGCTACTGCTTCTGATTGCGGCGCTGCCGGCGGCGCGAGCGGCTGACGATCTGCTCGCCTTTCCCGGGGCGCAGGGCGCCGCCGCGCACACGCCAGGCGGGCGCGGCGGCAAGATCCTGCGCGTGACGACGCTCGCCGCGAGCGGACCGGGCTCGCTGCAGGCGGCGCTCGAAACGGACGGGCCGCGCATCGTCGTGTTCGAAGTCGGCGGCGTCATCGATTTCGCGCAGCATGAGCTGAAGATCACCAAGCCGTTTCTGACTGTTGCCGGCCAGACGGCGCCGTCGCCGGGCATCACGCTGATTCGCACCGGCATCGACGTGTCCACGCACGACGTGGTGCTGCAGCACATTCGCGTGCGCACCGGCTCTGCCGATGCGCCGAAACGCGGCGGCTGGGAGCCGGATGCTTTCTCGACCATCGCCGGGCACGACGTCATCGTCGATCACTGCTCGATGAGCTGGGCGATCGATGAGAACCTGTCGGCGTCCGGGCCGCGCTTTACCGGCAAAACACCGGACGACTGGCGTCGCGGCACGTCGTATCGCGTGACCTTCAGCAACAACATCATCGCGGAAGGGCTGAAATACTCGACGCACTCCAAGGGCGAGCATTCCAAGGGCTCGCTGATCCACGACAACGCCACGGACATCCTGATCGTCGGCAATCTCTACGCGCACAATTACGAGCGCAATCCGCTGTTCAAGGGCGGCGTGCGCGGCATGGTGATCAACAACCTGATCTACAACCCCGGCCCGCGCGCCGTGCACTACAACCTGATCGCGGAAGAGTGGCGCGGTCAGCCGTATCAGGTCGGTCAAATGACGCTCATCGGCAACGTGCTGCGCGGCGGCCCCTCGACGCCGCCGGGACTCGCGCTGTTCATGCTCGGCGGCTCCGGCGACATCGAGCTGTACGAGGACGACAACATCGCAGTGGACTGGGTGGGGCGCCCGCTGGAGAAGTTCGGTCGCTACACGACCTCGAGCGCACGCGTTGTGCCGATGGCACGGCCCGCGCTGCCGCTCAACGTGAAATTACTGCGCGCGGCGGATGTGCAGGACGCGGTGATTCAAGAGGTCGGTGCGCGCCCGTGGGATCGCGATCACATCGACGCGCGCGTCGTCGCCGACACGATCGAAGGTCGCGGCGAGATCATCGACGACCAGGCGCAGGTCGGCGGCTATCCGCAGTACAAAGAGGCGCGGCAGGCGTTCAACGAGAGCGAGTGGGATTTGAGGTATATGACGAAGAAGAAGTGACGGGAGTGACTTCGTCACTCCATCACTTCTCTGCCGGCGGATACGCGACGATCACAACCAATTCCTCTTCCCCGTCCTGCCAGATCCCCACGTCCGCGCCTTCGTGCATGAACACCGCGGTGTTCGGCGCGATTTCCACCTGACGATCGTCGACCCGCAGCCGGCCGCGGCCGCTCACCACGTAGTAGACCTCGTCGTGCGTCAGCACGTGCATGCCGATCGCCGAGCCCTTGTGCAGGGCGCGCTTGCGGAAGATCACACGCGCATCGGGAACGTCGTCGAAGTAGCGATACGCGGTCGAGTCGCCGCCGCCGTCGTGGGGCGCGGGCTCGACCTTGGCGACTGCCGCATCCTCGCGCACGAAGAAGCGATTGCGCACGTGGCGCGATGGCTCCTTCGCCTGAGGCTCCGGCGTGCGCGCGCACGCGATCGCCGCGAGGACGGCGAATGCGCACGCTGCCGCAGCGACTCTGATCAACGGAACGGCCCCGCGAACAGAGGCACCAGCAGCGGAGTCGTCCACGCAGGCAGCAGCTCGAAGTTCAGCGTCGGCGTCCAGCCTGCGTCGAAGCCGAGATCGGGGTCGTTGACGGCATTCCAGGCCGAGATCACGTCCACTGGATTGCGCACGCGGGGGCCGAGAACGAGCGTTCCGGAAACCGACGCCGCCGTGCCGTTGAAGCGATCGATGATCTGATCGACCGTGAACGAACGATCGGCGATGAAGAAGTTCTCCTCGGCGAAGAGCGCCGACTCGATGCCGACGCCCCAGGTGTAGACGTAGCTCGGCGTCGAGCGCACGTCGTAGAGATTGTTGTAGACATGAACCTGGCCGAAGCGCAGGCGCGGCGCGCGCTGGCCGATCTTGTCGAACCAGTTGTGATGCAAGGTCACGCGCAGCTTGCCGCGGTCGGCAGCGGCCGTGTCGGACGAGCCGATCAGCATCGTCTTGTCGTGGTTGCGGAAGCGGTTCCACGACACGGTGACCAGATCGGACGCGTTGGTGATGTCGACCAGTCCGTCGTGCACCTGGAAGACCACGCCGAAGTACAGCGGCAGCGTCTCGTCCGCGGTGGCGCGATCCTCGAACGTGTTGTGATCGACCCAGACGTTGTTGCTGTCGCGCAGGGAGATCGAGTCGTACTGCGAGTTCCACGAGCCGAGCGCGCCATCGGTGGGCGCCCAGGCCGGGAAGCAATCGAACGTGTCCTGGAAGGTCAGGTTGCGCACGATGATGTTGGTGCGGCTGTTCGCCACGCCCGCCGTGCCGCGGATGTCGAACCACGCGCCGCGAATCGTCGCGTCGCGGCCGAGCCCGACGATCGTCGTGTTGGACCCGAGCCGGATGCGCACGCGCGCCTGCTGCGCTTGTTGTGAAGCGACGCGAGCAGTCTCGACTGGACCGGTGGGCGCAACGCGGCCCCAGACGGCCGGATCGTAGGTCGCGAGGAATTGCTCGATCGTGAAGCCGTTGCGGTAGTAGTCGGTGCACGCCAGTGGCTGGTTCGCATCGTCGACGTTCGCGTCGATCGTGCCCTGCACGTAGATGATCTTCGCCTCGTTCGACGGATTGGACGGCGAGGTCGACGAAGTCACGCCGTTGTTCAGTGCCGCGATCAACTCCGCGCGATTCGTCACTGTGTAGATCTGCGCGTCGACCGCGGCCGATCCGCCGGTGACGCCGCTGCCGCTGGCAGCCCAGCCGTTGTCGGGTTGCAGCGTTTCGCGACCGAGGTCGCGCTGACTGTGAGCATGAGCCGCAACGCCGGCAAGGAGACAGACGGCGCCCGTCAAGATGATTGGAGTACGCACGATCAATCCCTCGATGTGAACAGATCTTCGATGAGAAGAAGAGGCGCCGGTCTGCCTTGCGAGCAGACCGGACGCCAACCTGGGGGCTTAGAACTTGTAGCGGGCGCCGAGCAGGTACTCGCGGCCCTGATGGTGGTAGTACGAAAGTCGATCGGCCGCGGAGCCGACGTACTGATCCTGGAACTCGTCGGTGAGATTCAGCGCCTCGAGCGTGATGGTCAGCGCCGGCATCACCGTCCAGCTCGCCGAGAAGTCGACGTTCAGCGTCGAGATCGTGCCTTCCACGTCGTTGTTGTTGCGGCCCGGCACGGTGGTCAGATAGTCGTCCCGATACGCAGCGGAGACGCGTGCGCCGAAGATCTCGTTCTCCCAGTACAAGGTCGCGTTGTAAGCGCTCTTCGAGAGCCCGGTCAGATCTTCTTTGACGGTCGCTTGCGGCAGCGGCACGTTGTTGACGATGACTGGCGGTGCGAAGTACTCGATCTCGGAGTCCACGCCGGTGTAGTTCAGAATGATGCCGAAGTTGCTGAAGAATCCGGGCAGGAAGCTGAAAGGCTGCTGATAGCTGATCTCGAAGCCCTTCACGTCGCCGCCATCCGTGTTGGTCGGCACGCTGAACTGCCAGCCGTCGAGACACGTCGCCGCCGGAACGGTAGGACCGCAGGTGTTGAGAGCAACGCTGTCCGGCAGTCCCAACGTGTTGTTCGAGAAGTTGTCGCTGGAGCGGATGATCTGCACGAAGCTGCCGATGTCCTTCTGGAACAGCGCCAGCGACAGCAGCGATTCCTTCGCGAAGTACCACTCGAACGCCAGGTCATAGGCCTTGGCGCGGTACGGATTGAGATCGGGGTTGCCGGCGGTCACGGTCTTGTTGGCGCCGCTGATGCCGACCGCCGCGCCCGGCGACAGAATGCCGAGGCCGGTGGCCTGACCGCCGCCGTTCGGCCGCGCCATCACCTTCGAAGCAGCAGCACGGATGAGGAAGGTGTCCGTGACTTCCATGACGATGTTGAGCGACGGCAAGGTGTCGCTGTACGTGCGGCTCACGGTCGTCAGCACCGGCGAGCCGGAAGTGAACACGTAACCGGACGAGGTCTGATCGGTCTGAACGTAGCGCACGCCGAGGTTGCCGCGCACCGGCCGGCCGAACACTTCGGTCTTCCAATCTGCCTGCACGAAGCCGCCGGTGTCCTCTTCTTCGACTCTGTAGTTGTTGCTCAGCGCCAGCTCCGGTCCGAGCCGGAAGACGTTCGGATCGTAGAGGTTGAACAACTGCGCCGCGCGATTCAGATCCGGGCTCAGCCAATTGCCGGTGTTGTTGCCCGGCGCGCCGAGATTGCCGCTGATCCCAACCTGGTGGCTGTAGTCGGCGATCGGCGTGGCCAGAACGTTCGGCGGAATCGAGCTTTCCTGGCTCGTCTGTGTGCCATTCGAGCGCTGCAACGACTGCGTCTCGAACTCGAACTTCTTGTATTGCGGACCGGCCTTCAGCGTGATGGCGTCGCTGACGTCCCAGCCGAGCTCGAACGCGACGTTGCGGAACTCGTTGGTGGAGCTCTGCGGGCGCAGGCGGATCTGCGACAGCGTCCAGGTCGCCGGATTGGTCACGTCGACGTTGCCATAGGTGATCACCGGCAGGCGGCTGTTGCCGCGATAGTCGAAGCTGTAGCCGGCGACGTCGGCGCGATCGAACAGCAGCGTGGTCTGGATGGGGTTGTCGTGATCGGCCTTCGAATAACCGACCAGGGCGTGCAATCGCAGTGTCTCGGAGAATTCGTGGCTGCCGTCCAGCGTAACGTGCGTGAAGTCGGTGCGCAGCTCGTCGTGCCGTGCTTCCGAGCGGATGTCGACGTCGTTGAACACGCCGTACACGAGCGTGTTGGTCGAGTCGATCACCGCATCGACCACGTCGACGTTGTTCATGCCGGCGGCGCCGTTGGTGCTGAACACGGGCGCTTCGAGGAAGATTTCGTTGCGCTCCGCATCGAACCTCGCGAACAACGCGTCGAGGGTGAGCAATGTGGAGTCGGCGACCTGCCACTGCAGGGAGCCGGTGATGCCGGTGCGCTCCTGCTCGTGCTGGTAGATGTCATAGCGCGGGATGCGCGGACGGAATGCGGCGTTCAACTGCGCCAGCGTCGGTGCACCGGCAGTAGTCGGCGGAGTGGTGCTGAACTCGGCGCCCGCGCTGCGCGAACCATCGGTATTGCGCGAGTCCTGCCAGCGCACCGTGCTCGCGCCCTCGTCGAGCAACTGACGCTTGGTGTACGCAGCGGAGAGCAGCGCGCCGAACTTGCCATCGGCCCACGTATTGCTGATGAGCAGCGCACCGCGCGGATTCACGTCTTCGTCGATGTCGTTGTAGCTGCCTTGCACGCTCGTCACGACCGTAAAGCCGTCGTAGTCGAACGGGCGCGCAGAGCGCAGATCGACGGTGGCGCCGAGCGAGCCTTCTTCCACTTCGGCAGCGGAAGACTTGCGGATCGTCACGGCGTTGAACAGCTCGGATGCAAACGTGTTGAAGTCGAACGAGCGATCGCGATTGGTACCGCCGGCCGCATCGGTGCCGCCGTTGGCGCTCATCGCTTCCATGCCGTTGATGCGCACGCGCGTGAACTGCGGACCGAGGCCGCGCACGCTGACTTGCCGGCCCTCGCCGCCGTCACGGGCGATCGACACGCCGGGCACGCGCTGAATGGATTCCGCCAGGTTCAGATCGGGAAAGTCGGCGATGTCCTCCGCCACAATCGCGTCGATGGACTCGGTGGAGGCGCGCTTCGAATCGAGCGCGACGCTCAGGCTCTGGCGGTAGCCAGTCACCACGACCTCTTCGAGCGACTCCGGTGTCGGCGAGCTCGCTTGAGCGAAAGCCCCCGAGGCGGCCGAACAAGAAACGACGCCAAGGATTGCCTGCACCGCTACACGGAGCGGGCTGCGATTGCGATCTGACAGCATGTGAGTGACTCCCCCAAATCGCCGAAAAGCTGTTCTGTTCTGACACCGGTAGCATCAAGCAGGTACGGCATGACACCGGTGACAATCGAAGGCTAGCAGAGCACGATAGCCGGCGGCAAGACGCGACCGGGGCGTGCCGCCAATCGACTGTCGCCCTGCAACAATGAAGTCCTGGCCCATCGCCCGCGCAGCGCGGCGGCACGGACACGAGGTATGTTCGAGACCATGAGCGCAACTGTGCTTTGCTTCGGGGAAATTCTGCTGCGGCTGTCCTCGCCCAATAAGGAACTGCTGCTGCAGTCGGCCCACTTCGATGCGCACGTCGGCGGCGCCGAAGCGAACGTTGCCGTGTCGCTGAGCAGGTTTGGCCACACCACCGCCGTCGTCAGCACCCTGCCGGAGTCGCCGCTCGGGCGCGCATGCGCAGGCGAGCTACGACGTCACGGCGTGCAGACAGATGCGCTGCGGTTCTGCGACGGCCGCATGGGCCTGTACTTCCTGACTCACGGCGCGGGACATCGGCCGGCCGAAGTGTTGTACGACCGTGCCGGATCTGCCTTCGCGGCTGCGGCGGGCGATGCTTACGACTGGAGCGCGCTGCTCGCCGGCTGCGGCTGGCTACACGTTTCCGGCATCACGCCGGCCGTGAGCGATGCCGCAGGTGAAGCCGCGATGCGCGCGATGACTGCGGCCCGGCAAAAGAAGGTGAAAATCTCGTTCGATTGCAATTTCCGCGCGCGAGTGTGGGGCGCGCGTGCGCAGCAAGCGCCGGCAGTGCTCCGCACACTCTGTGAGCAGGCCGACCTCATCTTCGGCGACGACCGCGATTTCGCGTTCATGCTCAATGGCAACACCGACGCGGCGTTCGCCGCGTTCGAGAATTTGCAGTTCATCGCGTGCACGAGCCGTGCGCGACACAGCGCAGATACTCAGGAGCTGTCGGGTTGCCTGCGAGGCCGGCGGGACACCTACACGACGCGCCCCTACTCTCTCTACGGCATCGTCGATCGCATCGGCGCGGGCGACGCATTCGCCGCCGGCGTGCTGCACGGCCTGCTCCGCAGTTTCGATCCGCAGAAGACGATCGACTTCGCCACCGCGGCCGCGGTGCTGAAGCACTCGATCCACGGGGATTTCAGCCTGGCGAGCGCGGCGGACGTCGAGCTGCTGCTGTCGGACCAGCAGACCGACGTGCGCCGGTGAAGAGGGGTTGCAGTATCATGCTCCTCCCGCTGCGGAGGATCTCTCATGTACGACTTCAGAAAGTTTTTCATCAACGGTGCGTGGGTCAGCCCCGCGGGACGCCGTGAGCTCGACGTCATCAATCCGGCGACCGAGCAGCCGGTCGGCAAGATCCTGCTCGGCACGGCCGAGGACGTCGATGCGGCCGTGAAAGCCGCGCGCGCGGCGTTCGAGACGTTCGCGCAAACCTCGCGCGAAGAGCGCATCGCGCTGCTCGAGCGGATCATCAGCGCTTACAAAGCGCGCCTGAAGGACGTCGCCGTGGCGATTTCCGACGAGATGGGCGCGCCGATGAAGCTGGCGCTCAATGCGCAGGCCGCAAGCGGCCTCGGTCATTTCATGACGACGCTGAACGTGCTCAAGGAGTTCGAGTTCGAGGAGCAGGTCGGCACGACGCAGATCCGTCGCGAGCCGGTCGGCGTGTGCGGCTTGATCACGCCGTGGAACTGGCCGATCAACCAGATCAGCTGCAAGGTCGCACCCGCGCTCGCCGCGGGTTGCACGGTCGTGCTGAAGCCGAGCGAGATCGCGCCGCTGAGCGCGCACCTGTTCGCGGAAATTCTCGCCGAAGCGGGCGTGCCCAAGGGCGTGTTCAATCTCGTCGATGGCGATGGCCCGACGGTCGGCGAAGCGATCTCGCGTCATCCCGACATCGACATGGTGTCGTTCACCGGCTCGACGCGCGCGGGCGTGCTGGTGGCGAAGGCAGCGGCGGACACGGTCAAGCGCGTCTCGCAGGAGCTCGGCGGCAAGTCCGCGAACATCATTCTCGAGGATGCGGATCTCAACGCAGCCGTGAAGACCGGCGTGCTGTCGATGATGTCCAACACCGGGCAGTCGTGTAATGCGCCGTCGCGCATGCTGATCCCGGCCAAGCTGTACGACGAAGCGGTGAAGATCGCCAAGTCGGTCGCCGAGAAACCGGTGGTCGGCGACCCGAAGGCCGACGGCACGACGATGGGACCGGTCTCGAACAAGACGCAGTTCGAGAAGATCCAGCGTTTGCTGCAGAAGGGCGTCGAAGAGGGCGCGACTGTCGTGATCGGCGGCCCGGGGCGCCCGAACGGCCTGGACAAGGGCTACTTCGTACGGCCGACGGTGTTCGCGAACGTCAACAACGCCATGACGATCGCGCGCGAGGAAATCTTCGGACCGGTGCTGGTGATGATTCCGTATCGCGACGAGGAAGAAGCGGTGCGGATCGCGAACGATACGGTCTACGGCCTCTCGGGCTACGTTTACTCCGGCAACATCGAGAACGCGCGGCGCATCGCGCGGCGCTTGCGCACGGGCATGGTTCACCTCAACGGTGCGCCGACCGACGTCAACGCGCCGTTCGGCGGCTACAAGCAGTCGGGTAACGGCCGTGAGTGGGGTCGCGAGGGAATCAAGGAGTTCCTCGAGACCAAGGCCGTGATGGGTTACTCCAGCGCAGCTTGATCATTTTATCGGGCCCGCTGCCGGATCGGCCGGCAGCGGCGCCACGGTGACCCGGTCGAACACCCGCCTGATCTTCATGCCGGCGATCTCGCTTTCGCCGGACCATTTCATCTCGTATTCGAGCTGACCGGTTTTCGGCACGAGCCGATATCTCTCGACGACGCGCGGCCCGTGGCGGACGTTGCGGTCGATCACGAACCACAGCCCGTCCCAACCGACCTTCGAGTCGGCGAGCTCGCCCTCGGGCAGCGACACCTGCGTGCGCGATCCGGCCACCACACGCCGTGACTCGACTGCGGACGCGATGTCGAGCGTCGTGCCGTCCTGGCGAATCGACAGCGTGTCCGAGATGGCGAGCATTTTGTATAAGTTCTCCTGCCGCCGCTTGATCGAGGCACGGCGTGCCGAACTGGGCTCGCGCGGGGTGGCGGGTCCTTCGATGTCGATAGGCGGGGGCACGCCGGGCGGATACGCCTGCTCCTGCTGCCTGCGCCACTGCATGTAGCGCTCGCGCTCCTTGCGCTGATGCTCTTCCAGCAGGTGCTCGGCGTCGTCGCTCAGCGCAGCGTTCAATTTCCAGCTGCCGCTCAGATCGACGGCTCGCGAGGGAACGGCGTCGAGCGCCGCGGCGCTCAGAGCCGCACAGCAGGAACAGACGAAGCACAGCAAACGAAGGCGAATGGGCACGTGCACTCAGGCGGCGGCGGAAATGGAGCGGGTGATGGGAATCGAACCCACGTTAGTAGCTTGGGAAGCTACAGTTCTACCATTGAACTACACCCGCTGCGCTGCATGGATTCTATGCAGCGGCCCGCCCAACCGGCAAGCTACGCCCATGAAGTTCGATCCCCATGAAATTCGACATTAGAGACCTGGAGCTCTTTGTCGCCGTCGCCGATGCCGGCAGCATCGCGCGGGCGGCCGAGCGCTCGCACACCGTTGCCTCGGCGGTCAGTAAGCGCATTTCCGATCTGGAGGAGGTCTTTGGCTGCGCGCTCATCGTGCGCGCAGCCAAAGGCGTCGAGCTGTCTGCGGCCGGCCATGCGCTGCTGGTCCGGGCGCGGGTCCTGCTGCATCAGGCGGCACAGCTCGATGACGAGATGCGTCGGCATGCGAGCGGTTCGAGTGGGTACGTGCGCGTGTTCGCAAACATCTCGTCGATCGTGGAATTTCTGCCCGGTGCGCTCGCCTCCTTCAGCGCTGCTCATCCCGACATTCATGTCCGGCTCGAAGAGCACGTGAGCTCGGCGATCGCCGCAGCGGTCGCGGATGGCTCGGCCGACTTCGGCATCGTGAGCGAGCTGCCCCTGGTCGAAGGCCTCAGCACGGTACCGTTTCGCAACGACGAGCTCGTGGTCGTGCTGCAGCCGGGTCATCCGCTCGCGCAACGCCAGTCGTTGCACTTCGCGGAGATCGCCGACCAGCCATTTGTCGGCCTGCACGCTGGCAGCGCCTTGCACCACGTGCTCACGCGCGCCGCGACTGAGACCGGTCGCACGCTGAACTGGCGCATCAACGTGACGAGCTTCGATGCTGCTTGCGCGATGGTCGCTGCCGGTCTCGGTGTTGGAGTCGTTCCACGCGCCGCGACGACGCCATACATCCGCTCGCTCTCGCTCGCCGGCATCGCCTTGAGCGACACCTGGGCGAGACGTCAGCTGTTCCTGTGCACACGGGCGAACGCGCCGCTGCCTTCTGCCGCGCGGCTGCTGTTCGAACACCTGCTCGGCCAAAACCAAACAACGTGATGTCCGACAAAGATCCTTCGGACGTGCGACTGCGCAGCGTGCGCAGCTTCGTGCTGCGTGCCGGCCGCGCGACGGCGGGTCAGCAGCGTGCGCTCACGCAGCTTTGGCCGAAATATGGCGTCGAATTTTCGCCGACGGCGCTGGATCTGCCGACGCTGTTCGGGCGCGCGGCGCCGCGCATGCTGGAAATCGGCTTCGGTGCCGGCGAAGCGCTGCTCGAGTTCGCCAGCGCGCATCCCGAGATCGACTGCATCGGCGTCGAAGTGCATCGTCCCGGCGTCGGGCGGCTGCTGCTCGGCGCGGAAGCGGCGACGCTCAGCAATTTGCGCGTGATCTGTCACGACGCCGTGGAAGTGCTGCAACACCAACTGCCGCCGGCGTCGATCGCTCTCGTGCACATCTTCTTTCCCGATCCGTGGCCGAAGAAGCGACATCACAAGCGCCGGCTGATTCAGCCTGCATTCGTCGAGCTGCTGGCGACAGTGATCGCGCCAGGCGGCACGCTGCGACTCGCCACGGACTGGGAGCCCTACGCACAACACATGCGCGAGGTCATCGATGCTTCATCCGCGTTCGCTAACATCGCTGCGGACGCTGGCTTCGTCGCGCGCTCCGCAGAACGAACACTCACGCGCTTCGAGCGCCGCGGCCAGCGACTCGGTCATGGCGTGTGGGATCTCGAATATCGACGAACGAACTGACACTGCTGTTATCAACACGCATGCATGTGGTCACATGCATGATGCTCTGCAGAAAAACTTTCTCTTGAATCCACACGCTCACAGGACTACAACCATTTGCACGAACAAGGAGACGCCGTATGACCTCGCCGAGTCCTGTTGTGGGTGACTGGTATCGCCGGCCGGGTGGCGCGTTGTTCGAAGTCGTCGCAATCGATCGCGACGATGCGACGGTCGAAGTGCAACACTTCGACGGCACGCTCGAAGAGTTCGACCTGGAGTCGTGGGAAGAGCAGGAATTCGAAGAAGCGCAGGCACCCGAGGACTGGACCGGCTCGGTCGACGTCGATGCGGAAGATACCGAAGCTGAGCGCGGTGAAGTCACCACGGGCACGACGTGGACCGATCCGCTCACGAGCCTCGATCGCTCAGAGGCGTCCGGTTACTCGGAGTGGCCGTCGCCGCTCGATTTGTAGAACACACCACGCCGCGCGAGCACGAACAGCAGCGTCAGCCCGATCAGGCTGAGGCTCGCCGTGTAGACGAAGAAAGTGTCGTAGCCGACGGCGTCGACTACGAAGCCCGAAGTTCCTTCCAGGATCTTGCCCGGCAGCGCGTACAGCGACGAGAACAGCGCATATTGCGTGGCCGTGTACTTCGGGCTCGTCAGGCTCGAAAGAAACGCGATCAGCGACGTGCCGTGCAGCGCCTGCGCGAGATTGTCCAGGCTGTTGACTGCGGCGAGGCCGACCAGCGACGGCGAATCCGTGGTCGCGAGCCCCGCGAATCCCAGGTTGGACGCCATGATGAGGCAGCTGCCGAGCGCGAGCGCGCGCAGGATGCCCAGCTTCGCGATCACGATGCCGGCGAGCACGACGCCGATCATCGAGGTCGCCAGGCCGAACACCTTCACCACGGTCGCGATCTGCGTGAGCGTATAACCCTTGTCGATGTAGAACGGATTCGCCATCGAGCCCATCGCGAATTCGGTCAGCCGGTAGCTGCTCATGAACAGCAGGATGATCACGGCGTTGCGCCAACCGAAGCGGCCGAAGAAATCGATCAGCGGGCACACCACTGCACCGATGAACCAGGCGCCGGCGTTGCGCAGCCAGTGCGGCCAGTGAGTGCGCTGCTCCAACCATGCAACCACGCGCTCTTCACGCTGCAGCGTATCGCGCGACGCGCCCGCCTCCGGTTCGCGACTCGCTATCGTCGTTATCACGCCCACCGCAACCAGCGCGGCCATCGTCGTGTAGCTCGCCTGCCATCCGAATCCAGCGGCCACGGTGAGAGCGCCGGCGCTTCCAGCGATCAGCGCAGCTCGATAGCCCAGCTGATAGGCAGCGGCCATTGCGCCCTGCATTTCGGGCGGCGCGGACTCGATGCGCCAAGCGTCGATGGAAATGTCCTGAGTCGCCGCGCAGAAAGCGACGAACAAAGCCCACATGGCGACGCGTAGCACGTCCGCAGACGGATCGCTGAAAGACAGATTGAGCAGGCCGATCGCGATGCCCGCCTGCGCGAGCAACATCCAGCTGCGCCGCCTGCCGAACAATCGATGCAGCAGCGGCAGCTTGGTGCGATCGACGACCGGCGCCCACAGGAACTTGATCGAGTAAACGATACCGACCCAGGCGAGCATGCCGATCGTCGCGCGCTGGATACCGTCCTGGCGCAACCACGCCGACAGCGTCTGAAACACGAGAAAGAACGGCAGGCCGGCGGAGAAACCGAGCAGCAACATCGACAGGATCCGCGGCTGCCGATAGACGAGCAGGGCCTGCAGCCAGCCGCGCCCCTTGGTGCCGGCCGCAGCGGGTTGATCAGCAGTGCTCAAAGGTCGTAATCCATCACGAGCGGTGCGTGATCGGAGAACCGCCGCTTCTTATAAATGCTCGCGCCCAGCACGCTGCCGCGCAGGCCCGGACTGAGAATCTGGTAGTCGATGCGCCAACCGACGTTGTTGGCCCAGGCCTGGCCGCGATTCGACCACCACGTGTACTGATCTTCCTGCGTGTTGATCTCGCGGAAGCCGTCGACATAGCCCACGTCGCCGAACAGCTGGTCGAGCCACGCGCGCTCCTCCGGCAGGAAGCCGGAGTTCTTCCGGTTCGAGCGCCAGTTGCGCAGGTCGATCTCCTTGTGCGCGATATTCCAGTCGCCGCACAGGATGAAGTCGCGCCGCTTGCGCTTGAGCGCGCGCAGGTGCGGCATGAACTCGCCGAGAAAGCGAAACTTCGCACGCTGCCGGTCCTCGCCGGAGGAACCCGACGGCAGGTAGACCGAGACCACCGACAGCTTGCCGAACTGCGCTTCGAGGTAGCGTCCTTCGCCATCGAACTCTTTCGAGCCGTAACCGATCGTGACGTTATCCGGCTTGCGCTTCGCGTAGATCGCGACGCCGCTGTAGCCCTTCTTCAGCGCATCGAAGTAGTAGCAGTGATAGCCCTTCGGGCGATACAGCGCGTCGCCGAGCTGATCTTCCTGCGCCTTGGTCTCCTGGACGCACACGACGTCCGGCTCCTGCGCCCCGATCCAGCGAAACACGCCCTTGCTGCCTGCAGAGCGAATGCCGTTGGCGTTGAGAGTGATGATGCGCATGCCGCCATTATAGAGAGATGTATAGAATCCCTTCATGTCCGCGTCCTTCATCGACCTGTGTCTGCGCCTGGGCGTGCTGCGGTTCGGCGAGTTCAAGCTGAAGTCCGGCCGCCTCAGTCCGTATTTCTTCAATGCCGGCTCGTTCAACACCGGCGGCGGCCTCGCCGAGCTCGGGCGCCACTACGCGGATGCGATCCACAAGACTGCGTGGTCTTTCGACGTGTTGTTCGGGCCCGCCTACAAAGGCATTCCGCTGGTGGCTGCCGCGTCGATCGCACTCGCGGACCGCCACGGTCGCGACGTGCCGTGGGCGTTCAACCGCAAGGAAGCGAAGGATCACGGCGAAGGCGGCAACATCGTGGGCACGCCGTTGCGCGGGCGCGTGCTCATCATCGACGACGTGATCACTGCGGGAACGGCGATTCGCGAAGCCGTCGACATCATTACTGCCGCGGGTGCTCAGCCCGTCGGCGTAGTGCTCGCGCTCGATCGGCAGGAACGCGGCACGGGTCAGCTCTCGGCAGTTCAGGAAGTCGAGCAGACGTTGGGCCTGCCGGTGACGAGCATCCTCAAGCTCGCCGACCTGGTCGACTATCTGGAGCGCTCCGGCAACGCCAGCCAGCTGGCGGCAACACGGGCTTACCGCGGCCAGTATGGCGTCGCTTGACGGCGCCCACCTGGACAAAAGTCGTAAAAATTTGACCGGCAGGGTTGCTCCGGCACAATAGCCGCGGTTACAGCGGCTCGAGCCAATATGCGCGGGATTCGCATCATCGCGACAACGATCGTCCTGGTGGGAACGGCTTATGCCGCCACGGCTGCAGAGCGTTCGTCGCGCGAGGCCTTCTTTCGCTGCAAGGACCGCAACGGCCAGACCCACTACGGCGACAGCATGCCGGCGGAATGCGCGGGCATGGATACCGAAGTGCTGAACGATCACGGCATGCAGGTGCGCTTGATCGAGGGCGAGGCGACGCGCCTCAAGCGGCTGGAGCGCGAAGCCGCCGAAGGGAAGGTGCGTAAGGAAAGGGAGACGCGGGACCTGCGCGACCGCACTCTCATCGAGACTTATCTGACCGTCGAAGACATCGAGCGACTGCGCGACCAGCGGCTCGAGATGTTGTCCGCGCAGTACCGCCTCACCGAGCAGAACATCACCGGTCTGCGGGAGCGCCAGCAACGAATCCAAGCGTCTATCGCACGCTTCAAGCCGTACAGCGACAAACCGAATGCCCCGCCGCTGCCCGAACATCTCGCGGCGGAGATGGTCAATTTGGTGAACGGCTTGCGCGTCTACGAGCAATCGCTGGACGCGAACCGCAGGGAGCAGACGCAGCTGCAGGAGTCCTTCGCGAGTGACATCAAGCGCTTCAAGGAACTGAAGGGGATTCGCTGATCAGAATTGGGCTGATCCGAGTCAGCCGCGGCCGGAGCTGCCGAAGCCGCCCGCACCGCGCTGGGATTGCGCGAACTCCTCGACCACCTCGAACTCCACCTGCACGACCGGCACGATCACGAGCTGCGCGATGCGCTCGCCCGGTTGAATCGTGAACGTCGTCTGACCGCGGTTCCAGCACGACACGAACACCTGGCCCTGGTAGTCGGAGTCGATCAGCCCGACGAGATTGCCGAGCACGATGCCGTGCTTGTGCCCGAGGCCCGAGCGCGGCAGAACCAGCGCCGCGTAGCCGGCGTCCTCCAGGTGAATTGCGATGCCCGATGGAATGAGCTGCGTGTCGCCGGGTTTCAGCTCGAGCGGCGCGTCGATGCAGGCACGCAGATCGACTCCTGCGGAGCCTTGCGTGGCGTACTGCGGCAGCGGGTATTCGCGGCCGATGCGCGGATCGAGGATGCGCACCTCGAGCCGGCGGCGCGCGCCGGTGGCGTGCGCTCCATCAGCTGGCATGAGCGGGACTCTTGGATTTCGTCGTGAAAGAGCGGGGTTTGTTGCTCGCCTGATAACGCTCGGCGATGACTTCGACGAGCTGCCGCGCCAGGGCGAGCTTGCTGGTGAATGCGAGCTCACGCTTGCCGCCGCCCGGCCAGTACACCGTCAGTGCGTTCTCGTCCTTGTCGAACGCCAGCCCCTCGCCGACCTTGTTGGCTGCGATCATGTCGAGATTCTTGCCGGTGAGTTTGGCGAGCGCGTTGCGCTCGACGTGCTGGGTTTCGGCCGCGAAGCCGACCAGGAACGGCGGCGACTCGGAGCGTGAGATCGTCGCGAGCACGTCCGGAGCGCGTGCCAGCGACAGACTCATCGTGTCGCTCGTCTTCTTGATCTTCTCGTCGGCGACCTGGTGCGCGCGGTAATCGGAAACCGCGGCCGCGGAGATGAAGATGTGCGCGCCGACGAGATTGCCGCGCACGGCTTCGAGCATCTGCTCCGCGCTCTCCACCTCGACGCGCTCAACTCCGCGCGGCGTCGGAATCTGTACAGGCCCGCTCACCAGCACTACTTCCGCACCGGCTTCGCGCGCGGCCTGCGCGACCGCATAGCCCATTTTTCCCGAGCTGCGATTGCTGATGAAGCGCACGGGATCGATCGCCTCGCGCGTCGGTCCGGCCGTGACGACGACCTTCAGGCCGTGCAGCGGTCCCGCGCCGCCGCGCGTCGTGAAGATCTCATCGGCGATCTGCGTGGGTTCGAGCATGCGGCCGACGCCGACTTCGCCGCACGCCTGCTCGCCGCTCGCCGGCCCGAGCAACCGCACTCCCCGTTCCTTCAGGATCTGCACGTTCGCTTGCGTGGCAGCGTTCGCCCACATCTGGCGATTCATCGCGGGTGCCAGCGTGATGCGGGCCGTCGTGGCGAGACAAATCGTGGCGAGCAGATCGTCCGCGAAGCCGTGCGTGAGGCGCGCGATGAACTCGGCCGTCGCCGGCGCAACGACGATCTCGTCGGCCCAACGCGCCAGCTCGATATGTCCCATCGCAGCTTCCGCTGCGTGGTCCCACAAATCGTTACGGACCGGCCGTCCGGAGACTGCCTGGAACGTCAGCGCGGTCACGAACTGCTGCGCGCCGCGCGACATCACGACCTGAACTTCGGCACCGTGCTCCATGAGGCGGCGCACGAGGTCCGGACTCTTGTAGGCGGCGATCCCACCCGTCACGCCGAGCAGGATCTTGCGGGGCTGCGGACTCATGGGCGGATTATGGGGGCGGCCCTCGGGCGCATCAAACGAGGCGCAGTATCGAGGTATTCCGAAGCCGCATGGCGAGATGCGCCGGCACAATTGCGGCCCAGGCCCACCCCGAGGACAGCGGATGTCGATACGCCAATGGCCGCAGCGCGAGCGGCCGCGGGAAAAGCTGCTCGAGCGCGGGCCGAGCGTCCTGACCGAGGCCGAGTTGCTCGCGATTCTGTTGCGAACCGGCGTGCGCGGGCACAGTGCGCTCGATGTTGCTCGGCAACTCCTGATCGAGTTCGGCTCTCTGCGAGGGTTGCTGACAGCGGAGCCGCAGCGGCTGTGCGCAGCGCGCGGGCTGGGTCCGACACGGTATGTAGTCCTGCAGGCGTCACTGGAGCTGGCGCGCCGGCACTATCAAGAGCCGCTGCGGACAGGTCTGCACCTCAACGACGACCGCGCGACCCGGGAATTTCTCCAGATGCGCCTGCGGGACCTCTCCTACGAGGTCTTTTGCTGCCTGTGGCTCGACAACCGGCGCCGGGTCATCGCCTTCGACGAGCTGTTCCGCGGCACCCTCGATACGGCTAACGTCCACGCGCGGGAAGTGGTCAAACAGGCCCTGGCCCGCAATGCGGCCGCCGTCATCCTGGCCCATAACCACCCGTCCGGCGTGGCCGAACCGAGCGTGGCCGACCAGATGGTCACCCAGCGGCTCAAGGAGGCGCTGGCGCTGATCGAGGTCCGCCTGCTCGACCACCTGGTCGTCGGGGACGGGGTCTGCGAGTCCTTCGCCGAGCGCGGGTTGCTGTAAATCCCCTTCCCTCTCAAGTCATTGGCTGGTATAAAGCGCGACTCTTTTTAGGGATCGCAGCCATGTCCAGAGTCTGTCAGATCACCGGCAAGCGGCCGATGACCGGCAATACGGTGTCCCACGCCAACAATCGGCGTCGCCGGCGCTTCCTGCCGAACCTGCACGTGCAGCGCTTCTGGCTGGAAAGCGAGCGCCGCTTCGTGAGCCTGCGCGTCTCGACGCGCGGCCTGCGCACCATCGAGAAGAAGGGCATCGACGTCGTGGTCCGCGAGCTGCGCGCCAAGGGCGTCGAGCTCTGACCGGGCGAGGAGAATAGAGATGCGTGAAAAGATCAAGCTGCTGTCGTCGGCCAACACCGGCCACTTCTACACCACGACCAAGAACAAGCGGCTCCATCCGGACAAGATGGAGGTCAAGAAATTCGACCCGAAGGTCCGCAAGCACGTGGTCTACAAAGAGACCAAGATCAAATAAAAAAAGCCCGCCTTTCGGCGGGCTTTTTCTTTCTGGTGTCTGCTCTTTCGCTTACGCCGGCTGCATCGCGTAGCCACGCAACGTCGCGGCGAAGTCCTGCAGCACTTTGATCCGGCTCTCCTCGGCCTGCGCGATCCAGTCCTTGAGGTGCTGCACGAGCTTCTCGTTGCTCATGTTCGCGCCGCTCCACATCTGGCGCAGACGCTCGCGGAACTCATGCACGGTCTGCAGCGCCTGGTTCGACGCCAGCACTTCACGCAGACGCGATTGCGCGGTGTTGTCGAGCAGCACCGGCTCGCGCACCAGCAATTTGCGGACGCGACGGCTCAGTTTCCCGCCGGCGATACGCAGCTCATCGCGGAACACAGGCAGCATCACGTGGCGCGTGTAAGCGCGCAGCACGTGCATGCGATTGACGATCACGGCGCGCACGGTCTCGAGATCGATGTGCTTGCGCGGCTCGACGTGCGCCGGCTCCGGCGCGACGCGAATGACGCGCGCGAGCCGCAGCACCTGGAACACGCGGATGTACATCCAGCCGATGTCGAACTCCCAGCGATAGATCGAAAACTTCGCCGAGCTCGGGAATGCGTGGTGATTGTTGTGCAGCTCTTCGCCCGCGACCAGCAAGCCCCACGGCACGATGTTGCGCGCAGCGTCCGGGCACTCGAAGTTGCGATAGCCGTAGTAGTGGCCAATGCCGTTGATCACACCGGCGGCCATGACGGGGTTCGCCATCATCTGCACGGCATAAACAATGATGCCGGGCACGCCGAACAGCAGCAGGTCGATGAAGAACAGCCCGGCGATGCCGTAGTTGCGATAGCGCGCGTAGACGTTGCGTTCCATCCAGTCGTCGGGCGTGCCGCGGCCGAACTTCTCCTGCGTCTCGGCATTGCGCGCCTGCAGCTGGTAGAGCTCCGCGCCTTCGAGCAACACCTTCTTCAGACCGAAGATGACCGGGCTGTGCGGATCGTCAGCCGTCTCGCAGCGGGCGTGATGCTTGCGGTGAACCGCCACCCACTCCTTGGTGACGATGCCCGAGGTCAGCCACAGCCAGAAACGGAAGACATGGCGCAGCGCGGGGTGCAGGTCGAGGCTGCGATGGGTCGCGTCGCGATGCAGGTAGAGGGTGACGCCCATGAAGGTGAACTGCACCATCAGGAACGTCACGACGACGTACGACCAGAAACTAAGGTTCAGAATTCCATAGAGAAATTCGAGGTTCACTGTGGGTACCTACGGCGCCCGGCGCGCACGTTTTCGTATTAAGGAAAATCGAGGTCGCGGGACTATAGCGGAGCCCCCCCGTGACCTCAAATGAGCAATTCCCTGCTCCGTTCAAGGGATGTGACCTGCGGTGCGGAGCCGTGGTGGATACTGTGATGGTGATCTCACAGTCTTCAACCCGCGGCGCTCGCTAAAGGTCCGAATGCCCGAGCTTCCTGAAGTCGAAACGACGCGCCGCGGCATCGAGCCAGCCGTGCGCGGCCGGGTCATCGAGTCGGTCCTGGTTCGCGAGCCGCGGCTGCGCTGGCGCGTGCCGCGCGAGTTGCCCGAAGAGGCGGCCGGTCAGCGGCTGCGTGAGCTGCGCAGGCGCGCGAAATACCTGCTGTTCGATCTCGAGCGCGGCACGATGATCCTGCACTTGGGAATGTCGGGAAGCCTGCGGCTGATGCCGAGCTCGGTCGCACCAGCGCTGCACGATCACGTCGACATCGTGCTCGACTCCGGCCTGTGCGTGCGCTTCAACGATCCGCGTCGGTTCGGCAGTCTGCTGTGGACTCGCGAAGATCCTTTGCAGCATCCGCTGCTCAGATCGCTCGCGCCTGAGCCGCTCTCGCGGGAGTTCAACGGTGCGTACCTGGCGCGCGCGGCCGCCGGCCGCAGCGTTGCGATCAAACAGCTCATCATGAACGGTCAGGTCGTCGTAGGTGTCGGCAATATCTACGCGAGCGAAGCGCTGTTCCGCGCCCGGATCAATCCGCGGCGCTCGGCGAAGCGCATCCAGCGAGCTGAGTTCGATGCGCTGGTGAAATCGATCAAGGCTGTGTTGCGCTCGGCGATTCGCGCGGGCGGTACGACGCTGCGCGACTACGTGAATCCGGAAGGATCGCCCGGGTATTTTCGGCAGAAGCTGTTCGTCTACGAGCGCACGCGCGAGCCGTGCCGCGTGTGCCGCACACCGATCAAGCATTTCGTGCAGGGGCAGCGCTCGACGTACTTCTGTCCGAAATGTCAGCGTCAGTAGACGACGCCAACGCCGACGCCGCGCGGATCCGACACGGCCTTCACTTCGCCGCTCTTGTAATCCCACGTCACGATCTGTGCGTTGCCCGGCATCCGCGACTCGCGCAGCGTGTGACCGTACTTCTGCAGCGTCTGCTTCTCCTCATCCGTCAGCGCGCCCGGCTCGAACGTGATGGCGTCGGGCATGTACTGGTGGTGAAAGCGGGCTTTCTTGATGAATTCCTCGGGCGCCACGCCGTCCATCCAATCGAGCGTCGAGAGCAGCACCACGGTCATGATCACACTCCCGCCGGGCGAGCCCACGATCATCAGCCCATCCGGTTTCTCGATGAACGTAGGCGTCATGCTCGACAGCGGCCGCTTGCCGGGCGCGATCGCGTTCGCATCCGCGCCGACCAGGCGGAAGCCGTTCGGCGCGCCGGCCTTCGCGGCAAAGTCGTCCATCTCGTTGTTCAGCATCACGCCGGTACCCGGCACCATGAGCCCCGAGCCGAAGAACAAGTTGATCGACTGCGTGCCGGCTACGCGATTGCCTTCGGCATCGATGACCGAAAAGTGCGAAGTGTCCGTGCCGGCATTCGGCGCGGCACTGCTCGGCAGCATCTCGCTCGGCGTCGCGCGATCCATGCGGATCGTGGTGCGCTGGCCGGCTGCGTAGAACGGATGGATCAGCCGGTCGGTGGGGACCTGCACGAAATCCGGATCGCCCAGATACTCGGCGCGATCGCGATGCGCACGTCGCATCGCTTCGACGATGAGGTGCTTGCGCGTAGCGCTGTCGACTGCATGCAGATCGAAGGCCGAGAGAATGTTGAGCGCGTCGATGATCGTGGTGCCGCCCGAAGACGGCGGCGGCGCGGCGACGATGCGCGCGCCGCGATACTCGCCGTATAACGGCTTGCGCTCGGCGACCCGATAGCTCGCGAAATCCTCCAGCGACCAGATGCCGCCGAGCTTGCGCACGCCTTCGACCATGCGCTTGGCCACCGCGCCTTTGTAGAAGCCATCGGGTCCCTGCTCGGCAACCGCCGTCAGAATCTGCGCCAGCTCCGGCTGTTTGATGATCGTGCCGACCGCCGGCACCTCGCCTTTCACCAGAAAGATCTTCGCGGCAGCGCCAGCCTGAAACAGATTCTTCTTGGCTTCGATGCCGCCGCGCAGACGCGTGTTGAGCGCAAAACCCTCGTGCGCGATGCGAATCGCGGGCTGCATGCTCGTCTTCAACGGCAGCTTGCCGTACTTCGTCGCGAGATACGCCCAACCCGCAGCCTCTCCTGGAATGGCAGCGGCAAGCGCTGTCGAGGTCGAGCGGCCGGGGACAACATTGCCTTGGTCGTCGAGAAACATGTCGCGCGTTGCCGCCTTCGGCGCGACTTCGCGCGCGTCGACCATCGTCTCGAATCCATCGGACGCACGATGCAGCAGCCAGAACCCACCGCCGCCGAGTCCCGAGCTGCTCGGCTCGACGACTGCGAGTGTCGAGCTCACGGCAACCGCCGCATCGAAGGCATTACCGCCCTGCTTCAGGATCTCCATTCCAGCCTGCGTCGCCAACTCGTGCTGACTCGCGATCGCCGCTTTCGGCGGTTTCGCCGGCGCGTCGGCTGCGGCGAGCAGCGGCGCGAACAGCGCGACGAGGAACAGGAAAGCGACACGCGAACGGAGCAGTGCGATCTTCATGGACGCCAACTTTATGGACGTGGGACTTTCGGAAGGATTCAGGCTTTGCGTCGGGCCCAGGCACGTTGCAGGGCGGTCTCGACGGCGGGATGCACGAACTGGCTGACGTTGCCGCCGAAGCTGGCGATCTCGCGCACCAGGGACGAGGAGATGAAGTTGAAGCGCTCGGCCGGCGTGAGGAACACGTAGTCGACCTGATTCGAAAGATGCCGGCTCATCGTCGCGAGCTGGAACTCGAACTCGAAATCGGATACGGCGCGCAGGCCGCGCACGACGACACGCAAACCGTGCTGGCGCGCGAAGTCGACGGTCAAACCCGTGTAGCCGGTGACCTCGACGTTCGGAATGTCGCGCAGAACTTCACGCGCCAACTCGACACGCTCGTCGACTGTGAACAGCGGCGCCTTGCCGGGATTCGCGGCGATGGCGACCAGCACGCGCCCGAAGATGTCGACTGCGCGGCGCACCAGGTCGTGATGGCCATTGGTGATCGGGTCGAACGTGCCTGGGTACAGAGCGCCGGTCATGGCGGAACCTCTTTGGCTGAGTCGCTGGCTCGCAGCAGATGATAGCCGACCTGACCGGCGCGCTTGGTACGGTGTACGACCCACTGCGCCGGCAGGGTCGAGAGCGAACGATCGGCTGGACATTCCACGTAGATATGAGCACCCGGCGCCAGCCAACCCTGCTGCAGCCGGCTCGCGACCTGCTCCAGCACCGTCGAGTCGAATGGCGGGTCGAGGAAGACGATGTCGAACGGCTGCGCAGGACGCAGCAGGAAGCGCGGCGCGTCCTCGACGACGACGGTCGCATCGCGGCTGCCGAGCCGTTCCAGCGTTTGCGCGAGATGACGGCCGACCTGCGGCTCGCGATCGACGAAAGTCACGTGCGCGGCACCGCGCGACAGCGCCTCGAGACCCAGCGCTCCGCTGCCCGCGAACAGATCCAGGCAACGCGCGCCCACGATCTGTTGTTGCAGCCAGTTGAAGAGCGTCTCGCGCACGCGGTCGGGCGAAGGCCGGATAGCCGCGAGCGCCGGAAAGACGATGCGCGAGCCGCGCCAGCGGCCGCCGATGATGCGTAGTCGGTTCGCTGGGGGCGGCATCGTGCGCGGATCATAGCTGATAGAATCTGGCGCTCCTTTTGCGAGCCAGTGTGATCCCGCCTAGCGATGTTCGGGTTCAAATCCAAGACAGAAGACAAGCCCGACGAGCGTGGCAACGCCGCGCAGTCCGGCTTCTTCAAGCGGCTGCGCGAGAAGCTCAACCGCGGCGATTCGTGGTTGACCTACGACCTCGCGAACCTGTTGCCCGCAGGCCGCATCGACGACACGGTGCTCGACGAGCTGGAGACGCGGCTGATCACCGCTGACGTCGGCGTCGAAACCACGAATCGCATTCTCGACGAGCTGCGCCGCAAGGTCGCACGCAAAGAGCTCGCCGATCTCAACGCGTTGCTCGATGCGCTGCGCAGCTCGCTGCTCGACATCCTGCGGCCGACGCAACGGCCGCTCGCGATCGAGCGCAGTGCCGCGCCGTTCGCCATCCTCGTGGTCGGTGTCAATGGCGCAGGCAAGACCACGACGATCGGCAAGCTCGCGCGACTGCTGAAGCAGCATGGACTCAAGGTCATGCTCGCCGCCGGCGACACCTTTCGCGCTGCCGCTGTCGAGCAGCTGCAAATCTGGGGCGAGCGCAACGACGTGACTGTGATCGCGCAGGCCGCTGGGGCGGATCCGGCCGCTGTGGTGTTCGATGCACTTCAGGCGGCAAAGGCTCGGCGCATCGATGTGCTGCTCGCCGACACCGCAGGCCGTCTGCACACGCAGTCGAATCTGATGGATGAGTTGAAGAAGGTGAAGCGCGTGATGGCTCGCGTCGACGAGCGCGCGCCGCACGAAGTATTGTTGGTGCTCGATGCGAGCCAGGGACAGAATGCGCTCCAGCAGGCGCGTCTGTTCAACGAGGCGCTCGGTGTCACCGGGATCGTGCTGACCAAGCTCGACGGCACCGCGAAGGGCGGCATCGTCTTCGCAATCGCGAGCCAGTTGCAGTTGCCGATCCGCTACATCGGCATCGGGGAGAGCGCCGAGGATTTCGCCGAGTTCGAACCTGTCGCCTTCGTCGATGCGCTGCTAAAACGCGAAGAATGATTCGCTTCGACCACGTCTTCAAACGCTATCCGAACGGCCGCGAGGCGCTCAGCGACCTGTCGCTGGAGATCGCTGCGGGCGAGATCGTGTTCGTCACCGGCCACTCCGGCGCGGGCAAGTCGAGCCTGCTGAAGCTGATCGCGCTGATCGAGCGGCCGAGTCGCGGCCAACTGATCGTCAATGGCCAGAACGTCGCCGGTATCGGCCGCGGCAAGGTGCCCGCCTACCGCCGCCAGATCGGCATGGTGTTCCAGGATCACAAGCTGTTGCACGACCGCACGATCTTCGACAACGTCGCGCTGCCGCTGATCATCGCCGGCGTCGGCACCAAGGAAATCGGCAAGCGCGTGCGCGCGGCGCTCGACCAGGTCGGCCTGCTCGGGCGCGAGCAGAGCGCGCCGCTCGAGCTCTCGACGGGCGAGCAGCAACGCGTCGGCATCGCGCGCGCGGTCGTGACGAAGCCGCCGATCCTCATCGCCGACGAGCCGACCGGCAACCTGGATCCCGACTTGTCGCTCGAAGTGATGAAGATCTTCCGCCGCTTCAACGAAGTCGGCGTAACGGTGCTGGTCGCGAGCCACGACATCTATCTGCTGGAGCATTTTCCGGTGCGCCGCGTGCGGCTCGAGGCCGGCCGGGTCGTCGAGGCAGCTGCGCCCACAACCGGCGAGAAGCTGCTCGACCCGCGCAAGCTCCTCGGTGCCGATCAGGGAGCGAAGCCGTGACCGCCTGGTTCATGCGGCATTTGCAGACAGGGATCGGCTCGCTCGGCCGGCTGGCGCAGCACAAGCTCGCGACGACACTGACGATTCTGGTGATCGGCATCGCGCTGGCGTTGCCGGCCTGCTTGCACCTGCTGGTCGCGAACGCACAGATTGCAACCGGCAACTGGAATCGCGCGGTCGATCTCACCGTGTTCCTCAAGCGACCGACGTCGGCGGAGGAAGCACGGCGCACGGCCGAGCGCATCCGTCAGCGACGCGACGTGGCTGAAGTGCAGCTGATCCTGGCGGATGAAGCGCTGAAGGAATTCCGCCGCGGCTCCGGCTTCGGCGACGCGATCGATGCACTGAACGAAAATCCGCTGCCGCACACGATCGTCGTTCGGCCTGCCGCCGCATACACGAACACCGCGAATCTGCAGAGCCTCGCAGCCGATGTCCGCGCGCTGCCCTCGGTCGAGGTCGTGCAGCTCGACACGGCCTGGGTCAATCGGCTCAACGCGATCCTCGAGGCGTTTCAGCGCGGGCTGATTCTCGCGGCCGCGGTGCTGGGTCTCGGCGTGATGGTGATCGTCGGCAACACCATCCGGCTCGACATCCAGAACCGCCGCGACGAAATCGAAGTCACCAAGTTGGTCGGCGGGAGCGACGCGTTCGTGCGTCGGCCATTTCTGTACAACGGCTTCTGGTACGGCCTGGGGGGCGCCGCGACCGCCTGGGTGATCACCCTCGTGGCCCTGGCCGTGCTGCGCGAGCCCATCAGCAGGCTAGCGGGCCTCTACGGGAGCAGTTTCGAGCTCGGCGCCCTCGGTCCGGAGGCCACCGCCATCCTGCTCGGTAGCGGCATCGCACTCGGCTGGCTGGGGTCCTATATCGCGGCGACGAGGCACCTGCGGAAGATTGAGCCAACGTAACCTTCCGGCCGGGAACTATCGGTCCTTTCAGCCTCTCCAATCAAGCACTTGGACAAGCATCAGGCGTGCCTCAAAGGGCCCGCCGGCGAGGAACTTTTCGCCCCCGTTAGCACTCCAATGGCTCGATTGCTAAACTCCAGACCCACTCCAAGGAGAGATATCTTCGAAATGAGCACTGCTCTAGTCCGTCCGACCACCGACCTCGTCCTGGCCGGTCCGGTCGGGAGTCTCGAAGCCTACGTTGAACGCGTGTCGCGCATCCCCGTGTTGACGCGTGAAGAGGAGCTCGCGCTCGCGCGCCACCTCCAGGAAGGCGGCGACCTCGATGCCGCACGTCAGCTGGTGCTGTCGCACCTGCGTTTCGTCGTACACATCGCCCGCGGCTACGGCGGTTATGGCCTGCCGATGGGTGACCTGATCCAGGAAGGCAACATCGGCCTGATGAAGGCGGTGAAGCGCTTCGACCCGGGCGTCGGCGTGCGCCTGGTCTCGTTCGCCGTGCATTGGATCCGCGCCGAGATCCACGAGTACGTGCTGCGCAACTGGCGGCTGGTGAAGATCGCCACCACCAAGGCGCAGCGCAAGCTGTTCTTCAACCTGCGCCGGTTCAAGAAGAACCTGGGCTGGCTGACGGAGAGCGAGACGCGCGCCATCGCCGAGGACCTCGGCGTGACGACCGCGGAAGTCACCGACATGGAGCAGCGGCTGAGCTCGCGCGATCTGTCGTTCGATCCGGCACCGGACGCCGACGACGAAGACGGCGCCTATTCGCCTTCGGCGTACCTGCCGCACCCCGAGGCCGATCCGTCGGTCGCGGTCGAGCGCGAGCAGTGGGACGAGGACACGGCGGAGCGCCTGGCGCAGGCGATGGAGACGCTCGATGAGCGTAG
>DATNFA010000034.1:0-27582 GCA_035606615.1 Steroidobacteraceae bacterium
CGCAGCCGCCGCCGCCACCGCCGCCGCCGCCGCCTCCCACGAGCGTAATCAGCGGCGTGACATTCGACTCAGACTCTCACCGGCGCCTTGCGCAGGGCAGCGACAATTGGCCGGCCACATGGTCGGACGACGATAACCAATATGCGTTGTGGGGCGACGGTGGCGGATTTGGCGGCACGAATGCCGACGGCCGTGTCAGTCTCGGCGCAGCCCGCATTACCGGCGATCACGACAACTACCAAGGCATCAACCGCTTCGGCGGCAAGAACGGCGAGTGTCCCTCGATGATCGCGGGCAAAGCGCATGGGGCTCCGTTGAGTGTCGGCGGCATTTTGTATGCGTGGATCGCGCCAGACTTGGATGCCCACACATATGGCTCCTTCGCGCTCTACCGCAGCGGCGACAAGGGCTGCAGCTGGAACAAGCTCGATGTGGAGTTCGTGCTCGCGACCGAGGGCGTGACCCAAGGCAGCTTCGTACAGTTCGGCAAAGACAATCGCCGGGCTCGCGATGCCTACCTCTACAGCGTCGCTGTGGTGGCCACGGAGCTCAGGACGCTCGCGATCGTGCAGCGCCCGGGCAAGATCATGCTACTGCGCGTTCCGGCCCTCGCGATCCAGGACCGCGGCGCGTACGAATTCTTTGCGGGGCTGGACAGCACGGGCCAACCGAAATGGACGTCGGACTCACTGAAGAAGGTGCCGATTTACGAGGATCCCGACGGCGTGGGCCCGTTTCCGCAGATCAGCTACGTGCCGGGTCTGGATCGCCTGGTGTATACGAATCAGCACGGCGATGGCGTCAGCGACGCGGGCTTCAAGTCTCTGCTCACGATGGCGGAGGCGCCGGATCCCTGGGGACCGTGGACTGTCTTTTACAGGGATCTGTTCGAACCGCAGATCGATCACAACGTGTTTCAGTGGAGCTTCGCGCCCAAGTGGTTCCGCAACGGCGGGCGCGACTTTACGCTCATCTTCTCCGGCGTCGGCGTCAACGATTCCTGGAACACGATAGACGGAACATTCACGACCACACCGTGACTGATTTCCGCAAGCTCATCTGGGATGATGTGCAGCGTAGACGCGAGTCTGCGCTGCCATGTCGATCAATCTCATCCTCAATACCGACTCGTACAAGGTCTCCCATTGGGTGCAGTACCCACCGGGGATGGACGCGATGTTTTCGTACATCGAGTCGCGCGGCGGCTGTACGACCGCACGCTCTTCTTCGGACTCCAGGCGATTCTCAAGGAGCATTTGAGCAAGCCGGTCGCGTCGTGGCGGAGTGGTTACGCAGCGGCCCGCAAAGTCGTCCACGCCGGTTCGATTCCGGCCGACGCCTCCAGTTCTCAGGGCTTGATCGTCCACACGTCGTAGAGATTCTCGAAGGCATCGGGATTCGCCTGCTCGAACGCGGCCCACTGCGCGAGGTCGCGTGGGTCATTTGGATACGGCGTCCAGTAAGCGTGCCGATTGAGCTGCGGCCGCTGGAAACCCATGAACGGCATGTCGAGGCGCTGCAAGTACTCGGCGATGCCGGCGACGGTGTAGCGGTACTCGTTCGGGTGCGCGATCAAATCCTTGCATCGCGACGCGTCGAAGAAGTCGCCTGGGGTCGGCAGCTTGTCGATGCACTCGGGTTCGTCGAGCATGACCTTCCGTCGATACGCGCGCAGCTCGTCGGCGCTGAGCGCGGGAATGCGTCCCTCGCCGATCTGCTGCCTGTGCCGGACGACCTCACGCCGCGCGAGCTCGCTGTACATTGAGAAGTGCAGAATTCCACCCTGCCGCAACCTGGTGACGAGTGCGATGCCGCCGCGCACGGGATCGCCAAGGTGATGCAGCACGCCGGAGCACTCGATGAAGTCGAACGTGCGATCGAAGCCGGCCAGGTCGTAGATATCCATCTGCAACGGCTCGATGTTCGCGACACCGTAGCGGCGCGCCATACGCATCATGTAGGCGAGGCTCGAGCGGCTCAGGTCCGTGCACAGCACGTTCGCCTTCGGGAACGCCAGCGCCATCTGAATGGCCTTGCGGCCGGTCCCGCAGCCAGGCATGAGAATGTCGCAGGCGCCGTCGAGGATGGGTAGTGGCTGCTGGAAGAACTCACGGATCCAGCGTACGCGCAGCTCGTGCGCATGCTTCACGAGCGAGATCCAGCGCGGATACGGGAAGGCCTCATACATCGCGCGCACTTGCATCGAAGTCGGATCGCTGATCGGCGCGAACGTCGGGATCGCATCCTTGATCCTGATTTCCGCAGCGTGCTCCGCGCGGTGTCCACGCAGGGTTTTGCCGACAACTCCCGGGACGTCGCCGGGGAGCGTGTGCGCGGGCTGATAAAGAGCGCGGACCGCAACGTCATCGCCGTTCAGAGTCTGGCGCAACTGATGCTGCTCGGCCTCCGAAGCGAACCACACGTATTCGTTGTTCGCGCATTGCTGAATAAGGGCGGCGACCAGCTCCTGGTGCAACGCTGCCGATGGCGGATTCAGCAATAGCTGCTTCCTGACCTCCGTGAAAAGCAGCTCGACCTCGTAGTCGCGGTTAATGTCTTCGCGCAGCGCGTTGAGCACCGACGGCGCGTCGCGAAACGGGGCTGCGAGAAAGGACTGCGCCGCTTGCGACCAGCCGAATCGACGGCCGTGACGTATCGCCTCATCGAGCGGCCGCGCCGGGCGGAGGATGCGGATAGCTGGCGCAATAGGAGAATTCACCACGGCACGCTTCAGTGCGTGCTTCAACTGATCGGACAACATAATCCGTTAGCTCCATTTGTCGTACTGCTATGCATATACGATCGGGCTCAAGAAGTACGTGAAACCCAATTCTTGTCGAAGTGACTACGGCCCTGGCGATGTCCGCCGGCTGCGAGGTTGAGTTCACCGGCACCGGCTACCGCGTCAAGAATCCGATCGGGATCGTGAAGATACCGACGCCGCGTCGCGCTCAAAGACAGTCGCTGCTACGGCGACTGCTACGGTGAAAACCCACTGGAACGCTACGGGAACGGAGCCGAAAACGCCGCGCGGCTGGCCTTGAGTTCTCCGTTCACACACACGCCAGTGCAGCCGCACTCGCAGTCACACCGCCGTTATAGGTATACGAAGTCACCGCACCCGATGGATCAGTGATCGTTGTCAAGTCGCCATCAACGTGAGACATCGTGATGGTATGTCCGAAGGAATCTTGAGCAGACGCTAGCTGCCCGAGGCCGTCATAGCTCAACGTGATGACAGTGCCCTCGCGAGCGACGAGGCGGCTGAGGCGACCGACAGAGTTGCTCGAGCTGCGAGGCTGCGCCGCGTGCGGTGCTATTGACGCTCTCACCATCGACGCCAGCCCCGTGAGTCCATGCAGTCCTCCGAACAGGCCTCGATGCTGCTACCGCGTCGACTCCCTATGCATCGCGAAGGTTTGGGAAACGATCTTGCCGTTGCGCACGACGAAGGTATCGGTCCCGAGAGGGATCTCACTGCCCGCGCTCCAGGTAATGTAGGCCAGGTCGCCGTCGACTTGCAGGGTCCGGAGCGCGAAACGTTTCGTAACATCTGGCGGCAGCGAGGCGATGAAATCCTCGAAGAAGCTGCCAATCTCCTGCTTCCCGCGATAAGTCCTGACTTCACTGTGGAACCGCGCATCGTCGTCATAGTCACTCAAGATGGCGGCTATGCCTTGCTGCTCGAGGAAGGCCTGCAAGTGATTGCGGACGATGGCTTCGGTGGCGGACGGGTGATTGCTCATGATGGGTCTCTCCTCGGACAGAACTTGCGTTCAACGCTTGACGATGACAACTTCCAGGTATTCGGCGGGCACGACGAGCGAATCTCTTCCCGCCGTGTTGAGGCGTTCCAGCAGGTCGGTGATGTCCCGCTCCAGCGCTGCCCGCTTGATCTCATCGAGTGCGGCGAACGCCTTGAGCATGGGTCCATAGAAATCGCGGAACACCTGGATAAAGTGCGCACTCGAGCGATAGCGGAAGTTGAATTGCCTGCGCACGCAGCGGATGTCGGCGGCCTGAGAACCGAAGAGCGACACGATGTGCGGCTCGGTTCCCCACAGTACGGGAGACTTGAGGCTCGCGGGCGGAGGAAGGTAGGCGCCGATCACCTTGAAGAGCTGGCCGATGAAGCCCTCGGGCGTCCAATTGGCGAGCCCGATCCGGCCGCCATCGCGGGTCACGCGCAGCATCTCGCGGGCTGGGCGAGCGTGATCGGGCGTGAACATCGCGCCGAAGGTGGAGAGCGCGACGTCGAAGCTCGCATCGGCGAAAGGCAACGCCTCGGCATCAGCGACCTTGAACGCGACCTTCAATCCTTCGGCGTCCGCGCGCGCCTTGCCCTTGTCCAGCAGGGCAGGGACGTAGTCGGTAGACGTGACCTCTGCAAAGCGACGGGCGGCCGCCAAAGTCGCGTTGCCGTTGCCCGCCGCGACGTCGAGAACGCGCTCTCCCGCGCGCACATCAACCGCTTCGGCGAGCAACTCGCCGACGATCTGCACCGTCGTGCCGATGACGGCGAAGTCGCCACTCGCCCAGGTGGCTTGCTGCCTCGCCTTGATGTCGGAAAGGTCCGGTCCCGCAGACTGCGAATCGCGTGAGTTTGCAGGGCCTTGGATCGCGCTCATGATGGTCTCCGGATGATCGAGTGATCGTGGTGATCGGCGAATTGCAGTATGTCCGCCAGGCTCCCGGTGCCGCCCATCCAGGAGTCTTCGATACTTGACCGCGAGTCCTCGATTGCCGGGTCGCTGCTTGCGTTGCGCGGCGCATGTCCCTGAGACTCGATCACCGATCCGCTATGAGCCACGACATCCTTTCAGACGTGCTGCGCAACGTTCGCCTGCGGGGGGCGGCCTACTACTACGTGTGTGGGCGCAGCAGCTGGGCTGCTGAGGCTCCTGCGTCGCGGGAGATCGCCGCAGCAGTCATGCCGGATTCAGAGCACGTCATGGGGTACCACGTCCTCATGCGAGGCACGTGCTGGGGCGCGATCGTGGGCGAACCGCCGGTACGCGTGGCGACAGGCGACATCGTCCTCTTTCCGCAGGGAGATCCACACGTCATGTCCAGCGCGCCAGGCATGCGGGCTCCCACGGACGCGTCGAGCTACGTCGTGCGCACGCAGGACCAGCTGCCCGTTGGCTTGCATCTCGACGGCGGCGAGGCGCGCGTCGGGATAGCTCCTGATGAGCTCTACGACACGACAGTCTTATGCGGCTTCCTGGGTTTCGACCTGCGCCCCTTCAATCCCCTGATCGCGACACTCCCGCGACTCATGCATCTGCGCTCGAGCGATGGCCAGGACTGGATCACTCAGTTCATGCGACAGGCCGTCGCGGAATCGACAGACAAGCGCCCGGGCGGAGAAGCCATGCTCGAGCGCATGAGCGAGATGATGTTCATCGACGCGGTACGTCGCTATGTCGACACGCTGCCTGAGGACAGCCTTGGCTGGCTCGCGGGTCTTCGCGATCGCTTCGTCGGGCGGGCGCTCGCGCTCATGCACGATGCCCCGGCGGCGGATTGGACAGTGGACGAGCTGAGCCGGCGAGTCGGGCTGTCGCGATCGGCGCTGCATGAGCGTTTTGCCGAGATGATCGGGCAACCTCCCATGCAATATCTCGCCAACTGGCGGATACAAGTCGGTGCAGCGCTCCTGCGTAACACGACCGCTACAGTCGCGTCGGTAGGGCAGGAGGTCGGCTATGAGTCCGAAGCGGCGTTTGCCAAGGCTTTCAAGCGACTGGTCGGCACGCCGCCCGCCCTATGGCGTCGGCAGACAGCGCGTCGGCCGCTGCCAGTGTCTGCCGCGGGGACACAAGCGTAGGTCCACGATGAATACCACGACAGAAGCTCCCACCGGATGTGTTGCGGCAACGGAAACCGGGGCGAGGAGATTTTCGCGAACTTGTCGAAATGCGCCAGTAGCCGAATAGCGCTCGATCCCACGCGGTCTTCATCGTATGACGGGAAGGCATCGCGTTGGTTGACTGTTGCGAGCCGTGGCCTCGGTGGCGAAGTACCGTTGCAGATGCTAGATACCGATGTCGGCACACAACACGTGCAACAGGAGCTGTGCGAGATCGAATTCGGCATGCCACTTTGAAACTCTTGCGCTTGTAGCTTCCATGTCGACCAACCTGATTCTCAATACCGACTCGTACAAGGTCTCCCATTGGGTGCAGTACCCACCGGGGATGGACGCGATGTTTTCGTACATCGAGTCGCGCGGCGGGCTGTACGACCGCACGCTCTTCTTCGGACTCCAGGCGATTCTCAAGGAGCATTTGAGCAAGCCGGTCACGGCCGCCGACATCGACGAAGCGAAGGAGCTGCTGACCGCACACGGCGAGCCTTTCAACGAACGAGGCTGGCGTTACATCGTGGATGCGCATGGCGGGCGCGTTCCGGTCATCATTCGCGCCGTGCGGGAAGGGACAGTCGTGCCGACGCTCAACGTGCTCGCGACTGTGGAGTCCACCGACCCGCAGTGCTTCTGGATCGCGTCGTATCTGGAAACTCTGCTGCTGCGAGTCTGGTATCCGACGACAGTTGCCACCATCAGCTGGCACATCAAGCAACTCATTCGGCGCTATCTCACCGAGACGAGCGACGATCCAACCAGCCAGCTGCCTTTCAAGCTGCACGACTTCGGCTCCCGCGGCGTGTCGAGCCTCGAATCCGCGGGGCTGGGCGGCCTGGCTCATCTGGTGAATTTCAAGGGAACCGACACGGTTGCTGCGCTCGTGGCGGGACGCAAGTACTACGCCGAGCCGCTCGCTGGATTCTCGATCCCGGCCGCGGAGCATTCGACGATCACTGCCTGGGGCAAGGAAGGAGAAGAGGCAGCCTACCGCAACATGATTCGCCAGTACGGCAAGCCAGGCGCAGTCTTCGCATGCGTCTGCGACTCCTACGACGTGTATGCGGCAATCGAACATCTGTGGGGCGCGCGATTGAAGCAGGAGGTGATCGACTCCGGGGCAACTGTGGTGATCCGGCCGGATTCCGGCAATCCGCCTGACGTGGTCGAAAAGTGCGCGATCCTTTTGGACCGCGCCTATGGCAGCAGCCTCAATGGCAAAGGCTTCAAAGTCCTCAACCACGTCCGGCTGATTCAGGGCGACGGCGTCAATGTCACGAGCATCGAGGCAATTCTCGAGCGCTTGCAGCAAGCCGGATTCGCGGCCGACAACATCGCCTTCGGGATGGGCGGCGCGCTGTTGCAACAGATGAATCGGGATACGCAGCAATTCGCGATGAAATGCTCGGCAGCTCGCATCGATGGCAAGTGGGTGGATGTCTACAAGGATCCGGTCACCGATCATGCGAAGGTCTCGAAGAAAGGACGCCTGGACCTGGTGCGCGACGCCACGACGCGCGAGTACCGGACGTATCCAATGGGCGACGCGCCTCCCTCGCGCAACAGCGAGCTCGTCGAAGTGTTCCGCAACGGCGAGCTGCTCAAAGACTGGACGTTCGCAGAGGTGCGCGCCCGCAGCGAGCTCGCCTGAAGGCGATCCGTACTTGGGGCAAGCCCGCGTGGCTGTACTGCCGGTGCTGGCGCACGGAAGGTGCGTGCTAGCGTCGAGCATGGCCTCGCGACTTTGGTTTGCCTGCGCAGCAGCCGCATGCATAGCGTCGCTAGCTCTCGCCCAACCGGCACCAGCGGAGGGTGATCCGCTCGCGCAAGCCATTGCGGCTGAGCTCGATGCATGGACGACTGCGGCTGAGCCCACGATTCACGGCGTGCGCATCGCACTCGCCGAGCGGGTCCAAGAGTTCTATGCGCGCCGGGGATTCCGCGCGGCCTGGAGTAACGCGCGCAACGCCGAACAGTTGCGCCGCGCGCTCGCGGAGAGTGACGAGCAGGGACTGGATCCGAAGGACTATCACCTGCCGCTGCTCGAGGACTTGGCCGGTCAGATCGGACGAGCTGCGGCGAGCGATGCTCTGCGAGCCCAATACGATGTGCTGCTGACCGAGGCGCTGCTGCGGCTTGGCTATCACTTGTCTTTCGGCAAAGTCGATCCGCAGACGTTCGATCCGCAGTGGAACTATGGACGAACGCTGGCGAGCATGGATGTGTCGCACAAGGTCGAAGAGGCGCTCGCGGCTGAGGACATCTATCAGCGTGTCGAGGCATTGAGGCCCACGCACTCCTTGTATACGGGACTCGTGCGCGAGCTGGCTCGGTATCGCGCCGCTGCGCAGACGCCGATAGCGACGCTAGTCGCAGGGCCGACGCTGCGACCCGGCGACAGCGATGCGCGAGTTCCGGTGCTGCGTGCGAGGCTGATCGCCAGCGGCGACCTTGATCGGGCTGCGGCCAGCGACGCGCTCGACTATGACGCTGCACTCGCAAAGGCAGCTCAGTCCTTTCAAGCACGCATGGGGCTCGCGAGCGACGGGGTCGTGGGTGCAGACACGATCGCCGAGCTGAACGTTCCGCTCGCCGATCGCATCATCCAGTTGCGCGTCAATCTCGATCGCGGCCGCGTGCTGCTGCAGGATCTGCCCGACGAATTCGTCGTCGTCAACATCGCGGCTTTCACTGTGTACCTCGTGCGCGGCCAACAGGTTGTCTGGCACGCACGCGCGCAGGTCGGCAAGCCATATCGTCGCACGCCGATCTTCCGTTCCGAGATCAGCTACGTCGTGCTCAATCCGACCTGGACGGTGCCGCCCGGCATCATCGAGCACGACATCCTCCCCGCGGCACAGCGCGATCCTGCAACGATCACACGCAAAGGGCTGCGAGTTCTCGATGCGCAGGGGCAGGAACTGGATCCTGCCTCCATCGATTGGTCGCAATATCGAAGCGGCCATATTCCTTACACGCTGCGGCAGGATCCCGGCCCGTCGAATGCGCTCGGACGGGCCAAGCTGATGTTTCCGAATCCCTATCAGGTATACCTGCACGACACGCCTTCGCAGGCCTTGTTCGAGCGCGCCGACCGCGCGTTCAGCTCCGGTTGCGTACGGGTAGAGCGCGCGCTGGAGCTCACTGAACTCGTGCTGGATGACCCGGAACACTGGAACGCTGCATCGATCGCCGGCACGGTCGAGCGAGGCGAGCTGCGCACCATCACTCTGAAGAAGAACATTCCAGTGTTGTTGGCCTACTGGACCGCGTGGGTGGACCCGCAGGGGCGCATGAACTTCCGCCGCGACCTCTACGGCCAGGATGCAAAATGGGCGCAGGCACTCGAAGCGCGCTTTGCCGTCCGGGCCCGACCGTTGTTCCAACCGCGCCAATAGCCGACGGCGCGTGTGTCGCCAAATGCGAACTGCCTGTCGTCATTTGTAAGCTCCGCAGAGCGCGCCTCCTTCTAGCTTGCTCGACATGCGAATCGAGCAACTGACCTGCTCCATCGGCGCCGAGCTGATCGGCGTCAGTCTCGCCGACGCCGCGCGCGATGACGCGCTGTTCGGCGAGATCAAGCATGCGCTGCTGCGGCACAAGGTCCTGTTCTTGCGCGACCAGGACATCTCGCGCGCGGACCACGTCGCGTTCGCGCAGCGGTTCGGCGCGCTCGAGGATCACCCGATCGTCGGCAGTCATCCGGATCATCCCGGCCTGGTTCAGATCAACAAGACGCCCGAAGGTCCGATCGACCGTTACGAGAATGCGTGGCACACGGACGCGACCTGGCGCGAAGCGCCGCCGATGGGCTGTGTCCTGCGCTGCATCGAGTGCCCGCCGGTCGGCGGCGACACCATGTGGGCGAACATGGTGCTCGCGTACGAGAAATTGCCGGATGAGATCAAGACGCGGATCGCTACGCTGCGCGCACGTCACAGCATCGAGGCTTCGTTCGGCGCCGCCTTGCCGCTGGAGAAGCGACTCGCACTGAAGGCGGCGTATCCGGATGCCGAGCATCCGGTGGTCCGCACGCATCCCGAGACCAGCGAGAAGGCGCTATTCGTCAATGCCTTCACCACGCACTTCACCAACTATCACACCTCGGCGAACGTTCGTTACGGCCAGGACGCCAATCCCGGCGCGGCCGACCTGCTGCGATATCTCATCAGCCAGGCTTTCGTCCCCGAGTACCAGGTGCGCTGGCGCTGGCGGCCGAACAGCGTGGCGATCTGGGACAACCGCAGCACGCAGCATTACGCGGTCATGGACTACGCGCCCTGCCATCGCCGGATGGAGCGCGCGGGCATCGTCGGTGACCGGCCCTTCTGAACGACACAGGAACCCGCCATGAACTTTCTCGACGGCTCGCTGTTCCCAGAAAATCAGCAGAAGCTGGTGATTACCGCCGCGCCCTACGGGCCGGAGTGGATGCCCGCGGACTTTCCCCAGGACATTCCTGTGTCGATGGCGGCGCAGATTCAGAAGGCCGTCGACTGCTACAACGCCGGCGCCACCGTCCTGCATCTGCACGTCCGCGAAATGGACGGCAAGGGCTCGAAGCGGCTGTCCAAGTTCAACGAGCTGCTGGCGGGCATCCGCGCGCGCGTGCCGGACCTGATCCTGCAGGTCGGCGGCTCGATCTCGTTCGCGCCGGAAGGGTCGGGCGAAGTCGCCAGATGGTTGTCGGACGACACGCGCCACATGCTCGCCGAGCTGCAGCCGACGCCGGACCAGGTGACGATCGCCATCAACACCAATCAGATGAACATCGTCGAGCAGATGTGCGACGCCGACCTGGCGGGCACGTCGATCGCGCAGCCGGACCTGTATCGCGCTTACCGCGAGATGACGATTCCGGCCGGCCCGGAATGGGTGGAGGAACACATCCGCCGGCTGTCGGCGGCCGGCATTCAGACGCACTTCCAGCTCGCCAACGTCGCTCAGCTGGAAACGGTCGAGCGCATGATGCGTCGGGGCACTGCCAACGTGCCGCTGATTCTCACGTGGGTCGCCATCGGCGGCGGCTTCGACGCGCCGAACCTCTACAACCTCAGCAATTTCGTGCGCGCGTGCCCGGACGGCGCGGTGCTCACGCTCGAGTCTTCCATGCTGAACGTGCTGCCCATCAACATGATGGCAATTGCGCTCGGCCTGCACGTGCGTTGCGGAATCGAGGACAACCTCTGGACGCAAGGACGCGATCGCAAGATGAGCTCGGTCGAGCAGGTCGAACAGCTCGTGCGGATCTCGCGCGAATTCGGCCGCGGCATCGCCAACACGGAGGAGGCGCGCTCCATCTACCGGATCGGCACGCTTTACGGCAGCGCCGACGAGACGCTGGCGGCCAACGGCTTCGCGCCGAATCGCAAGCCGGGGCGCGTCGGCTTTACGCAGCACGCGGCGTGCGCAGAAAGGCCCACCAAGTCGCCAGTCCGCAGGGTCAGTGGTTGAGCACGATCCTGATCGTCCCGGGCCTGCGGGACCACGTCGACGAACACTGGCAGACGCTGCTCGGCGGGAAGCTCATGTGGTCGCGTCCGGTCCACACGGTGCTCCCGCTTGGACGCGAAAATCTGGGTCTGGTGGAGCGGGTGGATGCGATCCAGATGGCGCTCGATTCGATCCGGGGGCAGGTCACGATCGTGGCGCACAGTGCCGGGGTTATTGCGCTCGCGCATTGGGCGCATCTGTATCGACGCGCCGACATCGTCGGTGCGTTGCTCGCGACGCCGGCCGATCTGGAAACACCGATGCCTGAGGGCTACCCGCCGCTGGCAGCATTGCAGAAGCATGGTTGGCTGCCGGTGCCGCGCCAACGATTGCCCTTCCCAAGCATTGTCGCCGCGAGCAGCAACGACCCGCTGGCAGCGCTGTCACGCGTCGAAGAGCTGGCGGGGGACTGGGGCAGCCACTTGGTGCGGCTCGGTCATGTCGGGCACCTGAATCCCGCGTGGGGATTCGGTGAGTGGCCACAGGGTGAGGAACTCATTGCTCGGCTCGACTTAATGCAGCCAGCGCGATAGGCACAGCACCAGTGCAGCGAGGAACACCGCCTCGCCGAGCATCAGCACCACGGGCTTGAGGCCGACGGCGACGATCTGCTTCAGCTGCGTCTTCATGCCGATGGCACTCATCGCGACGATCAAGCACCAGCGCGACACGTCGTTCGTGAAGGTCTGCAGTGGGCCGCCGATCCAGCCGATGCTGTTGATCCCCGCCAGCAGCACGAAGGCGACGGCGAACCATGGCAGCAACGGCGGGCGCTCGGACGGCGCAGCGCTGCTCTCTGTGCGGCGGGTGAGCATCGCGGCGCAGGCGATTACCGGCACCAGCATTGCTACCCGCATCAGTTTCACGATCGTCGCGATGTCGCCGGTCTCGCGCGAAATGCTGTAGCCGGCGCCCACGACGTGGGCGACTTCGTGAATGGAGCCGCCGATGAATACCCCGCTCGTGACCGCCGATAACCCGAGGTGCCGGGCGAGTATCGGGTACGCGATCATCGCAACCACGGAGACCACCGAGGCGCCGATGATCGTAAAGGCAGTTGCGATCTCCTTGGCCGGATGAGCCGGAAGCGATGCGGATAGCGCCAGTGCTGCCGAGGCGCCGCAGATCGCGGTCGCTCCGCCGGTGAGAAAGCCGAACAGCGTGTTGAAGCCGACCAGTCGCGCCGCGATAGCCGAGAACAGGATCGTGGCGACCACGGACACGATCACCAGCACGATGGGATGCCATCCCAGCTGCACGATCTGCTCGAACGTTATGCGAGTGCCGAGCAATGCGACGCCGACGCGCAGCACATCGCGCGCAGCGAACTCGATGCCCGGCTTACAGCTCGGCGTCATCAGGAAGTTCATCCCGATGCCGAACAGCAACGCGAGCAGCATTGGCGGCGCGTGCAAGTGAGCGGAAAGGCAGGCTGCACTGGCTGCAACCAGCAATGTGACAGTCACGCCGGGAAGCAGCGCGCGGCTCCGCGTCTGTAGTGCGGTGACGAGGAGCACGATGCGACTCTACGCTGCGCCCACGCGCCAGCCGAGCTGCTGCAGATCCTGCTGGTACCTGCTCCGCGCCAGCATGAAGATGCCTGCGGATATCAGGCTGACCAGTGGCACGAGCTGCAACGCCACGGGGAGGCCGAACATGTCAGCGAGCATGCCGGTGACTATCGGTCCGGGAGCCAGGCCCAGCAGATTGTTCGCGAGCGACAGCATGCCGAGCGCAGTGCCGTGGAGGGGCTCCGGCGTGAGATTTGCAACCATGGCGCCGGCTGGACCGACCGTGCCCGCGCCGAAGAACATGCCGAGCGCGATCAGTACGAGCTGCGGCAGCCCCGCGGGCAGGGCAAAGGCTGCTGACAGCAGCACGCAACACGCCACGCAATGGCCGATCGCCAGCGAGAGCTTCGCCGCGGGCGCATTGCGACTGACGCGGTCCGCAAGCGAGCCACAAATCGCCATGCCGGCAGCACTGCTGAGGACGAAGAGCGCCGCAACCGCTGCAGCAGTAGCGACTGTCATGCCATAGGCGCGATGCAAGTAGCTCGGCAGCCAAGCAAGCAGCGCCCCCGTGATGAAGACCTGCACGCCGCTGCCGAAATATGCACAGATGACGGATCGGCTGGAGACCAGCGCACGCAAGCGCGGGCGTGCAGTTGCAGTGGCCGCGTTGTTCGCAGCTCGACCGTCCAGGGCAAGGCGCGATTCCTTCACAACCAGCGGATAGCAGATCGTCAACACGAGTCCGAACAGCGCCATGCCGGTAAACGCCGCGCGCCAGCCGAACTGTGCAGCGAGGAAGCCGCCGACAGAGATGCCGAGCACCGAGCCGACCATGCTGCCGGCCAGGAACGCGCCGCTGATCGTGGCGCGCATTCGAACCGGAAAAACGCTGAGCAGAATCGCCAAGCCGACACTACCGTAGGCAGCTTCGCCCACGCCGACGAAAAAGCGGGCGACCAGCATCTGTCCGAAGCTGCTCGCAAGCCCGCACGCCAGCGTGGCGATGCTCCACAGCGCCGCCATGAGAACCAGGCTGCGCAGCCGGCCCCACCGATCCGCCAGCAAGGACAGTGGCAAGGCCAAAGCACCGACTGCCAACGAGACGACCCCGCTGAGTGTGCCGAGTTGCGTGTCGGAGAGATCCCATTCTGTCTCGAGGAGCGGGAAGACTGCGTTCAGCACCTGCCGCGACATGTAATCGGAGAGCAGCAGGCCGAAGGTGAGCGCAAACACCAGCCACGCGTAGTTGCCGGCGCCCGCGCGCTCGCCCTCGGCGCATTCGCCCGCGGCACTGGAGTAGGAGAGTTGCATCGCCTTATCAGAGGACGAAGATCGACGAGCCGACCGTTTTGCGCGATTGCAGCTCGCGATGCGCGGCAGCAGCATCTCCGAGCGTGTAAGTCTGATTGATGTCGATCTTGATGCGCCCGCGGGCGACATGATCGAACAGCTCGCTCGACAGCAGCGTCTTCTCGATCGGGTCCGCGATGTAGTCGGCCAGCGCCGGTCGCGTCAGGAACAACGAGCCCTTCATGGCGAGCAGCTGCGGGTCGAACGGCGGGATCGTGCCCGAGGAGGTCCCGACGCACACCATGAGCCCGCGGCGCTTGAGCGAGTCGAGCGACGGGATGAAAGTGTCCCGGCCGACGCTATCGAACACCACGTCGACCCCGCTGCCGTGTGTCAGCTCGCGCACGCGCGCGACTACGGCCTCGTCGCTGTAATTTATTATGTGGTCGCAGCCGCGCGCGCGCGCGAATTCGCCTTTGGCTTCGGTCGAAACCGTGCCGATCACAGTGAGACCCATCAGCTTGGCCCACTGCGCGAGAATCAATCCGACACCGCCGGCTGCGGCGTGCAGCAGGATGGTGTCGCCCGGCTTGAACGCGTGCAGGCGGCGCAAGAGGTATGCAGCCGTGAGACCGCGCATCGTCATCGCGGCGGCAGTCTCGAACGCGATCGCATCCGGAAGCTTGATCAGCGGCGCGGCCGGGATCAGCCGTTCGGTGCTGTAAGCACCCAGCGTGTTGAGAAAGCCGGTGTAGGTGACACGGTCGCCTAGTGCAACGTTCTTAACATCGGCACCGACGGCAGTAACGTAACCGGAAGCCTCCACCCCGAGTCCGCTCGGCAATGGCACCGGATACGTGCCGCTGCGAAAGTAGATGTCGGCATAGTTGAGTCCGATCGCGACGTGGCGCAGGCGCACCTGCCCGGGACCCGGATCTCCGACTTCGACTTCTTCATGGCGCAGAACCTCCGGGCCGCCCGTGTGATGGAAGCGAACTGCCTGCGCCATCAATATCTCGCGAGCAGCGTGAGCCCAAAGGAGCGCGGCGCACCGAGATAGTTCTGATACGTGCCGTCCTGGAGCGACGCGAACAGATTGGACTGCGCAGTCTGGGTGACGTAGGTCTCGTCGGTCAGATTGCGCACCCAGCCCGAGATTTCCCAGTTGTCGCGACTCCAGCCGAGCCGGAAGTTCAGCAGCCCGTACGCATCCTGCTTGCCGTGGTTGGGGTCGAGCTCCGAGGTCACGTTCTGCTCGCCCACCCAGCTGCCGTCGAGCCGCGAGAACAGGCTGCCGGCGCCGAACGAGTGTTGCCACTGCAGTCCGGCGGTCGCAGTGAGCTTCGGTGCGAACGGCAGTGCCTGGCCGCTCAGGTCGCATGCGCCGGTAAGCGGATCGTCGGGCGTGCGGCCTGTGTAGCACGAGCCTTGCGTGTAGCGCTCGTAAGTCGCTTCTGCGTACGTGGCGGAGAGATCCAGCGTGAAGTCGGCACTCACTTTCGCCGTGAGATCCGCTTCCAGGCCCTGGACGCGCACCTTCTCGGCATTGTTGACCAGGAACTGCAGACCGACGAACGACGCCGACTGGAAATCCTGATAGTCGCTCAGGAATGCGCTCGCATTCAGACGCACGCGCCCGCCGAGCTCGCTCTTGATTCCGAGCTCATAGCTCGTGACGTCCTCGGAATCGAACGGACGCTTCGCGAGCGGCGTATTGCCGAAGCCGCCGTTGTAGCCGCCGCCTTTGAAGCCCGTCGCAACGGACGCGTACGTCATCACGTCGGGAGTGAAATGATAGGCGGTGCTGAACGTGCCCGTCACCGCATCCCAGCTGTCATCCAGCGCGAACGAGGAGGCGGCGGGCGTCAGCGTTCTCACCGGCAACGACAAAGCCGCGAGCGGGCCCGGCGCAGTGGTGAAAGGAGTGTTGACCAGGGACACTTCCTTTTCCTCCAGCGTGTAGCGCACGCCGAGAGTCAGCGCGAGGCGTTTCGTCGCCTCCCAGGTGCTCTGCGCGAATGCGCCGTAACTGCGCCCATCTGAGGTTTCGTGAAAGTCCCCGCTGTCGCCGGGCAGGCCGAAGACCGGGACGTCCGGCAGCGTCGGCGACGCCAGGCCGGCCGCGACGCCGAGCTCATCGATCGCCTCGCCGAGCACGAACTCGTGGCGCTGCGGGTCGCCGCGCTCGAAGCGGTTGTCGTAGTAGTACAGGCCGGAGAGCCAGCTCAGGCTGTTGTCGCTGTCGGAGCTGATGCGGAATTCCTGGCTGAGCGTGTCTCCGGTCTGGAAATCGCGGTAGTTCACCAGGTCGAGGCCGGTCTGGCCGGCGTCGTTCCAGCTCTGCGCGATCTCGTACGTGTCGTAGCTGGTGATCGAGGTCAGCTTGACGGCCCCGAGATGGTAGTCGACGGCCGCAATGACATCGTCGCTCTTCTGCTGGAAGCCGAGCGGCGCGAGCGCCTGGACGCGGCGATCGAGGGGATCGTTGTTGAGGATGGGCTGCGCAGCGCTGTTGATGATGCCGTTGGCGAGCGCAGGGCCGTCCGCCGCCCCGAGCGCTGCGGGATTGGCGACGACTGCGTTCACTAGCCCACGCACGCCGGGACCGTAGAACATGTCGGCGAGGAGCGGCTTCATGTCGCGATCGGTGTGCGAGCCGATCAACCGGATGCTCAATGCGTCCGTCGGCTCGAACAGCAGCTGCGCGCGCACGGAGTACTGGTTCAGGTCATCGCTGTCCTCACCAGTGAGATTCTCCGCGATGGGGTCGCGACGCGTGCCGGTCAGGCTCACTCGCGCGCTCAGGCTGTCGGTCAAGCCACCCGTCACGAATCCGCGGAATCCCGTGAGCGCGTCGTTGCCAGCGGTGAGCTCGCCCTGCATGCCGAAGACCTGGCTCGGCGCGGCGGTCATGACGCTGATCGCTCCGGCCGTGACGTTGCGGCCGTAGAGCGTCGACTGCGGTCCACGCAGCACCTCGATCTGCTCGATATCGGCGAGATCGCCCAGGCCCATGCCGGAGCGCGAGCGGTATGCGCCATCGATGAACAGACCGGTATCGGGCTCGAAGTCCGGAATGTTGCCTTCGTTGCCGATGCGGCGGATGCGATAGCTGGTGTTGAATGGATTCGAATTGGAGGTCACGACCAGCGAAGGCACCAGGGTCGTCAGGTCGGCGACGTCGCGAATTCCCGCTGCACGCACCTGCTCGGCGGTGACCGCGGCGACGGCAGCCGGCACGTCCTGCAGCAGCTCGGTCTGCTTGCGGGCCGTGACCTGGACCTCTTCGAGGACGATCTCTGCAGTCTGTGCGTGAACGTTTTGCAGACCGGCTGCTGCGATTGCCAGCGTCAGCACCTTGTACGAAGTCTTCATGGTCAATGAGCCCCCCGGACTGAACGAAATCCGCCAGCTGAGGATGATTGCGGCGAGCGTGCGCATGCCGTTTGGCACGCAGCGACACAAACTTTTCATTTCGTGACAGCAGGACTAAAGTGACGCTCGCCGTCCGAGGCACACCCCGATGAAACGCATGGTCCGCGCTGCAGCGTTGACGAACTACTTCGAAGTCGCACAGCAGCTCGCACTGAATCCGTCCCAGATGCTCGCGCAGGTCGGCCTGGACCGCGCGATGCTCACGGACCCCGACAACCGCATTCCGGCCAGTGCTGTCGTGAAATTGCTGGAAGAGTCTGCGCGTGCCTCGCAATGTCTCGCGTTCGGCTTGCGCATGGCGGAGACTCGCCAGCTCACCGATCTCGGCGCGATCAGCCTGCTGCTCACGCACAAGCGTACGTTGCGGGAAGTGCTGCTCGCGATGATCAACTATCGTCACCTGATGAACGAAGCGCTCGCGCTGCAGATGGAAGATGCCGGTACCGACGTGATCATCCGCGAGGAAGTGGTGACGGACATGACGACGCACTCGCGCCAGGCGACCGAGCTGGCGCTCGGAGTGCTCGCGCGGGCTGCGGGCGCACTGCTGGGCAATCGGTGGAAGCCGCACCGCGTAATGTTCAGTCACGAGGCGCCGCCGGATCTGCAGCTGCATCGACGCATCTTCAAGTGCAAGCTGGCGTTCGGCAGCGAGTACAACGCTTTCGTCTGCGCGGCGAAGGACCTCGATTCTCCGAGCTCTGCGGCGAATCCGGCGCTCGCGCGCTATGCCGAACAGCTGCTGCAGTCGCTGCCCAAAGCGCAGGACCGCTCGACCAGCATGGAAGTCCGCGAGGCGATTTATGTGCTGCTGCCGATGGGCAGGGCGACGGTCGAGCAGGTCGCGCAGAAACTGGGCCTGAACGTGCGCACGCTGCAGCGGCAGCTCGAGGACGATAGCGCGACGTTCTCCGGGCTGATCAACTCGGTACGCCGCGAGCTTGCAGTCCGCTACGTGCGCAGCGGCCAGCATTCTCTCGGGCAGGTCGCGGAGCTGCTCGGCTATTCCACCCAGACATCTTTCACGCGCTGGTTCAAATCCGAGTTCGGCGTTGCCCCGCGACAATGGCAGCCGGACGAGGCATCCGAGCGCACGGAGTAACAGTCATGAATCGCAAGCTAGGTCGCGACGGCCCGCAACTCTTCCCCATCGGCCTCGGCTGCATGGGTATGAGCGAAGGCTACGGCGAGCGCGCGGAGCGCGACGAGCAGGAGTCGATTGCGACGATCCATCGGGCGCTCGATCTCGGCGTGAACCTGCTCGACACGGCAGATATCTACGGCCCGTACGAGAATGAGCTGCTGGTCGGCCGCGCTTTGCAGGGTCGGCGTTCGCAAGCAGTGCTGGCGACCAAGTTCGGCTTCGTCACCGATCGCGAGAAAGCCAAGACGCGCCGCATCGATGGCCGTCCGGACTATGCACGCGCTTCGTGCGACGCGAGCCTCAAGCGCCTCGGCGTCGACACGATCGATCTGTGGTACCTGCATCGAGCAGATCCGGCGGTGCCGATCGAAGACACCGTCGGGGCAATGGCGGAATGCGTCCGTGCCGGCAAGGTGCGTTATCTCGGACTTTCCGAGGTGAGCGCAGCGACGCTCCGGCGAGCGCACGCCGTGCATCCGATCTCTGCGCTGCAGAGCGAGTATTCCCTGTGGACGCGCGATCCGGAGCACAACGGCGTGCTCGCGACTTGCAAAGAGCTTGGCGTGACGTTCGTCGCCTTCAGTCCGCTCGGCCGTGGCTTCCTGACCGGCACCGTTCGATCGGCTGAAACACTGGCGAGCGACGATATGCGCCGTCGCCTGCCGAGATTTCAAGGCGAGAACCTCGCGCGCAATACGCAACTGGTCGACGCCGTGACGCAACTCGCGAGCAAGCGCGGTTGCACCGCTGCGCAGCTCGCACTGGCGTGGGTAGTGGGCAGGGGCGAGCACATCCTGCCGATCCCGGGCACGAAACGCCGGACTCGACTCGAGGAGAACGTTGCAGCGACTCGCATCACGTTGTCAGATGACGAAGTCCACACGCTGGAGCGGTTGCTCTCGCCCGATGCGATTGCGGGTGCGCGCTATCCCGACTCCTTGATGGAGCTCGTCAACCGCTAGGAGCTGATACATGCATCGCTGGTTCGCAATCATTCCCATGCTGTTCGCGACGCTATCGTCCTTCGCCGCGAACGACACCAAGCCGACCGCTCCGAGCGCCGCCGAACGCATGCAACAGTCCGGCCCGGAGGAGCAGCAGCTGAAGCGTCGCGCCGGCACCTGGACGGTGAAAGCAACGTTTCGTCCCACGCCGGACGCGCAGCCGATGATCACCGATCACGTCGTGGCTGACCGCAAGATGGTGGGCCTGTACCTGGAAGAAGTGATGCACCCGGACGCCGGCGCGAAGATGCCGGACTTCCGGCGCCTCGCTTATCAGTACTTCAGCCGCGTCGAAGGACGCTGGCAGTACGTTTCGATGGATACGCGCTTTCCAGTCGGCATCATGCCGGCGTACAGCTTTGCCAAGGAGTCAGAGGGCAAGCTGACGATGGAATTCGAACCGCTCGCGTTCGTCGGGCTCGGCAGCGAAGTGGAAGGCCGCCTGATCCGCTCGAACCTGGAGATCATGCGCGACAGCGATGATCACGAGTTCGTGCGGCAGTACTGGGTGCAGGCTGACGGCACTGGCCGCAAGTGGCTGGCAGTCGAGTACGAATACACGCGCAGAAAGTAGGGCGCAGCGTACTCACGTCCCGTCGCTGACGATCTGGAACAGCTCCTTGCAGGCTTCTTCGCATCCGAACAGCGACACGTCCTGGGGCGACGCGCCGCGGATGAAGCCGAAGCGGCCGATGTTGATGGAGAACTGATAGCTGGTTCCGGCGATGGAGATCGATCCGGAGTACTGGCAGGGCAGCACCGAATAGGCCGAGCGCAGCTCGTCGGAGCTGATCGCGTCCGAGCGCGCGAAGAAGCTCTGCACCTGAGCTTCCGTCAACGTCCAGGCCCGGCAGGCGCGAGCGAACGCGCCATCCGGGATCTCCGGCGGTCCGAGATGCCGTTCGAGGCTGACGACCTTCACCGTGCCTTTCTGCAGGGCTGCCTTCAGGGCAGCTTCATCGATCGCCGGCTCGCTCGCGGCAGAGCCGGCGGCCAGCAGTGCAACGGCGGCAAGAAATGGCTTCATCTACTGCTTCTCCTGGGCGATGTCCGTGATGGGGTACATTGTGAACGCCACCTTCCCGAACACAAGGCACCTCCAGTCATGGCCGCCGGATTGATCGACCGCCTGTTCCTCGCTCACCCGCGCAGCGCCGGGCAGGGTTACTTCGAGCATATGCGATTCGCCTGGAGCTTCGCTGCGACGCTGGCCGCAGCAGCGGTGGCAGCCCTCGTGCACGGGCTGTTCCCATTCGTCTGTCAGACAGCCGCAGGCGACAGAGTTCGCGCGTTGTACACTCGCCTCTCCGGACGCGAGCCCGGCGCCACGAGCTAGGCGGCCATGCGGCGCGCCTTGCGCACCGAGAAGAACAGCTGCCGATTCTCGCCGGCCTTCTGAATCGCGGCCTGATTCAGCGCAACCATCACGTACAGGATGTTCAGCGCCTGCAGCCGGCCCGTGATGTGCTTCGAGCGCCGGCCGGCCTGCAGCACATCCTTGGCGGTAACACCGCTGTGGCCGCCCATTCGTTCCTGCACGTAGTCAACAGCCGCCGAGTCGATGAGATTGAAATAACCGGACCCCTTGCGATCCTTCGCTCGCGCGAAGGACAGAACCAGGTACGCACTCTTGGCCTGGAACACATGGTAGGTCTGGCGCACTGCCTCGACCCGGCCACAGTAATCGAGCCCTTGCTGAAGCTGCTTGATGTTCACGTAACCCTCCCAAACCGCTCGCGCGTCGTCAGGTCGTGTCGTCAGGTTCCAGGGGCTCATTCTCGGCCGATCGCTGGGGGACCGCCACTCTTTCGACAGGCGGTGCGGCCATCCGCGATTCGTGCTTGCTCGGCGTCGGCAGGCTGAATAGAAAGTCGCACCTCGACGCCGACGATGATCTCGTCGTCCTGCTCGACGGCGAACACCTGGATGTTCGCTTCGGCGCGGGTCCTGGTGTACTTCACTGCGTTCGCGAGCAGATTCGTCAACACCTGATGCAGCAGCGACCGGTCGCCGCTGATGTACGGCAGTTTCTCGAGCGTCCATGCGACCTTGCGATTCTTGGTCTCGGGTTGCAGCTCGGCGATGAAATCTTTGACCAGCGCGTTCAGATCGATCGGCGCCTTGCGCATCTGCGTGCGGCCGATGCGCGAGAACGCGAGCAGGTCGTCGATCAGCTGACTCATGCGCACCGCGGCGTTGCGAACGCCCTTGAGACGACGCTGCTCATCAGCGCTCAAGCTCGGGAGCGCCGACTTCGATCATGCGTGGATGCAGCGGCGGCGCTGCGGCTGACGGCCGGCTTCTAACGGCGGCTCGCGAAAAACAGACGAAAGGGTGCGGAATGAACCGCACCCCGAGCCGCGAGCGCACGTCACTACCGGGAGGGGTGCCCGCGACATTGCGACACGGGGCGCGGTCCGTCGCCAGAATGCCTACCGCAACGCAAGCCGCGAACTGGTCCGGGGGCTTAGGTAGATCCCTTAGTTCCTTCAGACAAGGGATAATGCCGCCATGACAGACACCCAATCCCGCAGGACGGCCATCGTCACAGGTGCTTCTCGTGGCATCGGCGCAGCCATCGCGCAGCGCCTCGCTCGCGACGGCATTGCCATCATCGTTAATTTCGCAGGCGACGTGCAGGCTGCAGAAGCTGTGGTTTCCAGCATCAGGACTGCGGGCGGCCAAGCCGAAGCAGTGAAGGCAGACGTCAGCGATCCCGCCGCAGCGCGCCGCTTGTTCGACGCCGCCGAGAAGTCATTCGGTGGGGTCGACGTCATCGTCAACAACGCGGGCATCATGCCGCTTGCGACGATCGCGGCGAGCGACGACGCGATGTTCGATCGGCTCATCGCGGTGAACCTGAAGGGGTCGTTCAACATGATGCGCGAGGCAGCGACACGCCTGCGCCGCGGTGGCCGCATCATCAATCTCTCATCGAGCGTCGTCGGCCTATTGCAGCCGACGTACGGCGTCTATGCCGGAACGAAGGCCGCCGTCGAGGCGATGACGAGCGTCCTCGCGAAAGAGATGCGCGGCCGCGAGATCACCGTGAACGCGATTGCCCCCGGTCCGGTAGCGACCGATCTGTTCCTGAATGGCAAATCGCCCGAGCTCGTCGAGCGCATCGCCAAGATCGCGCCGCTCGAGCGCTTGGGCCAGCCGGAAGAGATCGCTGCAGCCGTGGCATTTCTCGCCGGGCCCGACGGCGCCTGGATCAACGGCCAGACGCTGCGCGCCAACGGCGGAATGATCTGAGACACGTCACCTTGGAGGATTTCATGCGAAGACTCGCTTGCTCCGCCATTGCACTCGCGTTACTCACGCCCATGCTGGCGCACGCCGCCAGTGCGCCGGCCGAGGCGACGAACGAAGCGCGTTCGCGCATCGACGCCGTTATCGATCGGGCAATCACGGAGCAGCGCATCGTCGGGGCAGTTGTCCTGATCAGCCGTGACGGCAAGGTCGTATATCAGCGCGCGGCGGGGCTCGCCGATCGCGAGGCCAGGCGTCCGATGCAGATCGACACTGTGTTCCGGCTGTCGTCGGTCTCCAAACCAATCGTGTCGGCGGCCGCGCTTGCCCTGGTGGACCAGGGCAAGCTCTCGCTGGATGACCCGGCGACGAAATGGCTTCCGGACTTTCGGCCGAAGCTCGCGAGCGGCGCAGCGCCGACGATCACGGTGCGGCAGCTTCTGACCCACACGTCCGGGCTCGGCTACAAGTTCTCAGAGAAGCCCGGCACTGCGTATTACCAAGCAGGTGTGTCGGATGGATTCGATGAGTTGCGCATCAGCTTGGACGACAACCTGCGGCGACTCGCGAGCGTGCCTCTCTTCAACGCCCCGGGCGAAGCCTGGCGCTACTCGGTCTCGATCGATGTGCTGGGCGCGGTCCTGGAGAAAGCGGCCGGCAAGGCGCTGCCGCAGGTCGTTGCTGAAACCGTCACGCAGCCGCTCGGCATGCGCGACACAGGGTTCTGGGCGAAGGCGCCGGCGCGCCTCGCAGTGCCGTATCACGATGCGAAGCCTGCGCCCGCGAGGATGGAGGATCCCTACGTCATGGCGTTCGGCGAAGGGGGCCGAATGACGTATTCGCCATCACGAGCGCTGGACCCGAAAGCGTTTCCATCCGGCGGCGCCGGAATGGTCGGCACCGCGCCCGATGTCATGCGACTGCTCGAGGCGATCCGCACCGGCGGCAAGCCGATCATGAGCGCGGCAACCGCAGCGAGCATGATGCGTAATCAGATCGGCTCACTGGCAGGGCCGGGGCCAGGCACAGGATTCGGGTTTGGCGGTGCCGTCGTCGTCGATCCGGCGGCGGCCCATACGCAGTCTGCAAAGACGTGGCAATGGGGAGGCGTGTACGGCCACTCCTGGTTCGTGGACCCCGAGCGGAAGCTGACCGTCGTTGCGCTCACGAACACGGCGCTCGAAGGCATGTGGGGCAAGTTCACCACGGACCTGCGCGACGCCGTGTACGAGAGCGCGCAGTAGCGCTAACCGCGGCGCGCTGCTTCGATCTTGGCGATGTCGATCTTTTTCATCTTCATCATCGCATCGAACGCGCGCTTGGCGGCCGCACGATTGGAATCGGTCGTTGCTTCGATCAGTGCGCGCGGTGTGATCTGCCACGACAAGCCCCACTTGTCCTTACACCAGCCGCATTGGCTTTCCGCGCCGCCGTTGCCGACGATGGCGTTCCAGTAGCGATCGGTCTCGGCCTGGTCCTCGGTGATGATCTGAAACGAAAAGGCCTCGCTGTGCTTGAACATCGGGCCGCCGTTCAAGCCCAGGCAGGGCACGCCCAGCACGGTGAACTCGACCGTCAGCGCCTGTCCCTGCTTGCCGTCCGGAAAGTCACCCGGGGCCTGGTGGACCGCCGTTACGGAGCTGTTCGGGAAAGTCTTGGCGTAAAACCTGGCGGCTTCTTCTGCCGCGCCGTCATACCAGAGGCAAATTACGTTCTTGGCCATCGGTTATCTCCATCATTCGTCGGTTGAGCGAGCCCGTCATAGCAATGACGAATGAGCGACACGAAAACCGACAGCCACTCTGAGGAGTTCCAACGGCCTGCGCGGCGGATGCAGTAATCTCCCATCCATGACCGACACCGTCACCAGCTACGACCAGGTTCCTTACAGCTTCTACTCCTTCCCCGAGACCCATCCGCGGCGGTTGCATGCGGTTGCGCATCTGCTCGGGCTCGAGGCGCCTGCGCCTGCGGAGTGTCGGGTTCTGGAGCTCGGCTGCGCCGTGGGCGGGAATATCGTGCCGATGGCTTACTCGCTTCCCGAGGCGAAATTCACCGGAATCGATCTGGTGGCGTCGCAGATCGACACCGCGCAAAGGTTCGCGGCGGCGAGCGGCGTGAAGAATCTCGAGCTGCGGGCGGCCAGCATCACCGATGTCACGCCGCAGTGGGGGCAGTTCGATTACATCATCGCGCACGGCGTGTTCTCGTGGATTCCGCACGAAGTGGCGGAGAAGGTGCTGCAGATCTGCGCCGAGCAGCTCACGCCCAACGGCCTGGCTTACATCAGCTTCAATACCTATCCCGGCTGGCACGTCCGCATGTGGGCGCGCGAGGCGATGCGCTTCCATGCCGAGCAATTCGCCGAGCCGATCCAGAAGGCCGCCGCGGGCCGCGATTTCATCATGGCGCTGGCACAGTCCCCGTTCACCGCGGCCTTGCTGAAGGGCGAAGTGCAGTATCTCCAGGGCAGGTCCGAGAGCTACATCCTGCACGAATATCTGGAGAGCATGAACCAGCCGTTCTACTTCCGCGATTTTGCCGCGCGCATCGCCAAGCAGGGTCTGCAGTATCTCGGGGACGCCGTGCAAAACGGCATGGTGGCCGCGGAGAGCTGGCCGCCGTTCAGCAGTTGGATGGAGGCGAATCGCGATGATCTCATTCGCCAGGAGCAATACGTGGACTTCGTGCGCAATCGCGAGTTTCGCCGGGCGCTGATCTGCCCTGGAAGTCTGACGCTCGATCGGACACGGATGCTGGAGCGGGCAGAGACGATGCAGGCCACCGCATTCTTCCGGCAATCGCCCGCGGCGAACGGCTTGTCACGTTTCGAGCATCAGCGTGGCGAGGTGGTGACCGGCGCAGGTCCGATGCGCGACGCCCTGGTGATGATCAGCCAGCGGTTTCCGCGGACTATTTCCATCAAAGAAGTGATCGACGCCGCCGGCCAACACCGTGCGACGTTACTGCGGGAGCTGCTCAACTGTTGGATGAACGGAACGCTGGAGCTATACGTCGATCCACCGACTGTGCTGGCGCAGCCGCCGAGCGACAAACCGCGCGCGAGCCCGGTCGCGCGCTATCTCGCCGCCCAGAACCAGTCCCCGATCAATCGGCGGCACGGCAGCATCGTCGTCGATGAGACGCAGCGACGTTTCATCCAGCTTCTCGACGGGACCCGCACTTGCGATCAGCTTGCGAGTGAGATGGGCACGGCGCGGGAGAACGTCGATCAGCTGATTCAGTTTTCGCTGAATGCCGCGCTGCTGGAAGCGTAGAGGTCGCGCGAAATAGAAATCTGAGGAAATTCGAATGAGATTGCTCACGGCAGCCGTGGCTGTTTTCGCCTTGTCATGCGTTTTCGCTGTGCACGTCTCTTCGGCGCAGTCACCTGGAAATCGGACCGTCACCGTTCCGGGCTCCGAGCTGCGCACGTTGAAGTCCAGCTCCACGGGGCGCAGCTACGACCTGTACATTCACAAGCCGGCCGACTTCGACGCGAGCAAGGACAAGAAGTATCCCGTGCTCTACCTGCTCGACGGCCAATGGGACTTCAAGCTGCTCGATTCGGTGGTTGGCGGCCTCGTGTACGACAGGAAGATGCCGGACATCGTGGTCGTCGGAATCACCTATTCCGGTGACCACGCCGACTACGGCGCGCTCCGCGCGATGGACTACACCCCGAGTCCGGGCGACCGCAAGGGATCAGGGGATGCCCCGAAATTTCTGAAGCTCATCAGGTCGGAGCTGATTCCGCTCGTCGAAGCCAACTACCGCGGTGACCCCGCTCGCCGCATTCTGGGAGGGCATTCGTTCGGCGGGCTCTTCACGCTCTACGCGATGTTCACCGACCCGTCTCTCTTCTGGGGATATCTCGCGGGCAGTCCCGACTTCAACTGGGACGACAACTTCGTAGTGAAGCAGGAAGCGGAGTTCGCCACGAAACACAAGAACCTTCCGGTGCGACTGTTCCTGGCCGTCGGGGGCGACGAAGAGCTCGTGACGCCCAGCGTCAGCTTCGTTCGGACGCTTTCGTCGCGCAACTACGAAGGCCTGCATTGGGACGGCCGCGTCATCGAAGGCGAAGGCCATTCAGGTGTCAAACCGGAGTTCTACAACCGCGGATTGCGCTTCCTGTTCAGCAGCCAGTAGGGCTCAGTCATCCGGACGGCGGCGGATCAGGATCTCGCCGCTTTGGATGTTGAGATTGTGCCGGGGCCGGAATCCAAAGCCGGCGTAAGTGCCCGAGCAGAAAAGTTTTCTAGTTCGTCGAAATCGCGACTTACCCCACCTGTTACCCCAAGTCTGCAAGACCGTGCCAAGGCACCGCACCGCCGGGACGTTACCCCGGCGATGCGGCTACCACAACCGACCTTGTTTGGAGGCCGATCATGGGTACGAAGCGAACGAGAAATTCTAAGCGCCAAGGGGAGGGCGCTTCCAACAATAGACGTCAAGGGACGAAGAAGGACGTCGTGGGACTGGATGTGATTGAGTTGATCGAGCGTGAGCGCAGGAATCTGCGACGCGCGTCTGCGGTCCTGGCGTCGCTCACTGTCTCGCTGGAATACCTGAAGGATCAGA
>DATNFA010000035.1:0-12239 GCA_035606615.1 Steroidobacteraceae bacterium
GGCGAGCGTCGAGGTGCAGATATTCACGGGACGGTTCATAGCCCCGGCAGTCTGCGCAGCCGCGAGTGCACGCAGAACTGCCGGAACGGCAGCCGCCGCACTGACTTTCGGAAGGAGACTAACGAGCCTTGGCGAGGCCAAAACCGCCGACGGGCTCGGTCACGGTCTGCGCGCCGAAATTCGCAATCAGCGGCCTTCCCTTGGCGATTGCCTGCCGCACCGCGGGCAACTGCAACGAGGCCGAGTGGCTCTCCTTGCTGTCCCAGACCTCGGTGATCCAGATCGCGTCGGGCTCCTTCGGGTCGCGGGCGACGACGTAGCTCAGGCAACCGGGCATCGCGCCCACGTCCTGCAACAGGATGGCGATGAACTCGTCGCGCTTGCCCGCGACGCATGTGGCCTTGCCGATCAGTCCGTACATCTTCGATCCCTCTGGAACGTTGGCGCAGCCCGGCACGAGTGCCGCGAGCACGGCTCCGCCGGACAGCAATGTGAAATCGCGACGATCCATGGCGCTCTAGTCTGCGCGAGTCAGCTCGGCCGCGGTGACGAATTTCGGCGCGATGTCGACGGGCACGTTGCCCAGCCGATCGATCACGTGCTTCACCTCGGGACGGATCACGACCATGCGCTCAAACAGCTGCTTCACGCCGGCGTAATCGCCGTGCGCCTGCAGCGTCATGATGTCGTGCGTCAGCCCGCTTACGGCTTTCTTGGTTTTCGCGAGATCGAGCGAGAACAGACCGTCCTTGTCGATGCGAATGGCGCCGTGATCGAGCAGATAGTTGACCTGCAGCGTCATGCCTTGCGCGTGCGCGTCGTTCAGGCCGAAGCGCAACGTGCGGAACGTCGAGGCGAGGAACGTCACGTACATGCTGCGTTCCTGCTTCTTGTCGATCACGCCCTTGTTCATCAGGTGCTGTAGAGCCCACAGCCCGGAGATGTCCGCCTTCGCTTCTTCCAGCGGGCCGTTCAACTCCTTCAGCTCCTGCCGCACCGTGGTGTCGCGGCCGCCAACCTTGATCGTCTGCGGCCCGAGACCGTGCATCAGCTCATGCATCAAGATGTGGGTGAAGAACGAATCGAACGCGAGTGCAGGCTGATCGCTGGCCGCGAGCGCTTGCTTGGAGATCGGCACCAGCACTTGCTCGAACTTCGCCTGCTGGAAATTCTTCAAGAGCACCCGCTTCGAGCCCTTCTCCGCGACGACGCGCTCGTCGTTCGGAAGATTGAACGCGGCAGTCTGCACGCCGTGATTGCCATCGCCGGCGGCGAAGACGACGTTGACGACGCGGATCGGCGAGTAGCCGCCGAGTTTCGAGCGACGGAACTGCGGCTCGATCGGCAGATGATTCTCCAGATCCTGCAGCTCGCTGCTGAAGCGATCGAGCTTTCCAGAGGCATCGCGGTCGGTGACCGTGATGAACGACTCGAACGCAGCCTTGAAGTTGAACCACTCGTCCTCGTACACCTCGTACGGCCCGATCGTCGGCTCGATGGACGCGTCCAGCTCCATCCACGCGACGTCGCTGGCGTAGTAATCGTTGCTCACGAAGGCGTCGGCGCGCTTTTCGAGGAACGACTTCAGCGTTGGCTGCTTGGTCAGCGCGGCCGCTTCGCGCAACAGGCGGGCCATTTCGGCCAGCTCGCCCTGGTATTCGAGCGAGTACGGCACGGTGGTCAGCTTGCCTTCCGGCGTGCGGCGGATGGTGGTGAAGAATCCGGTCGCGGCTGCGTGCTGCTCGCCTTGCAGCGTCTTCATCCATGCATCCACTTCCTCGCGCGTCGCGCCGGCGGGATAGAAGTTGCCGCCCGGCGGTTTGGCAGCGGCGCCCGGCACGAACACCTTGTCCTCGTCGAGCTCCGACCACGGGCCTTTGTTCAACACGAAGTAGCTCAGGCGCGCGCGCCCGGCCGGTGTGTCGTCCGCCAACAGTTGCAGCAGTGTCGACTCGTTACCGGGCCAGCGCTGCCGGACGAACAAGGCGTCGATGTATCTTGACGCTTCGATTAGCCGCACCAGCGCGGCTCGCTCTTCGGCGGGCAGATAGGAAACGTCGACCCGCACGTCGACCGGCGCGAAGCGCGCTTCCATCGATTTGAGCTGGGAGACATCGGGCACGGCCTGATTCTCCGCCGCGGTGCCGGCGGTGCAAGTAAGCGCGCAGAGCGCGGCCATCACGGTTGATACGGGTACGAGACGCATCGGAACCCCTCGAGTTTCTGCACTGTGATACGGGGCTCCGTGCCGAATCGTTAATTAACCTTTCGGCAGCCGTGTTTCAATAGCGCCGGGGGAGGTATCACGCATGATCGACCGCGAGCTCGACATCCAGACCGCCGACGGCGCGATGAACACGTTCGTCACGCATCCCGAAGAGGGCGGCCCGCACCCGGTCGTGCTCTTTTATATGGATGCGCCGGGCAAGCGCAGCGAGTTGCACGACATGGCGCGGCGGCTCGGCAGCGTCGGCTACTTCGTCGTGCTTCCCAATCTCTACTACCGTCGCGTCCGCGACTTTCGCATGGGGACCGGCGACGATGCGCGACGCATCATGTTCGAACACATGCGCTCGCTGGACCGTACGAAGATCCTGACCGATACCGCGGCGATGCTGAAATTTGTCGCGGGCGAGAAGGCCGCACGTGCCGACAAGATCGGCGTCGTCGGCTACTGCATGAGCGGGCCGTTCGTGTTCTGGGCTGCTGCGGAGCATCCGGGCCGCGTGGCCGCTGCCGCGTCCTTCCATGGCGTGAGCCTTTGCACCGACGCCGCGGATTCGCCGCATCGTTTCGCAGACAAGGTCAAAGGCGAGCTGTACGTCGGCTGCGCGCAGACCGACTCCTATGCGCCGCCGGAAATGATCGAAGCGCTCGATGCGCATCTGCGCACGACGCCAGTGCGCTACCGCATCGAGACGTATCCGGACACTCAGCACGGCTTCGTGTTCCCGAAGCGTGAAGGCATGTATCAGAATGCCGGCGCGGAGCGGCACTGGGAGCGGCTGATCGCGCTGTTCCGGCGTAATCTTGGGTGACTAGAACAACAAGGTGACTGCGATGAGAACGACGATACTCGCCGGCACAGTAGCGGCTGTGCTGTTCGCGACCGGCGTAGCGGCCCAAACGAGTCCGGACCGCAACGCCTACTTCGGCGATCTGCACGTCCACACCAAGTTGTCCTTCGATGCTTACATCTTCAACGTGCGCGCCACGCCGGACGATGCGTATCGCTATGCCAAGGGCGAATCGATTCATCACGCCGCCGGTTACGACGTGAGGCTGACCGACGCGCCGCTCGATTTCCTGGCGGTGACCGATCATTCCGAGTATCTCGGCATCATCCCGGCGATGAACGACCCCAAGCATCCGCTCTCGAAGATTCCCTACGCTCCGGATCTGTTCAGCACCGACCGCGACAAGATCAACGCCGCGTTTCAGCGAATTGGTGCGAGCCTGCGTGCCGGCCAATACCTGCCGGAGCTGAAGGACCCGGACACTTCGCGCTCCGCTTGGCGCACGATCATCGACTCTGCCGATCGTAACTACGCGCCCGGCAAGTTCACGACCTTCCGCGGCTACGAGTACACCTCCGCGCCGGACGGCCAGAATCTGCATCGCAACGTGATCTTCGCCGGCACGCGCGCGCCCGACCTGCCGTTCACCGCGCTGGAGTCGCAGAATCCGGAAGAGCTGTGGCGCTGGATGGACCAGCAGCGCAAACAAGGCACCGAAGTCCTCGCGATTCCGCACAACTCGAACGGCAGCGACGGCCGCATGTTCCAGCGCACACAGTTCGATGGGCGGCCGATGGATCGCAGCTATGCAGAGCTGCGCGCGCGTAACGAGCCGCTCGCGGAGATCACGCAGGTCAAGGGGACGTCGGAGACGCATCCGTCGCTGTCGCCGAACGACGAGTGGTCGTCGTTCGAGATCATGGAGATCTACATCGGCTCCGCGACTCCGGTGAAGAAGTTCGCCGGCGGCTACGTACGCGATGCGCTGAAGACGGGCCTGGAGTTCGAGCAGGCGCAGGGCTTCAACCCGTATCACTTCGGCTTCGTCGGCGCGAGCGATACGCACAATGCCGCAGGTCCCTTCGAAGAGAACCGCTACTTCAGCAAGGTCGGCATTCTCGACGGCAAGCCGGAGCAGCGCGGTTCTGTGCCGCCGGCGGGCAAGACGTGGGACAACTACGAGCCGCAGAGCAACGCTGCGCGCTATCAGACGTGGGGCTCGGCGGGCCTGACCGGTGTGTGGGCGGAAGCGAATAATCGCGAGGCGATCTTCGCGGCCTTGCGTCGCAAGGAAACGTTCGCGACGAGCGGCACGCGGATGCGCGTGCGCTTCTTCGCCGGCTACGATTTGCCGGACGACATCGAAAATCGTCGCGATATGGTGGCGCAGAGCTACGCGCATGGCGTGCCGATGGGAGCCGATCTGCTACAGCGAGGTACGCGAGCGCCGCGGTTCCTCGCGTGGGCGCTGCGCGATCCGCATTCCGGCTGGCTGCAACGCGTGCAAATCGTCAAGGGCTGGGTCGAAGAAGGCAAAGCGCAAGAGCGTGTGTTCGACGTCGCGTGCTCCGACGGGCTCACTCCCGACAAGACCACGCATCGCTGTGGCGATAATGGCGCGACCGTCGATCTGCGCACTTGCGCCGTGAGCGAGAACAAGGGTGCCGTCGAGCTGCGCACGGCGTGGTCGGATCCGACGTTCGATCCGCGTCAGCGCGCGTTCTACTACGTCCGCGTGCTGGAGAATCCATCGTGCCGCTGGTCGACGTGGGACGCAGTCCGCGCCGGGGTCGAGCCGAACCCGAAGCTCGCGAAGACGATCCAGGAACGCGCGTGGAGCTCGCCGATCTGGTACGTTCCGCAGCGCTGACGACGCGGGAGACCTTCGTTGAACTTCCTACGCGCGGCGGTCCGCGAGCCGCTGCTGCATTTCGTACTGATCGGCGCGCTGCTGTTCGCAGTCACGGCGCTGCGCCAGAAACATTCGGAGCAAGCCGAGATCCGCATCACCGCGGGTGAGGTGGCGCAGCTCGCGGCGTTCTGGGAAACGCAGGCGCAGCGCAAGCCTACGGCTGAGGAGCTGCGCGGAGCGATCGAAGAGCTGATCGACGAGGAAGTGCTGGCGCGCGAGGCGGTGCGGCTCGGCCTGGATCGTGACGACGTCATCGTGCGCCGGCGCCTGGCGCAGAAGATGGCGTTCGTCAGCGATGATCTTGCCGTCGTCGCCGAACCGTCAGAAGGAGAGCTGCGCGAATACTTCAACGCGCATCGCGAGACGTACACGACACCCGACCTGTACGCGCTACGTCACGTCTACTTCAATCCCGACCGCCACAAGGCGCTCGATGCCGATGCGCAACGCGCGCTACAAAAACTAACTCGCGGCGCAAACGCGGACGACGTCGGCGATCCGTTCATGTTGCCGCGCGAGCTGGCCGACGTTTCCCGCGAAGACATCGTGCGTGACTTCGGCTCATCGTTCGCCGACGCCGTGACCGGCTCGACCCCCGGCACCTGGAGCGGCCCAGTGCGCTCACCCTTCGGCGTGCATCTCGTGAAACTCGAATCACACACACCCAGCAGCGCAGCTCGCTTCGAAGACGTGCGCGATCAGATCCGCGAAGCGTATTTGGCGCAGAAGCAGCGCGACGCCAACGTTGCTCTGCGCGCCAAACTGCGCCAGCAATACAAGATCGTGGTCGAGACCGCCGAGGGGAGCGGATCATGAACGGACGTTGGAAGATGACCTGTAGGTCGGGCTTTAGCCCGACAATCTTGCTATCAATCTTCCTCTTCGCCTTCGCCCTCCCACTGCACGCCCACGAAGTCCGCCCCGCCTACCTCGAGATCACCGAGCAGCAGGACGGCATCTACTCCCTCACCTGGAAACAACCCTCCCTCGCCGAAGCCCGCATCGCCATCGACCCCCAACTCCCCTCGACCTGCACGCCCCTCGGCGAACGCCACGTCGAAGTCTCCGACGGCGCCTTCGTCGCACGCTGGCAAGCCCAATGCCCCGGCGGACTCTCAGGACAAAAAATCCGCATCGTCGGCCTGGAACGAACACTCACCTCGACGTTCGTCCGAACCGAACTCGCCGACGGCCGAACGATCTCCGGCGTCGTACAAGCATCCGATCCTTCATTCCAATTCGCCGCCGCCCGCCCCCTACTGCCCGCGTACTTCACCCTCGGCATCGAGCACATCCTGAGCGGCATCGATCACGTGTTCTTCGTCATCGGCCTGATCCTGCTCGTGCCTGCGCTCGGACGGCTGATCGGCGCACTCACCGCATTCACCGTCGCACACAGCATCACGCTCGGCGCCGCCGCGCTGGGATTCGCGGGCCTACCGCAAGCCTCCGTCGAAGTCGTGATCGCGCTCAGCATTCTCGTCGTCGGCTACGAGGTCGTGCGCGCCTCGCGCGGACGGACGGGTCTGACGTATGCGATGCCGTGGGCCGTCGCATTCGGTTTCGGATTGCTACACGGCTTCGGCTTCGCCGGCGCGCTCGCGGAAATCGGCTTGCCGCAAGACGCGAAGCTCAGCGCACTGCTGTTGTTCAACCTCGGCGTCGAGACCGGCCAGCTGATGATCGTCGCGGTCGCGGTGCCGTTGGCGCGCTGGATCGCAGGTCGCGCCGCGGGTCTGCGCCGACGCATCGAAGTCGGCGCCGGCTATTCGCTCGGCGCCGCCGCTGCGTTCTGGATGATTCAGCGCGTCGTCGCGGTCATGTAGCGTTGTTGATCGGGCTTAGCGACTCTGACTTCTCAAGACCATCTTTCCCCGATTGACCTACCCGCACACGCGTCGTAGCGTTTCGCACAGCAATCGGAAGAACATCAGCTCAGGGATGGCGCGGGTCCATTCACCGGCTGAATGTGATCATGGAGAAACACGGATGACTTCGGCTGGATCAGTCGCTGGTCACGTGCAACTTCTAGCTTCGATTGTCCTTGTGTTCCTCGCGGCACTGTCAGGTCGAGCTGAGGCGCAGGCGTGCACCCCGACCGAGGGGACATGGGAAACTGCTGGAAGACAAGAGGTTTAAGAAATAAATGTGGTACGCGGCCAGTCTGCTCTTTAGGGGCATTCACTCAATTCCTACGGACCAGGACGATTTGTGGGAGGAAAGCATTCGCTTGATTCAGGCGAGCGATGAGAATGAGGCGGAGAGCAAGGCAACTTTGCTTGGTCAAGCGAGTGAAGTTTCCTACCTAGCGCAGGGGCGCGACAAAGTTTCTTGGAAGTTCGTTCAGATAGAACGAATCTTTCAGATCGACGACGACCCGTTGACCAGTGGCTCTGAGGTATTCAGTAGATTCCTAAAGTCGAGCGAGGTTGCAAGCCTCTTAACCTCCTTTAAGGACGAGTGATGAGGCGCGTGAATTAGGCCAGAACTCGCGTCCGACGTTCATCACAACTATTTCAGAGACTATGACCCGGGTACGGGGAGGTATGTGCAGTCGGATCCGATCGGGTTGACAGGTGGACTGCATGGTCCGAGTCAATGAAGGCCTTGACCATCTATGTCATCGGAGTGATTGCGCTGGGGCTGACGTACCCGCTAGTCAAGCAGAGCGTAAGTTCAGGTGCACTCATTGTTTGCGCCATTGTGTACTTGGCGCTCCTGAGTTGGATTGGCAACCGATTTGGTAAGAAGTGAATCTGATCATTAAGCCAAAGTCCTCCGCCGCGGGACGGCGGAGGGCAGCGACGAGTTCGCTCAAGTCACGCGCAAAACTTGCGGTTCATCGACCTTGTTTGGTAGCGCGAGTACATCGAGCAGCGGTGAAATACGCACCGAGTCGAGTTCCTCCGCACTCTTGTTGATCAGGGCGCGCGCAACGTAGGTTGCTTGCGCGTACGAGACTGCCTCTTCGCACTCGGCGTGCAGAAGCACTTCGTATAAGCAGGTGAGCACGCCGTGTGCTTGTAGCTGCAGATTGCGTTGTGCCTCGATGGTTTTTTCGAGGCGGTTGAGAGCCCTCAGCGTTTCGTCCGTGGTACCCATGTCACTCTCCTTTTAAGGGTGGCTGGTTAGACGCTCGGCGGTGTTAGCTGCACCGTCGGGCGTCGCTCCTTGCGCTCGGATGAGCGTGGTTGGATCGTACGATGGGAGAGGGGTCTGGATATCCGAACAGGGTCGGAGTTTTTGCAGAAATGAAGAGGAGTTGTCAGGCTTTAACCTGACTCTTCTTCATGCACGGATTGTCGGGCTGAAGCCCGACCTACAGGTCACGAATCAAGCGGGCGTCGGCAATCAAGCGGGTTTGGGTTCGACGCGAACTGTGGCCTTCGTGTGGTCGATGCTGTCGGTGAGTTGGAACCATGAGATCGGCCGTACTTCCAGCGCACGCGACGTGCACGCGCCGCCGATCGCCCGCGCGGCTTCCAGCGCTTCTTCCTGCGTGGCGCAGTCGACGACATAGAAGCCCAGCAGCTGCTCCTTCGTCTCCGCGAACGGGCCGTCGATGATGTACGCCTCCGGTCCCTTGCGCAGGGTCATCGCCGTCGTACTCGGATGCAGGCGCACGACCGGTCCGAGCTTGCGCTCCGCGGCCAGCTTGCCTTGCACGACCATGTGCTGGCCGATCAGGTGCTCTTCTTCCGCCTTGCTCAGGTTCGCGATGTCGGCGTCGGTGCCGTAGATGAGGATGGAATAAAGCATGGAGCTGCCCTCGAAGTCCGTACCTGAAGTATGCCCTATACTGACCGCGTGATCGCCTCGACGCCACCCAGCGACGAACGCTCTGCTCGCTTTCTCGGCCCGGCCGGCCGTGCTCGCGCGCAACAGGCCGTTGCCGAATTGCACGGGTGGCTCGGATCGCGGCTGAGCACGGCCGAAGCGGTGCGCGCCCAACACGGTCACGGCGAGGCCTCAGGCCCCGTCCAACCGCCCGACGCAGTCGTGTGGCCGGAGAGCGCCGAAGAAGTCAGCCGCATAGTCGCAACGTGCTCCCGCCATCAGACCCCGGTGATCGCGTTTGGTGCCGGGACTTCGCTCGAAGGTCATGTCAGCGCGCCGTATGGCGGCGTGTGCATCGATTTCTCGCGCATGAACGAAGTGCTGTCGGTGAATCAAGCAGACGCCGACTGCGTGATCCAGCCGGGCGTCACGCGCGAACAACTGAATTCGTATCTGCGCGACACGGGGTTGTTCTTTCCGGTCGACCCGGGTGCTAATGCGACGCTTGGCGGCATGGTCTCCACGCGCGCGTCCGGCACGACGACGATCCGCTACGGCGCGATGACTCGCAATGTATTGGCGCTGCAGGTCGTGCTCGCGGATGGCCGCATCGTGCGAGTCGGCACGCGTGCTGCGAAATCTTCGACGGGCTACGACCTGGTGCGCTTGCTCGTGGGTTCGGAAGGCACGCTCGGCGTGATCACCGAGATCACGTTGCGGTTGTATGGCATTCCCGAAACGACGGTCGGCGCGACCTGCGTATTTCCAGCGCTGCGTGGCGCTGTCGATGCGGTCGTCGAGATCATTCAGTCCGGCGCGTCGGTGACACGCATCGAGTTCCTCGATGAGCTGCAGGTGCGCGCCTGCAATCGCTATTCGCAGCTGTCGCTGCCCGAGCAGCCGACGCTGTTCCTCGAGTTCAGCGGCACTCCGGAGAGCGTCGACGGCCAGGTTGCACGCGCAGAAGAAATCGCGCAGTCCAACGGCGGCGCCGCGTTCCAATCGACAGCGGACGACGCCGAGCGCGCCCGATTGTGGAAAGCACGTCACGCGGCGTACCACGCCGCGCGAGCATTGCGGCCTGGCTCCGAGTGCCTGGTCGCAGACGTATGCGTGCCGATTTCACAACTCGCAGATGCAGTCGCGGAGGCGCGGCGCGACATCGACGCAGCCGGATTGCTCGCGCCGATCGTCGGGCACGTTGGCGACGGTAATTTCCACGTGTTGTTCCTGCTCGAGCCCAATGCAACGGACGAATGGCAGCGCGCCGAAAAAATCTATGACGCGATGATCGATCGCGCGCTGCGCGTCGGCGGCACCTGCACGGGCGAGCACGGCATCGGCCAGGGCAAACGCAGCAAACTGGTCGCGGAGTACGGCTCGGACGTCGTCGAGCTGATGCGCTCGATCAAGAGCGCGTGGGATCCGCAGGGCATCCTCAATCCGGGCAAGATCTTCCTGTGAGCGACACCCACTCCGAGCTGGGCAGGCGCACGCTGCGCAAAGTCGCGTGGCGGCTGATCCCGTTCATGGGGGTACTGTACTTCCTCGCCTTCGTCGACCGGGTCAACATCGGCTTCGCCGCGCTGACGATGAACGCGGACCTCGGCCTCACGCCCAGCATGTTCGGCTTCGCCTCCGGCATCTTCTTCATCGGCTACGTGCTGTTCGAAGTGCCGAGCAACATCATCATGGAGCGCGTCGGCGCGCGGCTGTGGATCGCGCGAATCATGATCACGTGGGGTCTGCTTTCGGCCAGTACGGCGTTTGTGTCGACTCCGAACAATCTCTACGTGCTGCGCTTTCTGCTCGGCGTCGCGGAGGCCGGCTTCTTCCCCGGCATGATCCTTTACCTCACGTATTGGTTCCCCGCTGCCACGCGCGCGCGCATCGTGAGCGCATTCATGATCGCGTTGCCGATCTCCACCGTCATCGGCAGCCCCGTCTCCACTGCGATGCTGTCGCTGAACGCTTTCGGCCTGCACGGCTGGCAGTTGATGTTCCTGGCTGAAGGCATCCCAGCAGTGCTGATCGGTGTAGTCGTGCTGGCGGTATTGCGCGACGGTCCGGCGAAAGCGGCGTGGCTCACCGACGACGAACGGACCTGGCTGCGCAATCAATTGGCGGCCGAGCGCGCAGCACTTGGCTCAGCTTCGCATTCGAGCCTCGCGGGATTGCGCCAGCCGCGCGTGTGGGTCCTCGGGCTCGTCTACTTCGGGATACTCGTCGGCAACTACGGCGTCGGCTTCTGGTTGCCGCAGATCGTGAAGGGCCTCGGCAACCTGACGAACTTCGAGGTCGGGCTGACAACCGCCCTGCCCTACGCCGCTGCGGCGGTGACCATGTATCTGTGGGGCAGTCACTCCGACCGCGTGCGTGAGCGCACCTGGCACGTTGCGATTCCGGCATTCGTCGGCGCCCTGGGTCTCGCGTTGAGCGCGTATTGGGGCGACATGCCGGTGCTGGCATTCGCGGCGCTGTGCCTGAGCGTGATGGGCTGTTATTCGGCGTTGCCAGTCTTCTGGACCTTGCCGACCTCGATGCTCGCGGGCAGCGCCGCAGCTGCAGGCATCGCACTCGCGAACTCGATCGGCAACACCGGCGGATTCCTCGGACCCACGATCGTCGGTTTCGTCAGCGACGCAACAGGCAGTTTCGCTGCCGCGTTGTGGACGCTGTCGGGATTCGTCGCAGCTGCCGGCGTCGTAGTGCTGGCACTCGCGCCGCGTACGCGCACGCTCGTCGCTACTTCGGAAAGCCCGCCACCTTGATGAACGTCCCCGCACGCATGATGAAGTGCTGCGGATCGTGCGGCGTGATGACGATGGTGCGCTTCGCATAGCGCAATACGACGGCGCGGCTCGGGTCCGTCGCGAACGCGCGATACCAGCCGAGCTTGCGATTCCAGAAGCGGCCCGTGATGGAAAACAATCCTCCGTTGCCGAATACGCGGATGGAGCCGCGCATTGCCTCCGCGTCACCCGTCACCGATCGCAGTCCGTCGAGCGGCAACCGCGTGTTCCACAGGCCGCGGCGCACGGTAATCGCGCCTTCTGTGAGCGTATATCCCCGCACTCTGGCCGCGAACGTTTCTGCGGCGATGAGTGGCGGCCCTCCGATCAGCAAGATTGCTGCCGGCAGCGATGGCTCGGTCACCACGAAAATCCCGATGAGCACCGGCAGCGCCAGAATCACGAGCGACAGCACGGTCACGTTGCGCACTGTCGAGCTCCACGGCGCGCGGAATTCAATCGTGGTCACCGCAACCTCCGACCCGAAAACTTAACGGATTCGTCATCCGTTCGCCCACTGCCCGCGCGGAACTCGACTGCGCTGCCCGCGTTCCAACAAGCAGTGGGGACTGAACGAGGATTGTCCCATGAAACATCTCAAGCTTTCGCTCGCGGTGTGCGCGGTCGCTCTCGCCACGCTCGCAGGTTGCGCGAGCACTCCGAAAGCAGACATCCATGTGCACGCTGCGCCGGATGCGAACTTCTCCAAGTACGCGACCTTCGGCTTTCCTGAGCAGACAG
>DATNFA010000036.1:0-54957 GCA_035606615.1 Steroidobacteraceae bacterium
TCCGGACAGCGCGACCAATCCAACCAGCGCGTTGATGCCGAACGGCTGCTGGAATAGCAGCAAAGTCGGAACGACTCCGATGAGACCCAGCGGTGCGGTGGCGAACACCATCATCATCACGGAGATCGAGCGGACCTGGAAAATGATCGTGATCAGCGTGAGCGCGATCATGATTGGAAACAGCGGCACCAAGGCGCGATTGGCCTTGCCGGATTCCTCGATGGAGCCGCCTTCCTCGATCCGGTAACCCGCCGGCAGTTTCGCAATGATGGGCTGAAGGTCCTTCAATACAGCGGTGGAAACATCGGGCGGCTGCAGACCTTCGGCAATGTCACCACGCACCGTCATCGTGGGCGTGCGGTCGCGGCGACGCAGGATCGGGTCTTCCATGCGGATGCCTACCGTCCCGATCTGGGACAGGGGAATCCGTTGGCCAGCGGTTCCGACCAACGTGAAATCCGCAATCCTGCTTGGATCGAGGCGTGCGTTGCCAGCAGAGCGCGCGACAACCTGCACCGAACGAATATCTTCACGGACATCGGTGATCGGAATGCCATTCAACAGGAACTGAAGCTGTCGGGCCACATCGCTCGAGGTCAAACCAATGCTCTGGATCCGGTCCTGATCCAGCGAAAAACGCAGGGTCGGCACGCGCTCGCCCCAATCGGTATTGGTGGTCCTCATGAGTGGGCTGGCCTGCATCACGGCACGTACCTGTGCCGCAATGTCACGAAGCTTTTCGGGATCCGCACCCATGACACGGAACGCGACGGGAAACGGCGAGGGCGGGCCGAACACGATCTGAGTGACTCTCACGCGAGCTTCCGGCGCCAAGCCCTCGGCCACGACCTGACGCAGCCGATGCTTGAGTGCTTCGCGCGCGGCTTCGTCGTCCGTCAATATCACTATTTTCGCGAACGACGGATCGGGCAGCTCGGGCGACATGGCAAGGAAGAAGCGCGGCGCGCCCTGTCCGATGTACGCGGTCACCGTCTTCGCTTGCGGTTGCTTCGAGAGCCAGGCCTCGACCTTCGCGGTGGTGGCACTCGTTTGCTCGATTGAAGTGCCGTACGGCATTTGCACTTCGACCAGAACTTCCGGGCGATCGGACGTGGGAAAGAATTGTTTCTTCACCAAGCCCATTCCCAGCGCCGCGATAAAGAATGCACCCACGACGCTCCCCGCGACCAGCCACTTGCGCCGAATCACGAGTCGCAGAAGCTCGCGAAAGCGGTTGTAACGCGGCGTGTTGTAGATCGCTTCGTGTCCACCGTCGCGCTTGGCGATGTCCGGCAGCAGCTTCACTCCAAGATAAGGTGTGAACGCGACAGCAACGATCCAGGATGCGATCAACGCGATCCCGACGATCCAGAACATGTTGCTGGTGTACTCGCCCGCCGTCGATTTGGCGAAGCCGTTTGGAAGGAAACCGATCGCCGTGACGAGGGTCCCGGCGAGCATGGGTGCGGCGGTGTGGCTCCACGCATAAGCGGCCGCGCTGACGCGGTCGTATCCTTCCTCCATCTTCACGACCATCATCTCGATGGCGATGATCGCGTCGTCGACGAGCAGGCCCAGCGCCAATATCAACGAGCCCAGGGTGATGCGATCGAAGTCCTTGCCTGTGGCCGCCATGACGATAAATACCGCGGCCAAGGTCAGAGGAACCGCTGCTGCGACCACGATGCCGACTCGCCAGCCCATGCTCAAAAAGCTCACGAGCATCACCACACCGAGCGCGGCAAAGAACTTGAGCATGAACTCGTTGACGGCCTCCCGAATGTTCACGGCCTGATCCGTGACCTTGGACAAGCTCATGCCCAGGGGCATGTCCGCGTTGATCGTCGCGACGTCCGCGTCCAGCGCTTTGCCGAGGTCGAGGCCATTCCACCCCTCTCGCATCACCACTCCCAGCAGGAGCGTCGGTTCTGCGTTGTTGCGGATGAGGAAGGTCGCCGGATCTTCGTAGCCGCGCTTCACGTCCGCGATGTCGGATAGCTTCAGCGTGCGGCCTTGCGCAGCGACCGCGGTGTCGCGGATGGTCTGCAGATCGTCGATGGCGCCATCCAGTCGGATGAAGACTTGCGGCCCCTTCGTTTCGATGGAGCCCGCCGGGGTCACTATGTTGCGGCTGTTGAGCGCCGCGACGAGGTCGGTGGGCGATACGCCCAGAGTTGCGAGCCGATCGTAGGAGAACTCGACGAAGATCCGCTCCGCTTGCTCGCCGATGATGTTCACCTTTTTGACCCCTGGCACGTGAAGCATTCGTTGGCGCAGGCCCTCGGCGTCGCGAACGAGGGACCGATGTGGCTCCCCCTTCGCCTTTAACGCATAGAGCGCGAAAGTCACATCGGAATATTCGTCGTTCACCAGCGGGCCGATTACGCCACGTGGCAGATTGACCGCCTCGTCGCCGATCTTCTTTCGAGCCTGGTAGAACTGCTCGGGGACATCCGCCGGCGGCGTGCTGTCAAGCAAGACCACCGTACTGAACGCGAGCCCCGGTCGTGTAAAGGTCTCGGTGCGGTCATACCAGCGGAGCTCCTGCATCCGCTTCTCCAATCTTTCGGCGACGAGTTCTTCCATCTCCTTTGCGGTAGCACCCGGCCAGGCCGTAACGACGGTCATCTGCTTGATGGTGAATGACGGATCTTCCGCCCGGCCCAGCGTCAGGAACGCCACGACTCCCGCGATGGAAATCGCAATGAGCAGGAACAGCGTGACGGACTGTTCGCGTACCGCGAGTGCGGACAGATTGAAGCGGCTCATTGACGTGCGACTCGCACGGGCTCACCTTGATGCAGCAGATGCGCACCGAGCGTGACTACACGATCCCCTGCCTTGAGGTTACCGTCGACCCAAGCAGCTTCGTCGCTGAGGCTGACGAGATGCACGGGACGCCAAGTGACGTGAGCCCCTTCGATTATCCATACGCCCGGTCCAGTGCCCGGGTCGAAGACCGCAGCGATGGGTACCTGCAGTGACCCGAAGGATTGGCCCTGAACGCTCGGGGTAGCAGGAAGCTGGATCGAAATAGTCGAGCCCAGCGGTGCATCTGCCAGATGATCCTGCAGCACGTAGCGGGCCTCGAAAGTTCGAGTCTGACGATTGGCGGCATCCGACAACTGTCGAAGCGTCGCGGAGCCCGTCTGCCCGGTTCCATATAAGGTTGCCCTGGCATTTGAGCCAACTGACGGTCGCAGCGTTTCCGGTAGCTCGATCCTCGCTTCTCTGCGCCCGGCGTGCGCAACCCGCACGACCGCCTGACCGGCGGCAACCACCTGCCCGGGCTCTGCCAGGGTCTCCACCATCACGCCATCCGCATCGGCTAACAAGACGGCATAGCCAGTTTCGTTGCGGGCCACGTCAGCCCGGGCCTCGGCCGCGTTCAGATCTGCTCTCGCCGATTCGGCGGCGGCTCTCGCCTGGTCATATTCCGAAGCCGACACCGCGCGAATGGCTACGAGATTCCGGTATCGAACCTCGTCCTCCGCAGTCTGGCGCGCACGCGCCCTGGCGGCAGCAACAGCCTCCTCATGCGCGCGCAGCGCGAGCCTGAGGTCGGTGGGATCGATGCGCATGAGCGGCTGGCCGAGCTTCACGGTTTGCCCGGTATCGACCAAGCGTTCCAGGACTTTTCCTGGAACACGGAACCCGAGATCGCTCTCAACGCGAGCTGCGACGATTCCGGTGAAGGAGCGCTCCGCTTGGACGGAGCGCTCGACGAGACCTGCTCGAACCAGCGGAGCCTCCGTTCGCGGATCTGTTGAAGAGGCAGCCTTGCCGCAGGCTGCCAGCATGAAGAGCAGCAAACCGAGAAACGCGATGAAAGGCTGGCGGGTCGTCATGGCTGGGCTCGCGCAGCGGCGACGGCCGATGATCCGGTGCCAGCGTTCAGTTCAGCCGCACATCCTGTTCCGATAAAGACACTCCAGTTAGGTGAGGCCGGGCGGCCCAGCGGGTTCTTCGCCGCAGCCGTCGCGGCACTGCTCGGGGTGCTCTGCGCAGCGCCGCCCGTGCCGATCGCGGCCATGCAATGAGGTCCGCTATCGCCGTATGCGGAGGCTGAGGATGGGAGAGCTGCGACAAAGCCTGCGCGAAGTATGTTCATGTGGATCGCTCCCGGATGAAGCTTTTGTGGTGGCGGCGGAGATGGCCGACGAGCGGTCTTCGAAGAAAGCGCTGCTAAAGGGATTTCTCGATCGTACGTGCATCACCCTGCGCGCGTTCCGCCTGCACCTGCGAGTGCGCGGAAGCTCGAGAACCGCTCAGCAATGCAGCTGCCTGTGCTTGCGCGTTCGCTGATGGTCGGCTGTCCGTCGGTTCGACGACTCGAGCGAACGCTCTCACTTTACTTCCAGGACGAACGCCGTTGAGCAGCATCGCCGCCTGCGCCTGTGCATCCGCCGTCGTTGATACAAGATATGACGATCGCGAGCGCACCTCGTCAGTTTTCACTGCTCCCGACGTATGCGGCCGACTGAGCAACGCCGCCGCCTGCGCCTGTGCGTCTGCTCGACTTGAAGGTGCGGTGGCTTGCGTGTCGGCGACCGCGGCAGTTGCGAACGCTGAGGACAGCAGAGCTGCAATTATGGCTAAGCGAAGTGTGTTCATGTGGATCGCTCCTGGATGAAGTGGTTGGCTTCAGGGTCGATCGCACGGTACGTCGGGTGAGCAGCAAGCCGCTTTCAAAATCTTCGGAATCGTGAGACTTTGACTTTATATGCATATGCATTTACTATGCTGCCTGCCTGCATCGTGACCCAGTCCAGGTTGACCAGAGAAGAGCCATGACCAGCGCGCACTCGCTCCTCGGCTACCCGCCATCGAACATTCCCGATCGTGAGCAATGCCCCGCCTGGGTAGCGCGCATCATGGCGGGAGAAACGGAAGGGGCACCTCAGCGCGGGAGTGCCACGCAGCAGGAACTGGTGGCGAACGCGAAGCGGTACATCTCGCGCCTGGCGGGAATGCGCATTCGTTTGACGGACGTGGGACGCGCCCTCCATGTGTCGCCCGTATACGTGACAGAGGTCTTTCACCAGGTCGAAGGAATGCCGCTCTATCGGTATGCGTTGCGGCAGCGATTGGAGCACGCCGTCCGGCTCTTGCCCGGATATCAAGGGAGCTTCTCAGAGCTCGCGCTGGAGCTCGATTTCGCGAACCACAGTCACTTCACGACTGCGTTCCGTCGTGCCTTCGGCTGCACTCCTGCGGCCTTCCGTGAGAAAGCTCGTCGCGTCTGCGGGAATTTTACGTCTTCAGCTTCTCAGCGAGTCGAAACGCAGAATCCGTCAGTCGCCGAACATCTTGCTCGCCCAGTAAGCGCTTAACACTCTCCTGCGCTGCTTTCCAATGTGGCTCGGCTCGCTTTAGTCGTGCACGGCCCGCATTGGTAAGCTTCCAATGAACTGCCCGGAGATCCTCACCCTCGTGCCGGGCGATGAGACCGTCACGCTCCATCAAGGCGAACGTACGCGAAAGCGTCGTCTGGTCCATCGCCAGGACGTCGACCAGATCATTCGCTCGGGCGCCCGGATTTTCCTGGAGCGCCGTTAGCAGTGTGAAGTGCGTGACCGTGAGGTCTGCCGCCGCCAATGCTGCGTCGTACTTCTGGGAGATGACCCGAGTCGCCCTTCGCAGGGACGCGCAATAGCACTGAAGACGTACGGCCACGCGATCACCGTATGCATGTACATGCATTTAGTCAAGCATTCGAAGACGGCGATCGCCGGCTGCAATCGCGTCGAATCATCTTTGCGAGCGTGTGAGACCTACGAATGGCGACTGCAGCTACTTGGAATATCGTGAAACGAGGAGACAGAATGGGGACAAGCAGTTTTGGCACTGCGTAACTACCTGACCCCGAAGGCGCTTCTCACTCAGTCGCTCCAGTCCATCATGGGGGCCACGCTAACTCTTCGATCTAAGCCATTCATATCTATAGCAATCGTCCCGACAAGCCACTAAGACATTTGTGTGAATTCTGCGGGATTTATTGGCTGCCAGCGATACCAGCTCCAGGTGAGAGCTACACATATATATCGGATGCTGACGCCTGCTTACCTGACTCTTTCAAGGCGCCGCTGCAAGCGGCAACTCATTCAGAGGGCTCGCAAACTTAAGTCGCCGATCCTTGCGCTGCCGCTAGACATTGCGACATTGCGCCACCGTCTGCGACGTTCTGCGACAGACGAATTCACCGCGACTAGGCTCACTCGTGGGAAGAGCCGGTAATACCCGGGAAAGCTCTCGCCGGCGAAGTACAGATCGGCGCGGTCGGCTGGCCCTTCGTATACGCCCGAGCCGCAATGATGCGCGAGCCGTCGGGTGGAGGGCCACCGCGAGGCTGGCGCGAGATCGTAGAGCTGCTGCCGTCGGCGCCGATGACGAGTCGCGCCCGCAGCGTCCGATTCCCGTCCTTCGATTTCACCTGCACGCTCGCACTGTCGTGTCCTGCTTCGTAGCTGATCGCCGTGACGTTTTCGAGAATGGCTGCCCCTGCCTGCCGCGCGGCATCCATGAGCCAATCGTCGAGCATCAGGCGCGGAATGCATCGACCATAGCTCGGCAGGCCCTCATGCGCCGGAAGTGGCCGCGCGATGAACTCCCTGCCGTCCACATGCAGCGCAGCGCTCCAGATGCAATGACTCGAGCGATAGTCGGGACGATCGTTGAGTCCCAATCGCCGCAGCTCGACCAGTGCAACCGGCCCGACGAAGTCGCCGCAGACTTTGTCACGGGGAAAGGCATGGCGATCGACGAGCAGCACGCGCCAGCCCGCGCGAATCAGATGCACGGCGGCCGCCGTGCCTGCAGGCCCCGCTCCGACGATGATGACATCGGCATCCAGCCTCGGCGGGATCCGCAGACGCACGACAAGATCGGGAACTGGCATCAGTTCCGTCGAGCCTTGCATGAACGCACCTCACGGAAATCGACTGGCGTCCCGGAGTCGCGCGGATTCTGGCGCGGCCCGCATCGGGGCGCCATTGCGCGGTACGCTATGAATCCGCTCCGCTCAGCGAAACAGTCTGCGGCGCAACGACTCCGCGTAAGCGTGCGCACGAACGCGCAACGTCGAACGCCTCGAATGAGATCGCCGACGTCGACATGGACATGAACGGAGAGCCCTGCGTCCTGCGTACCTGGAACCAGGCGCTCAGCAAACTTTCAACGCTGCCCATCACGCGCATGCGTTTGCACGTCACGTGCAAGGGTTTGCTAGTGCTCTTCATTACGCGATGAGCTGCGCGGCCGGTCTAAACCAAATCCTCGATGTAGGCATGAAAACCAGGACTAAGGCAGCGAGCTGAACGACACACTGGATGAAACCAAAAACAACAAGCAGCGTTGGCATTAACAGCATGACCTGTGGTGCGATTATCACGGCAAGCGGAAGCATTAAGAAACCAAGCACAAAGAATACGAGCATCGCCCACGCGCCCAGTTGCGTCCGACACCAATCTTCATGGCGCATAGGGCAAGATTGACACGTGTCTGAATTCGCCAACAGAATCCTGTCAAATCGTGTCCAGCACTGCTGTTCTTAAGGCTGCGAAAACTCGAATATCAACACCGGTCTGCCACTTGGTAGTGATCGCGGCACGAGTCGGGCGAGATTCTCCGGCCTTGCCCGCCTGTCGAGCAAGCCGTTGCGTACGAAGGCGACGAGCTGATTGAACTCAGCATCGGTTAGGGTGATCGGCGTCGTCAGCAGCGGATCAATGCACGCTAACACAGGTTCAATTGAGCCGGTCGGGCCGCTCAGATCGGCTGCGAGATTCTGGCTGGCTGGGGTGTAGCTCTGCGCGGACGAAAACACGTTCAGATGATGGCGCATCGCATCCTCCAGGTTCGTGAACGCGCCGTTGTGCATGAATGCTGGCTGTATGGCGACGTTGCGCAGCGGCGAGGTGCGAAACTTGTAGCGATCCGCTGGGTCACCCGTGACCTGTTCCTTGCCAAAGTCTTCGTTGGCGCCAGGCCCATCGAAAGCGTTGTTTGTCACCTGCGGCGCGATCTGCGGGACGCCGATGACGTGATCCTGGAAGTCGCTGAACATCTCGTTCGACTGGCCCGCAACCGCATGGCAGGCGGAACAGCGCGCCGTGCCGAAAAACAACATGGCGCCTCGCTTCTCATCGTCGGTCAAGGCATTGCGCTGACCACGCGCGAAATGGTCGATCGGCGCATCGGCAAACGTTAGGGAGAACTCAAACTCCGCAATCGCCCGCGCGAACATGTCGTAGGTGATTGAGCCGCCGTCCTGCACTTCGGGGAAAGTCTTGCCGAAGAGCTTGCGGTACTGCTGGATGCCGTTCAATCGCTCGATCACCTCCGCCCGGATGGCATCGTTGTCGCCCACAAAGTCGAATCCCGCTACCTCGGTGCGCTCAGTCGGTGGGATGAACGCTTGCGCAGTGAGCAGGTGCGGTTGCGAGGACAATGACATCGCCTCCGGCGATGGAAACGAAAAGCCCGCGCTGTTATCGAATGGATTGCCCGACAATGCGACGAAGCGCGAGTTCAACATCAGCCTGGGAAAGAAGGCGTTGTTGATGACCATCGGCGCGCGACGCATGTTGCGCGGGCCAGTTCGATTGGGTCCAACAATGCCATTGTTCTGGATGCCGATGGCGATGGACTGCGTGTCGCCGAATCCATGCGTCGGCGAATGGCAGCCCGCGCAGGTATTGTCATTGTTCAGTCCGGTGATTGTGTCAAACCACAACAAGCGCCCCACATCGGCCAGCTTCTGGTCGAGGCGACGGCCAAGCCTGGCTTCGAGTGTGGACTCGATCCGGCCGGTGAAGCCTGCCCCGAAGAGCACGGCCTCCAACTGTTGATCCAATGAGTCGTTACCCGGGAAGGTGTCGCGATGTTGGGCCGAGGCGGTGGACGTCAGCAGAAGCAGGGTGCCGACAGCTAAGACGAGCAACCGGACCTTCGCGACCAGGCATCGGCTAGACATGAATAGGCCTCCTGTCTTCGAGCAGGCAAGCGAAGCCGATTCTTAGAACCTGCCAGACGACTGCGATGGAATCGCTCTCACAACGATCGCTCTCGCAACGGTCGCCTGGCAGGCAGATCGGCGTGTCTCTAGACTCTAGTCGCTAGACTCTAGATGGGATCGCAGAGCAATGGTTCACCCCGGGTGCTCCGCTCCACGAGATTTGCCAGCGGAAGGACATCAATCGGGCCATTGGGATCCGTGTACGTCCAAGCCCAATTGAAGCCCACCGCCAAATGGCCAACGCTGCCATTGCCGTTGAGGATAAAGTTATCCTCCATGCTGATTTGGTGGACGCCTCCGCCGGCAGGTACCTGATCGATGCTGTGGTTCTCATAGACAAATTTGTAGGTGCCCGTTGCGTCCCAAGCGGTGCCCCTGACCACATCGTTGATGATGATCGTGGTGCTCCCGTCGGCATTAACTTTCGTAATGGTGACCCGGTGCCGCTCGCCGCTGCCGGTCAGTCCACCCGGAGCGGCAGGGCATTGACCGGCGGGCAGCGTCCAACTCACGGTCCCGTCGTCAACGACGTGGGTGTTTGTGCCCTTAGCGAGCGGCCCCGCCCATGCCGTGGATGTTCCAACTATTAGCGTCGCCACGACCAGTGTTAATACGCTGCGGAATCTGGTGCTCATGACCGTCTCCTCGCTCGTCCGAAATGGGGTTTCAGCTTTCGCCAGTTGCGCAGATGCGTTGCGGCGGTGGGATGAGCGTGCAGAGAGGCGGCCCGCCGTGCATGAAGGCTGGCCCAAGGTCAGCCCAAGATTTCGCGAAGGAATGCTGCTGCCCAAAACATGGGGCGAAGCGCGAACCCAATGCTGTGTTGCGGCTGTTGTGCCCGTCGGCGCAGTTATTCAGGTAAGCGATTGAGCCGAAACTCTCGCGGTTCAAGTCTCAATCGCGCTTCGTGACGGCAGCCGCCCAGCGAGCTACCGAAATGCATAGCGCAGCTCGACGAAGTAGGTGCGCCCCAGCAGCGGGTATGCGGTTGCGTCGGTGTTGGCGTTCGATTCGTTCTCGACAAATGGCGGATCCTCGTCGGTGACGTTGGTGATCGCCGCGCGCAGCGAAAGCCCTACGCCGAATTCGTAGCCGGCTTCGATATCGTGGAACACTGCCGACTCCACCCTTCCTCGTGTAGGGATCGAAGACAATGCCCAATTCCGGGAAGTCGATTTACTTGTTCGCTGAAGCCGCCGACGTACTGAGCGGCGTAACTCGCGCCCACGCGCCGCGACTCCAGTCAACGTGCCCCACGCACGCCAGCGCGGCAGAGAGCGCGGCAGGACCGTCGAAATAGAGCTGACCGGCAAGGTGAAACGCTGACAGACAGACCTGGCGCCCACGCGGGCGAATAGACGATGCCCGCGCCGACGCTGTGCCCGGGCAGCGCGATCTGTTCTGTGAATCGCCAGCGCAAAACGCAGAGGGACACGCCGCGACGCTCCCGGGGCTCAACCAGATCAAACTGGGGCTCAGTCATCCGGCGGCAAGGTTATGCTTCCCCGCGTCATGACATCGAATGTCCGGCGCAGCGCAACACGTGAGTTGGAGGTCTATGAACTATCCGACCTCGTGATCGACGTTGCGCGCCAGCGCGTCACGCGTGCCGCCGCCGAGATTGCTCTCCCCAAGCTTTCTTTCGATCTGTTGCTCGTGTTGATCCGAGCCGCGCCAGCCGTCGTTTCGAACGATGATCTGATGGCGCAGGTGTGGTCGGGACTCGTCGTCAACCCCGAGACCGTCAGTCAACGCGTGAAACTGCTGCGCGATGCGCTCGGCGATGATCCGCGCGCGCCGCGGTATATCGCCGGGCTGCGCGGACGTGGATATCGTCTCATTCCAGAGGTGCGGTCGATCGCGGAGAACTCGTCATACACACCGCCGCAGCCAGGCCCCGCGCAGAGCTCGACCGAATCGCCGCCGCTGCGACCCCTCGAGGTCGAGATGACTTCGCAGCCTCGTGCGCGCGCTCGCACGAGAGTCATCTTGGGCGTCGTTGCAGCGCTGGCCTTGATGGGGATTGCGACGTACGCCGTCTTCGCTCTGCGCCCACCACCCGCGGCGCCAAAGACTGACTCAGTCAGCGTCGTCGGCCTGCCGCCGCGCACCGTGGCCGTGTTGCCGTTCGAGAATCTCTCGTCCGATCCGGCAAACAAATACCTTGCACTCGGCATGGCCGAGATGGTGCTCAATCGTCTTGCGAGCGTGAGCGGACTCGTCGTGATCGCCCGCGCCTCATCGTTCAAGGCGGCTGAGGGGAGTGTGGACGCTCGCGAGACTGGCAAAGTGCTGAACGCTCGCTACCTCGTCGAGGGCAGCGTGCAGCGCGAAGGCGAGAAGCTGCGCGTGACGGCGCGCCTCATCGATGCGCAGTCCGGGGCACAGCTGCAGGCGCTGCATTTCGACCGCGCGCTTGCCGATGTCTTCAGCATCCAGGACGAGATCGCGGAGAAGGTCGCGGCGGCGCTCGAGGCGAGCCTGTCGGACACGGCAGCCGAAAAGCCGGGTGCGCGCAGCGCGAACCTCAACGCATATCTCGCCTATCTGCAGGGCCGCGTCCTGCTCGCGAAGTACACGGTGGACGGATTCGAAGGCGCGATCGAGCAGTTCGAGCGCGCTATTGCACTCGATCCGAACTTTGCGGCGGCCTATGTCGGACTCGCGGACGCACAGGTTTCGGCGGCTTGGCGCAGGGGCGATGGCGACATCAGCAGGATGAACGAGGGGCCGCTCGCCGAGAAAGCCGCCGCCTTGATCGACAAAGCGCTCGCGCTCGACCCTTCTCTCGGTGAGGCATACCTGGTGCGCGCGTCTTGGGTGGACACCCAGGAAGAGCAGGCTGAGGCCGATTTCCGCAAGGGACTGGAGCTCGATCCCAGCAATGGTCCCGGCCTCACGAGGTTTGGTGAGTTCTTGACCGGCCGCGACGGTCGCGTCGACGAGGGTCGAGCCATGCTCGACCGTGCGCTGCTCATCGACCCGCTCTCGGTGCGCGCCTACTACATCAGGTCAAATCTCGCGGCTACACCAGCAGAAGCGGAACAGATGCTGCTCGCAGCACTGAAGATAGATCCGCAGTTCTCTTTGGTGCTGAAGCAACTCTCGCTGATGCGCTCGTTTCAGGGCAAATTTGCCGAAGGGGTGATGCTCGCCGAGCGCGCCATTGCGGCCGACCCCGCGAATCAGTGGTCGCGACAGCGACAGAGCGCATACAGCAGGTATATCGAGCTCGGTGATCTGGCCGCGGCGCGCGATGTGATCGCCGGGTCCGACGCTGCGGGCCTTGCGCCCTTTCAGGTGTTCCTCTACCTCGACGATTGGCGCGCCGCCGGTGAAGCTGTGTACGACGTTCCGGAGCGTTTACGCAGCGCCTACAACGACTGGCTCGCTGCGGAAGCCGTGCGCGACCTGGCGCTGAAAACGGGCGACTTCCCTCGTGCAATTCGCTTCATCGAAAGCGGCGGCCTTGGTGTCGCGGCGCCCTACGAGCTGAACCTGGTGAACATCTTTGTCGCGGTTCCGTTCGCTCATCTGTTGCGGGCAAACGGTCAGCGCGCCGAGTCCGAGAAAGTGCTCGACGAGGCGCTCGCCTGGGTGAATCGCAAGCGCGACCCGACGCGGGACTCTATGGTGTGGTGGCCGCTGCGGCGTCTGCGTGCAGACATGCTCGCGCTGCAAGGAAACCGCGATGCCGCAGTGGCGGAACTTGCCGAGGCGCTTCGATCGGGCGAACGCACAGACTGGTGGTACACGATCGAGCGCGATCCGCTGTGGGATGCGATGCGCTCCGATCCGCGATTCCAGGCGATTGCCGCGGAAGCTCGGGCACATGCCGCCGCCCAACGAGCACTGCTAGAGGAGATGCGGCGCAAGGGAGAAGTGCCGTACAGGCCGTCAAAACGATAAGAGGCCGGAGGGAAGCGAGCGATCGGATTGCAGCCGTACCTTCGGCGTAACGACGCGGTGCGGATCGAGCGCGAAGCCGACAAGCAATGACTGCTTCGTACTCGACCGGAGAATCGGAGACATGCGACGCAGTGGCCACAAAAGACTTTCGCTATTCGCCTGCATCGTCTGTCGTAGGACGTCGCAAACTGTCGCGTTGTCGCTATTGCAGCGGCGCCGCAACGCGGAAGCAATTGAGGTCCGCAAGCTTTCTTGAATCTCGCTGAAGTAGGCGGCGAGCTTTCAGAAACTCTCGCAGCAGTTGCGACAAAACTGCTACATGCAGTTTCGGCGAAAAGTAAGTTGTTGAGGTGTCAGCGTGGATTGCGACTGTCGCTCCAGTCCATCATGGGCGCAATGGAAATTCTGCGGTCCAAGTTATTCATCGCGCGATAGTTTTTAGAAGTGCGTCGGTGTAGTCAACAACTACACGGACCGCTACGGCGAAGCGAGCGCAAGCGTAGCTGGCGAGGTGCTAGCAGCCGGACTCGAGAGCAACCGGCCTCACTCGCTGCACGAGTTCCTGGAGGATCCTCTCCGGCATGACGAGCGATACGAAGTGTCCGGCTCCTTCAATCAGGACAAATTCTTTCTTCGGAGCCGAGATGAAGTCGTAGTAGCTTCGAGCCAAGGCAGTCGGCGTTTGATAGTCGTCAGCGCCTTGAAGGATGAACACGGGAACGTTGAAATCCGGACCCAAAGTACGAAGGTCCGTTTTCACAACGCTCGGCCACAGATCCCGGAGTGAAAACATCGTGCCGTCGTCGAAGTCGAGGTACTCGCCGAGCGAGTACCCTGGCGCGAAGTACATTTGCTTTAGCGTCTTCGATGTCATCGACTGCTCTGATGGCGGCGCCATGTACTTGCGCAGCCAACCGCGCTCGATGTGCAACCGATCGCGATCTTCATAGTAGGTGGGTCCGATCTTCTCGAGATCAGCCAGAGCCAACAACATCTTGCCGATTGGTCGCACGATCTTCCAGGTTCTCAAGCGAAATCCTCCAGGACTGTGTGACCCGAATATCTCGCGACAGCGTCTCTGAGCCACAACACAGCTGCCGGCTCTTAGTTTCACATGCGCGTGAGTTCAGCCAGCTGCCGCATGTGCGGGAAATCGCTGCGAGTCGACCTAGAAGCTCGCCAAGCATGAGGAGCACGGTCAGCCCGATTCTTCAGGACGCGCCGATACCTCTGGAGTGGCGGAGCTGCAGCGACTCGAAATATCGCGAAGCGCGGAGACAAGATGGGGACAAGCGATTTTCGGATCGAGTAAGTGCTTGACCCAGAACTTGCTTCTCGCTCAGTCGCTCCAGTCCATCATCGGGGCCACGGATACTCTGCGATCCAGCGGAATCGCCCGTTCTCGGGCCGAAGTCCTTATGTTGCTGGTGTTCTCCATGGCGCGCACATTACCAAATTCCTGAACCAGCGCGGTTCACGCTGCATACTTCGTGAGTGCACGCGCCTGGTGAGTGAGCCCGGTTCAGCCCACCCTCTGTCCGTCTTTCGGCAAGCGTCGGATCGCATCGAAGCTCGGGCGCGCGGTCACTCTTGCATACCAATCCTGCAGATGCGGCATGCGGGGAATCGCGGCCCAGTCCATCGAGTACCAGCGGTACGCGAGCGATCCGATCGGAATGTCACCCATCGTGAAGTGATTGCCAGCGACATACGGCTTGGTCGCGAGTGCCGCATCGAGTATCGCGAACAGAGCGTTCGTCTGCTCGAACGATGCCTGCGCCTGCTCGAGCGTGCCGATATTGCGGACGGCGTACTGAAATGCCGCCTTGTGTGCCGGCAGCACGTGAGTTGCCTGCCAGTCCATCCAACGCTCCCGCTTCGATCCGCGTCAGGAAATCGGCCGGATAAAGATCGTTCCTGCCGTACTTGCCGCTGAGGTATCGCACGATCGTGTTCGACTCCCACAGCACGTAATCACCATCCTGAATGACGGGCACCAAGCCGTTCGGATTCAGCCGGCGATATTCCGGCGTGTCGACGACGCCCCACTTGGTGCCAGCATCGATGCGCTCGTAGGGAATGCCGACCTCTTCTGCCGCCCAGACGACCTTCTGCGCGTTGAACGCCGTAGGTCGGCCCCAGATCGTCAACATCAGTCTGCTCCGCGCGCTACGTCGAAGTACGTGCGCACCGGACCGAGCGCCCCATGCAGCGATTCCGTCCACCAGTGATCCTCGCGACTGCTAATCCCTTTGCGTCGCCAGCTCATTCGCGGCGTGCACGAGAAAGATGTAGCTCGCGCCGAGGTTGATGACGTACTCGTTCTCGCCCCAGAAGAACGGCCAGTCTTGCTTGTTTTCCGGATAGTCAGGCTTGAGGATCAGCACACCGGGCACGATGCCGCCGGCGATGAAAGAGAAGTCTGCCCGATTGCTGCCATACGCCACGCGCTTCGAGTGCGCGCCGACGGCGGAAACGAAGGAGACGTTCGAGTCCGGATGCGTGCCGTACAAGTAGTCCAGGCCGCGCAACGTGTGTTCGGCCGGAAAGACGTCTGGGAATGCCCGATGCAGGTAGTACATCGTGACCGCGAAACCGATCACGGCACCATTGCCGGCCCAACCGCCACGCGTGATCGGCACGCCGAACGGATTCTCGCTGAGATCTTTGACGAGCTGCTCGCGGTACCCGAGTGCCCGCGTCCGCAGCTTCTTCTGGAACGCGGCATCCATGTGCGGCAGCGCGCGGACCGCATCCGCCGCGTGGACGCTGAACTTCTGGTCGATCACCGGCCAGAGCTCGCTCACTCGCTTCGCGTACAGCGCATCCTTGGTGGTGAGCAGTAGCTCGATGGCGGCGCGCAGCTCTTCGTCCGCCGGATCTCCTCCTGTCGTGTTGCCGTGACTGTACAGATTCGGCTTGCGGCCTTTCTCGAATTTCCAAACACGCAGCGCCGTCTGCAGGCACTCGTCGGCCAGGGCATCGTTATAGCCACGCAGCGCTCTGCTCGCCGCTGCCAGGCCCGCGGCGGATCCAAAGTTCAACGCCGTAGTCGCCGTCGTGAATGCCCAACGATCGTCGGGCGGAGAGCTCGCATCGGATGGATCATGAATGCGGCCGTCGGTCTTGGTGACCGCATCGCCGAGGTGCGTGTACTGGCCCAGATCCGGCTCCACGATCCCGGGAATCGCATGACCGAACACCCGATGCTGTGCAATCAGCATCAACGTGCCGTGCTCGATCTGCTGCAGCAGGTCGGGGACACCGTCCGGGCGATGGATTTCGACGTGGCGGTTCTGCTGATCGATGCTCGTTTCATCGCGTACCGGGCGGAATCGCTCCCATACATCGACTAGCGACATGACGGTGTGATAGTGCGTTTGCGTGCGCAGATCGAAATCACCCGCGTCGTACCAGCCGCCGCTGTCGAGTCCGGGAATATGCTCGCCCGGCTTGAATGGCGAGTCGAGCTCGGGGCCCATGGCGTACAGATCGAAATGCTGGTGATTGGGCGGCGCCTGCCGCGCGTCGTCCAGGTGCGCAGCGCCGTGCCACACGCGGTAGGCTTCTTTGACAAGCATGTGATCCATCTGTACCGGGAAGAACACGTCGCTGGTCGGATGCCAGGCATCGGCAAATACGTCCGCAGCGATGCGGAACGCGCGGGTGCGCTGTCCTTCGGCTTCGATCACGTAGACACCGGCTTCACGCACGCCGCTGAAATCGAACGCGAAGTAGGTGTACCGCAGATAGTTTCCCCAAAGGGTCGGCGATCCGGCCAATACCTCACGACTGGATCCGTCTGCGGCGACGCGCAGCACGCGTACCGTCGCAGGCTGGCGGTTGCGCGGGTCACGCTCGAGGATCGCAACCTTTTTCTGCTGCGGGTGGTAGCCGACTTGCGAGTGTGCGATCACGGTGGGGCGTACCCAGTCGGGCACTGCGCTCGCTCGCAGATTCCATTCGAGCACGGTCCCCTTGGCACCCGCGGGGAGCAATTCACGAACGACGAACCAGCCGTTCTGCGCCTGATTGCGTCCGTCGAGGAGCTGCAGCTCGCCAGTACGCGACTCGATACTGACGCGATGCTCCGTGGCCTCCGGCGCCAACGTCAGAGTACGACCTCGTGCCAACGGCACACGCACAACCTCGCCTGCAGAGTCGCGGCCGGTCGGCCCTGCCGGATATAGAGGCAAGGTGCCGCTGCGCTCGCCCATGAGATAGGTCTTTCCGAAGTACGCCGACGGCAGGAACTCCAAGTTGAAGCCGGCTTTGCCGACGAGCGTTGCGGGCAGTGGAGCGTCGAGCACGACACTCAAGGTGAGTCCATCGGCGCGTGGCTGTGCGCGAAGGGTGTATTCGAAATCGAACTTGGTATACGCAAGCCGGACCTCGATCGCGTCCTGCTCGCGCAATACCGTCCGGCGCTTGAGCTCGGGAAGCATGTCCCACTGCTCCGGCGTCGGGCTCAGGCGCACATCGCCGTTCGTTGCGGTCCGCTCGCCGTGATGAATCAGCTCGACGCCGGCGATCTTCGCATCGCTGAACAAGCCGTCGTACCAATTGCTGAACACCAGGACATCGACACCGGGCGTCGTGAAGTACTCGCGATCGTTCAGCTGTAGCGTCTGTGCCAGCGCACCGCCGACCGGCAGTGTCGCAGACGCCGCAAGGACGAGCGCTGCCAGCCCGGTGCCCGCACGTCTACGGAATGAGTAGATCGCGGCGATCATGTGTTGGCCCTGGAGCTGGAGCAAGCAGGTGGGTATCGCCCGCAATAACTCAGACAATATAGCAACAGCGCGCGGCGGCATTCAAGCATCGAATCATCGACGAAAGGAGTGCGCGCAGCTACGGCGCGCAAGTTTTGAAGAGCCCTGTCTCAGGCATGCGTGGCATGCGCACGCGAAGGCAGGCGCGTCATGAAATGAGACGATCGACTTTCAGGTCGTCTTCGCGCCCGCGCGAATTATACTGGCGCGCACGAATATCAACGTGAAATCGAGGTGCACGCCGATGCCGCTGCTCGAAGCTTCGATTCTCTGGCCGAAACGGCTCGCAGGTCATTTTGAGTGGGCCGGCCCGCTGGTCGCCCGCATCGTCGTGGGCTACCCGTTCATGCTGACCGGCTGGACCAAGCTGCAGAACCTAGAGAGGATCACCCAGGCCTTCGTTGACTGGGGGATCCCGTTCCCGCACGTCATGACGCCGTTCGTTTCCGCAGTGGAATGCTTCGGCGGACTGTTTCTGATGCTGGGACTACTGACGCGCATCAGCGCCGGCGCGCTGGCGGTGGTCATGATCGTGGCCATCGCAGCCGCCAAATGGAGCGACGTGGATTCGCTGGAGACACTGCTGGGTTTTGAGGAAGCCATTTACTTTGCCGTGTTCACGTGGCTTGCGATCTGCGGCGCGGGCAAAGCGTCGATCGATCATCTGCTGGAACGCCGAGGTTCGAGCACCTGATGTCGTACATGAGATCATTCGCCTCGGGCGGGCTGGCTGATGCCATTCGGCGCGCTGCCGCCATCGCGATGTTCAGCGTTGCACTTGCCGGCTGCGGAGGAGGATCCGGCGGCGATCCAGGCACTGGCAACCCGCCGCCCGCGCCGCCACCTCCGCCCCCGGCTGACACCATTGCTCCGGTCTTGAACGCCCTGTCGGCAAGTCCCGGCTTTCAGGAAGCCAATGTTTCGTGGACGACGGATGAACCTTCCGACTCGCAGGTCGAATACGGGACGTCGGCTACCTACGGCTCCTCGACCACGGTGGCCGCCGCGCTGGTCACCTCACACACCATGGCGCTAAGCGGTCTCAATGCAGCGACGACCTATCACTATCGGGTCAAATCGCGGGATGCAGCCGGCAATCTCGCGACGAGCACGGACGGCAGCTTCTCGACGACCGCTGCCCCCGACACGACCGCGCCCGTTGTTGCGATCTCGTCGCCAGCTTCGGGCGCCACGGTCAGCACTACCGTTTCGATCGCGGCCACGGCGACCGACAACGTCGGCGTGACCGGTGTCCAGTTTCGCGTGGACGGAACGGCGGTCGGGAGCGAGGACACGACGAACCCCTATTCTGCAAGCTGGGATACGACAACGGTCGGCAACGGGTCGCATGCCCTTACAGCCATTGCGCGCGATGCCGCCGGAAGTCAGACGACCTCGGCGACCGTGAACGTCACGGTCAACAACGCGGCACCGCCGCCGGGCGCAGCGATCACGGTCGGGCAGATCATCGTCGACCGTCCGACGCTCGAAACGATCGGCGTTTCGTTGCCGATCACTGCTGGCGACACGAACCACAATGCGTCCGTGGCCGTTCGGTATCGACGCGTCGGAGATCCCACGTGGAAGAATGCACTGCAGCTCCTGCGCGTCAGGCCCGAAAACCTGTCCTGGGAAGATCCGACGCCGTTTGCCGTCGACGAGCAGTTCGCCGGCAGCATCTTCGATCTCACGCCGGACACTGGCTACGAGATCGAACTCGGCGTGCACGATCCCGATGGTGGCGACGTTACACGAACGGCCACTGTGCATACGCGGCCTGTGCCGCCCGCCAATCCGGTGACGCCCCGCGCGGTCGCCGTCTCGACCATCAGCCAACTCAACACGGCACTTGCGAATGCCGTGGCGGGCGATGTGATCACTCTTGCGGATGGCACCTACAACGGTTCAATTGCGATCAGCCGCAGCGGCACCGCAGGCAATCCGATCTTCATCCGCGGCACGAGCCGCGACGGCACGATCCTCAATGCGGCCGGCGCGACTTACGGCGTCAACGTCACCGGCAGCTACGTCACGATCGAGAACTTGACGATTCGATCGAGCTCCTGGGGCATGCACCTCGGTGGCGCGCAGAATCTCGTGGCGCGCCGGCTGCGTCTTACGGACGTGTCGTATGGCATGGACGGCGTTGGCGGCTCCAAGCTCGACTACTACATCTGCGACAACTTGCTCGAGGGCAAGGCGACGTGGCCGACCACCGATTCGAGCGTATGGGATTTCGAAGGCATCGTCGTCGTCGGCCAGGGCCACGTGGTCTGTTACAACACGTTGTCCGGCTTCGGTGATGCGCTGAGCCTGCATCATGACACTGTCATTGCGAATCGTGCGATCGACTTCTACGGCAACGAGATTCTCTGGACGGGGGACAACGGCATCGAGCTGGACTTTACCGAGCGCAATGTCCGTGCGTTTCGCAATCGCTTCTCGAACGGCGGCAACCATTCGATGAGCTTCCAGCCGATCTGGGGCGGGCCCGCCTATGCCATTCGCAACGTCATCTACAACTCGAAGACCGCGCCTTACAAGTTCAACAACGAGCCGAGTGGCATCTACCTGCTGCACAACACAGCCGTGCGGCCGGGCTGGGCGTGGGAGCAACTGGACTTCACTGCGACCAACTTCGTTTTCCGCAACAACATCTTCATTGGCACCACCAACGGCGCGAATGTAACGACGGAGATCAGCCTCGCAGACATCGATTACGACGGCTGGCTGCCGGACGGCCAATTCCGATTCACGGATCTCTGGACGTCGTTCGCGGCTCTGCAGGCGACTTCGCCCTACGAGCACAACGGACGGATCCTGAATGGACTGCCCTTCGCAACGCCGGTCACGATTCCCGCCAGCCCGACCACGCTGATCGCGCCGCTCGACGCACGGTTGAAGGCCGACACCAACGCACTCGATGCGGGCACGCCGCTGCCGAACATCAACGACGGCTGGCTGGGAGCTGCGCCGGACCTCGGCGCAATCGAGCGCGGAGGCACGACGCCGACGTACGGCGTCCGCCCCTGAGTAACTTTCAATCGGACCGGCACCCGATGCAATGAATCGCCCGCTCGCTGCAGCGAGCGGTCTACGCCACCGCAGGCCGCGTCCCTAGACTGGCCTCATGAAAACGTCGCACGTCTCCATCGTCGTCCCCGCACTCGTCATCGCAGCCTCGGCAGCAGCACAGGACAGCGCGCTCAAGTCCGCCGCCGACGCTTTCGGCGAACGCGTCGGCACCGAGCAAGCGGGTCTCTATAGCGAAACGCAGGTCCGCGGTTTCGATCTCAACGACAGCGGTGCCTACCGCATCGACGATGCCTACTTCAGCCGCGCCGCGGCGATGAACGATCCGGTGCTGGCGGGCGTGGGCGTACGAGTCGGCGTCAACGCGGTCCGCCTCGCATACCCCGCGCCTTCTGGTGTTGTGAACTACCGCCTGCGCCAGGCAGGCCCAACGAACGAGCTGCGGCTCGCCGCAGGAATGCGCGACTTCGGCACTCGTGTCGTGCAGGGCGACGGCTCGTTTCGCAGCGGCGAGCTGAGTCTCGCCGGCGGATTCGTGTGGCGCCCGACGTTGCACCTCGCTGGCGGCAACGAAGGCCGCGCTTTCGATGTCGGCGGCGTCGGCACGTGGCAAATCTCGGCGAGCCAGCGGCTGCGCACTGTCGCAATGCTCTATCAACGCGGCTACGACGGCGACTATGCAGTCCTCGCCAGCGAGTCGGCAGTGCCGCCGAGCCTCAAGGAGCTGCACAACTACTCACCCTCCTGGGCTTATACGGAGGCTCTGAACTCGAATTTCGGCGTTCTTTACGACGTGCGCAGCGGTAATTTCTCGCTCGACGCGTCCGCCTTCCATTCGATCTTCGACATCGCTCGCGCCGATTACACTTTGATCTTTGCCGACGCCGATGGAAGTGCCTCGGCGACCACGTTCCGCTATCCCGGCTACGCCAAGCGCGCGGACTCCGCCGAAGTGCGCGCGCGCTGGGAGTTCGATGCGAGCGGCTTCAGCCACTTGCTCACCACATCGCTGCGCGGCGGCCGCACTACAACCGACCTGGTTTCCGCCCTCGCAATTCCTCTCGGAACCTTCGACCTGGGAAGCGACGATCCGCCCGAGGGACACGAGCTTGCGTGGTCGGGAACGCGAGGCACTGACCTGGTCGAGCAGGTCACGGCGTCTGCGGGCTATGGGATCGCATGGAGCGACCGTGCCCAGCTGCGCTTCGACATCCATCGGACGCGCTACGACAAGGACGTGCTGTCCATCGCCGGCGTGCACACAGAGGGCGTCAGCGAGACCACGCTCTACGATGCTTCGGCGATCGTCAATCTCACCGAGCGCACGGCTGTATTCGGCAGCTGGGTGACCGGTCTCGAAGAAGCCGGCGTTGCCCCGGCGTCTGCGAGCAACCGCGACGAGGTGTTGCCTCCGGTCGAGGCAGAGCAATTCGAGCTGGGCGTGCGTCGCACGATCACCCCGAATCTGACCCTGATCGCCGCGCTGTTCGATGTCTCCAAGCCGACCAACGGCTTCCGCGCCGACGGCTCGTTCGCGCTGGTGGGCGAAAGGCGCCACCGCGGCGTCGAGGCTTCGATCGCCGGCCAGCTGGATGCGAATACCCGCGTCGTCCTGGGCGCCGTGGCCTTCGAGTCCGCAGTGACGGGGCCGCTGGTGGATGCGGGCATCGTCGGTGAGCACGCGGCCGGCGTCTCGCAGCGTATCGTCAATGCGAACATCGAGCGCCGCCTTGGAGAGAACTGGTCGGTGGACGCCGGCCTCAGCTATTCGGGCGAGCGCTGGGGCAACACGGCGAACACCTTCAAGACGCCAGCAGTGACGCTGTTGAATCTCGGCGTGCGCAGCCGCTTCGTGCTTGCCGATCGGCCCGCCGAGATTCGAGTACTGGCCTCGAATGTCACCGGCGCGGCGGGTTACTCGGCCACAGCGTCCGGAATTCTCACGCCGATCGCGCCGCGCACCGTGCGAGCCCTGCTGACCGTAAGGTTTGGGAGCAACTGAGCTTGCTCTGCTCGGCTGAGCACGTTCGGCCGCGAGCGTGAGCTGTCTCACACATTCCTACCGTTCCCTTTCGTGCGGCATGCGTGCCGTTGCTAGTCTTGCCGCCCAGTATTGGCTGCGGGGACGATCATGAAACGGAAGCTGGCAGTTGGACTCACTCTCAGTGCCGCGCTGTGCGGCTGCGGCTCGCTCGGCCAACCGATGAGCCCGACCGAGTTTCGACAGACCGTCGGCGGCAGCTCGTTCGGCACGGTCGAGAGCTTCGAGGCGGCAAGGCCGTACGAGCAAGTCGTCGACACGCTGCGCAAGAAGGCGAACGAGTGTCTCGCAGTGGGGACCACGTCTTCGGGCACGGTTTTTCAGGGCAACATGGCGATGCGCGAAACGTCGCACTCCACTTACAAGCCGACGCTGTCGGTCACGGGCCAGAGCACCGAGCTGGCAGTGCAGGTCGACTTCGGCGATCACACGGTAGTTCAGAAGGTGCCGGAAGGCGGCTTCTACATTCTCGTGGCGGACGCGACGCCAGCGGGCGCGAATGCCACCAAGGTGACGATCTATCGCGGCAGCCTGGGCAAGGCCAAAGAAATCGGTGCAGCAGTGCGCAGCTGGGCGACCAGCGCGAGCGCAACCTGCCCGAATCTCAACGGCTAGCAAGTGGGCCGCGCGGCGCTGCTCTTCGCACTGATTTTGTCTGGCTGCTCGGGGCTCAAGACGTATCCCAACGCACTCGACAAGAACGCGACCATCCATGTTCGAACGGATGGCGGCACGCTGCTGTCGCGGATCGGAATCGCGCTCGATCTCTACACAGTGGATCCCGGCTGCGGCACCCAGTATCTCGGCACGCTCGAGCTGGACGATTCGACGATCGAGCTCGGCTTGCCGCTCGACCAGCAGGTGCGGCTGGCCTACGTGTTCTCGCGCGATGCACTGGTCGGCACCAGTGGCACGACCGTCATCGAATTGATGGTGACGCCGCGACGCGGCGAGCGTTACGAGTTCGACGTCGACTATCTGAAGCAGGGCTACACCGCGACGGGACGGGTGTTCCCGGCCGGACAAGCGTCGGGCAAGGACATCGAGCACTCGCGGCTGCGCGACTGCATCCCTCAGCGCAGTCCTGCGAGTGCAACCGCCTTTCTCGTCAGCGGATGATCAGCTCCGACACTCGGCGTGAGTTGGGCAAGCGCCTCGACGGACAGTGCACGAACGCGACCGGCATGACCGAGCGCCTGTTGAACATCGATTTCGGTCATTAGCGCAAGACCAAGCCAGTACGACGGCTGATCGGACAGCGCAACCTTGCGCGCGAACTCCGTCGCTTCGGTTGCAAGAGCAGCTGCTCGGTCGAGCTCGCCGGACTGCAACTCACAGCGCGTGAGCCCCACAAGCGCGACGATTTGATCCGACATCCGGCGGTTCGTGCGTTGAAATTGTGACAGCGCCTGCTGCAAGCGGGTCTTCGCGTCGACCAGCGAATTGTCTGCGAGATCCAGCAGGCCGCTTTCCAACAGCAGGTTCACGTGCATCGTGTGTTCGGGCGGCAACTGCTCTCGTATGAACTGCTCGGCCCGCACCCGCGCCGCCTTCGCCGCCTGCAGATCGCCCCGCACTCGATTCACGGAGATCAAACCCAACAGCGCGGCGGCTTGCATCTCCGCATCGTCTTCGCCGCTCGAGCGTTCCAACGCGTTCGCGATGTTTTCTTCGCCAGCATCGATCTTGTTGAGCAGCAGCAGTCGCCGCCCATAGTTGACGCTGACCCACTGACTCACAGTGGTGTCGCCCCACAGCGCATGACCGACGCCGAGGCTGGCCTCGAACATCCGGACCGCGCCGGCGATGTCGCCGATGTCGGCTTTCACGATGCCCCAGGTGTTGTACAAAAGCATGGCATCGGCCGTGCGCTCCCGGCCGAGCTCCTTGAGCAGGTCGAGCGTCTCGCGCAGCATGTCGTCCGCGATCTGGAAGTGACCGGCCGCGCGATGCGAGACTGCAAGCTGCACGCGCGGCGATATCCAATGTTGCCGCGCCCGCGGGAATATTCGCTGCGCCTGCGCGACCGAAGCCTGTGCCGTGACGATGGCCGCGGCGATCTCCTGCTTGGTCAACTGGAGATCCGATTTCTGCTCGTAGCATTCGACCAGCGCGGGCGAATTCGGTGCGTGCCGTTCCAGCTCTGCGATTCCAAAGTCGAGCAGCTCGGTAGCCTGCCGCAAGCGTCCGGCATAGGCATGCATGCGCCCAAGCTCGCAGGCCGACTCCCAGCGCAGCTCGGCGTGGTTGCCGGCAATCGCGCGAGCGTTGGCCTTCTCGAACAGCTCCTGGGCTTTACGGTGCTGACTGAGCCGCGCGAACAACGAGCCGAGGTTGATGGTCTGCTCGATCGCCACCGGACTATCGGTTGCGCCATTGGCCTCGATGGCCTGCTCCGCGCGCGCCAGCAACTCCGAGGTCGTGAACGGACGACCGGTAGTGCCGGCATCGGTGAGCACGAACTCGGCGAAGTCGCGCGCGAACTCCGCGCGTGACGCCTGATCCTCGGCGAGCTGTCGCTGCTCGTTCGCCCTGAGCATTTGCCAGAAAGAAAACGCGCCCGCGACGATCAGCGCCAGCGCCACGACCGACGCACTGACTACCCCGGCGCGATTCCTCTGCACGAACTTCGCGACGAGGTAACCGAGCGAGCGCGGCCGCGCCGATACCGGCTCGTGCGCCAGGTAGCGCCGCAAGTCCTGAGCGAGTGCTTCGGCGGTCCGGTAGCGCTCTTCGGGATTTCTGCGCAAGGCCACTGCGACGATATTGTCGAGATCGCCTTGCAGGAGCCTGCGCCACGGTTCCTGTTCTGCGGCGTCCGACAGGCGTGGCGGATCCGTCTCCAGCTTCAGCCGGATCAATTCCGCAGAGGTATTCGCTTCCTCGCGAGCGACCCAAGGGCGCCGGCCCGCAAGGAGCTCGAACAGTACGGTGCCGAGCGCGAAGACATCGGCTGCCGTCGTGATCGGCTGGCCGAGCAATTGCTCGGGCGAGGCATAGCCCGGCGTGAGTCCCGGGCCCATGTGACGCGTCAGCGGCGTGACGTCGTCACCGCCGACGGACAGCAGCGCGGCGATGCCGAAATCCAGCAGCTTCACCTCGCCCTGCCCGGTCACGAGGATGTTCGAAGGCTTGAGATCGCGATGGACGACGAGATTGCTGTGAGCGTGCGCGACTGCCGCGAGCACCTCGAGGAACAAGCGGATGCGCTGCTCGATGCCGAGACCGCGCTGTTTGCAATACTCATCGATGCGCTCGCCGCGCACGTATTCCAGAACGAGGTACGGCTGGCGACCGGCCTCGACGCCGGCATCGAGCAGACGCGCGATGTTCGGATGCTGCAGGCGGGCGAGCACGCGCCCTTCGCGCGCAAAGCGCTGCTCCGATGGATGCCCGACGAGCGCGGCATTCAGGAGCTTCACCGCGACCTGCCCTTCGAAGCGACCGTCGCTGCGATGCGCGAGCCACACGGTGCCCATGCCGCCGAACCCGAGCGGCCGCTCCAGCGTGTAGGCCCCTACGGTGTGCCCCTCGAGGCCGGTCGGCAGCTGCGAATGGATCGGCGCTTCGAGGAACTTGCCGTCCACAAGCTCCGCGACGCCCATGAGACAGGACCTGACGTGCGCCGCAAGCTCAGGTGCACGCGTCGCGAGATCCTGGAGCCAAGATTCGCGCTCGCTGCCCGGCAGGTCCAGCGCCTGGTCGAGCAACGGACTGATCTCGTGCCACCGTTCTTCCAGCGCCGTCATGGCGCATATTGTGCCACTGCATTGCCGAACGACCAGCACTCACAACGCTGCTCAGCCATCGAACAGCACGACCCCCACAGCCGCCAGCACGGCAACCGCCACGATGATGAGGAGGGCCTTGATCACGGATTCGCGCGCATATGTCTCGACGTGCTTCTCGATCATCCTCTGCGTCGCCAGGCGATCCTGCGGATCGACCGTGCGCAGGTCAGCCAACAGCGCATCGCGGCGCTTGGCAGCCGCCGGGCTGAGAGGCTTCTGTGACTTCTCCTTTGCCGCCAGATCACCGTAGCGCTGCTTCAGCGCGTCCAGACGCTTCATCGCTGCCGCAGGATCGGCTTCTATCGAGTCGCCGATGCTCTTGAGCATTTCGAGCTGCTCATCGCCGCGGCGCATCCGTTCGATGTCCTGCGACGAGAGCACCGATGACCAGGTGTTGCTGCGGCCGGTGCGCTCCTTCCAGAGGTCGTAGCAGAGAGCGTGTACAAGCGTTGCCGGAAGCGAAGGATTGATCAGGTTGATCACGACGAAGCCCCCGCCGCCTCGCAGGAAAGCGCGCTGTGCCACCCTGAGCAGCGGATGCAAGCGGCCGGCACGCTCGCGCAACTGCGGAACGTACAGGTCGATCGAATGCGTGGTCACTCCCTTGGTCGTATAGGTTCGCAGACCGATCGACTCGATCTCGTCCCAGCGGAACGAGTCCATGACGGGAACATCGAGGCCATCGGGCCGGATCGTGAGCGCGGGCTTGCCGATCCGCGGCACGTAGACCAGCGCGAGGAGCCCGGTGATGAGCGCAACGAACACCAGTACGCCGATCGAAACCGCAGTCGGGTTGGCGAATGCTTTCCCGGCGCTGTAGATCGCGATCGACCCGAACAGCACGAGGACCAGCACGCCGCTCGATGCCCGCACCGCCAGCGGCTCCCGCGTGAGATTGATCTGTTGCTTGAGCGCGGCGAGTTGCTCGGCTTGACGCGCTTCCTCCCGCGCTTCGGCCGCCGGCAGGGCGCGGCGATACCACAGGACGGCGGCAACGATCAGGACGCCGCTGCCGATGATCAAGGCGAGCGCGCCGTTGCGATCGACTGCGGCGGACAGGGCCGCGAAGCACATGGCCACTGCGACTGCGATCGCGAACCAGAAGATCCATTTCACTGCCGGGATAGTCATGCCGGCATCTTACCGATCTCGCCCGTCTAGGAGCTGATTCGCGAGCGACGTTGCGGCGTCGTGGCCTGCACGACCGCGGCAGTATCTTGTCCCAGTGCCGGCGCAGCGAATGGCGCCGGCCCCGGCGTGCGCCCGAACTTGATCGGTCGCGCGACGCCGCGGTAGCTGCCGAGGGTCGGATGCTCGATCGCGGTCACGATCTCTTCGGCGAGCACTTGCGGATGATCGAACATGTCCTCGATCCGCCGGGCTCGCGCACACGGCACCTGGTCGCCGAACAGCTGCTCCCATTGCGTCGCAGTGCGCGTCAGCAGCGCGGCGCGCAGCTTCGGCACGATCTCCGCTGCATGCTGAGCGCGCTTGCGCACGGTGTCGTAACGCGGATCGTTCGCCAGCTCGGCGAGGCCGGTCTTCTCGCACAGCGCCTGCCAGAAATGCGGCGTGTTCGCAGAGAGGTACAGATAACCCTCGCGCGTCGGATGCAGGCCAGTGATGCCGCCCGAGCGCATGTCGCGCCAGATGTCGAGCGCTTCGCCTTCCGCCCAGATCATGCGTGCGGATTGCATCGTCAGCGCGCTGCGCAGTAGCGACACACCGACGAACTGCCCTTGCCCGCTGCGTTCGCGCTCGAACAAAGCGGACGCGACACCTGCGGCCACCAACGCGGCCGCGTAGTAGTCGACCATCGAGCCGTGCACGATTTCCGGAGCGCCGTCGGGCTTGCCCTGGAGCACGCACATGCCGCTCATCGCTTGCAGCACCTGGTCGTAGCCCGCCTTGTCCTTGAGCGGACCGGTTTCGCCGTAACCGGTCACCGCGCAATAGATCAGTCGCGGATTCAGCAGCGCCAGCCGCTCGTAATCGATGCCGAGACGCTCGGGCACTCCCGGACGGAAGTTGTGCACCAGGACGTCGGCCAGCGCCACCAGCTGCAGCAGAACCTCGAGGCCTTCGGGATTCTTCAGGTCGAGCATGACGCCCTGCTTGCTGCGATTGACGCCGAGGAACGCGCGATTCTCGGATTGCAGCGTCGAAGGATACTGACGCAGGTTGTCGCCGCCGGGTGGCTCGATCTTGATCACGTCCGCGCCCTGGTCGGCCAGCAGCGTGCAACCGTACGGCCCCGCAATGTACGCGCTCAAATCGAGCACGCGCACACCGCTGAGCGGACCCGCTGGACCCGCGCGACGCGCGCTGTCGAAAGGTGAGGAGGCTGTCATTGTGCTTCCGGCGCGAGCGGCATCCACGTCAGCCGCCAGGTGCGGTCGCGACGTCCGCCCGCGCGATAGTAAGGAGAGAACACGAGCGCCGGACGACCGAGCGGCGCGAGACGCACGTCCGGCCCTTCGGCCGTTGGCGATGCAGACAGGATTTCGAGCCACGTCGGATCGGTCGGCGACGGCACGCGCAGCGTCTCCTCGATCTTGTAGCCGTCGATCAGGCCGGTCGCGTACACGAGCGGCCCGCGCGTCACGGCGAGATAGTCGAAATGCATGACTTCCTGCCGCACCGGCGCATCGTCGGGAGCGCGCGATTCCTGCGTGCTGCTCTGAGTTCGGAAGTGCAGCTGCGGCCGCACCGGTAACGACAGGGTGATGACGTCGTCCTTCCGCCACTCGCGCTGGATGGCGAAGAAAGCGCCGGCGGGCACCTCGCCCGCGACGCTCGCGCCGTTCACTGCAACGCTCGCGCCGGCCGCCCACTGCGGAATTCTCACGTGAACCTTGAATGCCGCTGCACGCTCCGGCGTCACGCGAATGCTCACTTCCCCGTCGAACGGATACGCTGTGCGCTGTTCGAGATTCACCATGCCGACCTCGCGAACGCGCAACGCAGCTGCTGAAGGCCCGAGCAAATTGATCCTGACGCCGTCCGCGCCGGTTGCGTACGCGATCGACGGCAACTCCTCCAGCGCGATCGCGCCGCTCGATTTGCAGCAGCGCCAATACGTCGTGTACACCCGCCGTCCGTTCGCGAACGAGTAGTAGCACCAGTTCTCGCCGTCAGGCGCCTGTGCACCGAGCAGATCGTTGTACGCGCTGCGCTCGATTTCCTCTGCGTACGCTGCTTCGCCCGTGATGGCCAGCAACTCGCGGTTGAGCTGCATCCATGCCAGCGTCGAGCACGTCTCGACATAGCCGTACGGACTGAACACCGTAGCCGGATTGAAGACCTCGCGCGAGCGCTGACCGACGCCGCCCCACGGCCCGCCGCCGAGCGTGAGGTGGTGATCGCGAACATTCCGCCACAGGTTCACGACCGCACGCAGGTGCGCTGCCTCGCCCGTAGCTCGATACAGCTTGGCGAGGCCGAGCAGGTTCCAGAGAAGCTGATACGCCTTGCCCGTCGCGATCTCGGAGGCGTCCGCGCCGGCGAGTGCCTGCGTGAGCAGCGCCAGGCGCGGATTGCGGTCCGCTTGCTCGACTATGCGCAACGCGAGATCGAGGAAGCGTTGTTCGCCGGTCGCGAAGTGCAGCTCGAGCGCGGGGTCCAACAGCACCGTGGCCGACATTCCGTGATGATTGCCGAGATCGGTAATGTCGATGCCGCCGCTGGTCAATGTGCGCAGACACAAGTCGCCGATCTTGCACGCTGCTTCGAGGTACGAGCTGTTACCCACGTGGCTGCGCGCTGCCAGCAATCCCAGGATCAAGTAGCTGTGCGTCCAGATGTCCCACGTCCGCAAATGCGGCGCGCCGTCCCAGCTCACGGGCTTCGGCGGCTGTTTGCGCATGAAGCGCCGCTCGGGCGCGTAGTTGCCGAGATAGCCGTCGGCATCCTGCAATCCGACCAGATAGTCAGCGACACGTCGGACGCGGTCCATCAAGGCCGCATCGCCCGTACGCGCCGCAGCTTTCGACGCGGCGTACAACCACTTGCCAGCGTGCTCCCCGTACCAGTCGCCTGCATGATTCGCATGCGCGTGCTCCGGCGCGAAGATCGCGATCGCCGGGCTGGTCTCATCGACGATGAACTTCGCAAGCCGTCCGCGATGATTCGCCGCCAGCGCTTCACCCAACAGACCGCCGAGCTGCACAGCGTCCGGCGCAGCGAATTGCAGCGCGCATTCGCGCATCTGCACGGCCGTTGCTGCTCGCTGCGGCATCATGCGCCGTCTACGACACAGCGAAAGCCGATCCCGGCCGAGCGGTCCTTGCTCGGCGCCATCAGCAGATACTTGCCGTGCTGATCGAGCCGATACGCCTGCGGGAAGTACCAGTGCGATGTCTGCGGCTGGTAGCTGCTCCCGCCGCGCAGGATCGCTGCCCGGGTATGCGCGTCGACATATTCGTCCGTCCATTGCCAGACGTTGCCGACGAGGTCCATGACTCCGAACGGACTTGCGCCGGCCGCATGGGCGTCGACGTCGTCGGGTAGAGGCATCTCGCGCGCAGTCGAAGGCTCCGGCACCGCTGCCGCGTTCCACTCGTTGCCCCAAGGGTAACGACGCCCGTCGCTGCCTTGCGCGGCGTATTGCCACTCCCACTCGTGCGGCAGACGCTTGCCCGCCCATTGCGCATAAGCACGCGCGTCTTCGATCGAGACCCAAGTGACGGGCTTGTTCTCCCAGCCTCGTCGCGGCACACCGCGCTCCCAATGGCGCAGAAAATTGTGATCGTCGCGCGGGCGATAGTGGCTGGCCTCGAGAAACGCCCGGTACTGAGCGTTGGTGACCGGATACCGGTCGATGTAGAAGGGGCCGACGCGCACACACCCGCGATGCGCGCGGCGCGCACTTCCCTCCCACGGATACTGAACGTCGAGACCTTCCCAGGTCTGCCCTTCGATCTCGACACCGTGCACGGCGAAATCGAACTCCGCAGCGGGAATCGCGATCATGCCCGTCGGCGCTTCCCTCGCCGGGCGTGTCCGCTCGATTTCGACCAGCTGCTGCGGCAGCGCGCGCCATTCCGCCGAGAAAGAGCGCAGCGGCGTGCGCGCGAGCTTTTGCATCTGCTCGAGAAAGCCGGCGAGCTCCGGCGGCTGCGTGCCGCCCGCTACTGCGAGGATCGCGCCGAACCCGTGCGCTTCGAGCTTCAGCGCGCAGCGTGCCTTCCCATCCTCGATACGCGGCTCCAGGCGCACGCCATTCCACACGTCGAAGTACTCGGCGCCAGCGGCATGCGCGAGCGCGATCTGCTCGCCAGCGACTTCGTATTCATTGCGATTCACTATCGTCCACAGCGCCTGTCCGGTGCCTGGGAAGCGGCTGGCGAACACTCCGGCCTGCAACGTCTTCTCGTACGGCGTCCAGTCCGCGCTCACCATCAGCGGCGCGAACTGCCGCTGAATCGTCGCGATCCGCCGCAATGTCTCGGCGTCGCGCGGCGTGAGCTGGTTCCAGATACCCCACACGTTCTCCCAAGCGGTGTAGCCGATGCCGTTGAAGAACATGTGCTGCAGGTCGTTATTGCGGTCGCGGCTCCAGCGATTCTCGATGTTCACGAGGTGGCGCGGCTCGAGCCACTTGAGCTTGAACACCGCGGGGATCGTCTCCTGCGGGACCTTCTTGCTCCAGCTCTGCAGGTTCCAGTTCAGAATGTGATCGCCGGCCTGCGCGGTCGACTCCGGCTCCAGCACGACTGCATGCCCGCGTTTCGCGCACGCGTCGAAGAATGCGCGAGGCATGCCGCTGTAAGTGTCACCGTTGATCCCGTCGGCGCCGACCGCAGCGACGAGCTCGGCCATCAGCTCCCAATCGGGCTCGCTGTGCGGCCGCGTGCCGTTGTCCCAGGGCATCGTCGGCAGGAACACCTTCACACCGCGCTGGTGAAAGTCCACTACTGCGCCTTTGAGTCCGGCGAGACCGCCGGGCAGATCTTTTGCGAAGTCGAAATGGTGGCGATCGTCGATGCCGACGTTCGGATAGATGTACCAGAGCAGCACGCTGTCGATGCCGCCGTAGCGGCTCTCCAGATCGTCGAGATAGCGCTGCACGGTGTAGCGGCCTGCGACCGGATCGTAGAGATAACGATCCTCGATCATCGCCAGCGCGTGCACGAAGTTGCGCTGTGCCCATTGCAGCCGCGGATCGCGATATAGCGCATCGTCGTAGCCGAGCCGCACCAGGTGCTCGTGGCGCCACTCGCGCAGGCCGCGGATCCAGTCTTCGCTGTTCGCGTTGACGTCGATCGTCCAGTGACCGATGCCGGCGAACGGCCAACCGGGCGGCGAGCCCGGCGGCGGCAGGTACGGCCCGGTCAGCGCGTGCGAGAACTTGAAGCTGGTGGTCGGTCGCATCATGAGCGGAATGATCGCACGCCGCAGTACTGCGCGAGCTCGTCGAGCGCGCCGGGGCGTGCATCGGCGTGGGAGCGCAGCAGCGCTTCGACCTCCTGCGCGTCCGGGATACTCGACTGCGCACCGACGCGTGTCGTCGCGAGAGCTGCGGCGGCGCTCGCGCGTCGCAATGCCTGCGGTAGGGGGGAACCCGAGCAGAGCGCGGCTGCGAGCGCGCCGCAGAAAGTGTCGCCCGCCGCGGTCGTATCGACCGGCTCGACCTTGAAGGCGGGCTGCAGAACGAACGTGCCACGCTCAGTCGCGCAACACCCGCGCGCGCCGAGAGTGACGACCGCACAGGGCACATCGAGCGAGCCGAGCACTTCGGCCACTGCGCCGTGACGGCCCGCGACCTTCGCGAGCTCGTCCTCGTTGACGATCAGCACGTCGACCGTCGCGAGCAAGCCGGACGGCAACGTGCACGCCGGCGCCGCGTTCAACAACACCTTGACGCCTTGGTCGCGCGCCGCACGCGCGAACGCCGCGACGGTGTCGAGCGGAGTTTCGAGCTGCAACAGCAAGTAGCCGATGCCATCGAGCGGCGGCAGATCCGACTCGCTCAACATCGCGTTGGCACCGGGCGCTACGGTGATCGCATTCTCGGCGTTATCGGCAAGACAGATGAGCGCGACGCCGCTCGCTGCTTGCGCGACGCGAGTGATGTGCAGCGCGACCCCAGCATCGCGCAGCGACTTTTCCATCAGCGGAGCGAAGGCATCCTCGCCCAACGCGAGCACCATGCGTGTCGCCACACCGCCAGCGCGCGCACAGGCGACGGCCTGGTTCGCACCCTTGCCGCCAGGAACGATCGCAAGCTCCCGTCCCAGCACGGTCTCGCCGGGCGCTGGCACATGGTGCGCGCGCACGACGAAGTCCAGGTTGGCCGATCCCGCGACCAGGATCGCATCGCGAGGCTGTTTCACAACCCGACACCTTACTCTTGCCCTATCCCGCGGGATTTCCCGGGGCAGCGGCGTTGCCGCCGCCCCTCGGTCAGAAGTCGATTCTATAGGTCAAGGACACCGTGCGGCCGCGGCCGGCGAAGTAGTTGCGGAAGAAATCGATCTGCGAGAAAGACATGAAGTAGAACTTGTCCGTGAGGTTCTCGACGCCGAGCACGATGCCGCCGTACTTCTCCATGTCGTAGTTCACCGTCAGGTCGTAAAGCGTGTAGCCGTGCGTATGCTCTTCGCCGGCCCGTCCTTCGTTGAGGTCGCGGCCGACGTACGAGGTCGCGCCGAGCACGACCGATGCACGGTCCAGGAAGTCCCACTGCACCGAGCCGCTGAACTTGTCCGGGCTGATGTTGACGACGCCCATCTCCAGGCTCAGCGGACCGTTCGGCGCGCCGGCTTGCGTGGTCTTGCCTTCCGTATGCGAGTACAGCGCGTTGAACTTCCACGACGCGTTCAGGCGGTACTCGGCGCTGGCCTCGTAACCTTCGATCTCGACCGGCGCGCGGTTGAGGACGAAGTCCAGCGTCACGGGATCGACGCTCAGCGAGGCGCCGAGGTCGGAGGTCGACTTGTAATACGAGGCAGACAGGCTCGCCTGCTGGCCGCGCCAATTGAAGCCCGCTTCCTTGTTGTCGAAGATGATGGCCTGCAGGTCCAGGATGCCCGCGACCGACTGACCCGGCCGGTTGATGTTACGCAGCGGGATGCCGATGTTCGGCAGCGTGAAGCCTTCGCTGTACGAAGCAAACACCGACCACTCCGGCGTGATGCGCCAGATCGCACCAACGTTGTACAGATCGTCCGAGTAGTCGAGCTTGCCGCCTTCGACGAAGGCGCGATTGCGGAAGAACGTCGTGGTGTAGTCGTTCACCTCGAGCTCGCCGTCTTCGTGCCGCAAGCCACCGCTCACGGTCACCGGGCCGATGTCGTACGAGAGCTGCGCGTACGGCGCGATGCTGGTGTATTTCATCGGCGGCACCCACACGCGATCCGTGAGCGCCAGGCGCTGCTCGGTCTCGTCTTTGTTGAGGTCCAGGCCGACGTGCAGCTCCAGCCCGGGCGTAAACAGGTCGCCACGCGTCCATGACGTGCGCACGCCCTCCTTCTCCGATTTCACCTCCGACTGGTCGACCAGCTGGCCGATCGGCGCAATCAGCGGATCCTGGCGGTCGGCGCCGTTGTCGGCGGGGAAGCGCATCGCCTGGTCGGCCGTGTAGGCGTCGGCGGTGAAGCTGCCGCCGAACAGATCGAAATTCTTGTACGTGAGCACGTACTGATCGAACTCGTTGAACTCGGTGCCCACCAGCGGCACGCCGCCGGTGCCGAGCGGCGGGCCAGGCTCCGAAGTATCGGGAATGCCGAGCGCGCGGCTGCCCTCGACCCAGTGGTAACCGCCCTTGCTGTCCAGCTTGAAGTGGCTCGCGGAGAACTGCAGCCGCTGATTGCCGTCGGCGCCGAAGTTCCAGCCGGCTTTCAGGAACAGGTTCTCGGTCTCCGAGTCCGCTGCGGAGCTGCTGGCGGAGAGGCCGATGCGACGACCGTTGGCGTCGTAGGTGATGCCGCGATCGCCGAGCGCGCCGTTCAGCACCACATCGTAGTCGTCGGACTTGTACGTAGCCGTGGCGCCGGCCTTCCAGCTGTCGCTGTCGTCCTCGAACTGCGACGACAGATTGGTGAAGACATTGACGTTGAAGCCGGGCTCGGTCGCGTCCTTCGAGATGTAGTTGATGATGCCGCCCGCGGCGCCGATGCCTTCGGCCGCCGACGGACCGTTGATGACTTCGATGCGGCCGACGATATCCATGTCGGTGAACACGCTGTTGCGGCTGCCGTCGCGCAGCGGCGTGCTCTGCGGAATGCCGTCGAACAGGCGCAACGGAACCCGACCGCGCAACGTCTCGCCGAGACTGTTGATGGCCTGCGAGGATTCGGAATAACCCGGCACGGTGCGTGCCAGCACTGCAGTGGCGTCCTGCGTGAGGCTCAACGTGCGCGAAACTTCTTCCGCGGAGACGACGTTGATCGCGCCGGGAATCTTGTCGACCGCCTTCGGCGCGCGGGTGCCGGTGACGATGACCTCCTCGACGCGCTCGGTAGGAACTGTGTCTTGCGCCTGCGCAGCCCCCTGTGCCGCGAGTACGCCGATGGAACCTGCGAAACAACGCAGCGCTGCACGCAATGTCTTGCTCATGATGTCGCCTCCCCCTTCAGGCATTTGTGGGAGGCAATCTATGAAGTCGGTCCGGTGAATAGAACCCGCCCGGGGTTTGTTCAGAGGGTAGTTTTTGTTGGGTTACAGAGTGAAGAAGATTTCTCTCGCAAAGATCGCCAAGGCGCAAAGAAGAACCAGAGATTCAGATCCGAGAGTTCATCCGGATTCCGCGATACTTTCTTGCAAAAGGACTGTCACCAGCCGTAGCCGCACGCTCGCTCGCGACCAGATCACCCCTATGCGCCGCGGCACCGACTCCTCCGGCAGCGCCAACCGCGCCAGCCGTAACCCCTCCGGCCACGGCTTCGCCCAGTCGGGCACCAGCGAGACGCCGAGTCCGCGATCGACCATCACCGCGATCGCATTCAACGCATTCACCTCGAAGCGCTCGCGCGGCACGATGCCGACCTTGCGCAAGTACTCATCTGCCTGACGTCCGCCCCACTGGTTGCGGTCGTAGCGGATCAGCGGCTCGTTCGCCAGCAGGTCGTGCGCGGTGCGATGACCCATGTGATGCGGCGCGAGCACGATCAACGGTTCTTCGCGCAACAAATGCCAATCGCAGGTCTTCGGCAGCGGATACGGCGCCTGCAGCACGAACGCCGCGTCGAGATCGCCCGCTTCGACCGATGCGTACAGCGGCGCCGAGTACCCCGGCTGGATGTAGACGTTGATGTGCGGAAACTTGCCGACCATCCGCGCCAGGATCCCGGGCAGCATTCCGGCGAGCACCGTCGGGCATGCGCCGAGGCGCAGCTCGCCGGAGATCGGACTCTCGTTCGCGACGCTGCGCAGGTCGGAAAAATCCCGCACCAGCTCGCGCACGCGCAACAGGATTCGCGCGCCCTGCTCAGTCATGCGCACGGTGCGTCCGACACGCACGATCAGCGGCACCCCGATTTCGCGCTCCAGCGTGTGGATCTGCTGTGAAACTGCGGCTGAAGTGATGTTCAGCACGCGCGCCGCGGCTGCCATCGAGCCCTGATCGGCCACCGTCAGAAAGGTTTTCAGGAACTGAGTGTCGATCGGCGCGCGCTCCCGTCAGAGATCACCGGGTCATCGTCTTTGAAGATCGTCAGGCCTGCCAGCGAGCGAGTCGGCGCCGGGAAGAACAGGCTTGCGAGGTAGCCGACTACGATGCACGTGCCGATCGAAATGCCGAGATAAAAGTACGGATGCACCAGGTCGTTCCACCATGCCGCCAGCGTCGCGACGATTGCAGTCGCCACGCCGATGGACACGCCCGCCGAGTTGGCGCGCCGCGTGAACATGCCGAGAGTGTACGCGCCGGCAAAGCCACCGCCCAGCAGCCCGGCCATCTCGATCGTCAGGTCGAGCAGCGAATGGATGTCGAGGCGTGACAGCAGCAGCGCCAGAGCGATGCCGACCAGGCCGACCGCAACCGTCATCCACTCGGCAAAGCGCTTGGTCCGCTGCTCCGTCGGGTTGCGCGCCAGCTTCGCGTAGAAATCCACCGACAGGAGCGTTGCGATGCTGTTGATCGTGCCGGACAGCGTGCCCATCGCCGCGGCAAAAATACCGGCGATGATCAGCCCGGTCAGCCCTGCAGGCAGCTCGGCGGAGATGAACAGCGGGAAGGTCGCGTCGATCGGCAGCAGCGGATCGAGCCGTTCGGGATTCGCCCGGTAGTACGCAAACAGCACCGTCCCGATGCCGTAGAAGATGAGTCCGCCGGGCAGCATGATCGCGGCGAACATCCAGATGGAGCGCCCGGCGGCCTTGGGTGAGTCGGTCGCGAGCGTGCGCTGCATCAGCACCTGGTCCTTGGGGAAGGTCAGCACCACGTCGAACAGGATCAGGAACAGGAAGCCCCACACGGTGGGCTGCGTGAGATCGAAACTGAGGTTGAGCAGCTTGGTCTTGTCGTAGGCCAGCGCAGTTTCGTACACCGCCGTGCTGCCGAGCGCGTGGAACACGAAGCCGATGGCGAACAGCGCGCCGCCCATCAGCACGATGACCTGCACGAAATCGGTCCACACCACGGCGCGCATGCCGCCCATCGCGGTGTAGACGATCGTGCAGACACCCATGATCAGAATGCTGTAGACGACGTCGATGCCCGTGATGGTCGCGATCGCCAGCGCCGGCAGAAATAGCACCACGCTCATGCGGCCGCCGACGTGCATCGCCATGCACAGCGCGCTGCCGATCATGCGGATCGCCGGGTGGAAGCGCATTTCCAGATAGTTGAACACCGACACGAGATCGAGCCGCCGCAGCAGCGGCACGATCCACACGGCGACGAACATCAGGCCGAGGATGGTGATGAGCTTGTTCATCATGTACTGCCAGTCCGTCTCGAACGCCTTCGCCGGAATCGCGATGTAGCTGATCGAGCTGGTATTGGTGGCGTACAGGCTGACGCCGGCCGCCCAGAACGGAATCGAGCGGCTGCCGAGGAAGAACTCCGAGGCCGAGCCGTGCCGGTCGCGCAGATACCAGTAGACGCCGACGCCGATCATCGCCCCGAGGTACACGACGACGATGATCCAATCGATGCCGGTCAGGCCGCGCTTGCTGGAAAGCAGCTGCGCGTTTTCGAAGGCGATGCTACCGCCCGCAGTGCTCGCGATCAGTACACCGTTGCCGAGCGCGGCAACATCGCCGATCTGACCGGGATTGCGATAGGGCAGCGGCGCCCACGCACGCGAGATCGTGTGGAACGTCTCCAGATGCGATGAGCCGTCCGGGTCGCGCACCAGATAGATAATGTGTGCCTGGCCAATCGCGTGAGCCGAGCCGGCGACTATCGCTCCAGGCGTTAAACCCCGATCCTGCCAACCGCTGTCCGCCGACCAGCGCAGCAGACGATCATCGACAGTCAAATACAGCGCCCCGAGTCGGGGAACGAGTGACGAAGGGATGCCGCCCGCGGGCCACGCAGTCTCCTGGATCCACTGCCCCGCCTCGCTCAGCGGCGCAAGCTGCAGGAACCGCGACGCTCCGGTCGCGTCGACGCCCGCTACATATAAATGTCCGTCTGCGGGGACGCCGACTGCGGAAGTCAGCGACACGGGCAGGTTGGGCAATGCTCGCAGCGCCGGCGCATCGCTGTTCAGCACCAGCTCCGCCAGCCGGTCGCCACGCAATACAAAGGCCTGATGACCGTCGCTGACGATGGCGGGCAGCTCATTGCCCAACCCTTCGGGCCAGCGCGCTTCAGTCCACTTCTTGCTACTCGCATCGAAGATGCGCACCACGCCGGGCTGCAGCACCACCGGCCGGCCGTCGATCACCGTGAGTCGCGTCTGAGCGCCTTCGCCAGCGATCGCGGGCAATGCGGCGACGTCGATCGAGGAAATACTTTCCGCTGCAGCCGTTGCGCTGACGACGAGCGCCGTCAGGGCGATGAGCGCTCTCACAAGCGATCGCTGCTGTCGTTCGCTGCAGCCAGCACGGCTTCGGCACGCTTGACGAAGGGCAGATCGATCATCCGGCCATCGAGCAGGAACGCGCCGCGTCCGGCGTGCGCAGCATCCTGCGCCGCGGCGACGATGCGGCGCGCCGTGTCGACGTCGAGCGTCGCGGCACCGAAGATCTCGTTGGCCAGAGCGACCTGCTGCGGATGCACGCAACTCTTGCCCACGTAACCGAGCTGACGGGCCTGCTCGGCCTCGCGCCGGAATCCTGCAGCGTCGGCGACGTCGGGATAAGCGCTGTCGTAGGCGAACTTGCCGCTCTCGGCACAGGCCATGGCCATCTGAAACATCGCCGCGTGCACGTTGGCCGGATTGCGGCGCTCAGCGCGCATCGACTCGAACAGATCGGCCAGCCCGAGCTGCAGCCCGGCCACTCGCGGATGCGCGGCGGCAATTTCCGGAGCGAGCCGCAATGCCCGCGGCGTCTCGATGTTGACCAGCAGACCGATCGGCCGCGCGACGCCGCTGCACCGCTCCGCTTTCTCCAGCGCCGCTGCGGCCGTACGTACGTCGGCCGCAGACTGCGCCTTCGGCAGATTCAGCAGCGCGACCTGCTGGCAGGCAAATGCCATCAAATCCCCCTCGAAATGCGGCGAGCCGAGCGCGTTGATGCGCACGATGAAGGACTTCACGGAGTCCCTGGCAGCGCCCGACCGCAGGAAATCGGCCACCTGCTCGCGCGCGTAGGCTTTGGAGTTTTCCGGAACGGAATCCTCCACGTCAAACGAGATCGAATCCGCGGCGCCGGCCAGCGCCTTGGCGAACAACTCGGGGCGCGAGCCGGGTACGAATAATTTGCTGCGCATGGTTTTCCGCCCCTTGCCGCGCAGTGTGCGGGAAGGCAACGAGCGAACCAGCCGGTCAGCGGCTCATTCAGACGTTAGTTTTGCTTGGCTTTCGGGCACGGTCGCAGGTAGGAGCGGTGCTCCATCCAGTCGAACTCGGGCGGCGATTGCCCGCGCAGCCGCAGACGGAAAGTATCCGGCCGGAGCGCCGCAACGAACGTCCCCGGTGCCTGCTTCCACAACTCGATCGGCTCGCCGAACGGCGCAACGGTCACCCGGACATCGCGCGGCCCCGCCGCGATCTTGAAATCGAACAGCCCGTCGTCGCAGAAGTTGGCGAGCGCGCGCCGCTCCTGGGCACTGAGCTCTTCGCGACGCAAGCGCGGCGGCTCAGGTTGTCCCAGTAGCGCGCGAACGATGGGCACGCCCAGGTCCGTGCTCCACAGCCAGCCGCGATTCCCGACCACTGCAACGGTGAGGTTGTCGTTCGGAAGATAGGCCACCCAGGCGCCCCACCCTTCGCCGCCGCCCGCATGCGACCACGCTGGCCGGCCAGCGACGGTAACGGTGGCTAGGCCATAGCCATACGGTGGAGTGAACCCACCAGGCAGCGCTGCGGTGGTGACCATCTCTTGCACGCGGGCTGCCGGCAGAATCCGCCCCGCCGCGAGCGCTCGCATCCACGATGCGAGAGTGCGGGCGCTCGAACACATTCCACCGTTACCCACGTAAGTCGCGGTGAGATTCGCTGGCGGTGTCCAGGGTTTGCCAGCGACGGTGTAGCCCGTCGACCAACGCACTCCGCGCGAACGCGACGTCGCGCAATCTTCCAGCCCGGGCACTGCGAAAGGCTTGCGACCGGCACGCTCCACGATGAGCGCAAGCGCCGAATAGTTGCTGTTTGAATAAGAGTGCCACGTACCCGGCGTGAAGCGGCGGGGTGCGCGGTCGACGATGCCGATGACATCGGCGACCGAGCCGGGACGCGTCCCGGATTCGATCGCCTCGATGCCTTCGAGTCCGATGAATTCCGGCAGTCCGGACGTGTGGCGCAACAAATGGACGATGCGCAGCTGCGGCTCGTCGTCGAACCACTCGGTCAGCCGCAGCGCGACTGGCTCGTTCACGTCCAGCAGCCGATCCTCCGCGAGCGCGAGCACGGCCACAGCCGTCATGTGCTTCGAGATCGAGTAGATCGGCTGCACCGCGTCGGGGGTCATGGCCACGCGACCCTCGACATTGGCGAACCCCCAGCCCTGGTCCAGGATTACCCGATCGTCCTGCATCGCCAGTACCGCTATGCCGGGAATGCGCTCGCGCTCCATGTAAGTGCGCACGACTCGATCGATGCGAGCCTGGAAATCGGCACCGATCGCGGACGAGGCGCACACACAGCCGAGGACGAAACAGATCCAGCGCATGCCGGGACGAGAGTAACCGACGCGGCCGCGAGGATGTAGCGCACAGCACGAGCAGCGGGACCAAGCACGGACAGCCACCCGACTACTCGTCGTCGGCATCGGCTGAGGAACCGTGCCGCTCTTGGGACGGTCTTGGCTCTAACGCCCAAGGTGAACGGAGCCTCCCGATGAAAACACCCCCGATCGTGTCGCCCGAGAAATGGGAAGCTGCCCGCCAGCAGCTGCTGGTGAAAGAGAAAGAGCTGACCCGCGCTCATGATGCATTGGCTGCCGAGCGGCGCCGCATGCCCTGGGTGGCCGTGCAGAAGGAGTACCTGTTCGACGGGCCCAAGGGCAAAGCGAGCCTCGTCGACCTGTTTGAGGGGCGCCGGCAGCTGATCGTCTACCGCGCCTTCTACGAGCCCGGCGTCGAGGGCTGGCCCGAGCACGGCTGCATCGGTTGCTCGTTCATGGCCGACCAGGTCGCCGACGTCTCTCACCTGAATGCGCGCGACACCACGCTCGTGTTCGCCTCACGCGCACCGCAGTCCAACATCGCACGACTGAAAGCACGCTTTGGCTGGAAAATCCCGTGGGTCACGATTACGGACAGCTTCGACGCCGACTTCGGCGTAGGCGAGTGGCACGGCACGAACGCTTTCATCCGCGACGGCGCCAAGGTGTTTCGCACCTACTTCATCAACAACCGCGGCGACGAGCAGATGGGCAACACCTGGAACTACCTCGACATCACCGCGCTCGGACGCCAGGAGGCCTGGGAGGATTCGCCGGAAGGATATCCCCAGACGCCGCCGTACCACTGGTGGAAGCTCCACGACGAGTATTAGTGCCCTGTAGGTCGGGCTTCAGCCCGACTCTTACGCCGAGTGCACCAGCTTCAGCCTGGGATGAGTCCGCGTGATGCGGCTCAGCGATTCGACCGACTGCGGCACGGCGATATAGATGCCCTGCGCATACTCGACGCCGATATCGGCGAGACACGAGAGCACTTCGGCCGTCTCGACGCGCTCGGCGACGGTCTTGATGCCCATCGCGCGGCCGATCTGCGTGATCGCCTCGACCATGCTGCGGTCGACGTGGTCGGTCGTCACGTTCTGAATGAACTGCCCGTCGATCTTCAGGTAGTCGACCGGCAGGTTCTTCAAGTACATGAACGAGGACAGGCCGCTGCCGAAGTCGTCGAGCGAGAACTGACAGCCGCGCGAGCGGAACTCGCGCATGAAGTGCACGACGTTCGGCAGGTTGGAGATCGCCGCGGTCTCGGTGATCTCGAAGCACACCGCGCCGGGGCTGAGATCGTAGGTCTGCAGCTCGTTGATCAGGAACTCGAGGAACCGGTCGTCGTTCAGCGAGGTGCCTGACAGATTGATCGACAGCGTGTAGCCGTGGCGCGGATCGCCGTCGGTGCGATAGTGCGCCAGCGTGCCGAGCGCCTGGCTCACCACCCAGCGGTCGATCATCGACATGACGTTGTAGCGCTCGGCCGCGGGAATGAACTCCGCCGGCATCACCAGCTCGCCGTTCTCGCCGCGCATGCGCACCAGCAGCTCGTAATGACCGCGCGGATCGCGGTTGCTGCCGATCGGCACGATCGGCTGGTAGTACAGCTCCAGGCGATTCTCTTCGCAGGCGCGCGTCAGGCGCGAGACCCACTGCATTTCGCGATGCCGCTCCGGCGCAGCGCCGTACTGATACATGTGGACGCGGTTGCGGCCCGAGTCCTTCGCCGCGTAGCACGCGACGTCGGAGGCGCTGAGCACGCTACCGATGCTTTCGCTGCTGCTGTTGATCTCGACGATGCCGATGCTGACGCCGACGTTCATCGCGCCGTCGTCCCACTCGAAGCGATACTCGCGGATCGCCTGGCGCAGACTGTCCGCGATCTTCGCGGCGCGCTCGGCGGTGCAGTCCTGCAGCAGGATGCCGAACTCGTCGCCTCCCAGGCGCGCGATCGTGTCGCTGGTGCGAATGCGCGTCTGCAGAATGCCGGTGATCTGCTTCAGCAAGCGGTCGCCGGCCTGGTGACCGCAGGTGTCGTTGACCAGCTTGAACTGATCGAGGTCGAGGTACAGCAGCACGTGCGTCGTGCCTTCGTCCGAGCGCGCGGTCAACAGCGCCTCGTTCAACCGATTCTCGAACTCGCGACGATTGATCAGGCCGGTCAGCGCGTCGTGGCTCGCTTGATAAGCCAGTGCCCGGCGCAGCCGCCGCTCGCGACTCACGTCGTGGAACACCATGACCGCGCCGATGATGCGTCCGAGGCGATCGCGGATCGGCGCCGCGGAATCCTGAATCGCGATCTCCTGGCCGCGACGGTTGACGAGCACCGTCTGGTCGGTCACCGCGATGACGTTGCCCTCGCGCAGCGCGCGCGAGACCGGATCCTCGAGCGGCTCGCGCGTGACCTCGTTGAGGATGTTGAAGACCTCGCGCAGCGAGCGGCCTTGCGCCTCGATCGAATCCCAGCCGGTCAGGTCCTCGGCCACCGGGTTGAGATACTCGATGCGGCCGGCTGCGTCGGTCGTGATCACGGCGTCGCCGATCGATTGCAGCGTGACCTGCGCCTTTTCCTTTTCCTCGAACACCGCCGTCTCGGCGCGCTTGCGCTCGCTGATGTCGGAAATCGTGCCTTCGTAGCCGATCAGGTGGCCGTGCTCGTCCTTTACCGCGCGCGCGCTCTCGATCACGGTCAGCGTCGTGCCATCGACGCGTTGCAGCTGGAACTCGGCGTTGCGGATCTCGCCGTCGCGTTCGAGCGCCTCGATGATCGCCACGCGCTCCAGCGGGTTGTGATAGATCGTCTCGGGCGCCTGCGCGAGCAGCTCGCCCGGCGAAGAGAAGCCGACCATGCGGGCCAGCGCCGGATTGACCGACAGGAAGCGGCCATCGCGCGTCGAGCTGTAGACGCCTTCCATCACGTTGTCGAACAGGCGGCGATAGCGCGCTTCGCTCGCGCGCAGTGCGCCTTCGGCACTGCGACGCTCGATCGCGATGCCGGCGAGCTGAGTCATGCGCGCCATCAGCTCGAAGTCGCGGCGTAGCGGGCTGCGTGGAGCTCTGAAATACAGCGCGAGCGTGCCGAGGATCCGCCCATCGGACGCATGAATGATGGTCGACCAGCAGCTGCGCAAGCCGGCCGCAAGCACCAGATCGCGCATGTTCTCCCACAACGCATCGCGGGCGATGTCGGCGACGATGACCTGTCGCTGCAGATACACGGCTGCGGCGCACGAACCGTTGCGCACGGCGATTTCGATCGTTTCGGAGGCGCGGGCGTAATCGGCTGGCAACCGCGGGCCGGCGCACAGATTCAGGCGCGTGCCCCTTTCATCGAGCAGTCGCAGCGCGCACACCGTGTCGGGCTGGACGCGTTCGGTGACTTCGGTGATCGCTTCGAGCGTGATGCGCAGATCGACGTTCGCGGCCAGACGCTCGAACACGCGGCGCTCGCCGGCCGCGAGCGTTTCGGCCCGCTTGCGCTCGGCGATATCGGTGATGCTGCCGCGGATCAGGCGATGCGCGCCGGACTGCAGCCGCACCCAGCGCACCTCGCAGGGAATGTCGTTGCCGAGCGCGTCGCGGAATACCCATTCGAGCACCGGCGTCTCGCCTGCGACCGTCAGCTCGAACTGTGTGCGATTCGCGTCGGCAGACACCGAGCCGTCGGGCTGCTGCGGCGGGCTCAGCACATCGGGGCTGCTCGACAGCAGCACCGCGCGATCCATCTTGAAGAAGCGCACGGCGTTCTCGTTGACGTCCGCGAGCTGATTACGATCGAGGTCGATGACGACGATGATCTCCGGCGCGTGCTCGACCAGCGTGCGATAGCGCGCCTCGCTGTCGCGCAGCGCCGCGTCGGCGGCCTTGCGATCCGTGGTATCGCGCAAGCAGACCACGAACAGCGTGCGGCGATTCAGCTGCGTCTTGCTGACTGCGAGCTCGGCCGGAAAGTACGTGCCGTTGGAATGCAGGCCAAGCGTCTCGTGCGGCGCGAGATCGACCTGCGTGTCGTCGAGACGCGCCGCAAGTTCTTCCAGCTGCAACGGCAGCGTTTGCTTGTCGGCGAGTTGCGGCAGCAGGAAGCTGAGCGAGCGGCCGGCGATCTCCTGCTCCACGTGACCGAACACGCGCTGGCCGGTGGCATTGAGCGAAACGATGTGGCCGGCTTCGTCGACGGTGACGATCACGTCCTTGACGTGATCGAGCACCGCCTGCAGTTGGCTCGCGGTGCTCTCGCGGAGCTGGCGCGTCAACGTCGTAGCTTCGTCGGACATCAGCTGCATCGAGCGCACGATCCCGCGCCGCTCGTCGTCGGCGCGGGTATAGGTGCTCTCGACGGCAGCGAGCAGCTTGGCGAGATCGATTTCGCCGTTCGGCCCCAGCGCGTCCTTGACCTGCTTGTCGAGCAGTCGATGCATCGTCCCAGTCCCAGGCAAATCCAGGCAAAAAGCCCGCATGTCAGCACAGGCTGACCCGCATCCTAGGGCGATGAGCGCGCAGCAGGGTGTGAGCCACCTCGCGGTTTTATGTGAAAGCCGGATGACGGTTTCTGAAATAGAAACCGAGGGTTATGTCGAAGAGGCAGCTATTCTGCCGTTTCTTCTTCACGGCCCGCGCGTTTGCGCTCGTGCTCCTTGAGCGCGCGCTTGCGCAGACGGATCTGCGTGGGAGTCACCTCGACCAGCTCGTCGTCGGCGATGAATTCCATCGCCTGCTCCAGCGTGTAGCGGATCGGCGGAACCAGGACGATGTTCTCGTCGCGGCCTGCAGCGCGGATGTTCGTGAGCTTCTTGCCCTTCAGCGGGTTGACGACCAGGTCGTTGTCGCGGCTGTGGATGCCGACGATCTGCCCCTCGTAAACCTCGTCGCCGTGCGATGCCATCAGCCGGCCGCGCTCCTGCAAATTGAACAGCGAGTAGGCCAGCACTTTGCCCTGGGCGTTCGAGATGAGCACGCCGTTGGTGCGCTGACCGATCTCGCGATCGAGCACCGGGCCGAAGTGATCGAAGATGTGGTGCATGATCCCGGTGCCGGACGTGAGCGTACGGAACTCCGTCTGAAAGCCGATCAGGCCGCGCGACGGAATCACGTAATCGAGCCGCACGCGACCCTTACCGTCGGGATACATGCCGGTGAGCTGGCCGCCACGCTCGCCGAGTTCCTGCATGATCGCTCCCTGCGAGCTCTCGTCGAGGTCGACTGCGAGCGTTTCGTACGGCTCGCAGGGCTGGCCTTCGATTTCCTTGATGACCACGCGCGGTCGCGACACTGCGAGCTCGTAGCCTTCACGCCGCATGTTCTCCAGCAGCACGCCGAGGTGCAGCTCGCCGCGGCCAAAGACACGGAACTTGTCGGGATCGTCGGTCTCCTCGACACGCAGCGCGACGTTCGTCATCGCCTCGCGCAGGAGCCGCTCGCGGATTTGCCGGCTCGTGACGTACTTGCCGTCGCGGCCGCAGAACGGCGAGTTGTTGACCTCGAAAGTCATGCTGATCGTCGGCTCGTCGACGACCAGCGGCGGCAGCGCTTCCGGCGTGAGCGGGTCGCAGATGGTGTCGGAGATCTCGGGATACTCGATGCCGGCGAACGCGACGATGTCGCCCGCGCTCGCTTCGTCCGCCTCGACGCGATGCAGGCCGAGAAAGCCCATCACCTGCATGATGCGCTCGTTACGCACCTTGCCGTCGCGATCGACGACGACGACCGGGCTGTTGCGCCGGATCTTGCCGCGCTTGATGCGCCCGATGCCGATCGCGCCGACGTAGCTCGAATAGTCGAGCAGGCTCACCTGCAGCTGCAGCGGGCCGTTCTCGTCGACGTCCGGCGGCGGGCAGTTCTTCACGATGGCTTCGAACAGCGGCGTCATGTCGGCGGCCGGCTGGTTCGGCTCGTTGCCGGCGAAGCCGCGCAGCGCGGAGGCATAGACGACCGGGAAATCGAGCTGCGCCTCGCTCGCGCCGAGCTTGTCGAACAAGTCGAACGTCTGGTCGAGCACCCAGTGCGGGCGCGCCTCTTCGCGGTCGATCTTGTTGATGACCACGATCGGCCGCAGGCCGTGCTTGAACGCCTTCTGCGTCACGAAGCGCGTCTGCGGCATCGGCCCGTCGACGGCGTCAACCAGCAGCAGCACGGAGTCCACCATCGACAGCACGCGCTCGACCTCGCCGCCGAAGTCCGCGTGCCCGGGCGTGTCCACGATGTTGATGCGGTAGTCGCGCCATTGGATCGCGGTGTTCTTCGCCAGGATCGTGATGCCGCGCTCGCGCTCCAGCGCGTTCGAATCCATGACGCGCTCGGGCACGATCTCGCGCGCAGCGAACGTGCCTGACTGCTTCAGGAGCTGATCGACGAGAGTGGTCTTGCCATGATCGACGTGCGCGATGATGGCGATGTTGCGGAGCTGGGCAGTGGGCACGGGAGCGGATCGGCGGCCGAGAGGGCCGCGGATTCTACCCTATCGGGATCCCTGCAGGTCGGCTTTAGCCAGACTTCTTCTGGGTCGTTTCCTGGGCCTTGGCCGGCTGCACCGCCTGGCCGGAAGGGTCGGTCTGCGGCGCTGCTTTCTGCTGGGCCGGCACAGTGCCGACTGCGAACGGCACCGAGAACGTGCGGCTCAGGTTCTGGTTGCCGATCTGGGTCGTAGCCACGACGGACAGGTAGAAAACTCCGGCGCGGTCCGGCAGCACGGACACGGTGTGCGTGTAGGGCTTGGAGGGCACGACTTCGGCAAAGCTCGCGGTCAACGGACCCGACAGCGTCACGCCGTCCATGCCGTTGACGGTGATCTCCATGGCGTCCACGCCCGCCTGCGGAATGAACGCGAGCTGCAACTCGGTAGGCGTGCCGACCGCTGGCTTCGACGCAAATTCGTAGCGGATGATGACGGCTGCGCCGGGTTTGCCGTTGCCGACAGCCTGCGCCATGCGCAGCGTCGGGTCGTCCGGCACGGCCGGCTTCGCTGCGGGTTTCGGCGCAGCAGCGGCAGGATCGGGATCCGGCTCGGATCCGCAGGCTGCCAGCACGAGGCTGGCGATCGAAACACAGAGGACTAAGCGGTTCATCCTGATCATGCCTCTTGAATGAGAGTCGAGCATCTCAAGTGCCCGTGACCGACACGGTCATGCAGCGCGGAATGTTGCTGGCGCCGTCGATGGCGAAATCGTACACCTCGATGATGTACAGCCCGTCAGGGAGCGGCACCTGATCAATCGTCTCGCTGCCCGGCACTTCGTTGGCACCGAAGGCCGCAAGCACCCCTCGGCGCAACACAAAGATGTCGGGATCCGTCGCGGGAACTCCGCCGCCGCCGTTCGAGCCCGTTACCTGGATCGTAACTAAGTGCTGCGCAGTGTTGTTGAAGCGCAAGAACACCCGATTGCCGAGCTTGTTGCCACTGGTATTGCCGAACGGCGAACGGCTGCAGACCGTGATTGGAGGATCATTGAACGTGATGTCGCCGTAGACTGGCAGCACTCCGTTGTTGATTGCTGGGTTGCCGTCGTTCGTTTCGCCCGTGCCGAAGTCACCCGTGCCGTTAATATCCTCGCCCGCGACCAGATCGTTGATCGCCGCCATCGCGGTTGGATTCGCAGCCTCGAGCCCGGTGATGAAAGTGAAGATGCTCGTGACGGCATCGGTCGTCTTCTCTGCACCGGTCATCACCGCATACAGCGGCGCGAACCCGAGCGCCGCGGTGTCGCCTGCTTCGTTGGTCGCGTCGAACAGGTCCCACAGGATTTCCCAGACCGAGGCTTCCGAGAACCAGCCTTCGTTCACGTCGTCGTCCGCTTCCAGGTCGATGTTGAAGTCGTCCTGCGCGCCGTTGAACGAATCGCGATAGATCGGATCGTTGCGCACCATGCCGGAGAACGCGTTGCCCCATCCTTCGCCGAACGCGACCCGCAGGTCGAGCGGCGTGGCGCTGCCGCCGTGCTCGCCGCCGATGGAATCCGACCGTCCGAAGCGATCCTCGACGTAGTGACCGAACTCGTGAGCTATCACTGACTGGTCGAACTCGTCGGTATCACCCGTCGTGAAGTCGCCTAGCAGATAGATACCCGTCGCGACGGGGTCGCCGCAGCCGTCGACTTCGCCCGCACCGAACACGACGTAGCTCGATGTATTGATGTTGCCGTCGTCAGGACAAAAGTTACCGACATTGGGCTTGTTGCTGCTGCTCCAGAACATGCGCAGGTCCGGGAACGCCGTTGTGGGCGCAGCAGTCAGGACCAGCTCCTTGGCGCGAAATACCGTGTCGAGAATCGCGAACGGCGCGGCGGCACGCTCGCCCGTGTAACTATTGACACCGAAGCCGGTCGGCGCACGCAGATTGCGCGTGCTGTTCGCGGCGCCGCTGCTGGCTGCATTCCCATCGAGCGCGTACAGCGCGTCGCCCGTGCCGGCGGTCGTGTTGTTGCGGACCGAGAAATTCCAGGTCGGCGCGGTGCCGGTCCTGATCATCTCGGCGCGCGCACGGATGAACAGGTTGCGATTGGAAGGCACGCTCAGCGAATAATCGCCGAGGGTATCGGTGACGGTCTCGGCGAGCACGGACGTGTTGCTGGCATCGATTGCCTGCACAGTCACCTGGCGCGCCGGCAACTCGACTGGCGCAGTCGGATTCAGACCATTGCCGAGAGTCGCATCGAAGCCGATGCGGTCGAACGTGATGCGACCGCTGATCGTGACGGTCGCCGGTGCCGGCGTACCGCCGCCGCCGCCACCGCCACCACCGCAAGCGGCTAACAGGCTGGCGAGCGCGCCGAGCGCCGCTGATCGAAGCAGATGCAAATGTGGGAAATTCATGGGGTGCGTGTCAGGGTCCTTGCCGGGCGCGCCGAACCTACCACAGCATGCGCTCGGACGAAAACCAAGCCCGTCGCAGTTGCCCGGAGGCCCTACAGCTCCAGCGGCCCTTCAGCAATTGCCGCCAGTTGCTCGCGCAGCGCCAGGATCTGGTTCTCCCAGTAGCGCGGCTCGACGAACCAGGGGAACGCAGCGGGGAACGCCGGGTCGCTCCAGCGGCGCGCCAGCCACGCCGAATAATGAATCATGCGCAGCGTGCGCAGACTCTCGACCAGCACCAGCTCGCGGGCATCGAACGTGGAGAAATGCGAGTAGCCCTCCAGGATGTGCGTGAGCTGCTCGCTCATCTCGCGACGCGTGCCCGACAGCAACATCCACAGATCCTGAACTGGCGGCCCCATCAGGCAGTCGTCGAGATCGACGAAATGCGGACCGGTGTCCGTCCACAGCACGTTGCCGCGATGACAGTCGCCGTGCAGCCGCACTTCCGCAACGCCGTGCGCGGCAGCGAACGCCGCGCGGATTTCGGTCAGCAGGTCCGCGGTCAGCGATTCGTACGCTGTTTGCAGATGCGGCGGGATCCAGTCGTGCTCGAGCAGATAATCGCGCGGCTCCTGGCCGAGCCGCTCGATATCGATGCGGCCGCGCTGCCGGAAGCGCTGGCGCTTGCCGACCAGGTGAATGCGGCCGAGAAAGCGGCCCATCCATTCGCGCTCGGTGCGCGTGCCGAGCTCCGGCCAGCGCCCGCCGCGCCGCTCGAACACCGCGAAGCCGAAACCGTCGTACTCGAACAGCGTGCGACCGTCCTGCACCAGCGGCGGCACGACCGGAATCTCCGCGGCCGCCAGCTCGAGCGCGAAGCCGTGCTCTTCGGCGATCGCCGCCACGCTCCAGCGCTGCGGCCGGTAAAACTTCGCAACCAGGGGCGTGCCGTTCTCGATGCCGACCTGGTAGACGCGATTCTCGTAACTGTTCAGTGCAAGGATGCGCCGGTCCGACACGTAGCCGAGCGACTCCACCGCCGCGATGATCACGTCCGGTGTGAGGCGGTTGTAAGGATGCGCACTGCTGCGGCTGTCGCGACTCATCAATGAAGGGCTCATTCACGAATTGTGAAGCGGATGCTCGATGTCGGATACTTATTCATCATGACAATCCTCGTAACCGGCGGCGCCGGGTATATCGGCAGCCATGTCGTCCGCCAGCTCGGCGAGCGCCACGAAACAGTAGTCGTGCTCGACAATCTCGTCTCAGGCTTCCGCTCAGCGGTCGTCCACGGCGAACTGGTGGTCGGCGACACCGGCGACCGCGAGCTGGTCGCGCGCCTGCTGCGCGAGCGCGGCGTCGACACGGTGATGCACTTCGCGGCCCACACCGTCGTGCCCGAGTCCGTCACGAATCCTCTGAAGTACTACGGTAACAATACGTGCGCGACCCGCAGTCTCCTGCAGTGCTGCCAGGAGGCCGGCGTCAAGCATTTCGTATTTTCTTCAACGGCCGCCGTGTACGGCATTCCTGCCGGCGGCGTCGCGGCCGAGGACTCGCCGACGGCGCCGATCAACCCGTACGGCACTTCGAAGCTGATGAGCGAGTGGATGTTGCGTGACCTCAGCGCGGCGACTGCACTGCGCTACGTCGTGCTGCGCTACTTCAACGTCGCAGGCTCGGACCCCGGCGGGCGCATCGGGCAGTCGACCATCAACGGCACGCTGCTCACCAAGGTCGCGTGCGAGGTCGCGGTCGGCAAGCGGCCGCAGGTCTCGATCTTCGGCACGGACTACGAGACGCCGGACGGCACCGGCGTGCGCGACTACATCCACGTCGAGGATCTCGCCGCCGCGCACCTCAAGGCGCTCGACTACATGCGCCGGGGCGGTGCATCGACGACGCTGAACTGCGGCTACGGCCACGGATATAGCGTCCGCGAAGTGATTGCGATGGTCGACCGGCTGAACGGCCGGCCGCTGCGGACGATCGAGGAGCCGCGGCGCGCCGGCGATCCGCCGTCGCTGATCGCCCGGGCGGAGCGCGTCCGCCAGGTGCTCGGCTGGTCGCCGCGGCATGACAACCTGGAGTCGATCGTGCGCTCGCAGCTCGAATGGGAGCGCCGGCTGCAACGAGAGCCGCAATTGCAGCGGAATTCATAGGCCCAGAAGCCCTTCGCTACGCGCGGATTGCGACGCGCGCCACAAGCTCCAGGCTATGTTAAGGCGCTAGAATGCGCGGCATGCGCCTGCCCCGCCCCAAGTCCCTGAGCAGCTTGATGCTGACCGGCTTTGCGCTGGTTTCGGTACCGCTGCTGCTCGCGGTCGTGATAGCGGCGACCAAGGTGCGTGCGCTGTCCGAAGAGAGCGCCGCGCTGGTCCGCAGCGGCGTCGAGACTGCGCATTTGACCCAGCAACTGTTCCAGCAGATCGCTTCGATCGAGCGCAGCGCCAAGCTCTACCAGGTGCTCAACGATCCCGGGCTGACCGAGGTCTATCGCGACAGTCGCGAGCGCCTGCTGGTCACCCTGAACAACATCGAGACCGCCGCTGCCGACAGCGTGCGACGGACGCAGCTGCAGGAGCTGCGCCAGTCGCTGCGCCGAGTCGACGCCGCGTTGCTGGCTCGCGGGACCGTGGCGCCGGAACTGGTCCGCGACGCAGTCGAAGCGATTGCACCGATGTGGGACGCGGCGTTCGTGCTGTCCGCCTCGACGGGCGAGCGGATCGAAACCGGTCTGTCGCGCCTGCAGACCGCGACCGCCGAGACCCAGCAGTACCTGTTCTGGCAATCGGCAGCGCTGATCCTGCTGACGGCGCTGCTGGTCACCGTATTCACGTTCCTGCTGATGCGCCCGATCCGCCAGATCGACAGCGCGATCAGCCAGCTCGGCAAGGGCACGTTCTCGAAGCCGATCAACGTGCGCGGCCCGACCGACCTCACCAACCTCGGCCGGCAGCTGGAATGGCTACGCATGCGCCTGCTGGAGCTCGCCCAGGAGCGCAATCGCTTCCTGCGGCACATGTCGCACGAGCTGAAGACGCCGCTCGCCAGCATCCGCGAAGGCACGGAACTGTTGATGGACGGCGCGGTCGGTGAGCTGGACAGCGCACAGCGCGAGGTGACGACGATCCTGCGCGACAACGGCATCAAGCTGCAGCAGCTGATCGAGAACCTGCTTTCGTTCAGCGCCTGGCAGGCGCGGCACTCGGGCCTGGAGATCACTGAGTTCCGCCTGCGGCCGCTGATCAAGTCGGCGCTCGAGACGCATCAGCTGACCTTGCTCGCGCAACGCGTGCATCTCGATCTCAAGGTGCAGGACGTGGAGTTGCGCGCCGACCGGGCAAAGCTGAAACTGATCCTGGATAATCTGTTGTCGAACGCTCTCAAATACAGCCCGCGCGGCGGTACGATTTTTATTCACGCGCACGCGGACAAGGACCTGCTGGTGCTCGACGTGGCCGATACCGGGCCGGGCATCACCAAGGAAGAGCGCAGCGCCATTTTCGAGGCGTTCTACTCGGGCCGCGCCCCCACGGCGGGCCATCTCAAAGGGACCGGGATCGGCCTGTCGGTCGTCTCGGAATTCGTGCAGGCCCACGGAGGCTCGGTGGAGATCTTGGACGGCGTGTTTCCCGGCGCGCACTTTCGCATCCGCCTGCCGCTCGCACCGCAACTCGAAGCGGAGCCGGCGTGACCATGCTCGGCCGCTGCGTCCTCGCGAGTCTGCTCACTACCCTCGCCGCCTGCGGGCTCACCGACAAGCTCGGCAGCGAGCCGCTGCCCGCCCCGATCGTCGCGCCGGCGCAGATTTCCGCGAGCGGCCTGCGCGCGTATCTCGACACGATGGATGGACTCGCGAGTCCCGATCCGGCGCGACAAGCGGACGTGTTCTATGAGGTCGAACGCGAGTACACGCGCGCGCCGACGACTGCGAGCACGTTGCGTTTCGCAGTCGCGCGTGTAACTCCTGGACATCCTGCGAGCAACCCGCAAGAAGGCAAGCGGCTATTGGAAACTTTGCTCGCGACGCCGGAGCGCATGACTCAGGAAGAACGCGTGTTTGCCGCAGTATTGCTGCACGAGACGAACACGCGGTTGAAGCTCGAAGCTGAGAATCGTCGGCTGCTGGCGACACTCGACGACCGCGGCCGGTCGCAGGCAAACTCGGACAAGCGGGTGCAAGCGCAACTCGAGGAAAATGCGCGTCTGCGTCGCCAGCTTGCCGAGGCCCAGCAAAAGCTGGATGCGATCAAAGAAATCGAGAGGTCCATCATTGAACGCAGTCCCACGCCCCCTGGCAGTCGTGATGCCAACCCAAGTGAAACGCAAAGCTCGTCTACTAGTCGTTGACGACGATCCTGGGCTGCTGCGGCTGCT